>NC_014729.1:1410272-2115408 GCF_000172995.2 Halogeometricum borinquense DSM 11551
CGGCGTCTTCACCGCGATGACGGCGGCGTTCGTCTGGCCGTTGACGATGAGGTTGTCGCCCATAAAGCGCGTACTCACCTGCAGTTTCGGTCGGTCCGGCCGGTCTGAGTCAACGTAGCGTTCGCGGACGAATGCAGGCGTTTCGACGGGGTCGCCCGCATCAACGCCGTGTGCAAGGCGGACGAACTGCGCCATCGACCACGCCAGCGGTGTCGCCGCTCCAGTTCCCTCGCCGAACTCCCAGTTATACGCCGTGCTGTGTTCGCGGTCCCACACCTGCTCTGCGAGCATCCGACCGGAGTTTGCGAATCCGGCCATCGTTTCGAGGAGGTTTTCGGGGGCGAGTGGGCCTTCCTCGGTGCCGTTCAGTAGTTCGAACTCGCCGCGTTCGCCGGTGAAGATGGGCCAGAGACGACCCTTGCCCTTCGATTCGATGGACCACGGTGCGCCCTCTTCGTCGCGTTCGCGTTCGCCGTAGCCGTCGCCGTTGTAGCGGTAGAACGCCGGTCCGTACGGCGTATCGACGCGGATTGTACTGTCCACCTCGGTGACGGAGTTCTGGATCACTTCGTCGTCGGCGGGCTTGATACCGAGTCTGACGAGTTCGAGGAAACCCCCATCGATGATCTCACGCTCGTCTAACGTCGGCCCGTTGTTCGCCAGCGTCCGGAGATGTCCGGCGTCCGGGTCGCCACCACGGGTGATGCGGACGTAGTAGGGAACGGTGTCGTGTCGCTCCGTCCCCGTTCGTGTCGCCGTCCACGACTCCACGTTGTCCGTCCAGTCGTCAGCGAGTGCCAGCCAGATGAGGGCGTCGGCGTCGTGCCCCTCATCGATAGCTATCGCGGCGGCGGAGGCCAGCCCTGCGATTTCGGCGGCGATGGAGGAGGGCGAGTAGCCCGCTTCCTCCTCCCAGCGTTCTTGGGCCGTCGGTGGCCCGTTGCGAGCCACGTAGTCCGCAGAGCGCTTGACGTTCACGTAGTCGTAGCCAACGTCGTCGAACGTGACGCCTCGCTCGGCGAGCATGTACGCCATGACGGCGGGGAACGAGATGTTGTCCATCTGCTCGCCGCCCCAGCGGGTTCGTCCGTTGAGGTAGGTGTTCTGTGGGATGAAGCCGCGTCTGTCCTGCTGGTACTCGTAGATGTATTCGAGAGCGTCGGCGGCGGTCTCCACGTCGCCGACGGCCTCGAACACCGTGAACACCTGATACAGGTCGCGCGACCAGACGAAGTTGTAACCGTATCCTTTCGGTTCGTCGGAGGTGACCGCCTCACCCCACGGCACCGACGGCGAGGCGATTCCCGCGCCGAGGAACGTCTTATCTTCGACGGCGCGCAGTGCCATCAGGCAGGCGCGGTACTGGTTCGCTAGCGTTTCATCGTCCGCCACCGATGCCGGGAGTTCCTTGTCTGCGAGGAACTCCGCCCACGAGTCGGCGTAACTCGTCCGGACCGTCTCGTATCCGCGTGTCAACGCGCCCGCGGCCTCACCGAGCGCGGCCGCGGTGTCTGCGTGTTCTGCAAAGCCGAGCGCAATCGTCTCTCCGAGATTCGTCCCGCTTCCGATGCGGCCGACCAGAACGACGTTCTCGTTGTCCACGCTTTCCTGTGCGTTCGGTAGCTCTCCTTCGGAGAACAGTTCCGAGAGGTGGTCAGATCCGGCGACGCCGACCGTTCCCCAGTCGAACCGCCCGGCAGCGGTCATGGCGATGGCGACGCTGTATTCGTTGCCCTCCCGGTCGATGAGGAGCGGTCGGGTTTTCCCCTGTTGATCGTACGGCCCGGCGTCGCGGGCGACGAGGTGGTAACTCCCCATCTGGCCGAGACGCAACCCGCGGTCCTCTCCGCCCGTGTTCACGAGGGCGGTGTCGGCGACGGCGAACAGATCGTACTCGTTGTCGTCCGTGGCTTCGAACGAAATGTCCGCCAGCAACGCGTCGTGTTCCGGATCCGTCGCGTACTCGACAGTGAGCGTCCACTCGTGGCCGCGTCCGTCACCGGACTCTGTGATGACGTGTCTGAACAGGAGTGCGTCGTCTTCGGCCATTTCCGCGCGGCGCTCGATGGTGTCGGCGGCGTCGTCGCGGCGCGTCTCGTTGTGCGTCCGTGCCGTGTACGACGACTCGGGGTCGGCGTCAACGACCAGCATATCCAGCGTCCGCAGGTTCATCAGGTCAACCCGCGGGAAGCGAACTTCGGTCAATGAGCCCTCAGTGAGCGTGAACCAGACGCGCGAGGGGTCGTCTTCAGTGTGATCTGCGACGGTTCCGACGCCGTACTTTTCGCCGGTGGTCCATCGCGGACGGCTTTCCGGCCCCGACGGCGCGGGTTTCGGTGCAGGAAGCGCGTCGTACTCCGAGAGGAGGGACGTGGCGTGGAGGCGCATCGCGTGGGACCATCCGAGCGGTGCAGCGCTGTCCGTCGTTCCGTCGTCGAACACCTGTTCGCTCAGATACCCACCAGCGGTGGTGAACGGGCCGTTGGGTCGGAGCAGGTCGTACAGTTCAGTCGCTCGTTCGAGGAACAGATCCGCTTTCTTCTGTCGGCCGTACTCGTCTAAGAGGACAGCGAACGTCGCGGCGGCGTTCGCACCCCACGCCGTCGAGAGCGACCAGACCTTTTCGCCGCTCTGTTCGGCGCTTCGCCAGTGATCGTCCTCGAACCGAACGAGGCCGGACACCGAATCCGTCTGGCGGTAGAGATCCGACAGCGCCGTCTCCATGTGTGATTCCAACTGGTCGAGTTCCGTCTCGGGAAGGCCCTCGAGTTCGTCGTAGGCGACGAACGCATCGACGAGCGAGAACGTAGCCGAGTCGAGACGTGAGTCCAGCGTGTCGCCTTGCAACCGAAGCGCGTAGACCTCGTACTCGTCGTCCCACAACTGGTCGATACCCTCGAACACCGTCGTCGCTTGCGCTGCGGCGTGGTCGGCTACATCGTCGGAAACCGGCGCTTGCGCGACGGTCGCGTACGCCTGTAGGAACGTCGCGGCGGTATGCGTAAACCGGCCGATCATATTCTCCCACGCGTTCTGGCACCGCTCCGGAAGTCCGTCGTCTTCGAGCGTCTCGTCCAGACACTCGATGCCGCGTTCGATGGCGTCTCGAACGTCTCCGACAAGTTCCGGATCCAACTCGGTCCGACGTTCCAGAATGCGTGCGAGGAACGTGACCACGCTTGCCGTCTGATCGGCTTGGTACTCGGGCTTTGACGAGTTTTCGACGCGGGCGTGCGCCCATCCGGGAGCGAGCGAGCCATCGACGGCCCACGCGCGGTGGGGCCACGATCCGTCGTCTAACTGGCTCTCACAGAAGAATCGTGCGCTCGTCGCCAGTCGGTCAGTGAGTTCGAGATCCAACCGGTCGTCGGAGGCGAGTAGATACCGCGACACCTCGGCCTCGTCACGGAACCACGTGTAGCCGTAGCCGCCGGAGTGGGTGTAGAAGGGGTCGAACTCCGGCCCGGCGATGTGTGCGCCCGTCGGTGCGGTCAGAAGCGAGAGTGCGCGAAGGTCCGAGCGAACGAGGTCCTGTCGGGGGACGTGTTCTGGGACGTACACCTCGGCGCGTTCGCGCGCCGCCGCCCGGATGCTGTCGGCGGAGGCATGTTCGAGTGCGCAGTGTGTGAGGTCTGACAGCGCCTCCTCGCGGGTGAGCGTCCCATGGTCGGACAACTGCGTAACGAGCGTCGTCCGCGCGGCGCGGCCATCGGGTTCGAGCGGGGCCGAGACGACGATATCGCCGCTCAGATGCGTGTCTTCGTAGCGGTCGAGAACCGCCTCGCGCGGGAACTCGAACGCATCTTCCGAGAGTATCTCGTCGAAGCGCTCGGGAATCTGCCCTCGAACGTCGTCGAGACCGGTCGAAGCCGTGACGTAATCGTGTTCGTTTCGGTGGAACACTTCGACGGCTTGTGTTCCGTTCGGACCGCCGTTTTCGTGGATGAGACGGCCGACACGCGTCTCGCGTCCTTCCGGCGCAAGCGTCAGAAACGCCGTCAGGTGCGCGCCAGTCGGAATCGCACCGCGGAGTTCGACGTGAGTGACGTGCGCCCGTCCGAGCGTGAGGTCGTACTGGTGGACGGTGTACTCGCCCGCGTCGTACTCCGTCTCTACGAGGCTCGTTTCGCGGTAGTAGTGCTGCCGAACCGTATCGAGCGTGTCAAACCACCGTATCTCCCCGTTCGCCTCGATGGCGAATCGGGACCGGTCGATACCGTACAGCCCCGAGAGTGCAGACGAGTGGTCGCGGAGTGACCCGGTCGGCCCGACGTAAACCAACCGGTCCCCGTGACCGGAGAACGCGCCGTCTCCTGTCGGAGATTCCTCCGGAAAGCGCCCGTTGTCGCGCTTATATTCGTTCAGCGCGGTCCGTAATCTCATATACCAACCGGATGTGCGTCTGGAGCATAAGTATTGGCTGGCTTTGCCTAATTTTGTATACATTTCACTCGTCGTGAATCGGCTCCGAGGCCACATTTCGATGGTCTCCGTGATGGTCTGTCGTGCAGTCAGACACGGAACCGACTAGAGACACGCCAATAGTTGAGAAAACTGGACAGACAGAAACGAGGGCGAGGGCAAAGGCAAAGTCCCGAGAGGTGTTTTCCCCTAGCATGCACCATCCCGGCCCACCGAAATTCATGGCTGTCGGTGAGACAGTTCAATTGGCCCCGCGCGATCCGGATCCAGACGTATCGTACAGTTGGTATCTGAAAAGCTCCCCAGTTGGAAGCCAACTCGAACTGCCTCGAGACGAGAGTGTTATTTCCTTCTCTCCGGACGCCTCTGGGACGTACGTTCTTGAACTCGATGCACCCGACGATACGCACCGACTCACGGTTCGCGTTTTCTCCGGCGAACTCGCACCCGTCGGTGCAGGAGCAGGCTCCAGCGGTATGAGTGGCATGAGCGGATTCCAGAGCGGCTCAGCACGCCCTCCCGAACAGAGCGGCGGCGTCTCGGGTTCGGGTTCCGGTGCGGGTTCTGGCGGCGGAGCGGGCGGTGGTCGCCCGCGCGTCCAACTCAACGGAACTATCGAGGACGATACGCTCGTGGTTCGCGCGAACCCGCAACCGCATCCTGACAGCGACACCGACCGTGATGACATCGTCGTCGAGTTCATCGTAGACGACCGCGACAACGTGCCCCGCTCGGCTGTCGAAGTAGACGGCTGGGAACTCCGGATCCCCCTTTCGGAAGTCGGCGACCGCGTTCGCGTCCATGGTGTCGCTCTCGCAGACGCCTACAGCGTTCCCGACACGGTCGATTTCCAGCGCGAACCGATAGCTGATGACGGTGACACAGATGTCTGAGGGCCGGGAGCCGGAGCGCATTAGTGATACCACTGGTGAGGAGACCGTCCGCGTCGGCCGTCCGAACGACCCGCCGGAGTGGTCGAAAGACGTGACGCTCTATGAGATATACGTCCGCGGCTTCACCGACGACGAGGAACACGAGTCGGTGTTTGCGGCGTTCGAAGAGCGCCTCGACTATCTCGAAAAGCTCGGCGTCGATTGCCTGTGGCTCACGCCGGTTCTCGAAAACGACCACGCCCCGCACGGCTACAACATCACCGACTTCTACAGCATCGCCGAGGATTTGGGCACGCGTGAGGAGTACGAGGCGTTTGTCGAGGCCGCACACGACCACGGGATGAAGGTGCTTTTCGACCTCGTGTTGAATCACTCCGCGCGAGCGCATCCGTTCTTTCAGGACGCGTATCAAAACCCGGATTCGGAGTACTACGACTGGTACGAGTGGCAAGAAGACGGCGAACCGGGCACGTATTTCGGCTGGGAGTACATCGCCAACTTCAACTACGAAAACCTAGACGTTCGTCGCCATCTCCTCGATGCCGTCGATATGTGGGCCGAACTCGTGGACGGGTTTCGATGCGATATGGCGTGGGCCGTCCCGAACACGTTCTGGCAGGAACTCCACGACCGGGTGAAAGACAAAGACCCCGAGTTCCTTCTGCTTGATGAGACCATCCCGTACATCGCGGATTTCCACAACGGGATGTTCGACATGCACTTCGACACGACGCTGTACTTCACGATGCGGCAGGTGGGCGACGGCAACATGCCTGCGGATGCCATCCTCGACGCCGTAGACCAACGCGCCGAAGTTGGCTTCCCACCGCACGCGTCGTTCATGCTCTACATCGAGAACCACGACGAGACGCGATACATCGTCGAGTGCGGCGACGACGCCGCGATGGCCGCCGCGGGCGCGCTGTTCACGCTGCCGGGCGTCCCGATGCTGTACGGTGGACAGGAACTCGGACAACGGGGTCGCCGTGATGCCATCGCGTGGGACCACGCCCGCGAGGAGATACGCGACCACTACCAACGTCTCATCGACCTCCGGAACGAGACGCCCGCACTCGGCTTCGACGGCGACTACCGACGCATCGACTACGAGGCCGACACGGACCGCGCTGTCGCGTTCCGCCGCGAACTCGACGGCGACGCCTACGTCTGCATCCTCAACTTCGGCGAGGAGTCAGCGACGGTAACACTGGACGATCACAGCGTCGATTCAACGAACCTCGTCACCGGCGACGACACGGCCACCGCTGACGGGCTGGAAGTAGACCACGTCGCGGTCCTCCCCGTCAACTGAACCCAACCAACTGACTCCTCCTCGCTTTCACATGACGACCGATTCACAACCCCGACTACTGGACGACCCGACCGCCGAACTCCTCGCGTGGCATCGAGACGTTGTCTCGGATCACGACGACGACTTCGAGGCGGCGACGGTCCTTACCGACCGCCTCGGCGCGCATCTCGATGCTGAGGGCCGCGTCGAAGTCGGGTTCTGGACGCCCGACATCGTTGAGGCAGGCGTCTCCGCTGCCGACGTGTTCCTCGAAGTGTTCACGCCGACCGGGACAATCGACCCCGCCGAGACGGACGCCCGCACGGTGACGTTCCGCCGCGAACGCGTGCCACTCCGCCGTGAAGGCGAGTTCCACTGGGGAGTTGTCGCCGGGATGCGTGCTGGGACACGCGACAGACTCGGGTCACTCTACCATCTCACCTACCGCGAGGATGGCGAGTGGCGCGTCGTGACCGATCCGCTCGCGTACTCCGTTCCGTTCGGCGCGTTCGCGCCCGCTGAGTTGTACGATATCGACCGCTTGGACGAGACACGCGCAGACCGTGCATATTTCGAGTCGCTCGGAACCGCCGACGAACGCGTCTCTACATCCGAACACGACGGACTGCCGCGAATCGACCCCGCGGTGAGCATGCTGGAGATTCATCCCGGAACTGCGACCGAAACCGGGTCACTCGCGGGTCTCGCGGACGTGTACGCCGAAATCGGGCGGAAGAAGCGTGCGGGTGACCCGCTCGAACCGTGGGAACGAAACTTCGACGGCTACGACGCGATTCAGGTGATGCCCGTCGAACCGCTCACCGAGAACGAGGAGACACACGAGTTCTGGTCGGTCGTCTCGGAATCAGACGGCGCACTCACCGTCGAACTCGCACGACCGGATGCGATAAACTGGGGCTACGACATCGTCGTCAGTGCGTTCTCCGCGCCGAACCCGGCTATTCTCGAAACCGGTCGGCCGGACGAACTCGTGGATTTCATCGCCGCGTGCCACGACCTGCCGCGGCCAATCAAGGTCGTCTTCGACGTTGCGCTCGGCCACGCCGACAATCGGGGTGCGGAACTGCTCGCAGACCGGTATATCCTCGGTCCGGGGATGTACGGCAAACATCTCGACTACACCGAACCGACCGCTCGCGCCGTCTTCTTGGAGATGCAGAAGCGCAAGATGGACTTCGGTGCCGACGGTATCCGCGTGGACGGCGCGCAGGACTTCACCTCCTACGACGAGGAGACGAGCGAGATGTACCACGACGACGACTTCCTCGCGGAGATGGACGCCGTGACGCAGAACGTCGCCGGTACCGAGTATCGCCCGTGGATGATCTACGAGGACGGCCGTCCGTGGCCCCGCGAGGACTGGGAACTCGCTTCTTCTTATCGCGCTCTCATCGAGCAACACCCTCACTCGTTCCAGTGGTCGCCGATCACGTTCGCACACAACACGCCCGCGCTCCTCACCTTCTGGGCGACGAAATGGTGGCGCGTCCGCGAAGTGGGCGAGTTCGGCGGCAACTGGATAACCGGCGTCGCCAACCACGACACGGTGCGCCGCGGGACGCAGATCGACCCCACAGTCGAGTTCAACCAGTCGCCGGTCAATCCGTATCTGGGCGACGACTATCCCGAGACACTGGACGCGGCATACGACAATCCCGCCGCGGCGATGCTGTTTCACTGTTTCCTGCCGGGCGTTCCGATGGACTTCGTCCACGCTAATATGCGCGCGCCGTGGGGGTTCGTCCGCGATACGGATCCCGAGTGGAACGTCAAAGTCGTCGCCGACGAGTCGAACTTCCTCTACTGGCAGGTGCGCGAGACGGACTTTTCCGCCACCGAACACTTCCGCCGCGTGAAGGACCTCGGTTTCGATTCGGTGGACGAACTCCACTCGTTCATGGACGCTCTCTCGGCCGCCGTGGAGGCGACAGACTACGAGGTGGACGTGATGGCCGACATGCTGTCCGCGATGGATCACCCGCTCGGCACCGACCTGGTGCCGTCTGACCTCGAAACCTACGCCGACGCGTGGATGCGCGACGTGTTCGACTTTGCTACCCTCTCGAACTGGCACGACGCGCAGGACGAGGACCGTACGGCCGCCCGACTGGCGACGCGTGAGTTCCGCCACGACCGCCCGTGGCTTCGAGACGACTTGCGCGAGGGCGATTACTTCACCTACCGTCATCCGACGGATGGAACAGTGCTGTACTACGGTTTCCGCACCGCGCCCAATGGCGAGGAACAACTCCTCTTTGCGGCCAACATGGAGGGGGTTCCAGTCGAGGTGTCTCCCGACATCCTCGCCGCCGACGCCGCCGAAGACGCGAACGCACCCGAGATTCCGACTGCGGGGTGGGAACCGGTGTTGACGGCACCACATCTCGCCACCGAAACCGGTGTCAAACTGAATACCGCCGACGCGATAGTGTGGCGACGGGTGCCATGAATCCTATCGCAACCCGCAAACCCTGAATACCCGCAGTTCAAACTACCACACTGTGACCGAGACGTACGTCTGCCCGCACTGCGGCACGACCCAAGAGCGAGCTTACCGGGTCAAACTCATCATCGTCACATGCCCAGAGTGCGGCGAGAACGGCCGACACGTCCACGAGTCGTACGTAGACCTCTTGGATGAGGTACCCGAAGAGGAGAAACCCGACGAGTGGGATCGGATGCCTCTCGACGAGCGACTTCTCGATGCGGTAAAACGCGGCCTCGTCGATATCGACGTGGGACTCTACTGACGATCCGAGGCTGTCGCCGCCATCTCCACGGACACGCCAGATACGTACTCTCCGTCGGGGCCGACCCATGTTCCTTCGGTACCGCACTCGGTTGTTAGCCGGCAGACACGCGTCTCCGGTGGCCATATCACCTGTATCTCTTCCTCAGCGGCGCTGACTGTCGCCTCCTGTCGGTACGTCACGCTCGCTCCGCCCTGTCCGACGAACGTCACGACGAGGTCAACCTCCGACGCGCCGTCCGGAAGTGGAACCGTCGCTCCCGCAGGTCCGGACGCGAAGTCGAGGTTTCGAATACGGGCTCCCTCGGCGGTGATGGCCCATTCGACCGGAATCGTCTCGTTCGTCCGCATCGACGCCGGAACACGGTATCGCGCGTACCCTGCTGTCGTTTCGATGCGGACGCTGACGCTTTCGGCGTTCACGGGGATCCCAACTGTCGTCGTCGCGTTCACTGCTGACCCGGAGAGGACGCGAAGTCGCCGAATATCGGAGTTCACCGGCCGCACTGCACCGGTCCACTCCCCGCGGTAGGTGAATCGGTAGGGCGTCCGATTCGTCGCCGCCACCACGTCGAAGTCCCCGCTCTGGCGACCCGTCGGTGGCGTAGACGACCGCTCCGTCGAATCCGGGTTCTGACCGGAGGTACTGAAACGGGTGGGCCTGCCAGTCGCCGTAGGGATCGGGCGTGAATACGAGCGCGTCGTCGAACGCTGTCCCGTCAGATGCGTTCGACGCCCGTTCAACGAACGGTTCGTACGTCGCTGTCAGACTCTCCGTGCGCTGGCGATTCTCGGAGAACGGGCCGTCGATGACGCGCTGTTCGGCGCTGACGACGACGGGCGCGGCGAGGAGTAGGAGGACGGCAACGGCGACGCGGGCACGCCGTCGCGTGGTTCGTTCGGCCAGCCAACGTCGGACGAATCGGACGAGAGCGACTGCACCGGCGGCGGCGAAGACGCTCACCGGGAGGAGAACGTCAAAGTGGTAAAACGGCCCCAGAAGGTCGATAAGCTCGTTTCGTAGGCCGTTGAGCGTCCCCCAGAAGTACGCCTCGCCGAGGAAGACAGCGGGGAAGACACCCGCGACGACGGCGGCGACTTCGCCACCTGTCATGCCGGAGAGTGAGGGTCGGTAGACTCGAATCGACTCCCCCCACCGCCACGCCGCCGTTCCGATACCGAGGACAGCGAGAAGCGAGCCAAGAACTCCCGCGGGCGTCCACTCGGTGAGGAAGAATTCGAAGACGAAGACGGTCGTTTCGGCGGCCAACGCGGGCGTGTAGTTCCGGTCGTAGCCGAGTATCTCGTGCGGGCCGAAGCCAATTCCGTCGTTCGGCGCAAACGCCGCATACGGGAACAACAGCGGGTCACCGGTCACGACAGCGTTGTAGCCGAGGGCGATGACGACGCCAAGCGCGCCGGGAACAGCGATTGCGACGGCGCGCTTGAAGACGCGCCGGAACGCCGGGTCGAACGTGTCGTCTCCGGTTCGCAGACCAGTGACGAGGACGGCCAGCGTGTGGAGAATGAAGGGAATTGCGAACAGGACGGCTGTGTAGGGCCGCGCGAAGAACGCGAGGCCAACTGCGGCTCCCGACGCGACGGCCCAGCGGAGACTGTCGGTTCTGGCGGCACGGACGTACGCGACGGCAAACGCGAGATTCAGCATCGTCGCCGGGGCGTACGAGAGAAACGTCGCGGAGGTGAGCAAAAACAGGGGGGAGGCGGCGAGCGCAACGACGGCGACGAGGCCGACGCGGCGGTCGAACGCCGCCGATCCGAGGTAGTAGACGCCCGCGGCGTTCCCGGCCGCGACGAGTCCGAGCGCGATATTCCAGTCTCCGAGGAGATGCCCGACGGTGAATATCGCCGGGACGACTGGCGAGTACTTGCCGTACATCGCTATTTCGCCGCCAACTTCGCGGATGACGAAGAACCACGGCCGGACGGCGTCAGTCGGAATCGCGCCGGGTCTGAGAAACAGTTTCCCCTCTAACAGCATCGCTGCCTGATACAGGTAGACACCCTCGTCGTCGTTGACCGAGTGGTACGGAAACAGATCGAGTGCCAGCCAGAAGACGAGCAGGCCGACGGCGGCGACGAGAACTGCGGCGACGGCGCGTTCGGGGTGCCGTCGGAGAGACTCGCGCAATCGAAGGTGCGAGAACCGAGACACGGTGCGTTAGTTGCCGTACTTCGAGCCGTCTTCCGGCCGCTGCTCTCGCGGGCATGTTCGTTGCTTCACCGCGCTCGCAACGAACTCCCGCTCGTCCGCTCGCGGGAACGCCGTCACTTCGCTTCGCTCGTGACGAGTTCCCGCTCGTTTGCGGCTTGCGTCCTCGCTCATTGCTCGGCCTCCGGCCGCTGCTCTCGCGGGAACCATGCCAACTCGTGCCCAGCATCGATTTCCACCGCGACGGGTCCGTCGTCGGGAACGTCCTCGTCGTGATTGTGCATGCACTGGACGCGTTCACCCGTCTCTAACTCCACCTCGTAGAGGAATGTCGGGCCGAGGTAGCGACGGGCGACGACGCGTCCGCTGGGTTCTTCACCGGGTTCACAGGCGCGTGCGGACACGTCGTCGGGACGGACGAGCACGTCAATACGAGTATTGTCGTATTCGGCGGCAAGACCGTGAATCTGTTCGCGCGGGAGATTTCCGAGGTCCGTCTCCACGCGGTCGCCCGAGACGTATCCGGGGATGAAGCTCGCGTAGCCGAGGAATCCGGCGACGAAGCGCGACTTTGGGTGTTGGAAGACGCTCTCCGGCTCGCCGACCTGTTCGAGGTTGCCGTCGTTCATCACGGCCACGCGGTCGGAGATGGACAGCGCCTCCTCTTGGTCGTGCGTGACGGAGATGGCTGTCACGCCCGCTTCCTTCAGGATACGGCGGACTTCCTCGCGCATCTGCACGCGCAGGTCAACGTCGAGATTCGAGAACGGTTCGTCGAGGAGGAGGATGTCAGGCTCGGGGGCAAGCGAACGCGCGAGGGCGACGCGCTGTTGCTGGCCACCGGAGAGTTCGTCGGGATAGCTGTCGCCCTGCCGGGGCAGGTCCACGAGTTCCAGCAGTTCGTCAACGCGCTGTTCGGTTTCCGCGTCGGAGCGGTCTGCCAGTCCGAACGCGATGTTCTCGCGGGCGGTAAGGTGCGGGAACAGCGCGAACTCTTGGAAGACAACGCCGACGCCGCGTTCTTCCGGCGGGACGAACTCGGTCCCGGAGACGACCCGGCCGTTCAGTCGGACGGCACCGCCGTCGGGCCGTTCCAGTCCGGCGAGGAGTCTGAGTGTGGTCGTCTTCCCGCATCCGGAGGGACCGAGGAGCGTGAGAATTTCACCCTCGCGGACGGAAAGCGACAGGTCGTGGATAACCGTCTCCGTGCCGTACGACTTCTTGAGCCCATCGAGTTCGAGGACGGCTTCTGATTCTGACCTCGTCTCCGAATCGGACGCTGACGCCGATTGGTCGTTCATCTGTTGATTCGGCTCTCCCTGAAACCGGGTTGTGGTTGTGGATGTGCTATTTGACATCGTATCCTTCCTGCGTGATGATAACGAGCATCGACAGCCCTGAGACGAAGAGAAGGACAAGCGCCGGAATCGCCGCCTGTCCGAAGTACCCCGACTCGTACGCTGTCCAAATGTGCGTCACGAGCGTCTTAAACCCCGACGGCCGGAGCAACAGCGTCGCCGGGAGTTCCTTCATCGTCGTGAGAAACACCAGCGCCGCGCCGCCGAACAGGCCGGGGGCGACCAACGGGAGCGTGACGTGCCGGAACGCACCAATCGAGGTTCGCCCGAGCGTCCGCGCTGCTTCGGGAAGCGAGGGATCAACTCGCAGGAACGAAGCACGGAGCGACCCGACCGCTTGGGGCAAAAACCGGATGACGTAGGCGAACACGAGCAGATAGAGCGACGGGTAAACCGGAGCGCCGACCGAACTCCCGAAGTAGACTAACGCGAGGCCGAGGACGACGCCGGGGACGGCGTAGCCGACGTACGTCGCGCGCTCGAACAGCGGCGACAGCCGGTTGCTGTGCCGCGCCGAGAGATACGCCACGGGAAGGCCTGCAACGATGGCGGCGAGGGCCGCGCCAGTCGAGACGGAGATGGAGTTAAAGACGTACTGCCACTCGAATGCGAGCGACTGGTTGACCGCCGCGTTCGACGTCCCGAGCCACGTCACCAAAATACCGAGCGGGACGACGAGCGCGAGTCCAGCGACGGCCGCACAGAACATCATCGCGGGAAGCTTCCAAACACCGAGCGGAACCACATCCCGTGACCGGCCACCGCCGGACGTGCGCTCCTCGCCGCGAACACGCGACTCCAACCAGAGGATGATGAACGTCACGCCAACCAGTTGCAGTGAGAGTAACGTCGCGGTGTCGCGGCCGAACGTGCCGAACTCGACGTAGATGACGCGTGTGAACACGTCGTACCGCATGATAGATGGAGTCCCAAAGTCAGAGAGGACGTAGAGGCCCGCGAGCAACGACCCGGCCGCAACGGCGGGTCGAATCTGCGGCACGGTGACGCGTTTGAACGCCTCCCAGCGACCGTGTTCGAGCGTCCGAGCGGCGTCGATGAGCGTCGTATCCATCGACTTCAGCGACGCACGCGCCGTGATGTAGACGTACGGGTACGTGTAGAGCGTCAACACCAACACGGTGCCTTGCAACCCGTATATCTCGGGGAGTTGTTCGACGCCAAGCGGTGCGAGGACGCGCTGGAGATCTCCTCGTGGACCGAACGCCGAGACGAACGCGAACGCCCCGATGTAACTCGGGATGACGAGCGGTAACGAGACGGCGACCGTCCAAAAGCGTCGGAACGGCAGATCCGTTCGGACGGTCAGGTAGGCAAGCGGGACGCCCAACAGGATGCACGCCGCCGTCGTCAGCGCGACGAGGATGGTACTGTTGACGAAGACATCGAGCGTTGTCGGGCGTGTGAGCAGCGACAGCGCCTCCGAAAGCCCCACTTCGAGGCTGGATTTCACCAGCCAAAGCAGGGGGAGGACGACGGCCGCCGCGACTGCGCCACTGGCGATAGTCAGACCGAGTGGTGCGTCGGTTCCCTCGTCGGGGCCTCGGTCGTCGGTCGCGGTTCGCTGCTCTGTTGCCATGGGTGGTCGTTAGAGGACGCCGGTCTCCCTGAGGAGTCGAATGGTTCCTTCGAGGTCCGACAACTGTGCCAGGTCTAACTCTTGGGGTGGGTTCAACTCGTCGATCGTCGGCAGGCGACCGATTGGCTCGATTTCGGGTACGAGCGGGTACTCGAACGTCGTTCGCGCGAAGTAGTCCTGTGCTTCCGCCGAGAGGAGGTGGCGGACGAAGTTCGACGCCAGCGAGGTGTCTTTGGCGGTGTCGAGGACACACGCACCGGCGACGTTGAACACGGCCCCGGCGTCACCTTTCGTGAACGTGGTTCGGAGCGGCGTGCTCAGACCGCGGCGGGCGAGGACGCGCTGGATGTAGTAGTGGTTCGTGAATCCGGCCGAAATCTCGCCGTCTGCGACAGCGCGGGCGACTTGGAACTCGTCGCCGTACTGGCTCACACCGAGGTCTTGGATCCCTTTCAGCCACTTGCGTGTCGCGTCCTCGCCTTCGAGGATGCGCATCGCCGTGATGAACGCTTGGAACGAGGAGTACGTGGGTGCCCAGCCGAGTTCGCCTTCGAAGTTCGACTGGTCGGGGAACGACATGATGTCGTCCGGGATGTCCGATTCTTTGAACGTGTTCGTGTTGTACGGTACCGACCGCGCGCGGCCGGAGGAACCGACCCACATCCCATCGGAGTCGCGGAAGCTCTTCGGGACGAACTCCAACACTTCCTGCGGCAGCGACTGCGTCCGCTCGCGCTGTTTCAGCGCGCCGAGCGCGCCGGCGTTGACCGAGTAAAACACGTCCGCAGGACTGTTCTGTCCCTCGGTCGCAATCTGATTGACGAGTTCGGCCGCCGAGTTGTAGAGCGGGCGGACGGTGAAGTCGGGGTAGAGGTCCTCGATATAGGAGATGAGTTCACCGACCAGTGCCTCTCCGCGACCCGAGTACAGCGTGAGTTCGCCCTCCAAATCGGGCATCTCGGCCATCGAGACGCCGCCGGAGATATCCCGGTCGCCGAACGGTGACCGACCCGACCCGATTTGGCCGGGGCTTTGCTCGGTGGTTGTCTCGTTCCCTCCGTTCCCCGTCTCTGTTGCTGTGCCGTCGTTCGAGAGTCCGTTACAGCCCGCGACGCCGATGATGCCCGCGGCCGCGGCGGCTTGAAGGAATCGTCGCCGACTCCGGCCGCGATGCTCGCCGTCCTGCTGATCCATATCATTTTAGGCAACCCTAAATTGCTTATACTTTCCGATTCAAGAGGACCGTTCGGCTAATCGTCAGCGGTGACAGGACCGGACCCCACCCCAACGCGTGCCTCGATATCGTCCAAACATGCCAACCAGTCGCGCCAGAACTCTCCGCAGTGGTTCAAGAACGCCCCGTTGTTCCACTTCGCGAAGTCGCCGTCGGCGAGTGCGTCGGCCATCGCTTCGGCCGCCTCGGTCCACGTCGTCGCATCCGAACCAGCATCGTCTACGACTTCCCAGACGTGTTCGTTCAGTTCGAGACCGGGCACTTCGTTGTTCAGGTCGTCAAACGTTGGCCGCGGGGCCTTATTGTGTTCGCAGAGCGGGTAGCCGGTGAGGACTTCGCCGTCCAGAAGATCCGCCGCACGCTTGAGGAAGACGCCCGACCAGATGTCGTCGAACCGTCCGACGCTCCACTCGTTGTCGTCCATCGGGAGTTGGTAGAACGCCGGGATCACTTCGCGCTCGAAGGCGAGATTCATCGAACAGACGGTGAGATACTGACCGGGGTCGGCCACGAAGTCGCCGGTGAAGTCCGACTTCTCGGTTCGCGTCTGCGCCTGTCCTTCCAAATCGCCGTCCATCAGGATGCGCACGGCGTCGAGGTCGGGGACGTTCGTCCACAGACCCTGCGAGGCGACGACGTTCTCGACATCCCGCTCGGTCGTTTCGACGGATTCGTCCATCGCTGAGTAGGGGTACCCCCGCGGGTAGAGACCGTGTTCGTCGGCGTTCTGGTAGAGGACGTTCACCCAGCGCTCGTCTGACCGCACCGACTCCAGTTCGCCCTCGTAGTCCAGATTCTCCATGTGACGGCCGAAGAAGTCCCACTCGTCGTGTGGGAGCGTGTCGTCGTCGATGAACACACCGCGCTCGAAGCGGGGATTTGCCCACATGTACAGAAGCCCGAAACTCGTCTGCGCGTGGGACGCCTCCGGAATCAAGTGGGTGTACGCGCCGAGGTCGTGGTTTTCGAACCATTCCTCTCGCGCTGTCCCGTCGTACACCGCCCCCTCGACGCCTTCTTCTTCCAACATCGACGCCATCTCGTCAGTGTCGCAGAAGTCCTCGGTCACGAGGAGAACGAACAGTCTGTCGAGGCCGAAGCCGTGGTCGCGGGCGTTCTCGAAGTACGCCCGCATGCAGTCGTACTCCCGAATCGTCGGAACAACGACGCAGATGTCCTGTTTCATTACTCCTTAGTGTTTAGGCGAGCCTAAAGGATCTGTCGTTCCGATTCTGATTTTCCGTCCCGATTCGCCGCGTTCATACCGTATCACCGGTGAGCATCGGGTGTGACTCGTTCCGTTGCCGTCGGAATCCGTGCAACGCTCCTTTTGACTCTCTCGGCAGCGACAGCGTGGCTTACTGGTGTTCCGGCGCTCTTTCCGAGTCTCGGCCCCTCCGCCTTCGTTCTCGCGGTCAGAGAGTCCGGGCCGACGCCGCGGACGGTCCTCGGCGGCCACGCCGTCGGTGTCGCCTGCGGGCTTTTCACGTATCTCGCTGTCTCGACGTTCCTCTCGGTGCCGACGACGCCGCTTGATTTCCATCCGCCGTGGCTGGTGCTGAGCGGTGTCGTCGCGGTTGGTTTGACGAGTACGGGGATGCTCGCCTTCGACGCCGTTCACCCGCCCGCGTGCGCGACGACGCTTATCGTCGCGCTCGGTCTCATGTCCACGCCCGCCGAAGTCGCTCTCGTCCTCCCGTCGGTGGCGTCGCTGCTCGTCGTTGACCGGCTCACGGCGTGAGTTTCCGCGACGACTCACCTTCGCCGCTCAGCGCCGCCAACAGATGAACGGCTTCTGCTTTCGAGAGGGGGTCGTTCGCGTTCCCACACTGTGGGGACTGCACGCAGGCCGGACACCCGTCCTCGCAGTCACAGTCTCGAATTAACTCGTGCGTCCGCCGTAACAGCGTCTCTACCTCGTCGTACCCGTTTTCGGTCAGGCCGACGCCACCGGGATGGCCGTCGTAGACGAAGATGGTCGATTGGTCGGTGTGAGTGTGGTGCGGCGTCGAGAGGCCGCCGATGTCGCCGCGGTCACACAGAAACGAGAGCGGAAACAGCGAAATCATCCCGTGTTCGGCCGCGTGAATCCCGCCGGCGAATCCGTAGTCGCCGCCGGAGAGCTCGTACTGTCCCGCCCCGTCCTCGCGTGTCTCGTCTCCCATGGCGCGCATCTGCGCCTCCACGTCGCGCGGCACGGTGACGTACAGCGCCTTGGTCCGAAGCGTCGTCTCCGGCAGATTCAACGATTCGCGGCCGATGGCTTCACCGCGTTTCGGGTCCCGGCGTTCGAAGCCCGTAATCTGCTTGCGCATCGTTACGTCAGCGAACCGGACCTCGGTGTCTGGACGGGCCGACAGCGGTTTCGACCGCAGGTCTTCCTCGACGGTGATCGTTTTATCGTGCAGGACGCGCGTGTAGTAGTCCGCCCACGTTGGCTGGAGAATCGCCGTATCCCGATCCAGATCCAACTCTGTCACCTCGTAAGACTGACCTTGGTGGTGGTATATCGCGCCGGGATGGGCGTCCCGGAGGGCGTCGCCGAACGACAGCGACGCGATGACTTCGTTCGACCGTCCGTCCAACAGATCCACCTCCCTGCTTTCGATACTCCGCAGGCTCATTTCGTGTTGCGGACTGCCGCTACCCGAGTGCGTCCACCGGATACCGTCGTCGGTTTCGCGGCGGTCGAGTCGTCCCGCTGTCTCCAGCGCCGACACCACGTCGGGCGTCGTCTCCCCGAAGTGCCTGTCGTCGTCAGGTTTCAGCCAGTTCTCCGCAGCAGCACTCGCCACGTGGTCCGGGAGCAGTTCTTCGTTCGTGGGGTTGCAGATGGCACGCTCTGGCTCTCCGTCCCAGAACTCCTCGGGGTGGTGTAACAGATACTGGTCGAGTTGGTCTTCGCCGCCGACCAGGATGACGAGTGCGTCGTCGTCGCCGCGCCCGGCGCGCCCGGCCTGCTGGAACGCCGACATCCGCGTCCCGGGATAGCCGTCGATGAGAACGGCGTCGAGTCCGCCCACGTCCACGCCGAGTTCGAGTGCGTTCGTGGACCAGACGCCGGTGACGCTTCCGTCGTGGAGTCCGGACTCTATCTTCCGGCGCTTTTCGTGCTTCAGTGCCGCTTGGTAGGCAGAAACTCCTGCCGCCGCCTCACTCTCGCCGCGTTCCCGTAGGTCCTCGGCACTCTCGGTGGCGTAGCGCTCTGCGGCCTGTCGCGCTCGCGTGAACGCGAGCGTTTGGTGCCCCCGTGAGAGGAGGTCTACGAACAGATTCTTCGTCTCGACGTGGCTCGACCGACGGCGACCGCTCTCCTCGCCTCGCCCGCTCTCGCGGTACTCGGGTGGGTTCCACAGGACCCAGTGCGTCGCTCCAGTTCCGCTCGTATCCTCGTCTACGAGTCGGAACGACGCCTGCTCCATCCCGGTGACGCGTGCGGCGTGTTCGACGGGATTTCCGATAGTGGCCGAACAGCAGACGTACTGCGGGTCGCTGTCGAACCGTTCGCAAATCCGATTGAGGCGCCGAAGCGTGAGGGCGACGTGACTGCCGAAGACCCCGCGGTAGCCGTGTATCTCGTCTATCACAACCGTCTCCAGCGAGGAGAAGAACCACTCCCACAGTCGGTGGGCGTGCGGGAGGAGCGCGTAGTGGAGCATATCCGGGTTTGAGAGAAGAACCGTTGGCCGTCGGTCGCGTACGTCGCGCTTTTCGGTCTTCGACAGGCGGCCCGTGTACTGCTCGACGGAGACGCGACTGCCGAACCCGAGGGTGAACGCGAGGTCTGACAGCGTCTCGTCTTGGTCTGCGATAAGGGCATTCTGCGGGCCGAGATAGAGCGTCCGACCGCCGTGATCCATCGCGCGCTCGAACGCCGGGACGGTGTAGGCGAGGCTCTTCCCGCTGGCCGTCTGTGTGGCAAGGACGACGTTCTCGCCGTCGCGTACGGCGTCGATAGCCTCGGCTTGGTGTCGATAGAGGCGGTCGATGCCGCGGTCCGAGAGTGCGGATTGGAGACGTGATTCGAGCGCCACGTCCGCGAACTCGGGGTCTCGTGACGGGACCCGTCTGTGGTCGCGCATCTGCCCCTCGTAGTACGGCCGGTCCCGAAGCCACTCGATGAGGTCGTCCACAGTGACTCTCAGGGCGAATGCGACCTGATGGTTTCGGAAGTTTCGGGCGAACCCCCACGGCGTCCGAAACAAGCCCTTGTAACCCCCGGCACGGTTTTATTCGCACAGCCCTGACATTCACTCATGCCCGAGTACGATGCCGTTCTCGTGTACGACGGTGAGTGCCCGTACTGTTCTATCGCGGCGCGGGCCTTGCGGGAACTGGACAACGTGGGCGCAATCTCGTGGTACGAAGACACCGCACAGGCGTTTCTCGAACGACAGTTCGGCGAGACGCCGTTCGCCATGCTCCTCGTGGACCGCCGCGAAGAATGCGTCTACGCCGGGCGGTCGGCGGCAGCGGAACTTGCATCGCGCGCGGGAACACCGGGCATCGTGAGTTCGCTCGTCCGGGACAACTATCTCAGCATCGCAAAGGCTGTCGGCGTCGCAAGCGGCCGCGGCCGCGACCCCGCCGACTATCACGATACCTATCCGCTGGATGCGGGTGCGGCCGACTTGTTCGGCAGTCTCGTAGCTGCTGCCGCCAAACGACCGGAGGGGCTGTAATGTCCTACGTCCTTGCTCCGTCGGCAATCGCCGACGAGACAGACGAACTTGGCATCGGCGTGGGTGACGCCCCGCCGGGAACGTACGTGCTACTATTCGAGTTGCCGGTTTCGACCGAGATCTCGGTCGGGTCACTCGGGTCTGTGGAATTTCCGGCGGGCGCGTACGCGTATATCGGAAGCGCGTTCGGATCGAACGGACTCGGACGCGTCGCTCGCCACTGCCGCGTCGCCGCCGGTGAACACGACGTTCGTCACTGGCACGTCGATTACTTCGGTGGTCATTCCGAAACCGAACTCGTCAGTGTCGCCGCCGCGCCGCGCGCGGACGCTGAATGCGCTGTCGCCACTGCGCTCGGACCGGAGTCGTCTCCAGTTTCTGGATTCGGCTCGTCAGACTGTCGTTGCCACGCGCACCTTGCATTCAGAAACGACCGCGAGACGCTTCGCTCTGCGGTTTTAGACTGCTTCGAAGGGAAAGAACTGGGGGAGAACCCCCAGTGACCACGTCGGTCCGGGCAGGCCGACGCGGACTAACTGCCGGTTGTCAGAGGCACCCCGGCAAGACTACGTAGTGTTCATACCGACTTATACTCACCCGTCGGGTAGTTCGTCACGCTCCGGTAATAGGTTAAATCTCTTGCGATCCTTTATATGCCGGCCGATGGTCCGAACGCTTATGACAGCGTACCATCGAGTCGTGAGGTATGCCGGGGCGAGACGCATCCGACGTACTCTGTTTGATCGAACGGCGGGAGGCCGTTCTTCGGCGCGTCGGCCCCGTCGAGCAACGGAAGCGAGACCTATCTGAGTCGCTCTCTGTCTCCCGCTCGACGGTCGATAGAGCAATTCGAGAACTCGTTGAAGCGGGATTCGTCGAACGCGGTGAAGACGGCTACGTACGGACGCTATCCGGCCGTCTTGTACTCGAAGCGTTCGACCGGTTTGCAAACCGTGCCGAAGATATCACTAACGCGGGAAATATAATTGATTTGATTGGATCGGACTCAGAATTCGATATCGCCGTTCTCGACGGTGCGGACGTTGTCGAAGCAACTCAGACGTCGCCGCACCGTCCTCTTGGCCACCTCGCGAGTATTATCGAACGGGCCGACCGAATCCACGCGTTCGCGCCAGCGGTGTTCCCGTCGCAAGTGAACACGTACCATCGCCGTATCGTTGAGGAGGGAGTGACCGCCCGCGTCCTCGTCGCTGAGAAGGTGATGAACCGCCTTGTCTCGACGTACCGGACGAAGACCCAAGAGGCGTTATCGACAGATCGGCTCGAAATCCGGTGGACGACTGACCTTCCCCCGTATAGTCTGGCTCTCGGAGAGACGGACGACGGTCCGGAACTCGGTCTCCTGACGTACGCGGACCACGGGGTAGGCGGCTTCATCGGCAACGATTCGCCCGAGGCGGTCGAATGGGGCCGACGCACGCTTTCGCGTCTGTGGGAAGACGGGGAGCCGATTCCGATCCAGTCGGCCGATGACTGATATTCGGAGACCCAAACGGCTTACTCACCTCGTCCGCAACAGCGAGCCGTGTTTCCACCCCTCCCGTATCTCGAATGGATTTCCGGACGGGTCGAAGCGGCCGAGTACGACCTCGGTTCGAGTGACCTCCGCTCGGCGCCGCACGAGTCGGATATCGTCCCCGAGAGACTGACCGGCCTTCCGGACCCCGATGATGAAACGCTCTGTGCGCAGTTGGCCGACGTGTACGACGTGTCTCCCGAGAACGTTCTCGTCACTGCAGGCGCAACACACGCGAATCTGCTCGCGGAGTCGGCGGCTCTCACTGTCGCTCTTGATGACACAGAAGAAGCCGAAGACAGCAACCCGCAGGTGTTGGTCGAAAAGCCCGGCTACCAACCCCTCGTCTTGACGCCCGGCGCACTCAGTGCCCGAGTTGATCGGTTCCTCCGTCCCGCCCGCGACGAGTACGTTCTCTCCGGTGACCGAATCACCGCCGCCGCGATGGATGACTTCGCGCTCGCTGTCACCTCAAACCGTCACAACCCGACGGGACGACTCACCTCCCGTGAGTCGCTTGCCACCGCCGCAGAGGCCTGTCGAGAGGCTGGCGGCTACCTGCTCGTTGACGAAGTGTACGCACCGTTCGTCGGTGACGCGACGACAGATCACGCATTCGGCGGCGTCACCGGCGCAGGCCTCCCGAACACTATCGTCACCGGGTCGCTGACGAAGTTCTACGGACTCGGAGGACTCCGAATCGGCTGGCTCATCGCCTCCGCTGAAATTGTGGACGCAGCGCGCCACGCGGCGTTTCACGTTCCTGCGGTGGCCGAACCGAGTCGCGCCCTCGCCCGCCGCGCCCTCCACAACCGCGATGAACTGTCGGCGTCGGCCCGTGACCACCTCCAGACGAATCACGAACTTCTGGCTTCGTTCGCCGCCGAACACGACGAACTCTCCGGTGTGGTGTATCCGGGCAGTACGTTCGCTTTCTTCGAACACGAACACGTCTCCGGCGACGAACTAGTTGAGGCAGCGTGGGAGCAGGATATTCTCGTCGTTCCCGGTCGGTTCTTCGACCAGTCAGACGGGTTCCGCGTCGCGCTCGGCCGCGACCCAGAACACGTCGAGGCGGCCCTCGATGCGCTCTCGGGTGTCATCGAGTCGCTGTCAGCCAGTTCGGAAGCCTAACTCGCCGTCGGCAAGTACTGACGCGAAACCGTGCGCACCGCGGTCGAGATCAGGCGACCGCGTCGGCCAGCATTTCGACCGGATGCGGTGGTTCCGTTTCGTCGTCTCTGTCGCCGAGTTGCGACCGACACGACGCCCCCGGCGCGACGACCATCTCGCCGTCGGCGTTCTCCACTTGGTCGTAGAGAATTTCGCCGATAGCCTTCGACATCGAGTAGTGTTCGGCCTCGTAGCCGAACGACCCCGCCATCCCGCAACAGGTCGAGTCCAGTGGGTCCACGCGGTAGCCCGCCCGGCGCAGGACGCCGACGGCGTGGTGATCTTTCTTCGTGGACTTCTGGTGGCAGTGGCCGTGGTAGGTCAGCGACGCCGACGCGTCGTTCGTCTCCACTACGTCGCGTTCGAGGAGGCGGAACGTGTCGAAATACTCCATCACGCCGTAGGTGTTCGCCGCCACGGCTTCGACATCCTCGCCCGATAACAGGTCGAGATAGTCGTGTTGGAACATTACGGCGTCGGAGGGTTCGACGACGACGACATCCCACTCCTCGCGGACGAGTGGTGCGAGCGCCTCGACGTTCTGTCTGGCCTGCTCGCGGGCGCGGTCGATGAACCCCTTCGAGTGCGGCGGTCGCCCGGACCCGGTGACGCCGTCGGGGATACGAACGTGAACGCCCGCAGCTTCGAGGGCGCGGACTGCGGCTTTCCCCGCCTCAGGGTGGTTGTAGTTCGTGTAAGTGTCGGGGAACAGCAGTACCTTTGACTCGGCTTGCGCTTCGGGGATACCTGCCCGCCCCCGAGATTTAAACCAGTCAACGAACGACTCACGGCTGAACTGCGGTAACTCGCGCTCGCGCGAGATGCCGAGCGTCTTCTCCATGAGGAGACGTGCGCCGGGCACGTTCGCGGCGAGGTTCGAGAGCGGTGCAAACGCGCTCCCGAGTTTCGACAGGGTGTCGATGTTCGCGAACATCTTGTCGCGCAGGCTGGACCCGTTTCGCTGGTGGTACTCGTGGGTCACCTCCGCTTTCATCTTCGCCATGTCTACACCGCTCGGGCAATCTTTCATGCATCCCTTACAGCCGATACAGAGGTCCGTCACTTCCTCGACGAACTCGTCTTCAAACTGTTCTTCCGGCGAGAGGTCGCCGCTCATCGCCTGCCGGAGCATGTTCGACCGCCCGCGCGTCGAGAGAATCTCCTCTTCCTCAGCGCGGAACGTCGGACACATGACGCCGCCTGTCGTCTCCTGTGGACCGCGACACCCACCGCACCCGTGGCAGAGTTCGGCCATTCCCTGAAAGCCGTTCTCGTTCTCCCAGTTCAGCGCGGGATCGAACCCGGCGTCGAAGTCGTAGTCGGGGGAGAACCGCAGGTGTTCGGTCATCTCGTGTGCTGAGGTGGCGGCCGCTCCCGCGGGTCGTTCCTCGTCGGCTTGGTAGCCGCAGATGTTTCCCGGATTGAGCAACCAGTCTGGGTCGAACGCCGTCTTCAGGTCGCGGAACGTGGCCCACAACTCGTCGCCGTACAGTTTCCGGTTCCACTGGGTTCGCGCGCGACCGTCGCCGTGTTCGCCCGAGACTGACCCACCGTACTTCACCACGAGGTCGGTCACTTCGTCGGCGATGGTTTCGTAGGTTTCCAGCCCTTCGACCGTCTTCGTGTTGACGAGCGGACGGATGTGCAGGACGCCCGGACCGGCGTGGGCGTAGTAGGACGCGAACGTGTCGTGGTCGTCTAAGATGTCCTGAAAGTCGGAGACGAACGCCGGAAGATTCCCCGCCGGGATGGCGGTGTCCTCGATGTAGGCGATATGCTTGTCGTCGGTCGTCCGCGACAGCAGAATGGGGAGACCGGACTTGCGCATCTTCCAGAACTTCGCGCGCGTCTCGGCGTCGTACGCCTCCATCGCGGTGACGGCCGTGTGGGGCTTCGTCGTCGTCTCCGCCGCGCCCGCCGACGGGTCGGCTTCGCTCTCCCCGTTCGGAACGCGGTCGGCAACGAGATCAGCGACCTGTTGGCGTCCGTGGTCGGCGTCGTCGGCGTAGAACTCTACGAGAAGAACCGAGTCGGTTCCCTCAGGAAGCATGCCGACAACTTCCTCGAACTCCGGTGTCTCGCGGGCCAAATCGAGGAGCACGTCGTCCATGACCTCGACGGCCGCCGGGTCGTGTTCGAGAATCGGAGCCACGTCTTCCATCGCGTCGAGTACGTCGTCGTAGGTCAGGAGTGCGACGGCGGCCGTGTTCGGAACGGGTTCGAGCGAGACGGTGGCTTCGGTGACGATTCCGAGCGTCCCCTCCGATCCTGCGAGCAGTCGCGCGAGATTCACCGTGCCCGGTTCGCTCTCGGGGTCGATTCCCGAGTCGTCCGGCAGGCGGCGTTCACCGCGCATCTCGTCTACCAGCACATCAAGGTTGTAGCCGGAGACGTTCCGCTTCAGGTCGGGATAGCGCTCCGAAATCTCGTCGGCTTCGTCGTCCAGAATCCGCGCGACTTCGGCGTAGATTCGCTCTTCTAACGACCCGTCCGGGTCGCCTTCCTCCCGAAGCGTTTCAACTTCGATTTCACCGAACGTCGTCACCGACCCGTCCGCGAGGACGACTTCGACCGATTCGAGGTAGTAGTCGGTCTTGCCGTACTTCAGCGAGTGCGCGCCGGTGGAGTTGTTACCGATAGCACCGCCGAGGGCGGATTTGTCGCCCCACGCCGGGTCGGGCGCGAACTTGAGGCCGTGCGGTTCCAACTCCGCGTTCAGGTCGCCCAGTCGAACGCCCGCTTGTGCTGTCGCCGTAGCAGCGTCGGTGTCCACATCGATGACCCCGTCCATGTGTTTCATCAGGTCGAGGACGACGGCTTCGTTCACCGTCTGCCCCGCTAGACTCGTCCCGCCACCGCGGGGGAGAACCGGAATCTCTCGCTTCGAACAGTACTCCATCACCGCGACGATGTCCTCGGTCGATTCCGGCATCACCACGCCGATTGGCGTCTGTTCGTACGCCGAGGCGTCCGTCGCGTACAGTTGCCGCGAGTACGTGTCGAATCGAATCTCGCCGTCGACGAGCGATTCCAGATCGGAGACGAGTCCCGGGCGCGCTACGTCGTCGCTCACGTAGTCGTAGTTCCCGTCTGCAGCGGGGTCGGTGGTTCGTTCACGAGCGTTCGATGCCATATGTAGGTAGTCCTCTAGGTGGTTTGGTCTGGTTCAAATAAAGACACCCGTAGCGGGTCGTCCGTTCGGAAGGCGATACGACCGTGCTGTCCGGCGTCAACATTCAGAAGACACCGGGGAACAGCACGTAACTGAACAGGAGCGTCAACAGTCCCGTCGCCGTGCCGTAGTAGAGCAACGGGATGAGTTCGAGGCGGATGACTCGTCCCTCCTCGCCGACAAGGCCGACCACCGCGAGGGCGGCGACGACGTTGTGAACGGCGATGAGGTTGCCGATAGCCCCGCCAACGGCCTGCGCGCCGAGCATCAGAGTTCGCGGGGTGCCGATCTGGTCTGCGACGCCGTACTGGAACGTGCCGAACAGGATGTCCGACACCGTGTTCGACCCCGCGAGGAACGCGCCGAACGCGCCCACGAACGCGGCGAAGAACGGATAGATCCCGCCCGCGACGCCGGCCATTCCCTCAGAGAGGACGATGAGCATGCTGTCGGTGTTCGTCGCAGAACCCGACTGGAGCATGATCTGCACCGTCGCAACGGCGAACAGCAGTGCGATGACGGCCGGCGCGACTTTCTCTATCGTTTCGGACCATGCGGCCTTTATCTCGGCGCTGTCCATGCCGTGCAGCGGAATCGTGACGAGGTGGACGGCGACGAACACTGCACCCGGCAGGTACAGGAGAGCGAAGTCGTTCGTCAGACCCGTCCCGAGGATGGTCTCGTGGACGAACGGAAGCGCAGCGAGGTCGCCCCACGAGATGATGAACAGATCCATCGTGACGAACGATTTCACCGGGTCCACGACGCGAGTGACGACGAGGAGCAAGGCGACGAGCGCGTACGGCGTCCACGCCTTCCACAGCGGCATTCCGGCCGTCGCGGGCATGCTCGATTGGACCGTTCCGCCGTCGGCAGCGACAGCCACGTCGTCCGAAGCGGACTCGCCGGGTTTGATGTCTCCGACCCAGTGGTCGGGCCACGCCGATTCGGGCGCGAAGTCCCACTCCTCGTCGGGGTGGAAAAAGCCCGCTTTCAGCGCGCTGACGGTCACGAACAGGCCGACCATCGATCCGATAAGGCCGGGGAACTCCGGCCCGAGGAAGTACGCGGTCAGGAAGTACGGCACCGAGAACGACGCCCATGCGAACAGTGTAAGCGGCAGGACTTCGAGTGCGGGCTTGATAGAGCGCTCTTCGCCGAAAAAGCGCGTCATCATCGCAACGCCGATGAAGGGCAGCACGATGCCCACGACGACGTGATAACTCGCGGCCCACAAGGCGATGTCAGCGACCCACGTCGAGATGTCCGCGTACGGGCCGTTTCCGACGGCATCGGCCGTGATCGTCTCGACGCTCTCGAAGATGTCTATCATCCCGATGATGAGTGGCGTGCCGACCGCACCGAACGTGATCGCCATCAGGTTGCCCGTCAGGGCGATCACGACGGCCGCAAGCGGCGGGAAGCCGAGTCCAACCAGGAGCGGACCGACGATTGCCGCGGGCGTCCCGAAGCCAGCGGCGGCCTCGATGAACGACCCCATCAGGAAGACGAGCAACACCACCTGTACGCGACGGTCCTCGCTGACCGAGGCGAATCCGGCGTTGATGGCGTCGAATGCACCTGTCTGTTTGAGCGTGTACAGGAGCAGTATCGCCCCGAAGACGATGTAAAGGATGTTCGCCGCAGTGATGAAGCCGTTAATCGTGGCCGCGGCAATCCACGTCCCGTTCATCCCCCACCCGACGACGCCCGCGCCGATGGCGACCAGCCACGCCACCGGCATCGTCCGCGTCGCGGGCCAGTAGAACCCGACCATCAGCACCGCGATTGTCAACAGGGGCAAGAGCGCGACGAGTCCGTCCACCGCACTAACCATGCTGTACTCCCCCACAGTCTATGCCAGCCGATACGATTCCAGTTCCGTGCCTGCTACTGTGCATCGTGGAATATCGAACCCAACTATTGTGATATATATCTATCGTTGATTGCGATTTCTGTCATCGTAGTGTCCGCCACGAACTGCCAGCTTAATTGGCCTCTACACTCGTGTATTCGCCGTTCAAAACGGCGTTAAATATCGAATTTGGCTGAGATAGTCGCTGTCTCACGCATTCGTAATATCGCCGAGTTCGACGCGAACGAATGCCGATCAGACCTCTACACACGTATTTCATGGGGGTTCATTCGTGTGTCGTGGAGGTTCTTTCGTGTGCAAAGGCTTATGCGCTCGTGTGCAGAGGGAAAACCATGGGTGAGGAGTCTCGCGCGCGCCCCAGAAACGAGCATGGGCAGTACGTTGACCGCATCCCGCTCGACCGAGTACTCGGCGTCTTCGAAGAGCGTGAGGACTTCGCTCGGCCACTCACCGCTACGGATGTGATGGAGGCGCTGGACTGTTCACGCCGCACCGCACACAACAAACTGAACGAACTCGAAGAACGGGGAGACCTCGCAACGCGGAAAGTCGGTGCCCGCTCTCGCGTTTGGTGGGTTCCGATGACCGGCCCGGAGGAGTCGCCCAACACAAGGGTCGAAGCGGATCCCACCGACACAGCGGACGCTGCGCGTCCGACTTCGGACCGTCCGCCCGCCGTCTCGAACGCTATTGCTGACGCGGACTTGCCGGGAAGCGGACCGATGCTCGACGCCCGTCGAGAGGCGTTGGCGGCGGCGTACGAGTATCTCGCGGACCATCCTGAGGCGAAGAAGGCCGATTTCCTCCGCGACGTGTACCACGACTACCCGGCCGGGTTCGAGTCGGCCGAAGGCTGGTGGAACGCTATCCAACCGGCGCTGAAACAACTGCCCGGCGTTGACCCGCCCGAAGAACGCGGGCACATCTGGCACTTCCTCGGCGGATAATCTCTCCCACCTCTCTTCGTGCTATCCGCTGTCGATACCCACGGAATTTATCATAGACCGGGCGAGAGTCACGTTCAACACAGCGATGGACTCCGATTCGGCCGACGACGAGAACCGACCGCCGTCTCCGGCGGACAGTCCATCCCGGTCGGACGACCGAGAAGACGGACGAAAGGGCGTCTCCGACCACCCTGCGGACGGCGAAGACGTGTACGCCCCGGAGGTCGAGGGAAGACAGTACCGCGGCACGTGGTTTCTCCCTCTGCGCTACGACGAACTGAAGCAGGCGGGCGAGACCGAGGAGTACCCGGACCGCGGCGAGGGTGGGGCGTTCCGCCTCACTGACTTACCGCGCGTGCCGCGCGTCGGCCACATCGTCGGGCCGTCGGCTATCATGCTCGGCGCGTCGCTCGGGAGCGGCGAGACGCTCTTTTGGCCCGTCTTGACCTCGCAGTACGGCTGGACGCTGCTCTGGGCGTTCGTGATCGGCGTTCTCACGCAGTTCGTCATCAACACGGAACTCCAGCGGTGGACGCTTGCAACCGGCGAGAGCGTCTTCCGCGCGTTCGCCCGCGTGGCCGACTACTGGCCGTGGCTCTTCCTTGTCGGCGGACTCGTCAGCCTCGGATGGCCGGGATGGGCCGCGGGAGCGGCGAAAGTCGGGACGACGGCGCTCGGTTTGAGTGGTTCCGTCACGCTCGTTGGCGTGTCTATTGCCGCGTGGAAACTCATCGCCGTCGGGCTGATGGTCCTCATCTGGCTCTCGTATCACGTGTCGTCCGTGATGTACAACGCCGTCGAGGTGTTCCAGATCGGACTCCTGTTCGTCTCTATCGTCGCCGCCGTTCTGCTCCTCGGCGTTTCGGGGTCGTGGATCGAACTCGCAGACGTGCCGAACGCGGCGGCGACAGTCGGGCGTCTGCCGCCGGGGATGGATATCGCGGTCTTCCTCGGCGGCCTCGCGTTTGCCGGGGCCGGCGGCTACCTCAACCTCTCGCAGAGTCTCTGGGCGCGCGAGAAAGGCTACGGCATGGGCAACTACCAAGGGCGCGTAAAGAACCCGTTCCGCGGCGACGACCCCGAACCCATCGAACGCGACGGGTTCACGTTTCCGCCGACGCGGACGAACCTGAAGCGCTGGCGCGGCTGGTGGCGCGTCGTCCAACTCGAACACCTGCTGACGTTCGTCTTCGGCCTGTTCTTGGTCGCGCCCGCATTGATGAGCGTCGCCATCCACTACGCGCCGGGAACCACCGCCGACGCCCTGCAAATGTGGTTGACCGATGTCGCTCCGGTTCTCGGTCCGCTCGGAACCGTCCTCGTATTTCTCGTCCTGTTCGTGGCCCTGTTTACCACCGAATATGCCATCGTCGAGTCGTTCGTCCGCAACAGCGTCGATGCCATTTACGAGGTGTACGGCCGCGAAGCTGGATGGGACCTTCAGACCCTCTTTTGGCGCGTTCTCACGGGCTTTTGTCTGTGGGGAATCGCTATCATCCTCCTCTTTACGTCGCCGTTCGAGGGGCGCGAACCGTTCTTCTTCCTCGTCGTCGGCGCGGCGATGTCAGGTGTGATCATGTGGCCCTACACCGCGCTCGTTCTCGTGATGAACACGACGCGCCTGCCCGAACACCTCCAACCCGGGTGGACGCGCGTCGTCGCAATGTGGTGGGCATCTGGATTCTACGGCTATTTCAGTGTCCTGCTCGTCGGCAACACGCTCGTTGAACTCGGAGTCGGAGCGTTCGAGACCGCTCCGACAGTTTTCGGAAGCGGCATCGGTGGATACGCCCTCTGGGCGGTCTTCCTTATCATCCAGTCGTACGCAGTCGCCCGGTCTGCGACGGCGAAACACCGCGCTGACGGCACCGTCGCCGATGCCGAGTTAGCGAAGGGACGATTCCCCTGAGCGATCATCGGACGCTCCGTCTTCTCCGGACCGCCGCTGTCTGGTATTGATTGTTCCAACCCGAAAGCAAATGGTCTATTCACAGGTACGCCACAGTATGTCAACTGGCACGGTTGCGACGTTCGAAGCGTCTCTCGACCGCCTCGACGTGGACTGGACACACGCGTCGGCGGCCGAGTTCGAGACGGTCCTTCGGGACGTGTGTTCGGACCCGACCATCGGGGTTCCTCTCACACACGACGTGACACTCCCCGACTGGGTGAATACTGACCCGACACCCGACGACCTTCGCACAGCGGCGACGGGTGTCACGGAAGCGGGTCTGGGAATCGCCGACTACGGTAGTGTCGTCTTGCAGGGGACGCCGGACGGCATCGAACCTGTTAGCCTGTTCAGTGACCGCCACGTAGCGGTCCTTCGGAAGTCGGACATTGCGCCCGGAATGGGTGCGGCGTTCGAGTGGTTGGGCGAGACGTTTCGGACGGGCCATTCCTCGGCGATCATCGCAACCGGTCCCAGTGCGACCGCCGACATGGGCGCGCTCGTGAAGGGTGCCCACGGTCCCAAAGCGGTTCACGTGGTGATTCTCGATGAGTGAGTCCCGCAAGGCGAAGGCGGCGAAGATTCGCCATCTGATGGAGACTGAAGGCGACGCCATCAACACGAGTACGTCCGGGTTCAACCGCGGCCGCTACGAATCGGTCCAGACGCTCGACGACTACGAGGGCCTGAAATCCGAGGCGCGGAACATCAAAGAAGACGCCATCGAACGCCTGCCAGAACTGATCGACCAACTCCGCGAGACGGTCGAAGCCAACGGCGGCACGCTCTACCTCGCTGACGACGCCGCCGATGCCAACCGCTACGTCCGCGAGGTGTGCGAAGAGAAAGAGGCCGACCGCGTGGTCAAATCGAAGTCGATGACGTCCGAGGAAATCGAGGTCAACGAGGAACTCGAAGGCGCGGGAATGGACGTGGTCGAGACGGACCTCGGCGAGTGGGTGTTGCAGGTCGCAGACGAGTCGCCCTCGCACATCGTCGCCCCGGCCATCCACAAATCGCGCGAGGCTATCGCCGACCTGTTCAACGAACGGTTCGACCCCGAGGAACCGCTGGAGACGGCCGAGGAACTCACGATGTTCGCCCGTGAACAACTGGGTGCTCTCATCGAGGATGCGGACGTGGGGATGACGGGAGCGAACTTCATCACCGCCGATACCGGGACTATCGCACTCGTCACGAGCGAAGGCAACGCCCGGAAATCGGCCGTCGTGCCCGACACGCATGTCGCCGTTGCGGGCGTCGAGAAGGTGATTCCGACCGTCGAAGACCTACATCCCTTTGTCGAACTCATCGGTAAATCCGGAACCGGGCAGGACATTACGTCCTACATCTCGCTTCTCACCCCGCCGGTCGAGTCACCGACCGTCGAATTTGACGACCCCGACACGCCGCTCTCGGAGACCGAGACAGACCGCGATTTCCACCTCGTCCTCATCGACAACGGCCGGATGGAGATGCGCGAGGACGACCAGTTACGCGAGACGCTGTACTGTATCCGATGTTCGGCGTGTTCGAACTCCTGTGCGAACTTCCAGCACGTCGGCGGCCACGCTTTCGGCGGCGAGACGTACTCCGGCGGCATCGGCACCGGATGGGAGGCAGGCGTCGAAGGACTCGACACTGCCGCGGAGTTCAACGACCTCTGTACCGGGTGTAGTCGCTGTGTGAACGCCTGTCCGGTCGAGATAGACATCCCGTGGATAAACACCGTCGTCCGCGACCGAATCAACCGTGGTGAGGACGGCGAACTCGACTGGTTGGTCGAAGGACTGACGCCCGACGAAGAACCGGGCGGCGTAGACCTGCAAAAACGTTTCTTCGGCAACTTCGAGACAGCGGCCAAATTCGGAAGCGCATTCGCTCCGCTCTCGAACTGGGTCGCCGACACCGGCGTCGCACGCACCCTTTTGGAGAAAACTATCGGCGTCGATAGTCGTCGGGAACTCCCCGAGTTCCAGCGAGAGACGCTCTGTGACTGGTTCGAGTCGCGCGATTCGGCTGTCGCATCCGGGGGAGACAAGCCGTCGCGGCGAGTGGTTCTCTATCCCGACGTGTACACGAACCACGTGCAGATCGAACGCGGCAAGGCGGCGGTGCGTGCGCTCGAAGCGCTCGGCGTCGAGGTGGTCGTCCCCGACGTAGCGTCGTCCGGCCGCGCACCGCTATCTCAGGGAATGATTTCGACCGCCGAAAGTCACGCGAGACGACTGTTCTCGGATCTCTCGCCGTATCTCGACGAGGGCTACGATATCGTCGTTATCGAGCCATCCGATCTTGCGATGTTCGACCGCGAGTACGAGAAGTTCCTCGCTCCCGAGTCACAGCGCCGACTCTCGGAGAACGCCTACGAGGTGATGGAGTACGTGTTCGGTCTCTTGGAGAACGATGCCGACGCCGACGCGCTCACCGGCCCGCAGTCCGGTGGAAAAAGCGGTGTCGCCTACCATAGCCACTGCCAGCAACGGACGCTCGGACTAGCGGGATACACAGAGTCCGTGCTCGAACGTCTCGGCTACGATGTGGTGACGTCCGACGTGGAGTGTTGTGGGATGGCCGGATCGTTCGGCTACAAAACGGAGTATTACGACCTGAGCGTGGATGTCGGCGACGAACTCCGCAGCCAGTTCCAGACTCCAGAGACGCGAGACCGTACCGTCGTCGCCTCTGGAACGTCCTGTTTGGAGCAACTCGATTCGTTACTGACGCGCCCGAGTAAGCATCCGGTGCAACTAGTGGCTCCCAAATAATTCACCGATACTGACAGATCGTCTGACGCTCGTCAGCCGTCTTCGCGCCCGTTGGACGGTTCTGACGCACCGAGGCTACGAACAATTAAGGCGGATGCCTTCAAGAGTCTGCACATGGAAGGGACTCCCGAAGAGTTGACGACACTCGTCGGGCGCGAGGTCTACTCGAACAACGGCGTATTCGTCGGGGAGGTTGACGACATTCGACTCGACCTCAACCGGCAGGCCGTCACCGGACTCGCGCTTAGCAGACTCAACGACGAACTGTTTCAGAGCCGTGTCGAACCGGGTAAAGGCGTACTTATTCCGTACCGGTGGGTTCGCGCCGTCGGCGACGTTATCCTCATCAACGACGTAGTCGAACGGCTGAAACGACCTGACGAAGAAGAAGAATCGACGCTCGTCGCCTGACGCACTCTGTTCCTGTTGCGTCCTCCACCGCATCCGTTGATTTCGGTTCTCGCGTTAGCTTCCGTTTCCGCTCTCGCTTTCGACGCCCATCGCCGCGAATAGTTTTCGGCGGACTGCTTCTTCGGTGAGTTGCAAGAGCGTGTCGCGGTTGTCGTCCGATGTCTCGATACCGGTGAAGATGCCGAGCGGAATCTCTACGTCGCCTTGCGTGGAGTGGCCGCCCGCTTCGCCGATACCCTCGAAGGCGTCCTGCAGGACGTTCCCGATATTCATCCGGATATCCTTCGACCGAGCCGAGAGGTAGATGTTGTCGTCAACGATACCGAAGACGGCGGTCGTCGTCACGCCTTCGAGATTGAGGAGATGTTGGGCTGCCTGCCCGAGGGCGTCTCTGTCACGGATGAACCCGGCGTTCGAGACGAGATGACTCCCCTGTACGTCGCGGTTCTGGATGGCTTCTGCGAGTACGTCTAACGTCTCGGGCGACATCGACGGCGACTCTACCTGTTCGAGCGTGTCGTGATCTGCGAACGGGTAGAGATACGCTGCGGCGGTCAAGTCTGCTGGCGTCGTCTCGCGTTTGAAGTCAAGCGTCTCCGCGCGGATTCCGTACAGCAGGGCCGTGGCGACGGCCTCGCTGGGGCTGATGTTGAACTCTTGGATGTACTTCGTGAGGATAGTCGAGGTTGAGGAGACGTTCGGCCGAACGTCGATAAACACCGGATCGATGCCCTCGCCCGGCTCGAAGTGGTCGATGAAAATGTCCACGTCGGTGCCGATGTCGGGTTCGACCGACTTCATGTGGTCAACCAACGCGACCGACCCGTATTCGCGCAGGTCCGGCGCTTCGGCCAGCGGCGTGAGGTCGATGCCGAGAAGGTTGACGAACGCGCGGTTCTCCTGATGGCCCATCTCGCCGTCGTAGAGAATGTCTGCCTCGACGTCGTACTCCGCGGCGATGGCCTGTAAGGCGGCCGCGCTGGCGATGGAGTCGGGGTCGGGGTTGTCGTGCGTTAGAATGGCAAGCTTCCCCTCGGTCGATTCGAGGAGGTCGGCCAGTTGGCGCGCTTTGTATTCGAGTTCGCCGGACTCCAGGGAGCGAAGTGCGGAGTCAGCGATAACTTCCGAGGGGTTAATAACGACGTCAGCGCCGAGTTCAGCGAGTTCGTCCTCTGAAACTGGGTCGGAGGCTCGAACGACGATGAACTGGTCGCTGTTTCGTTCGCGGATGGCGGAGACGGCCGCCTTGTTCGCCTCGACGTCGGATGCGAGGATGAGGACTACGTCGCGCTCGGCAACGGCCTCGGAGACTTCGGGGTCCGAGATATCGGTCGTTTGCGCGTTCAAGTCTTGGTCGCGGAGGGCTTCGACTCGGCTCTCGTCTTTATCGAGGATAAGGACATCTTTCCCTTCCTCGGTGAGTTCCTCGGCCACCGCATGTCCCACGCTCCCACAGCCAAGAATTGCATAGGTGGACATCGAGGATATCGTGACCCCAGCACTCATACTATCCTCACGTCTGGTCGGACGACACTTAACAGCACTCGTTTCCGAGAGTCTGCGAGACTAACGTATCACGGTGTCACGATCCGGCTCAATCGGGTGCAACTTGCTCCCGTGTGTTGGTTTACCACCTACGGGGTTAAACGAAACATCTTTACTTACCCCGCAGAAACGAGAAATCGTACGGGCCGGTAGCTCAGTTAGGGAGAGCGTCTGACTCTTAATCAGACGGTCAAGGGTTCAAATCCCTTCCGGCCCGCTTCCTACGGAATGACCAGGAAATGGTCAAGTGAGCGGTAGCGCTACCGACCACACCACGTTTCCGGTGAAATCTGTTTCAATACGCTCTAATATCCACGAATTCGGCAGATCTGGTTGTCGGCTTTACCGTCAGACTTCGACGTGTTCGGTGGACTCGCGGTGTTCTGTCTCGGAACCGCGGCGCTGGCGTAGTTCGTCGTCGTGCGCTGCTGCATTCGCCATCGCTTCGGTGGTCACACCGACGAGTTCCGTCACGCGCCATGCGTTCCCGCGTGCCCCCACTGACTCCATCTGCAACGGGACGGTCGCACCTGCCGGAAGTTCTGTCAACGTCTTTTCGACCGTCTCGTCCGCGAATTCGACAAGGTGACGCACCTCACACGACGCTTCGATGCGTACCGTCATCGCTCCGTGGTCGTTCATCGGCCACTCGATGCGAGCGATGATTGTCTCCGTGTGGGATGGGTTGGTGGTATGATACCACATGCCAGTTTACACTGACTACACTGTATTAAACTCTCGTTTGCAGAATATGAGTTTATTATCAAAGTATGAGACTCTGCTAGATACGTGAAGAAATCCACCGACTCAATAGACGTTCGTCTAGTTTTGCCGCCGAGACTAGTCGTCGAGTAATTCGTCCAGTAGGGTCTCTAACTCGTAGTTCTGCAAGACGCGTGCGCTGTCTCGGAGTGACGAGATGACGAACGTGGAGTTCGTCCGGTCAACCTCGTCTATCGTCTCGAAGTCGGTGATGAGTCGTTCGACCATCTCCCGCCCCGAAAGGTGAGCGACGACGATGAAATCCGTTTCACCCATCGTGAAGTACGCCTGTGTGACGCCCTCTACATCGAGAATCTTCTCTTTGAAATCGTGGTGGGAGCCACTGTAGTCAGTGAGTATCTCCACGACGACGGTGACGCCGAGTCCGACCTTTTCCAAATCGATGTCGTACAGGTCGTTCTTGATGACGCCCGCCTCGCGCAGATTGTTCAACCGATAGTGAATCGTTGAGACAGGAATACCGGTCTCTTCGTGCAGTTGTTCCGGGCTTCCCGTTTCGAGGTCAGATATCGCCTTCAGGAGGCGGATGTCGCGTTCGTCCATGGCCGCGGTGTCTGTGAATACACGCCTTAGGGGTTGTATGTTCCGCCTCGTTTCTTAGGGTTCCCTGTCTTGTTTCAGCTTGACAGTGGGGTTACTCTGCAAACAATTCGTATATTTCCCGATCTATAATGCGTCAATATGCCTCTATTTTGTATTCTAATCGAAGTTCTAGCGGACTCTTGTAGACAACTTTAACACAGGCCACCTCTGATGAGGAGTACATCCATGTCGATTCGCACACGCTCTGACACGTCCAACTGGAACGCCCTCCTGTTCATCGCACTCTCGTGCTTCTGGGGGACATCGTTCGTCGCCATCGAGGCAGGCTTGGAATACTTCCCACCTCTGCTGTTCGCGGGGATTCGCTACGGGATTGCCGGACTCGCTATCCTCAGCTACGCTGTCGCCACGACCGACCGGTGGCACCCAAGCGGGAGAGACGAGTGGCTGAGTGCCGCCGTTGCTGGCGTGTTCATCATCGCCGCCTACCATGCGCTCCTCTACATCGGTGAGATGTACGTCTCTGCGTCCGTTGCCGCCGTCGTCGTCAGCCTCGCGCCGGTGCTGACCGCCGTCTTTGCCGCCGGAATTCTCGGCCAGCCACTCGATAAGATCGCTGGCGTTGGCTTCCTCCTCGGCATCGTCGGCGTCGTTATCGTCGCCAACCCGGACCCAGCTAACCTCCTCTCGACGAACCTCCTCGGCATCGTGCTCGTCCTTCTCAGTACGGCAAGTTTCGCCATCGGAGGCGTCCTCACCGAACCGCTTCGGACGTCGCTTCCGGCCGAGTCGATGCAGGCGTGGGCGATGCTCATCGGTGCCGGTGTCCTCTTCGTCGGTGCCGTCGCGCGCGGTGAGTCCCCTGCCACCATCGAGTGGACATCGACTGCCATCATCTCGCTCATGTACTTGACGTTCGTCTCCGGTGTCGTCGGCTTCCTCATCTACTTCGCGCTCCACGAACGCGTCGGCGCGACGGAGATCAACCTCGTCAGCTATCTCGAACCCGTTGTTGCCTCTCTCGCTGGTTGGGTCCTCCTCGGCCACGTCGTGAGTTCGACCACGCTCGTCGGCTTCGTCACTGTCTTCATCGGATTCGCTCTCGTCAAGCGCCACGCGATTCGCGCTCGCATCCTTGGTGACGTTCCCACCACGGCCACGGGTCACAGCTACGACGCCGACTGATACGGCCGACGTATTACGAATCGGGACAGAATACAGTTCTACGTCGGTGGCGCGGCCGCTATTACGGGCGTTCTCACTTTCCTTGCCATCCTCACGTACGACTTCGGCCCGAGCGCACTCACCGAGTGGTGAGTTCAAACTATGTCGTTAGTGTGTCACGAAGGGGCTATTGAGCGCAACCGACCAATCAATATTTACCGTGTGCGTCTCCTCATTCGGTCGATGTTCCGCGAGGACTCACCACCCGAAGAAGCCTACGAGCGACTTCGGAAAACGCTCTGCTCGCTTCCCGAAGGGGTCGTGTCACTCTCACAGATTGCCGAGGAGTTCGAACACTCCTACGGCGGACTGTTTCCTGATCTCAACATCCCTCGCGCCATGCAGGATCTTATCATCCTCGGCGAGGTAGAACTGTGCCGCGAGACAGAGTCCGGCGCGCGCGTCTGGCTTCGTCACCGGTGGGGCGACCTCGACCCCGACGACAGGATTGACGAACCCCTCCTCGTCGCCGGAATGACGTGGAAATGCTACGTCGCACCAAACTTCAGGCGACGCCGCGCAGAACGACTATTCACTACCCGAAGCGCCGCGTTCGACCATCTCAAGCGTGCAGGTGGCGTCGCTCCCGAGGACCTCGAACGGGTCTGGTTCCTGAACGATGTGTGGGCGACGCAACTCGAATCGGGGGAGACGGCCGTCGTCCGACGTGAACCGGTCTATGAGCGCGAATCGTCACACGGCGAGTACTACGAGGATACGAGCGACTTCGGCATCTAACTTCTCGCCCCCTCACGACCGACCGAACTGGTCGCATCCGGGACCAGTTGTTGATGTGACTATAGAGTGATATGTTGTCGCCTCGAAAGGGGTGTATGGACAGACTCGACACCTCCCGCGTCCACCGACTCCTCGAGTCGCCGGTCGGCGGCCTCTTCGAGACGGCACCGCTCGAGACGCTCCAACTTCGGCGTCTCCCGAGACAGTTTGCCGTCCGCCGCGCACGCGCTGCGGCCGATGTGTCGCTCGGTGCTGGCCCCGCTGCCTTCTTGCGTGAGGCGGATTCCCCGCCGGCTCCGCATCTTCACGACCGAATCGAGACTGCACTCGCGGAGTTTGCCGAGATTCGAGAGCGGCACGAGGAAGTCTCGGAGCGCTGGGAAGCGGCGTTTTGGGGGGACGAAGAGACGACTCCGAACGAACGCGTCGCCCTCGAACGCGAACGTCGCCGCGCCGACGCCGCGCACGCACGCCCGAGTAGCACCTTCGGCTTCCTCGCCAGCGACCACTTCGTTCCGCCCGTTGCGTTCGACGTGCCGTCGCCCGATGACGCCCGCGAACGCTGGGCGCACGAACTCGCAGAACCCGAGCGCCTGTACGGATTCGCCGACTCGACCGTGACGGAGTCGCTTCCACGCGTCTCCCGCTCGAAGACGGTTCTCGGTCCCGGAACGGTCGAGTACCGCCTCCGATTCGAGACGCCGTCGCTCCACGTCGGCGATACCGCGACGGCCCGCGTGTACGAACCGGACGGAGCGGCGGACGATATTCCGACGCTCATCTTCTTCTCCGGTCTGGGTTCGTACGGAGACCGACTCGGTTACTGGCCCGAAGAGGAGGCTATCGGTCGGAGGCTCGCCCGCGATGGCTACCGCGCTGTCCTTCCCGATGCGCCGTGGCACGGCCGCCGCGAACCGCTCGGTCAGTTCTCTGGCGAACCCTACCTCGCACGGATGCCCGTCAGCGCCTTCGAGTTGCTCGGTGCGGCCGTCCAAGAGACGGGCGTCTTCGTCGATTGGGCGCGCACAGAAGGCGCGCCCGCCGTCGCTGTCGGCGGCCTGAGCCTCGGTGGGAGTATCGCGTTCGCTGTCGCGGGCAGATGTGGCGAGTGGCCCGAGTCGATGCGCCCTGATCTCGTGGGGACTGTTGCCGCTCCCGGGTCGTTGATGCAGACGCTCTCCGAGTCGAAACTCGTCTCGTTGCTCGACCTCGATGACGCCCTGTCCGCGGCCGGGTGGACTGACGAAGATTTGAACGAGTTCGCGCCGTTGCTGGACCCGCCCGCAGAACCGGACCTCGCGCCCGAGCGAATCTTCTGCTGGTACGGATCGCACGACGATGTGGCACCGACCGAGACGACTGCCACTCTCGTCCGACAGTGGGATGTCCCGCGACGTAACGTACGGACGTGGGACAGCGGTCATCTCGGGACGGCGGCGCGTCTGTACCGCGGCGATGAGTTCCAGCGGACGCTGACGGCTGCACTCGACCGATTAGCGGTGACGGGTCGGGACGATGATGAGTCAGACGCGACAGCTGAGACGACGACGTAGGCGCGGAACAGACGAAACGGAGAGAACTGAAACAGACACAGCGAAAACGGCTCGGTGCCGACCTCGTACGACCGGTTGTCGTCCTTTACCGATGTCACTCAAACCGGGGCGGTGATTCCCGGTACATCCCAACCGTCCTCTCAGTCCGCGAGGAAGTCGGGTTCGAGGCGCTTTTCGTCGTATTCGGCCTCGAGATGTTCACGGAACGCGTCGATAGACACGTCCTGCTCCTCGCGTTCCTGTCGGTCGCGTACCGAGATGGTGCCGGATTCCTCCTCGTTCTCGCCGACGATGAGCATGTACGGCACGTTGTCCTCCTGGCCCTCTCGAATCTTCCGTCCGAGCGTCCACGACCGGTCCTCGACGGAGACACGGAAGTCGCCGAGTTCGTTCTTCACGCGGTGGGCGTAGCCGAGTTGGTCGTCCGAGATGGGGAGGATGCGAACCTGCTCGGGTGCCAGCCAGAACGGGAACTTGCCGTTGAAGTGCTCGATGAGCACCATGAAGAATCGCTCGTAACTGCCGTAGAGGGCGCGGTGAATCATCACCGGACGGTGTTCCTCGTTGTCCTCGCCCGTATACGTCAGATCGAACCGTTCGGGCATGTTGAAGTCAACTTGCACCGTCGGGCCGTCCCACTTGCGGCCGAGCGCGTCCTCGAACGAGAAGTCGATCTTCGGCCCGTAGAACGCGCCGTCGCCGGGTTCGAGGTCGTAGTCGATGTTCTGATTTTCCAGCACCGAGCGCAGTTGCGACTCGGACTGCTCCCAAATCTCGTCGCTGCCGACGGATTTCTCCGGGCGCGTGGCGAGGGCGACGTGCGCCTCAAGTCCGAACGTGTCCAGCACCTCGTAGATGGAGTTCATCACCTGCCGAATCTCCTGCTCGATCTGCTCGGGGCGGCAGAACAGGTGGCCGTCGTCGATGGTGAACGACCAGACGCGCGAGAGACCCGACAGCTCGCCGCGCTGTTCTTTTCTGTAGACTTTCCCGTCCTCGAAGTAGCGAACGGGCAGGTCGCGGTACGACCACGAGTTCTGGTCGAAGATGGTCGCGTGGCCGGGGCAGTTCATCGGCTTCAGGCCGTACTCCTCGTCGTTCACGTCGAGGAGGAACATATCGTCCACGTAGTTGTCGTAGTGGCCCGACTTCTTCCACAGTTCCGTGCGGAACAGATGCGGCGTCTCGACCGGTTCGTAATCGGCATCAAGGTTCAATGACTCCGCGAACTCGGACAGCTCAGAGAGGATCCGCTTGCCGTTCGGATGGTAGAGCGGCAGTCCCGGCCCCGTGACTTCGGGGATGGAAAAGAGATCCATCTCCCGGCCGATTTTCCGGTGGTCGCGCTCTTCGGCCTCCGCGCGGAGTTCCATATACTCTTTCAGGTCCTTCTCGGACTCGAACGCCGTGCCGTACACGCGCGTCAGCGTCTCGTTCTCCTCGTCGCCGCGCCAGTAAGCCGAGGAGATGTTGAGGAGTTCGACCGCGCCGATTTTCCCCGTCGATTCGACGTGCGGACCCTTACACAGGTCCTCGAACTCACCTTGGACGTAGAAGGAGAGTTCGTCGTCGCCGGCCGCCTCGTTCTCGAGGATGTCGCGCTTGTACGGGTTCTCCTCGTACAGTTCGAGGGCGTCCTCGCGCGACCGAAGTTCGCGTTCGACCGGGAGGTCTTCTTCGATGATCTCCTCCATCTCGTCCTCGATTGCTTCGAGGTCATCAGCGTCGAGATCGACGTTCGTTACGTCGTAGTAGAATCCCTCGTCCGTCGATGGGCCGATGGCGAGCTTTGCTTCGGGGTACAGACGCTGCAATGCTTGGGCGAAGACGTGTGCGGCGGTGTGGCGGAGGACGCGGAGGTATTCGTCACTCTGGTCCGTGACGATGACGACTTGGGCACCGTCGTGGACGGGGGCGGCTTTGTCCACGAGTTCACCGTCTACGACGCCCGCGACGGTGTCCTCACCGAGTCCCGGTCCGATTTCGTAGGCGACGTCCTCGACCGTCGCACCCTCCTCGACAGACAGCTCCGAGCCGTCGGGAAGGTTCACAACGAGTTCACTCATGTGCGTTCGGAATCGGAGCGTACGAATAAGTGTTTTTGAAGGGCGCGAGTGGGTCGCACGGCCGTTCGGAACGCACCGTGTGAGTGGCCACACGCTTATCTTTCCAGCCACGGACAGACGATGCATGAGATTCGACCGGCAGTCGGGCGTTTTCGCGCACGTTCCGTCGCTCCCGGGCCCCCACGGAATCGGCGACCTCGGCGACGGCGCGCGCGCCTTCATCGATTGGCTCGCCTCGGCCGAACAGTCGCTGTGGCAGTTCTGTCCGCTCGGTCCGACAGCGTCGATTCACGGCCACTCGCCGTACCAGTCGTACTCCGCGTTTGCGGGCAACCCACTACTCGTTGACCTCGATCAACTCCGCGAGGACGGCTATCTGACTGACGACGACCTCGAACCCGTTCCTGCATTCTCCGACCACGAAATCGAGTACGACCGGGTAGCCGAGTACAAACGGGAGCAACTCCGAACCGCGCACGAACGCTTCCAGTCCGAGGCGACCACCGAGGACCGCGAGGCGTTCGACGCGTTCCGCGAACACGAGTCGTCGTGGCTGGACGGCTACGCTCTGTTCATGGCGCTCCGAACCCGCTACGACGGTGCGTGGACGACGTGGCCACAGGAGATTCGAACGCACGACGAGGCGGCCATCAATCGGCACCGCGAGGAACTCGCAGACGAGATTTCGTACCGGGAGTTCGCCCAGTTCGTCTTCGATACGCAGTGGCGCGAGTTGAAGGCGTACGCGAACGATCACGGCGTCAAACTCGTCGGCGACCTGCCTATCTACGTCGCCCTCGACAGCGCAGACGTGTGGGCCGCACCCGAGGCGTTCGATCTGACTGAGGAGAACGAACCCGTCGCTGTCGCGGGTGTCCCGCCAAATCCGAACGACGACGGCCAACGCTGGGGCAACCCCCTGTACGACTGGGACTACCTCCGCGAGAACGACTACGACTGGTGGATGGACCGCCTCGAACGACTGTTCGAACTCGTGGACGTGACCCGCATCGACCACTTCAAAGGCTTCGATGAGTACTGGGCTATCCCGGCGGACGCACACTCGCCCGCAGCGGGTGAATGGCGCGATGCCCCGGGACACGACTTCTTCGAGACCGTCGAGGACCAGTTCGGTGATCTGCCGTTCATCGTGGAAGATCTCGGGTTCCTCGATCAGCGTATGACCGACCTCCGCGACCGGTTCGGGTTCCCCGGCATGCGCGTCCCGCAGTACGCAAACTGGTGCCAAGAGGGAGATATGTACCAACCGATGCATTTCCCCGAAAACAGCGTCGGTTACACCTCGACGCACGACACGAACACGTTCGTCGGCTACTACCGCGATCTGCCGGCTGACCAGAAAGACTGCCTCCACTACAATATCGGTGCGGACGGCTCCGAGATTCACTGGTCTATCATCGACGCCGTCTGGCGCTCGAACGCCGTCATCGCGTTCACGACGATACAGGATATTCTCGGCCTCGGCGCGGAGGCGCGCTTCAACGTTCCCGGTACTACTGACGGAAACTGGCGGTGGCGGTGTACAGAGGAGGGATTCGACGAGGAGTTAGCGTCCCGACTGGCGAGGCTGACCGACGAACACATCCGGTGAACCGCCTCGGCCTGCTCCGCCTGTAGACTGCGTTGAATCACCCGGGTTAGACTGCGGTCCGATCCGACGAGGCGGGAGGCGCTGTCTCGGTCACTCCTCAAATCGGCTGTACGGACGCCGGTGTGTGTTCCGAATCAGGTCTTCGTCCGACACGCGGAGTCCGAGTTCGTCCAACTCTTCGCCGATACGACTCAAGTCGTCGCCGTCAACGCCGATAGCACGTACCAGCACGTTTGCTTCGCCGGTCATCACCTCCTGCACTTCCACGACGCCCGGCACGTCTGCGGCCGCTGCGGCGAGTTCTTCGCGTTCCGGAATCGGGGCCGTACAGACGATGAGCGTGAACAGTTGGTAGCCCGCGTCCTCGTAGTCAACGTCGGCGTGGTAGCCACGGATGATGCCGTCGGATTCGAGCCGCTGGATGCGGTTCCGGACGGTACTGGCCGATACATCGAGTGATGCTGCGATATCGTTCGACGAGGTATGTCGCGCCTCCGCTTGGAGGCTGTAGAGGATTCGCCTGTCGAGCGAATCGAGATCTCGAATCGACATCTGGTGCAACGTTTGACGAGCAGTCAATTAATACTGCCCACTGAATATTAGCAGAAGCGGAATATAGATCTATAATCTCCACGACTCGATAACTCTATATTTATACTATCGGACAGTCGCCACTTTCTAAGGAGTGGAGTGGGAAGTACGACCGCCGACGAACAATGAACTCAACAGAAATTGGTCTCCGCCTCGTTGCAGGTGTCTTGCTCATCCTCGCAAACGGGTTCTTCGTCGCCATCGAGTTCGCGCTGACACGCGCTCGCCAGTTCTCCGAATCGGAGTTCGTAGACGGCGACAGCAGACTCGAACGTGCGTGGGCGATGACGCAGGACCTCGAACTGTATCTGACCACTTGTCAGGTCGGTATTACGGCGTCAAGCATCGCGGTCGGTATCGTCGCCGAACCGGCGCTGGCAGCGTTGTTTGAACCGCTGTTTGCGGGAACGACGCTGGCGACTGTCGGCGCGGGTGCGATCATCGCGTACGGTATCATCAACCTCGTCCACCTGACGCACGGGGAACAGGCACCGACGTACCTCGGCGTCGAGCGCTCGCGGCTAGTGTGCCGGTACGGTGCTGCGCCGCTGTACTGGTTCTACCTCATCATCTCGCCGCTCATCTCGCTCGGGGATTCGGTGGCAAAGTGGACGCTGCAGTTGTTCGGCATCGAGATGACCGGCGCGTGGCTCGAAGCCGAGGAAGACGCCATCGAGTCGCGTGCCCAACTGCGTAGCCGACTCAGTTCGCTGCTGGAGCGCGGTGAACTCTCCGGCGAGCGTCACGACGAGGTACTGGGTGCGCTGAAGGCCGGTACTACCGAGGTTCGGGAAGTAATGGTTCCCAAGTCGGATATTGTGGCCCTCTCGACCGATGCGTCAGTTGCAGAGAACCTCGACCGCGTCACCGAGACGCCACATACGCGGTATCCGCTCGTCGGATCGAATCTCGAAACCGTCGAGGGCATCGTGTACGTTCCGAGCGTCGTCGCCCGCATTGAAGAGTTGAAAGGCGGTGAAACGGCGTTTTCGGATATCGCGGCACCGCCGATGACCGTGTCGGCCGACACCTCCGTCAGTGATGCTATCGACCGGTTCCAAGCGGAGCGGCAGGAACTCGCCGTGGTGTTCGAAGACGGAGATGTCGTCGGCCTGCTGACTGCAACCGACGCGCTGGAAACCGTGATGGGTGAACTGGAAGACCCCTTGGACGCCGACTTCCGCGCTGAACGGACACCAGCGTAAGCCCCATTCCCCATCGCCGCGGATGATGTACCTCGCCTACCGCGCGTTGGGGTACTCCGCCTACCGCGCGTCGGGGTAATCCATCTGCTCGGCAACTGTTTTTCTCGTCTCTTCGTCAGTTAGCCGCTCTACGAGATACAGGCCAAGGTCCAACGCCGAGGAGACGCCGCGAGCGGTCACTATCTCGCCTTCGTCAACCACTCGGTCGTCGGCAACCTCGCAGTACGCCGCGAGTTCGTCCGTCGCCGCGGGGTGTGTCGTCGCCGTCTGGCCGTCCAAGAACCCCGCCGCGCCGAGAAGTAACGATCCGGTGCAGACCGAGGCGAGGAGGTCGGGGTCGGCGGTTCGGAGCCACGAGAGAAAGTGGTCGTCTTCCCGTAACGTCCGCGTCCCCGCGCCCCCGGGGATGACGACGATGTCGTACTCCGTGAGTGATTCTCCGACGCTGTCGGCCCCGAACTGAAGATTCGCTGTCGTCGTCACCGTTTCCGCGCGGGCGCAGATGTTCCACTCGAACGGAAACGGCGCGAGGTCCATGGTATCGAGACGGGTCAGCGGGTCGAACGCGCCGACGAAATCGAGCGCGGTCATGTCGTCGAAGGCGACGAACGCGGTGCGCATGGGGTGATGTTCGACGGCAGAGTGGAAGAAGCCACCCCGCGTCGCCTCGGTCGCCATCGAAACCCCGATACTCGCGCTTCCCTTGCAGAAAGACGATGGAGTTCGAAACCGGCGCGATTCCGCTGTCGGATATCGACGGGGCGTTCGACCTACAGGCGACGCTCGAAAGCGGACAGTCGTACCTCTGGGACCGCGCTGACGGCCGGATGTACGAGTCGATGGACGTGTACGGCGGCGATGCGTGGTACGAGACAGTCGTCCCTCCCATCGACGGCGTTTCGGACGAACAGGCCGTAGTGCGCGTCCGACAGACGGACGGCCGTCTGGAGTGGGAGGCGACGACCGACGCGGTGCCGATTCTGACGCACCTGCTCCGTCTGGACGACGATTTGGATGCGATTCTGGACGCGACGCCCGACGACTCGCTACTGGAACGCGCGTACGACGCCTACGAGGGAATGCGTCTCGTGCGCGACCCACCGTTCCCCTGTCTGATCTCGTTCATCTGTTCGGCACAGATGCGCGTCTCACGTATTCACGGGATGCAGATGCGCCTCGCGCGAGAGTACGGTGATACCGTCACCGTTGCGGGTGAGACGTACCACGCCTTTCCGACAGCCGATCAGTTGGCCGTCCGAACCGAGGACGAACTGCGCGACCTGAGCCTCGGATACCGCGCCCCCTACGTTCAACGAACGGCTGAGATGGTTGCAAACGGCGATGCGCACCCGAACGATGCGGTGGGACTGCCGTACGAGGACGCGCGCGACTCGCTCACGCAGTTTGTCGGTGTGGGCGACAAAGTCTCCGACTGCGTGCTGTTGTTCTCGCTTGGCTTTCTGGAGGCCGTTCCGTTGGACACGTGGATTCAGACCGCCATTGCGGACCACTACCCGGACTGTGAGGCCGGGAACTACACGGAGACATCGCGCGCCATCCGTGACCGTCTCGGCGGCCAGTACGCCGGATACGCGCAGACGTACGTGTTCTACTATCTCCGCGCGGGCGGCGAGTGAGTCCGCGGCCGGAGTGGCGGACCGACTCGACAACAGTCGCAGTCGAACCCCGGGAGAAATGCCGCGACAGACGCAACGACTCCTATACTTTTCGGCTAACCTTCTTGCGGTGTCCGACGTAATGTTATGCTGTCATGGACTGCAGAGTCGTCGTCGAGGCCGCGGTTCCCGTCTACGACGTTGAGACGGCGGACGAGGCCATTCGAATCGCCATTGCGAAGACTGGTGAACTGCTTAACCCAGATCTTAATTACGTCGAGATAAATATGGGGTCTCGAACTTCCCCATCGGGTGAGGAACTTCTCCCGGCGTTCGTCGCTGCCGACGAGGCACTGGTCGCCCTCGAACTGGAGATGACAGTGTTCAACGTCGAACAGGAGGAACACGCCGCCCGAATCGCACGTAAGGAGATCGGTCAACGGCTGGAGAACGTCCCGCTAACGGTTCTAGAGGTCGAAGTGCTACCTTCCGAGGAGGAGGAAGAAGAACAGTCCGCCGAGTCGGACGACGACCTCATTCCCGAGTTCGACGACCTCGTCGACGAGGGGTAATTTCTCGCGCGCGCCCACTGTCTCGACCGACTCTGCTCTCGTATGGGCGGTCTTTTCACCTCGCGCGCGGTCCGTTATCCTCCTCATCACCCACCGTTTTGTCCGGCCTACTCTCCAAGTAGTATCGTCCGCGTGACACAGTAACTGCGGAGGAAGTTTCTCGCCGAGAGCGTATCAAATTCATCAGTCGGCATTGCAGAGAGCCGTCGCTCAGGAATTTGGGGGCGTCGAGGATCGCTGTTTTTCTGGCGTTTCAGTCCGCGTGCGGTGCGACGGCTTCTTGCTCGGGTTCGTCGAGAGACGACGTGATTCCTTTTACGAGTTTGAAAACAGCAGCCTTGTGGTCGGTTTTGGACTTGTGAATTGACGTCGGTCGGACGCCGAGTTCGTTGTATGCTGTGAGTGGAACCTCGTCGTTTTCCCACTCCTCGATTTGTGTGTGTACTTCCGCGAGCAGGCCGTGCAGGTGGATGAGTTCCTGCTTCTTCATGAGCAAACCTCAGTTGAGACTGGAGGATTATATTACTATCTTGACCCTCGTTAGCATGCACCCGCCGAATCCCCCGCCAAACGCCGTCCTGAGCCAAATTTCAATACTTTAGATGATTATGAAATATATATTACACATAAACTAACGACTGGCCGCCGAATCCCATGAACGTTTTAGACGCCGCGTTCCCTTCGACCACCTATGGACTACGAGGACCAACTCGACAAGGCACTTGACGAGTCTCCGGACGTTACTGACAGAGGGAGTCGCTTTCAGGTCCCCGAACCGGTGGTCCGACCGGAAGGCAACGCGACGGTGTACGAGAATTTCGACGAGACGTGCGACCGACTCGCACGAGAGCCGTCGCATCTGATGAAGGCGCTTCAGTCGGAACTCGGAACGAGCGCGCAGATCGACGAGAAGGGGAGAGTCCGCCTCACGGGCGACTTTAGCCAGCGCCGCGTGCAGGACGCGCTTGACTCCTACGTAGACGACTACGTCCTCTGTAGCGAGTGCGACTCGCCCGACACGCGGCTGGTCACCGAGCAGGGCGCGATGGTACTGAAATGCGACGCGTGCGGTGCCCTCTCGGCAGTTCCGGACCTGTAGGTGAAGGATAAAGAGCAGACCACTGGTGGTCGGCGGACTGAACTACCGGCTACTCGAACTGTTTTACCGTTTTGAGGTCGCGTTCTGTCCGCATGAACTCGGAGAGTCGGCGACTCATCCCACACGCTGAACAGGTGAAGTTTTTCTTTAGGCTGGGGAGACTCGACGGACTCGCTTCCCAGTCCTTTCCGCACTCGGGACACAGCAGTCGGACAAACGCTTCGACCATGGTATCAATTGACTCGGGGTGCAGGAATAAAAGTTTCCGCGAGAAGGGTTCCGTGTACCGAGAAGAAATCCGCGCGTCGAGAAGAGATCCCTATACAGCGCCCAATTTGATTAGGCGAATAAGCCCGCATCATCCACTTCGAGCAATTCTTTGTACCGGTTTCGGATAGTGACCTCCGAGATGCTGGCCACCTCGCTTACCTCACTCTGCGTCACCTTCTCGTTGGTGAGCAACGCGGCGGCGTAGACGGCGGCCGCGGCGAGACCAACGGGAGATTTGCCCGAGTGAATCCCGGCCTTTTTCGCGTTCCGAAGCAGGTCGCGTGCCTGTCGCTCTGCCTCGTCGGAGAGATCAAGTTCGGAGGCGAACCGCGGAACGTACTGCTCGGGGTCGGCAGGTTCGATTTCCAGCTTTAGCTCGCGGACGACGTAGCGGTACGTCCGGGTTAACTCCATCTTATCGACGCGAGAGACGGTCTCCAACTCGTCGAGCGAGCGGGGAGTACCGGCCTGTCGCGCCGCAGCGTAGAGTGCGGAGGTAGCGACGCCTTCGATGGACCGACCGGGGAGGAGGTCGTCGTCCAGCGCACGGCGGTAGATGACCGAGGCCGTCTCGCGGACGTTCTCGGGGAGACCGAGCGCCGAAGCCATCCGGTCGATTTCACCGAGCGCCTGCTTTAGGTTCCGCTCCTTGGAGTTACGCGTGCGGAAGCGCTCGTTCCACGTCCGTAGGCGCTGCATCTGCTCGCGCTGGCGGGCCGAGAGCGCCTTTCCGTAGGCGTCTTTGTTCTGCCAGCCGATGTTGGTAGACAGTCCTTTGTCGTGCATCATACGCGTCGTCGGCGCACCGACACGCGACTTCGAGTCGCGCTCGGAGCTGTTGAACGCGCGCCATTCCGGACCGCGGTCGACGGCGTCCGTCTCGACGACGAGTCCACAGTCTCCGCAGACTGTCTCGCCCCGTGCCTCGTCGGTTATCAGTGATCCGCCACACTCTGGGCAGACCTGCGTTTCCTCTTCTGTCTCTTCTTCTGTCACCGCCTCGTCTGTGTTCTCGCGTCGTCGGTCTGTACTTACGTACTCTCTCGTTGTTGTGTCACTCATGGTGGGATGCAGACTCATCGCCATCCGGGTGAAGAGTAAAGAAATGAGAGAGACTCCGGGTGGGCTGAGTCCTTACTCTTAGTAATTTTCGAGAGTATATAAATGTTTCCCCAAATTCAACCAGAGAAAACCGCAGTACAGCACCGATAATCGTCTAAAACCGTCTTTTTTGGGACATATGGCATCACCTCACATGCAGGTCTTATGGCTTTCGGCCTCTGTCCGTTCTCTGGCTAGCTGAGAGAGCGGACGCTCGAAACAGGACTTATCTTGATTCACCACCAAGTTCTACGATCTTATTCACTGTAACCGAGTGAACGTTCTGCACCCTCGGCACTTCGGCTACACTGATAGTATCGGGGTCTACTCTGTCGTTCACAGCCATCCCTCGCGGTCGAAATGATACAGGAGGATGAGCGTCACAAGGGCCATCCCGAGCATCACCGCCGGATACGCGTACGACCACGAGAGTTCCGGCATATTCCACGCGCCGTCGCTGAAGTTCATCCCGTAGATGCCGACAACGAACGTGAGCGGGATGAATATCGTTGCAACGACGGTGAGACGGCGCATCACCTCGTTTGTCGATTGAGAGAGCGCGTTCAGGTAGATATCTCGCGAACCGCGCGCTAACTCCCGGTATGTCTCCGTCAGATCCACGATTTCAATGAGGTGGTCGTACACGTCTCGATAGTATTTCTCGGTCGATTCGCGGACGTGCGCCGCGTCACCGCGTGCGAGTACTGAAACGGCCTCCCGGGTCGGCCACACGACCTTTCGGAACGAGAGCAGATCGCGTCTGACGGTGTTCAGACCATCCAGTATATCCGGGTCTGGCCCTTCGAGTACACCGTCTTCGATCACCTCTATTGTATCCTCTATCTCATCAAGAAGGTCGAAATAGTCGTCTACGACTCGGTCGAGGATGCGATATGCCACGAAATCGGGTCCGTTGACGAGGATGCGCCCTTCACGGTTCTCGACAGACTGCCAGACGCGCTCGACAGCCGTCACAGCCGTTTCCTCGACGGTCAGGGTTACCACCCAGTCTTGGCCGATAAACATGCCTACAGGGCGTGTCTGCACTTCTTCATCGAACGTCGTCTCTCCGCGCCGGAGCGACGCTGATTTCACGAGAACGAACGTGTGGTCGTGAAACTCCTCTGTTTTCGGCCGCACGTCGCTCCGAATATCTTCGAGTTCGAGCGTGTGAATCGAGAAGACGCGCGAAATCGTATCGATCTCCTCCGGCGTCGCGGCCGAGACGCGAACCCACGTCGTCCCGTGGGCGTCCCGCGCTGCTTCGAGATCCGACGCCGACTCGACGGAAACCGTCTCGACACCGCCGGCGTCGTACACTTGTGCGGAAATCACGCTCCGTCCCCACTCGTCCCGATAGCGAGTAACGTCACACCGACCATGAGGCCTACGAGTGACGCGGAGCGACCCGGATACGGCGTGATAACGCCGACACCGTAGCCGACGAGTGAGAGCCCGATCAGAACGCTCCCAGCGGTCCCTTCGCGGTTCATGCGTCTGTCGTCCTGCGCCGGAGAGAAAAGTATTATTCAGCTGTCAACATCGAGTGCTCCACATCCGAAATCGAACGATCCCATTCTCATGGAGCGTTCGGGGTTCCGCCCAGTTTAGGCGGCCTGTTCGGTGGTCCCGTTCGCTTCAGCCGGGTGTTCGATTGCTCGCATCATCGACATGATGTTGTTTTCTTCGCTGTCGAGCTTTTGCGGGTAGAGTCCGAGACCGACGATGAAGTCCTCACCGTCTTTGTATTTCATGACGTGAACGTACACGTCAACTCGCTCTCCGTTGATCGTCGCCTTCGCAGCGAACTTCGTCACTTCTGTTTCCTGTCCTTGGACAGTGATCGTCTGTGAACTGACTTTGTTCACGTCGCTGAGGCCTTGATACTGGGTTTCGACGAGTCCCACGAGTTGTCTACTTGAGTAGTCGGAGATGGGGTTCATCGTCTGTCCGGCGACTTCGACGGCGGGCGAGGAGATAACGGTAAACATCCCCAACTTCGCCTCGAAGATGGTGAGATCGAGCGTCTTCTCGTACGTAGTCACTTGATTTTTGGCGACGACGTGCCGTTCCTGTCCGGCCACAGTGACCGTCTCGTTCACTTCGACGGTTTGCGGACCATCGGTTGCGTACCCGGCGCTTTCGGCCGCTGATTCGTCTACGACCGCTGGTTTCGCGGCGAAGGAAAGTGACTCCTCACCGGTCAGAAAGCCGATACAGCCTGTTGTCGTCGTGAGTATCGCAACTGCGAGGACCGCAGCCACGATACGACGGGTTGTCATTGTGAGGATGACTTTTTCGGCAACAGGAATAAACCCGTGGGCTGGCGCTTCAGAGCATCACACGCCTATCACGTTTGTCTGCGAAGCTGTCTGTTGTGCGCTGTCACCCGTTCGGCGTCACTCGCCCGCCGTTGAGGAATTCGCATCGTCGCTCCGCCGTTCGTTCTCGCGTGTGACGACGCGCCCGACGTACCAGTAGTACGCAAGTGTGACGAGTGGAAAGACGAGCGCGGCCGAGAACCACAGATGCCGGGAGAAGCCCCATTCGACGCCCTGCCTGCGGAGTGCCCGGATATCCGCCCAAATCAGCCCCGAAAAGAAAATATGCATCACGCCGATGACAGTGAAGATTCCCGGCCAGCCGACGCCGAACGCCGGCACGACGAGTACGATGACCGCTCCGAGTCCCCAGATGAGGAGCAGAAGGCGGCGATAGACGCTATTCACCGGTTCCGACGTTGCATCCCGCTCGACTTGCCGCCCGCGCCGGTAGCCGTCGCTGCGCTCCCCACTCATACCTGTACTGTCCTCGCACCGGAGTAAAAGGTCATCGCGGGCATTAGCCGAGGTAACTCACGGTCACGTTGTGTGGTCCGTCCGGCGTCTCAAGCGTTACTTGGTCTGCGAGAGTCTCGCGGATGGACTCTCGCCACGCTTCGACGGCCTCAGCGTGGCGCTTGTGGTGTCTGTCGCGCGTATACGGTTCGTCGGAGGTGCGGAGTTCGTCGCCCGTCTCGTCTACAGTCGGAAACGACGGCGCGTCGTGAACCAGTCGCTCTGGAAGGATGTGAATCGGCTGTACGCCACCTTCGTATTCGCCTTCCGTCCCGGCGAGATGTAGACGGGCGCGCATCCGCCCCGCGAACGGCGGCGTCACGCGCAAAACGGCGTTCCGGTCACGTCGCTGGTTGGCTTCCAGTGCCGTTACCACATCATCGGTCGTCACCGCGAGCGCCTGTATCCGCTGCGGCCCGGACTCGCGTCGCTCGTCGGTGTTATCCTCCGCGTCCGAGTCGTCACCCACTGGTACTGCGTGTCGATCTGTGCTGTGGACCGAGTTCGCCGTTACACTCCGGACACGCTGACCGGAACGACCCTGCAGAGACGCGATTCCCGCAGTTACGACAGACGAAAGGTGACCGCTCACTCATCGTTGACGACACACTGTTTGTGGTTCTCATTGTTAAACGTTATCACGAAACATCTGTGGGGACGAACGGTCCGGTCTTCGTACCGGGACGGATATACAGGCGCGGAGAGTGCGTGAACGTATGAACGACGGAACCGCCCCGACAGGGACGGGCTGGTTCGAGGATATCGCCCCGGACGACGCCGAGAGCGCGAGCGAAGCGATTGCCGACGGCGAGGCCGACGAACCACGTGATTGGCCCGCGCTCGCGGTCGAATCGGGCCACGCCGACTCCGAGGACGAGTACTACGACCAACTCCGCGAGGCCACTCTCACGGCGACGAGAGCGGCCGTCCGCGAGCGCGAACGTGCGGACGACAAGCAACTTGTCCACGCCGTTCGCGCGATGGACGACGCCGAACGCACCGCAAACGAACTCGCGGAACGTCTCGCCGAGTGGGCCGGGACGTTGTACGACGACGCGGGCGTCGGTATCGAGGGCGCGCGCGACTTGGCCGACAAGGACCCGCAGACGCCGGTCGAAGACCGGGTCGTCTCGTATGCTCGGCGCGTCGCCGACCTCGCAGACGAGCGCGACGACCTGCGGGCGTTCGTCGAATCGCGTGCCCCCGCGCTTGCACCTAACCTCGCTGAGATGGCCGGTCCGGTTCTCGCGGCCCGCCTCATCGCCCTCGCGGGTGGTCTCGAACGGTTGGCAAAGATGCCGTCCGGGACCGTGCAGGTTCTCGGCGCGGAGGATGCCCTGTTCGCTCACTTGGAAGGCCGCGGATCGTCTCCGAAACACGGCGTCATCTACGTCCACGAGTACGTGCGCGGTACCCATCCCGAACACCGTGGGTCGGCCGCGCGCGCATTCGCCGGGAAACTCGCTATTGCCGCACGTATCGACCACTATTCCGGCGAGTTCAAATCGGAGATTCACGAGGAGTTAGCTGAACGCATGGAGACGATTCGAGCGCGGGAGGTGGCCGAATGACGGACCTTCCATCAGGGGTCGAACGCCGACCCTTTGACGGCCGCGAGCGCCTCTCGACGCACGGAGAGACAGTGTACGGTGAACCCCGCGACGAGGACGGGTGGCGCGCGTGGGACGCCGGTCGATCGAAACTCGGCGCGATGTTCGAGTACGGAATGGACACCGGCCTCGTCGGTGACGAGACCGTTCTTTACCTCGGTGCGGCGTCGGGGACGACCGTTTCGCACGTCGCCGACTTCGCAGGGCCGACGTACGCCGTCGAGTTCGCGGCGCGTCCGGTCCGTGACCTCCTCGGCGTCGCGGAAGCGAGAGACAACCTCTTTCCGCTCCTGAAGGACGCGCGAAAGCCCGAGACGTATGCACATATCGTTGAAGCCGACCTCGATTGTATCGTACAGGACGTCGCGACGCGCGGACAAGCGACCGTCGCCAACCGGAACCGACAGTTCCTCCGCGACGATGGTCGTCTGCTCGCGGTCATCAAAGCCCGAAGCGAGGATGTGACTGCCGATCCGGACGACGTATTCGAGGACGTTCTCACCGAATTGCGCGAGGCGTACGAGATTCTGGAGACGACGCGACTCGACAGATTCCACGACGACCATCTCGGCGTTGTCGCACGTCCAAAGTAATCATAGATTGAACTACATGGTCGGTACAGGACTCAAATATTGTGTTTTCTGGCAGTATGCACGGGTCGCCGGGGTCCACGACCTATTTAATCGGCCCGCGCTAACGACCGTGCGATGGAATTAGGGTCGGCCGACGCCTTCGACCGAATGGGCACCCTCGGTGTCGAAGAGGAGTTCTACATCGTTGATAGCGACGGCTACCCGGCCTCAGGTATCTCTGACCTCATCTACGACGACCCGCCGGAGGGCCTTCTCGGTGACCGCATCGACCACGAACTGTTCAAGTTCACTGTCGAGACGCAGACACCGCTCATCGAGAACCCTTCGGAGGCTGACGAACTCGTCCGTGCGGTCCGTGAGGCACTCGTGTCACACGCCGCCGACCACGGCTACCGCATCGCTGCGGCCGGGCTCCACCCCGCGGCGAAGTGGCGCGAACTCGATCACGCGACGAAACCACGCTACAAGTCGCAACTCGACCGTATCCAGTACCCGCAACACCGAAACACGACGGCGGGTCTGCACGTCCACGTCGGCGTAGACGATCCGGATAAGGCGACGTGGATTGCCAACGAGCTTCGGTGGTACCTTCCGCCGCTTCTCGCCCTCTCGGCGAACTCGCCGTTCTGGAACGGATTCGACACCGGTCTCTCCTCTGCCCGAGCAAAGATTTTCGAGAACCTGCCGAACACGGGAATGCCCTCCCGGTTCGAGGACTTCGAGGCGTACCAGCGATTCGAGCGCCGGATGGTCGAACACGGCTCTATCGAGGACCGCGGCGAACTCTGGTACGACGTGCGTCCGCACACCGGTCACGGCACCGTCGAGGTCCGGACCCCGGACGCGCAGTCGGACCCAGAGAAGACGCTGGCGTTCGTCGAATACGTCCACGCGCTGGTCCTCGACCTCGCCGCTCGGTACGAGGATGGCGAGTCGGGAACGACGATACGCCGCGAACTCTTAGACGAGAACAAGTGGCGCGCCACGCGACACGGCCACGACGCGAGTTTCATCGCCCTTGACGGTGAAGGGACGGTTTCGCTCGAACAGTTCGTCATCGAGGAGTGCGACCGACTCGATGTGGACGGCCTCAAAGATATCTTCGACGCCGAGAGCGGAGCCGAACGCCAGCGACGGATTCACGCCGACGAGAGCCTCGATACCTTGTGTAACGTACTCTGTCTGAACTGATTTTTCGGAAAGGTTTTTCACCGTTTGGTTTTGACCTGTGTGATAGAACATATGTCTACGGACGACTCCTCCGATGATCCTACCGAGAGCGGTTCCGCCGACGAGACAGTGGCGGATCACGGCGATGAATCAACAGAGCAAACGACGCGCGAGCGACTCGAAGCAGAGGCCGACCGTGCGGTCGCGGAGTTCGACGAGAACGTCGTCGATCTCCTCGCGTGGTTGCTCGACACCGAAACGCGCGCTCGTATCTTCGTTTTCCTCCGGCAGAATCCCCACGCCACGAGCGAGGAAGTCGCAAACGGCACCGGTCTCTACCCGAGTACGGTACGGGAGGCACTCGCCGAACTCCACGACGAGGAGATGGTCTCTCGTCGCAAACGGAAAAACTCCGGCGCGGGCAACAACCCCTACGAGTACGAGGCCATCGCGCCGAGCGAGCTCGTCCGCGGGGCCGTCGGCCAGGTCCAATCGCAACTGAACACTCTGTTCAATCTCGACCGCCGACTCCTCGGCGACGACGGGGATGGCGACGTCGAACCCGTCACTATCACCGTCCGAGACGATACCGACGAGTGATCTGAGTGATCTGAGTGGATGCGGTGACGACGCCGCACTTCGGAAGCCGACCTTTTTAAGTTCTGAGACTCCGACGCCCGGGTATGAACGTCGCGTTGGGCGGGACCTTCGACCCAGTCCACGACGGCCACCTCGCGTTGTTCGCGAGAGCCTTCGAACTCGGTGACGTGACCGTCGGTCTCACGAGCGACGAACTCGCGCCGAAGACCCGCCACGTCGACCGATACGTCCGCCCGTTCGAGGAACGAAAGCGCGACCTCCTCGACGAACTGGAACCGCTTGCTGAGGAACACGACCGCGAATTCGAGATTCGGACGCTGACCGAACCGACCGGTATCGCCACCGAACCCGGCTTCGACGTACTCATCGTTTCGCCGGAGACGAAGGACGGTGGTGCGCGGATCAACGAGATACGCGAGGAGCGCGGCCTCCCGCCGCTCGACATCGAGGTGGTGGATCACGTCCCCGCAGAGGACGGCAAACGCATCTCTTCGACGCGTATCGTCCGCGGCGAAATCGACCGCCACGGGAATCTCACGCCGGACCGCGATGGCCGAGAGGCGACGCGTCCGGACGCTGACGGGGCCTGATACGGTCGGCTCCCGTCCCGGTGTTCCTCCAACCGAATCAGCAACCGCCGGTAGATAGTCGCAACTGTCTGTGTGATACGCTGATCCCCGTCGTCGCGCTTACCCCCTCACCACGTCGGGGGGCGGAAGCCGTTCGCTTCCAGAATCTCTTTCCACCGCTGTTGGATGCTGAGTCGCGTCACGTCCATCGCGTTGGCGACGCGGGATTGGGACCGCTCTTCGCCTGCGATGAGTGCGCCCGCGTAGAGACTCGCCGCCGCAACGGCCCGTTTCGACCGGTCGGCGTCCGGCACCTGTGAGAGAAACATATCGCTTGCGTACGACCGCGCTTCGGACCCGAGTTCGAGGCGGTCGGCCGCCTCCTCGATGCGCGTCAACCACTCTTCGTTGTCGACCCGGTCTCGGGCACTGTACATACTGGTCTCTCCGCCGCGACCTACTTGACGCTTGCTCAGTTTCGAGTGTCGGCTCCCGGTGCGCCTCCGGTCGATTGCGAACGACAGTTTCTTATCTCGATTCCTGATACGCTGTAGTGCGCGCGGGTAGCCAAGCCTGGCCAACGGCGCAGCGCTTAGGACGCTGTCTCGTAGGAGTCCGCCGGTTCGAATCCGGTCCCGCGCACTTCTCCGCTCTGAACGAACGTGAAGAGCGGGAAGTGTGCAACGGCCGGTGAGAACCCTGCAAGGAACGCGCAGTGAACTGACGTGAGCGAGCATTTCTTGCTCCGGTTCGAATCCGGTCCCGCGCATTTTCTGTCCGAGCGATAGCGAGGACGAAAATCGATACGAGCGGATTCGAAGCAGGGAACGGAGCGAAGCGGAGTGACTGCGGTTCGAATCCGGTCCCGCGCACTCAAATCGCGCCCTTCGGTCACTTTTTCGTCCGGGTTCTTCCCAGCAGCTCACGGTTCTAATGTTCGCATTTTGCTTGGTCGTTCTCCATGGTGTTATCGAGTAACGGTTTCGTCCGAGACAGCGACCACTATCCAATTCCCAGAAGAGATCATGCGACTCCATTTTTCCATCCCACTTACCTTTTTGGTGGCTGGATAAGTTGAACCGGCTAATGGCTGATGCCGACGCTCTCCACGATGCTCTACTAAATATCGGTGAGCAGACGAACGACGATATGAGCGAGAGAGACGTAGAAAACCTCTTTCTGGAACAAGGATTCTATAATGCTCTCGACTACGAAGGAACGGGTACTGACCTCAGAAGCGAGTTCACACTCCCGGACGACCGGCGACCAGATTACATCACTCTTGACTCGAACGAGGCCGTCACCGCAGTCTACGAATTCAAGACGACCGGTCGAAGCCTCCCGCCTCACGAATCGCAACTGTTCCACTACATGGACTACCTCCGGGCGGAGTACGGCGTCCTGACCAACGGAGAGCAGTTGCGACTCTACCGGCGCGGCGAAGACCGACCGCTCCTCGTCGTCTCCCTCGAATCGGTTACAGAGGGTGATGCCCGCGACCTCGTTAGTGCCCTCCAGAAGCGCGACTTCGACCTCACGGATCCGGACGACGTGAATCAGTTCCTCGCAGACCTCGACCCGATTCCGCTCGACGCGCAGTCGGAACTCGGGCAGGAACACTTCTTCGATACGTTCCGACTGGAGGACGACAGCCCGTTCGCCGACCTCGTCACCGGGATGATGGACCTCCTGCATGAACTCCGGGACGAGAACGAGGCGAAGTTCGTGAAAGGCGCTTACGACTTCTGGGAGGCGACATACGCCGACGAGCCGGACGAGGTGCCGAACTCATGGGACCCGTTCATCAACGGGAAGCAGTCGCTTCGAGACTTCATGTTCTGTCTGGAGAGCGGACACGCGCTTCTCGCACGGCTCCTACTAGCGAAGGCCACCGAGGACCACGATTTCTTCGCGGGCACTGGATACGATGGGATGGACGACTACTTCCGCGGGTTGCAGGGCTTCGGCGACACCATCAACCTCGATGCATTCCCCGTCGCGGCGGACGACCTCATCGACGATATGCAGGAGCAGTTAGTCGAAGGGCTGTTTCAGGACGACATCTTCATCTGGTGGACTGACGGATACAGAGAGCAGATTGATACTCAGCACGCGAGCGGGCCGAGCCGGTTCGAGGACGTAGCACGCGGATCCGGTGACGTGGAACGTGTCAGCGAGACTACTCGGGACCGCTTCAGCCGCGCCGTCGCCGAGGTGTTCTTCAACGTCCTACGGTTCGACTTCCAAGACGTGGAGGGCGATCTCCTCGGGGACCTCTACCAGCGGTATTTCGACCCGGAGACGCGCAAGGCACTCGGCGAGTTCTACACGCCACAGCCGGTCATCGACTACATCATGGACGGCGTCGGCTACGAGCGCGGCGTCTCGAACGAGCGACTCATCGACCCGTCGTGTGGGTCCGGGACCTTCCTCGTGGAGGCCGTCGAGCGGTACATCACCGACGTGGAGAACTTCGAGGACAACCCCGACTGGGAGGAGCATCTACGCGACCTCTGTACCCGCCCGCGCATTGTTGGGCTTGATATACACCCGTTCGCTGTTCTGATGGCACAGATTCGCTTCGTGGTCGCTATCCTCCCGGCGTATCGAGAGGCGAAAACGCAGAATCCCGAGTTTACCATTCGGCGGCTCCCAATCTACCGAACCGACACCCTCCGAAACGAGCGGGAACTGACGGGCGCGGACCTCGGCGACGACGGCACCCGGCAGATGACCTTCGACGCGATGACCGAGGACGACCAAGACGTACGGATTCCCGTCCCGCTTCCGGTGGAAGTAGACGAGGACGAGGTCGCCGAAACCGAGGACGGCTTCCTCGTGCGCCGGGTTCGGATGCCGCTGTTCGACACGATTCAGTTGGAGACTGGCGTCAAGAACTTCGGGGAGTATTTCGCGGCCCTACAAGGCGTCTTGGACACCGTCAAGGACCATATGGCGCTGGCCGAGGAATTCGGCGGCGACTTCGACTGGGAATACAAGAGTGGGCTGGAGGAGCGCATCAACCAGCACACGTCGCGGGACTACTCTGGGGTAGAGGAGTTCTTCACACCCTACGTGAACGATATGCTGGAGAACGTGCGCTACCTGAAGGAGGAACACAACGACGGACGGCTGTTCAAGATGTTCGAGGACACCGTGCTCGCGCTCGTCGTGAAGAACTACATGGAGTACGACTACGTCGTGGGGAATCCGCCGTATGTGAATATCAAATATATCTCCGATACCGCGCAAGAACGCTACACCAGACTATACGATTCAGCATTTGGGCGTTTTGACCTCTATGTTTTATTTATTGAGCGTGGACTGGAGATGCTAACTGAGGACGGCGAGTTAGGTTACATTACCTCGAATAAGTTTGCCCGTGCAGAGTATGGGAGAGAAATCAGGCGGTTAATCAGTTCGGAGTATTCCTTGGCGGAGTACATCGACTTTGGCGATACAGAGGTATTCAAGGACGCAACTAATTACCCCTGTATTCTGTTTGTTGACCGTGATAGAAATAGAAAAACCGTCCCATATGCAAAAATTAGACGAGAACAAGATAATATCCTCGATGTAGTTGCATCTCACTTAGGTAAAGAAAACTACCTCTCAGACGGGATTGAAATCTCCCGATATCCGTCTGAGAGATTATCCGAAGAAGTGTGGACATTCACCCCGGAACCGGTTCGTGAGGTTGTGACGAAATTACAACAGAACGGAACCACCACAGTTGAAGAAGCGTGTCTTGGGGTTCGACAAGGTGTCTCTTCTGGTGGGGATGATGCGTTTATTGTGTCCCCCGAATATGCAGACCAGAAGGAGTTAGAGAACGAATTGCTATATCCTCTCATCCGTGGGGAGAATGTTCGTCGCTGGATTGTTGATTGGGAGGAAGAAGTCGCTATATACCCATACGATGACGACGGCGAGTTGGTTGACTTTTCCGAGTATCCGAGCGTGAAATCTCATTTAGAGGACCACCGTGAGTATCTCGAAGACCGATATTGCGTAAAAAAAGGAGGGAAGGGAATCTATGAGTACGACGGCCCAAGGTGTAAGTCTGTTTTTGAGGGAGATTTTAGAATTCCTGTTCCAGATATGGCGACTGAAAATCAATTCTCCTATGCTGACGGGTACAACTGTTTCAAAAACACCGCATACGTACTTACTTTTAATGATGAACAACCCTATTCGGAGTTGGAGTTGCTTGGTTTGTTAAATAGTGCTGTGTCGGAGTTCTATATCAAACAAAAAAGTCCATTCTTGAATGACCAATATTTCCGATATAAGAGCCAGTACATTGACCCAATACCACTACCCGCAGAAACCGACCGTATTTCTTCAGTCGTTGACGATATTCTTGCAGTTGAGAGATTGGGTCGAAAGGTCGAGAATTTCCCAGATTCATATATTGACGAATATGACGGCGAGGTGGCGTATATCACATACGAGTGGCAAACGACTCGGAAACCAGTAAATGCAGAAATTAATACCAACGACGACGGTACAATATCGGTACAAGCAGGACGAACCGATAGCATCGTAGATGCGGCGATGCACTCTGAGGACAACGAGGCCCGCAAGCGCCGGGCCGAGTACGTTTATGCGGCAGTAGACGGCTGCAACGTCAAGAGCGGCAAAGAAATAACTATTCCAATCCCCCGAAGCGATGACGGCGTTGTGGACCTGCTGGACCGGCTTGAAGCCGACCGCGAGGAAGTCCGGCAGACCGACATCGAAGACCTCGAAGCCGAGATTGATGACGCGGTCTACGACCTATTCGACCTGACCGAGGACGAGCGCGAAGTCGTAGAGGACTACCTCGAAGTGTTCTGAGCAAATACCGATTCAGAGCATATCATCGGTTGTCTCCGCGTTCCGTAACTTTCCGAGCGTCGTGTACTGGAGTGACTGCGGATACTTCGACTCAAACGGAACCGGGTCTTCGAGTTCGTAGAGTGAACCCGGCTCGAACATGATGACCTTCTTTCCCTCCGCAATCTTCGCTCGGTCCTTGTAATCCAACGGCTCTCGCATCAACTCCGCCTCATCGGGTTCGACCACGTCACTCACCTTAGCGAAGTATTTGACTTCTCGAACGTCTCCAGTGACGTACATTGCCACGTAGTCGAAGTCGCTCCCAACCCGAACAAACCCCCACGCTTCGTTCTCTTTGAGAAACGGAAGTCCAGACTCTTTGGTCGGGAATACGGCTACGCGGGCATCTGAATCCCCATTGATTTCTTTTCGGGCAATCGTACCCGCGACCCGGTTCTCCAGTGGTTCTATCTCGTCGGCGGCGTCATCGGATTCCGGTTCGTCATCTTCTTCCGACTCTCCGGGCGGTTCCTCGCTGACGAAGTGTCGCTGTTCACGGAGTACGGAGACGAGATTCTGTACGAACTCCCGAGACTGTTCCTCAAGGTCTATAGTTAAGTCGCCCACCTCGTTCTCCACGGTCTCAGTGACGGACTCGGTGACGCTGTCTTCGTTTTCTTGCAGGTGACGAATCGCCCGGTTCGTCTGCGCGACCTGTTCCGCTACCTCATCGGATTTCCCCGACCGGATCGATTCCTTGGTGAGCAGTTCCAGCACGTCTGGATTCTCGGCGAGGTCATCGAGGTCGAACTGAACGACGGACACCTCCTCGCCGCCGTTCCGGTGGCGGTTCTTGGTCAAGACCTCAAAGGACTTCCCGTTGGTCAGAATCCCCCAGTCTACATCGAGTTCCTGTCTCATGTAACTCCGCAATTGCTGGACTTCGTCGTCGGTGAGCGTAGACCGGACAGGCTTCGCTTCAACGAACACTACCGGAGAGTCCCCCACAAGAAGTGCGTAATCGACGTGGGTACTTCCTGATGCCATCGGGATAGTGTATTCGAGGGCGACTTCGGTAGAGTAGAGGTTCCATCCGAGAAGTTCGAGAAACGGTTGGACGAGTTTGACCTTCGTGTTCTCCTCGTCCATCTGCGGTGACGACTCGATGAGTTGCTGACACCGCTGGACGTGCTCGTCTATCTCATCCCTGTCCATTAGAGACAATGGGACAACGTGTCTACTAATATCATGGTGAAAAGGGATGACAGCGGCTAACGCTGTCCCGAAGGTACCTTTTTAATCCTTTTCCTATTTTGCATCCCTTCGGGGGACAATATAGGCAAAACAGGCGTCTTAGCCCCCTCACCGAAGGCGCGCTTAGAACGCTGTCTCGGAGGAGTCCTCGCGGTTCGAATACGTCATACGCATTCGAAGCAGGGAACGGAGCGAAGCGGAGTGACTGCGGTTCGAATCCGGTCTCGCATACAACGTTTTGACAGAGCTATCAGCAAGCGCGGACGCTACTCGCACTGCCGCTAGACTTGCTATCTTACGCTTTTGACCCGAAACTGCGAACCGTGTCTGACGCGCGTCAGCCGATATCACCACCGAGAACGTCCCACAAGTCTTTTTTTCACCGCAGTTGACCAATGACTGATGGTGGCGTTATCGGACCTCCTCGACAATGTCGTGGCGGATGTGGACGCGTTGTTCATTTTCTCGCCGAGTAGTTCGTACTACGAACGGTTCGCAGACGCCGACCTCGACACACCAGTTGTGGTGGTCGCGTCCGAGAACGCCGTCGATGCGGAAACGTACATCGAACTCCCCTTAGAGTTCGACAACGTACGCGACCGCATCCGCTTCGGTGTCGAGGGTGCCATGGAGAACGGTGTCGTCGAGGAGGACGACATCGTCGCTTGCAACGTCGCGGTCTTCGGCGGCGACCAAGACGCCGTGATTCGCGTCCGCGTCACAGAGGAGATGCGGTCCGGCATCTACGACCTGTTCGCTAACTCCCGTGCGGACCCGAGCGTCATCCGCAACGTGTTCGAGGTGGCGATTGAACTCGGCAAGAAGGGACAGAAGGGGAAACCGGTCGGCGCGTTGTTCGTCGTCGGTGACGCCGGAAAGGTGATGAACAAGTCCCGACCGCTGTCGTACAACCCGTTCGAGAAGTCTCACGTCCACGTCGGCGATCCCATCGTGAACGTGATGCTCAAGGAGTTCTCCCGGTTGGACGGTGCGTTCATCATCTCCGACTCGGGGAAAATCGTCAGTGCCTACCGCTATCTTGAACCCGCGGCGGAGGGGGTCGATATTCCGAAGGGCCTCGGCGCGCGACACATGGCCGGTGCGGCGATCACCCGCGACACGAACGCGACGACGATTGTTCTCTCGGAGTCGGACGGCCTCGTCCGAGCGTTCAAGGGCGGACAGATGATTCTGGAGATTGACCCGGAGGACTACTAATGATCCCCGCGGGTTCCATGCTTTTGATGCAGAGCGGCGACCGTACTCCCACGTCCGGCCCTGCAACGAGTCCTGCAGACTCGTTCCTCGCGGAACTCTACACGCTTTTTCCTCGGGATGTGTGGTTCGCGCTGATCGTTCTCGTCGCGGGTGTCGCCGTCGCTCTCATCCTCGGGACGCTCACACGTCGTGTGCTGACCGGTCTCGGCGTCCCCGAAGCTATCGAGGGAACGGCGTTCGAGCGGACCGCGCGGAACTTCGACACTTCGACGGTCGAAATCCTCGGCTGGTTGGTCCGGTATTTCGTCGTCGGCATCGCTATCCTCGCCGCGTTGTCCATCGCCAACGTGAACTACGCCGACCGGTTCTGGAGTCAGGTCGTCGAGTTCCTGCCGATGTTGTTCTTCGCGGTGGTCATCCTCATCGTCGGCATCGTCGTCGGCGACAAGGTTGAACTGCTGGTCGCAGAGCGACTGCGCGGTGTCAAACTCCCGCAGATCGGTATCATCCCTGCGGCCGCGAAGTTCACCGTGTTCTATCTCGCGTCCCTCATCGCCCTCTCGCAACTCGGTGTTGCCACCATGGCGCTCGTCATCTTCCTCGCCGCCTACCTGTTCGCCATCGTGTTCCTCGGCGGCATCGCCTTCGCGGATATGCTCAAGTCGGGTGCGGCGGGCACGTACCTCCTCTTGACGCAACCCTACGCCATCGGCGACGAAATTCGCGTCGGCGACACGGGCGGTATCGTCCAAGAGGTGGACTTGTTCGTCACGCACGTCGAGGACGACGGCGAGGAGTACATCGTCCCCAACCGGAAAGTGTTCGAGGAAGGGATCGTCCGTCTCCGTTGACCGGAGTACGGTGGCTCAGTACCTATACTAATTCTGTCAAATAACCCAACAAAATCGACGGCAACTCGCCCGACGGCGTTTAAACTGGCTGTGTCGTTGAAATATCTCAAACCCAGAGAATAAAATACTCCCCGCGTGAAATAATCACGTGGAGTGGAGTTCCGACGACGACAAACACCGCCTCGATGGTGACGTCTACCGCGAAGCGTTTCGAAGCACCGAGGCACCGGCCCTCATCGCCGACCCGAACTTCGTTATACGTGACGTCAATCCAGGTTGTCTGGACCTTCTCGGCTACGAATCGGGCGAACTCGTCGGAGAATCCGCGGCGACGATTGCGGGTGACGACCGCATCTACGAGGATGTCGTCGAACATCTCTCCCGCGGCGAGACGTGGACCGGGCGGTTTATCGCGCAGACAAAGGCGGGCGCGAACGTGTTCGGTCGCGGATTTGCGGCTCCCATCATCGCCGACAGTACCGTCGAGGGGGTTATCGCTATCTTCGTCGATACGGCGAAACAACAGCAGTACGAGAACGCCTCAGAGGTGCTGAACAGACTCCTTCGACACGACCTCCGGAACGAACTCAACGTCATGTACGGCCACATCCAGCGCGCACAGTCGGAGTCGTCCATAGACGAGGTCACCGAAAGTCTGGAGAAAGCACAGGACAAAATCCTCGAAATCGTCCACAAATCCGAGCGAGCGCGCGACCTACGGAATCTCTTAGAGCGGTCGTACAGCGCGTCGAATCGCCCCGTCCGTCTCGACATCGTGCTCAACAATACGCTGGTCGAGGTGATGCAACAGTACCCCGACGCGGAGTTCAAATTCCAGGTGTTTCCTGAGGTCATCGTCCGCGCCGACGACCTGTTAGCTACCGCCATCGAGGCGGTGTTGGAGAACGCTGTCACGCACAACGACGCCGATGACCCGGTCGTCCGCGTCTCTGTCGAGGTTCACGACGACCACGTCATCCTCGCCATCGCCGACAACGGACCGGGCGTTCCCGAGTCCCAGCGTGATCTCATCTTCGGCCGGGAGGAGTACGATCAACTGCACCACGGGACGGGAATCAGCCTCTTTTTCGCTGACAGCGTTTTCGACAGTTACGATGGGGAGATCTGGGTCGAGGACAACGACCCGCGCGGTGCCATTTTCAAGATGCGACTCGAGCGTCCCTAACTGTGCCCCTCCAACTCAGTTTCTCCCCCGCGTCGCTTTCGTACTGACTACACTCTCAACTCTCGCAATCTTCGTCGGGTTGTTACGCTTTTGTTCGGCTCCCCACTTATCGCTCGCTACCGACTCGGGAGTCGCGGGCCGCCGACCGACCGAGAACGTCTGGCGCGAACAGTCGCTGGCTCCCTCATCGTCGCGTTCGTCGTCGGAGCCATCCGCACGCCGCCTGACCCGGTTTCCCAGATGCTGTGGTTCTGGCCATCGCTGGCGGTCGCAACGCCCGTTGTATACTACGTATTTTATTCGCTTACGTCTCGTCTTCGTCATCGAGTTCCGAACTCGACATCGGCCGCGCCGGGACACCCGCCACCGTCGTCCCCGGCGGTACGTCCCGCGTCACGAGCGAGTTCGCGGCAACCTGCGCGTCCTCGCCAATGTGGACGCCCGGAAGGATGACTGCTTTCGCGCCGATCATCGCACGGTCGCCGATAACAACTTCGCCCGTTCGGTATTCGTCTTGCAGGAACTCGTGGCAGAGAATAACCGAATCATAGCCGACGATCACGTCGTCGCCGAGGGTAACGAGTTCGGGCCAGAACACGTCGGGCGTCGCTTCGAGCCCCCACGAGACGCCGCTCCCAACGGTAACGCCGAGTCGTCGGAGCGCCCAGTTTTTCCATCGGAGCAAGGGTGCCACGCGCGCCACCCACACGAGGATGTAGTTCAACGCGACGCGCCAAACGGGCTTTGCGTCCGTCCAGTACTGGAGGGAGTTCAGGGGGCCGGGCGTCGGATGACCCTGCACTCGGTGGTGTCGTCGTCCCGCCGCGTCGTCGGTGTCGTCGCTCACGTCGGCCGATTCGTCCCGTTCGGATAAAAGACTCCGCGTCCCGGGTGATGAATTGGCAGTTTGCCCGCCAATCTCCGAGTGCCGACTGGATCTACTCGCCGCGCAGTTCGTTCACGTGATCGATGCGCCGTTGTACGAGGTCGGGTTTGCCGATGTCGTGGCGGATGCGAAGACCCTCACCGGCGGCCGACAGACCGGCCTCGGCGGCCTTCTCAGCCTCCGCAATCGTGTCTTCGACGCCGACGACGGCGAACGACCGCGAGGTGGTCGTGTACAGACCGTCGTCGCGGGCGTCAACGCTAGCGTAGAACAGCAGTGCGTCACCGACGTTCTCCTCGTCAACTTCGATCTGTGCCCCGTCGTCGGGGTCCGTCGGGTAGCCGTCGGGGACGGCGTACTTGCACACTGTCGCCTTTCCGGCGAACTCCAGTTCCGGAAGCGACTCGCCATCGCGTCCGGCCGTCACAACGTCGAGGAACGGCGTTTCGAGGACGGGAAGCGTGTTCATCGCCTCGGGATCACCGAATCGGGCGTTGAACTCGATGACTTTCACGCCGTCGGCGGTGAGCATGAACTGGCCGTAGAGGACGCCTTTGTAGTCATCTAACGCATCGACCGTCGCTTCCAGCACTTCGACGGCCTCGGTGTAGTCCTCGAACGTCATGAACGGCAGTTCGGCGACTGAGTCGCTGTAACTTCCCATGCCGCCCGTGTTCGGCCCTTCGTCGCCCTCGTAGGCGCGCTTGTGGTCCTGCACGGCGGGCGTCGGGCGGACGTCACCGTTCGCCACGAACGCCTGCACGGTGAACTCCTCGCCGACGAGGCGTTCTTCGAGGACGACTTCCTCGTAGTCGGACTCGCGGAGGTACTCTTTGGCTTCCGCTTTGGTCACTTGGTCGCCGGTGACTTTCACGCCCTTGCCCCCCGTCAGGCCGGCGGGCTTGACGGCCAAGTCGCCGTCGTACTCGTCGATGTACTCGCAGGCCGCTTCGGTGTCCTCGAACACCGAGAAGTCCGGGCAGCCGGGAATGCCTTCTTCGGCCATGAACTCCCGCTGGAAGGCTTTGTCAGTCTCGATGCGGGCGTCTTCGGCCTGCGGACCGAACGTGTACACCCCGGCGTCGTCGAGAGCGTCAGCGACGCCCGCTTCGAGGGCTGATTCGGGACCGATGACGGCCACGTCTGCACCCACTTCGGTGGCGTACGCGACGATGTCGTCGGCCGCCGTCTCCGACACCTGTCGGAACCCGGCCGAAAGCGACGCGATTCCGGGGTTGCGGTTGCTCGCACAGGCGTACAGTTCGCAGTCGGGGCTGGCAGTCAGGGCACGCGCGATGGCGTGTTCGCGGCCACCGCCGCCGACGAGAAGCGCCGTCTCCGTCATACCCTCACGACCTCAGCACGAGAGTGTAAAGGTTGCTCTTCTCGCAAGTGATTCTGGGCACAGTCGTGTACATGATCTCCGCGCTAAGCGACCGCCACAGTCGGGGAGACGGCTTCCGGAACCCCGAGATTCTTGTCACCATCTGTTCACGTACGCGCATGGATTCCCCTCCTGAAACCGACCAACGGGACACCGGCTACACCCTCCACGACGACGACATCGACGACCCATATCTATGGTTAGAGGAGACCGACGACGATGTGTCCGCGTGGACGGCGGCGCAAAACGACTACGCGGACGACTACCTCGATTCGCTGGACATACGCGAGTCGCTCCGGCCTCGCTTCGAGGACCTGGCACGGACGACGACGTACATGCCCGTAAAGGCTCGACAGAACGGCTACTTCCAGCGCGTCCGCGATGCCGACGCCGACCATCCCGTCCTTACTTTCCGCCCAGGCTTAAACGAAGACCGCCGCGTCCTCGGCGATCCGAACGAGATGAGTGACGACGGGAGTGTCTCCGTCGATTGGTACGTTCCGAACCCCGACGGTAGTCTCGTCGCTTACGGCGTCGCGGAAGGCGGTGACGAACAGTACGATGTTCGTGTCCTCGAAACCGAATCGGGTGAGACGGCCGAGGAACTCACCGATGTCGGCCGTACCGGTCCGTGGTGTTTCGGCTGGACGGATGATGGTTTCTACTACCTGACTACGGGGTCGGTGGGCGACGGCGGCCAGTTAGAGAAGGAAGTCTGCTTCCATGAGATTGGAACCGACCCGGCGGACGATTGGACGCTCGCCGACGAGTTCTCTACGCAGACGTGGCCACTCGTCGAGACGGACGCCGAGAGCGACTACGTTATCCTCGGTCACACTGAAGGCTGGGAGCGGACCGACCTCTACTACGCCGAACTCGGATCCGACGAACTGCATCCCCTCGTCGTCGGCGAGGACGCTCTCTTCGAACCGACGCTTGACGGGAACGACGTGTACGTGAACACCTCGCTCGATGCGTCGAACTACCGCGTGGTCAGCGTATCTCTCGATGCTGTGGACCCGAGTGCGTCGCCAACGGACGTGGGCGAGTCGTCAACGGACCCGAACAAGCCGTTCGAGACGGTGGTTGCAGAACGCGACGATGCCATCGCACAGGAACTCGACGTAATCGGTGACCGAATCGTCGTGAAGTACCTCCGCGACGCCGTCCACGAACTCGTCGTCTTCGATGCCGATGGCGAGCAGGATGAGACGGTTCCACTACCGGGACGCGGGTCGGTCGCCTCTTTCGGCGGCGAGGACGACCTGTTTTTCACCTACGAATCGTTCACCGAACCGCCGTCGATCCGACGCTACGCCTTCGGCGCAGACGAGACGACAGTCGTAGATCAGCCGGATATTTCGACCGAGACAGACCTGACTGTCACCCAAGACTGGTTTGCATCCGCGGACGGAACCGAAGTTCCGGCGTTCGTCGTGCGCCGCTCCGACCTCGAATGCGACGGTGACAACCCTGCGGTGCTGTACGGATACGGCGGGTTTGAGAACAGTCTCACCCCATTCTTCGGCGAGTTCTTCCTCCCGTTCCTCGAATCGGGTGGGGTCCTCGCCGTCGCCAACCTTCGCGGCGGCGGCGAGTTCGGCGAGTCGTGGCACCACGCGGGTCGCCGCGAACACAAACAACGGGTCTTCGATGATTTCTTCGCCGCCGCCGAACACCTCGTCGAGAATGGCTACACCTCCACAGAACGACTCGCCTGCTTCGGCGGGAGCAACGGCGGCCTTCTGGTGGGTGCGTCGATCACTCAACGACCAGACCTGTTCGCGGCGGCCGTCTGCAAGGTTCCACTCCTCGATATGCTTCGGTTCCACACATCGCTTCTCGGTGAGACGTGGACCACCGAGTACGGGTCGCCCGACGACCCCGAAGCGTACGAGTACATCCGCGAGTACTCGCCGTATCACAATGTCGAAGAACGCGCGTACCCGGCCGTTCTCTTTACGACTGGCGAAAGCGACTCTCGCGTGGACCCGTTCCACGCCCGAAAGATGGCCGCACGGATGCAGGCCGCACAATCGGGAGCGGATCCGATCCTCCTGAAAACTCGGTCGCAGACGGGCCACGGATCCGGCAAACCCGTTTCAAAAGTTGTCGAGGAGAATCTCGACGAGTGGTCGTTCCTCGGCGACCAACTGGACGCATTCTAGAGCGACTAGCCAGCTCGATGACACGAGTCGCCCGCTTGCTGATCCGTCAAACGGGTGTTTCACTCACCAGAAGACCCTTTTTGTCGGCTCCGCGTTTGTGACCATGGTCTCTCGGAGGCGGTTTCTCGGACTCGGTGCTGGCACGCTGGCGGTGACGGCCGGCTGTCTCGGCACCCGCCGTAGCGACGGTACCGCCGCACCAACCAACGAATCGCCCGCCACTCCTGATTCGACATCCGAATCGACCGGCGACGACTCCTCGAAAACGCCACGCGATCTGCCCGAGTGGACGCCGGACTGGACGCTCTCGTTCGATAACTGGCACGTCTTAGGTATCGATGTGGCCGATTCCACCGAGGTCGCCACCGCCACCAACACCACGAATGCTACCAACACCGGCGATGGGATCCTGTTCACGACGCTGCGTCGAGACGGCGGTAACTCCGCTGTCGCGGCCGTAGACCCTTCCGACGCGTCGGTTCGTTGGCGGACGAAGATGGACGGTGAGGCGGTCAGCGGCTCACACGCCGCGTTCCAGCGCATCGCTCGCGGCCAGTGGGGTGCGACACTCACCGCTGAGACTGTCTACTCAGTCGCCGGAAACGCCGACGAACGCGAGTGGACCGAACTGTACGCACTCGACCGGTCGAACGGTGAGCGACGGTGGTCGCTGAAGCGTGACCGGAAACTCGCCGTTGCGGGTGTCTCAGACGGCCTCCTCGTCGCAACCGGCTTGGAGTTCTTCCCGCCGCCGAACGAGACGCCGGTGAGCCATCAGACGCCCGAGGAACCGCTCACGACAGTCGTCTACGGTCTCGACGTAACTGACGGAGCGGTTCGCTGGACGCGCGAGTTTACCGCGGTTCGGGATGTCGCAGTCGGTCCCGAGGGTATCTACGTCGCCGCTGGGGACCGCCTTCTCGGTCTCGGACGCGACGGCGAGACGCAGTTTACGGTTGACGACGGCCCCGCCAAATGGATCGAAGTCGCCGACGAGCGACTCTTCTTCTTGGCTGGTGAGGGAGACGGAGCGACGCTTCACGGCGTCGCACCGAACGGCGACGGTGACTGGAAACACGACGTACCGGTGGAGGAACTCCTTCTCGACGGCGACCGTCTGTACGCGGGCGGCGACTCGGTGCTGGCGGTAGACGCCGACGGGACCGTCGCTTGGCGTGACGACAACTACGGCCAGTGGCTTCTGCTCGATCCGGACGGAGACACGCTCTACACCCGGTCTGGCGTCCGAGCCGACGCCGCGACGGCGTACAGTACCGCCGGTGAGAAACGCTGGACGTTCGATCCGCCGTCGAACAACGCGTGGCCGGAGGCGGCGACGGCCGACGCGATGGTGGCTACCGCCATTACCGCCGACGACAGCGATGACCTCTTTAAAACCGTCTACGCCGTTGATTCAGCCGGCGAGGCGACCGCCGCCTTCGGTCGAGACACCGTCTTCGATGCGGTTGGACGTGACGACACTGTCTACCTCGCAGACGGGCAGTCGAACCTCCTGGCTTTGACGCCGTGATCCGAATCGACTGCCGAACGGATCCAGCGACGCTTCGCCGTCTCCACGGTCCTTTAGTCGCCGCGGAATCGTAGTTCACGTATGAGCGACGCGTTGGGGCGCAATCGGCTAGCCGACGAGCAAAGCCCGTATCTCCAGCAACACGCTGACAATCCGGTGAACTGGCAGCCGTGGGACGAGACGGCCATTGAAGCCGCCCGGGAGAAGGACCGCCCCATCTTCCTCTCGGTGGGCTACTCGGCGTGCCACTGGTGTCACGTCATGGCTGACGAGAGTTTCGAGGACGACGACGTGGCAGCAGTGCTAAACGAGTCGTTCGTTCCGGTCAAGGTCGATAGAGAGGAACGACCCGACTTAGACCGTATCTATCAGACTATCTGCCAACTCGTCACCGGCGGCGGCGGTTGGCCGCTCTCCGTCTGGCTCACACCTCAAGGCAAGCCGTTCTACGTCGGGACGTACTTCCCGAAGGAGGAACGGCGGGATCGAGGGAACGTCCCCGGCTTCTTGGACCTCTGTCGGTCGTTTGCGGAGGCGTGGGAGAACGATCGCGAGGAGATCGAGAACCGCGCCCAGCAGTGGACCGCGGCGATACAGGATCAGTTGGAGGCGACGCCCGACGACCCCGGCGAATCGCCCGGCACCGAGATTCTGGGCGAAGTGGCGAAAGCCGCCCTCCGCGGTGCGGACAGAGAGTACGGCGGGTTCGGGTCCGGCGGACCGAAGTTCCCCCAACCCGGCCGCGTTGAGGCGCTTCTCCGGTCGTACGTCCACTCCGGCGAGGACGAACCGCTGACTGTGGCGATGGAGACGCTGGACGCGATGGCGGGCGGCGGGATGTACGACCACGTCGGCGGCGGCTTCCACCGCTACGCTACCGACCGCCAGTGGACGGTTCCGCACTTCGAGAAGATGTTGTACGACAACGCCGAGATTCCGCGCGTCTACCTCGCTGCACACCGTCTCACCGGCCGCGCCGACTACGCCGAAGTCGCCCGCGAGACGTTCGACTTCGTGGCTCGTGAACTCCGACATCCCGACGGCGGCTTTTTCAGTACGCTTGACGCCCAAAGTGGCGGCGAAGAAGGAACGTTCTACGTCTGGACGCCCGAGCAGGTTCACGAGGCGCTCGCTGACGAGACACGTGCCGAGGTGTTCTGTGACTACTACGGCGTCACTTCCGGTGGCAACTTCGAAAACGGCACGACCGTCCTCACCGTCTCAGCGACGGTGGACTCGGTGGCCGACGAACACGGCCTGACGACTGACGAGGTGACAGACCACCTGGACGCGGCCCGCGAAACGCTGTTCGACACGCGGGAGTCGCGGACGCGCCCGCCGCGCGACGAGAAGGTGCTGGCCGGGTGGAACGGCCTGATGATTTCGAGTCTCGCGCAGGGCGCGCTCGTCCTCGGTGACGAGTACGCCGAACTCGCCGCCGACGCACTCGGTTTCGCCCGTGAACACCTGTGGGACGAATCGGAGGGGCGACTCTCCCGTCGGTTCAAAGACGGCGACGTGAAAGGTGAGGGGTACCTCGAAGACTACGCCTTCCTCGCTCGCGGCGCGTTCGACCTGTATCAGGCGACGGGCGACGTGGATCATCTCGCTTTCGCCGTCGAACTCGCCCGCGAAATCGTCGCCTCGTTCTACGACGACGCCGCCGGGACGCTCTACTTCACGCCGGACGACGGCGAAGCGCTCGTCACTCGTCCGCAGGAGCTACAGGACCAGTCTACGCCGTCCAGCGTCGGCGTCGCCACCTCTCTCCTCTTGGATCTCGACGCCTTCGCTCCAGATGCCGACTTCGCCGCCGTCGCCGGATCGGTGCTTGACACCCATGCCGACCGCATCCGCGGCCGACCGCTCGAACACGTCTCGCTCGCGCTCGCCGCTGAGAAGCGCGCCCGCGGCGGATCAGAAATCGTCGTCGCCGGGGACTCGCTGCCCGACTCGTTCCGGCAGTCGCTGGCGGAACGCTACGTCCCCGACGCTGTCCTTTCGATCCGACCGCCGACTGACGACGATCTGACGCCGTGGCTGGACACGCTCGGCGTCGAAGACGCGCCGCCCGTCTGGCAGGGCAGAGAGATGCGCGACGGCGAACCAACCGTCTACGCCTGCGAGGGGCGCGCCTGCTCGCCGCCCACACACTCGGTCGAAGAAGCGCTTTCGTGGTTCGGCGGTGGCGACGACGTGGACGTAGAACTAGACGACGCGGACATCGATTTGGACGAAACCGACCTCGACATCGACTGACGGGCGCACCCCGAATCAGTCGTCGCCGCGAATCTCTCGTCCGTCGTATCGCCGAAGCGTTTCCGCGAGGAAGTCGGCGACGCGTTCCGCGCGCTCGATGTCGTCGCACGGGAGCGCCTTCGGCGGCCGGTGTAACTTCTCCAGCGTCCACGTAAGCGCTCGCCCAATCGGGTCATCGGAGATTGGCCCGTCGAGACCCCACGACAGTCGGAGCGTTGTCCCGTTGTCGGCGACGTCGAGGCCGCGGAGGTTCGAGATCCCGTAGCAACTCGCCCGTGATTCGTCCAGCGTCTCCTTGCAGATGGACGATCTGACGCTCCACCGCCGTTCCTCGGCGATCCACTCCGCCACTGGCTCTTCAGCAACGAGACAGCCCGCGGTTTTCGTGAGCGAGTCCTCGGTGGCAGCGAACGCTTCTTCGGGGAGCGAATCGGCGTCCACCGCGAGGCTCGAATGATGCGGCATCGCCGTGAAGACGGTCTGCCCCTCGCGGGCGAGTTCCACCTCGAACAGGAAGTGTCGCCCGATGATTCCCCTTGTGAGTGCGACGAGGCGGCGGACCGACTTGCGCCCGGACTCGTCGCTCACTCCTACACTCCACGCCTCCCAGTCCCCGTTGTCGCGTTCGGGCCGGCGGTCGAATCGCTCACGAACTGCGTCCCACGCCTCCCGGCAGTCATCACCGTCGGGTTCCTCGTCGGCCCACGGTTCGTCTATTCTAACGAGTGCGGTCGTCGCGTACGGAAAGAGTGCGTCGGTCGTTTGCGCGAGTGCATCGGCGTACTCGTCGGTGATGAGCGCGTGCGTTCTGTTGAAGTCGTCGGAGGGCATTGTCGCGTGAACTGGTCAAGGGGGGTTAGGTTCGCCGTTCGTGCGACGGTTCTGGGTGGCCGTCGTTTTCGCGGTTATTCGGCGAGTTCGTTTTCGCGGCTATTCGGCGAGTTCGTTGGCGAGGTAGACGGCGATGGGGACGCGCGCATCTTCGACGAAGCGGGCGACTTCCTCACCATCCCGTTCGACGACGACGGTGGGGATGTACTCGATGTCGTACTCCTCAACGAGGGGCCCGGTCTTGCTCCCGTCGTCTTCCTTCTCGACGGGGTAGTGTTCGACCCGCTCGTCGGGCACTTCCGCGGCGTCGAGAGCGGCGGCGAAGTCCGGCAGTTGGTTTCGGCAGTCCTTACACCAGTCGCCGCCCCACACTTTGAAGACGAGTCCGTCCTCGGAAAGCGTCTCGACGGTGTCTTCGTAGGAGTCAGCGTCCCACGCGGGATTCGGTTGCATCGTGTCCAGCGTTCCGGCTTCAGCTTCGGTCATGGTGGTTTCTAACGAACGCGCCGACGTAAAGCGCGCGGTGTCGGAGTGATTCGCCGCCCGGTGTTCCGTGACAGCGGACGCAACATATCGGCGTCTCTTGCCCCCGTCCGCCATCGTTTTCGGGGTGAGAATACTACCGAACGACAATGGACGCCAACATCCTCGAAACGATCGGCTCTCCGCTGGTCGAGGTGTCGTCGCCCGAGGGCGCGACGGTTGCGGCCAAGGTGGAGTCGAAGAATCCCGGCGGGTCGGCCAAGGACCGCCCAGCACTCGCCATGATCGAGGCCGCAGAACGCGCCGGTGAGATTTCACCCGGTGACGAACTGGTCGAACCGACGAGCGGAAACACTGGGATCGGCCTGTCGATGGTAGCCGCCGCGAAAGGCTACGACATGACGATCATCATGCCATCGTCGCAGTCGCCCGAACGGCGCGATATCATGCGCGCCTACGGCGCGACCATCGAACTCGTCGATGGCGACATCTCCGACGCAAAGGACCGCGCCGACGAGTTGGAAGCCGAGGGTATGACGCAACTTCGCCAGTTCGAAAACGAGGCGAATCCCCGCGCACACTACCGGACGACGGCTGAGGAGATTCTCGAACAGATCGGTGACAGAACGGTTGACGCCCTCGTCGCAGGCGTTGGAACGGGCGGTACCATCTCGGGCATCGGTAGCCGCCTCCGCGAGGAATTCCCAGAGATGGAAATCGTTGCCGTCGAACCCGCCGAAAACGCCGTCCTCTCGACAGGGGAGTCGGGAAGCGACGACTATCAGGGCATGGGGCCGGGATTCGTCAGCCCGAATCTCGACCGGGACTTGTTAGACGACGTGATACCGGTGCCGCTCGAAGACGCCGAAGCCGAATGTCGTCGTCTCGCCCGCGAGGAAGGTATCCTCGTCGGCCAGTCTTCCGGCGCGTCGAACCTCGCGGCCCGTCGCGTCGCAGAACGTCTTGCAACGCCCGAGGCGAACTGCCCGGAACCGCCCGAACGGTTCGTGATTGAGGATATGTCCGACGACCCCCGAGGCGACGATGGCCGCACGGACGATGCCCGCGCCGACGGTGGCGTCCCCGGTGGCGATACCGACGACTGCCCGCTCGTGATTACGGTATTCTGGGACAGCGGCGAGCGCTACATGTCAACCGGAATGTTCGACTGAAGGAACAGTCGAACCAAGGAATTCACTCGTTGCGGCTGTTCTCTTGGCGGCCAGTGACCGCACTCGGGGAGGATTCGTACCTCGGAGTTGGGAACGAGCGACTCCGCTCGAACTGACCACGACGACGGGACGAGTTTGTCGTCTTCGCCGTGAATGAACAGCGTCGGCATCGAGAGGTTCGGAAGGTCGTCTACGTAGTTCGTACGGAGACCGGTAAAGCCGATTTCTGCCCGTTGGAACGTACGCCATGCGCTTCCATCGTTCCGCTGTGCCTCCTCGTAGACTTGGTCAACGACGTGTGGACGGACGTTACCGTAGGCGACGATGGCGCGGACGGCGAAGTACGCGACCGTTCGACTCCGTGCGATGGCGCGCCACGACAACTCCGAGAGGTACGGTACGCGGACGAACAGCGCACCGAGCGGCCCGCCCGGAACAGAGTCGCCCAGTCCGTAACTGTTGATGGCGACGACGGCCGACACGTCCTCCGGATGGCCGAGCGCGTAGCCGAGCGCAACACCACCACCGAGCGAGACACCGACGAGCGCGGGTGCATCAATTTCCTCCGCTTCGAGGAAGCGTTCGAGGACGCGAACGTAGTAGTCCGTCGTCGGGACGCGTTCGGGTTCGTCGCTGTGGCCGTATCCGGGCAAGTCGATTGCGTAGACGCGATAGTCGTCGGTCAGCGCTGGTATTAGCTCACACCACGACAGTTCGGCGCTGTCGAGGCCCCCGCCGTGAATGAGTACAACCGGTGGACTCGCGGGGTCGCCCGCAACTAACGCGGAGAGACGGAGTCCGTCGAGCGCCGTCTCTCGTCTCGTCGCGCCGTGCGGGATCTGCATGCGCGTGGCTTCTGCGTTCTCCGAAAAAAAGCTATGTCGCGTTCGGGGCTTGTGAAGGCGATTGTCACTTGGCACCGTCTGTCGTATTACGGAAACACAAGGAGAAAGCCCCGCCCTTTAGGGCGGGGATGAATCCGACAGTCGATGACACAAACCACCGACGATAGCACGGCCTGATATTCCAACAGATACTTAGGATTCCGCACCTAATTACATTTGTAATGGTCACGGTGACTGTCACCGCGAAGTTCCACAACCCATCCCTCTCACGGCGCAAAGAGTGGCAACACGCCGCTCGCCTCTACCGTGACACCAAACAGTTCTGTATCGACGGATGGGAAAACGACGACTTCGACAAGTCAGTGACCACGGCCAGCATCGACAACGCCCTCTACTCGGCTATCCAGAACCAAGCCATCCGAGAGGCGAAATCCGACCACAACAAGGACGGAGAGGTTCGCTACCGAGAGAGTCAACCATTCGCCGTCAACAATCAGAACTGGGAACTCGACACGACCGAGAATGGCACGGTCGTCGTCGGCTTCCCCTGCGTCTCCCAATGGTGGTACACCCCGATAGAGGTGTACGACGATATTGCCGACCCCGTAGACCGACTGGTCGAGGGTGATGCCGACAAGACCCGCCTACAGGTCTACCGTCGCGGAGACGACTGGTACTGTACGTTCAATATCGAGTACGACGCTGACACGTCGGGTGAGACACCCATCGGTGTCGATATTGGTGAACGACACATCCTCGCGGTGACGGCCTACGGCGAAGACGAGTCGATGCTGGTGTCGGGTGGTGAGGCGAAGTATGTTCGACGCAAATATCGTTCCCTACGCGATTCGCTTTCGGAAGCGGGTGCGCTTCGCGCACGCAACCGTGTGGGTGACAAAGAACAGCGTCGAATCAAGGACTTGAACCACAAACTCTCCCGTCGCCTTATCACGTTCGCGGAACAGTTCGAGAATCCCGTCATTCGGATGGAAGACCTCGAAGGCATCCGCGAGAACAGTTCGTGGTCGGGAGTTCACTCGTGGCACTTCCACCAACTCCAACAGTTCATCACGTACAAAGCCGAACGCGCTGGTATCCGCGTCGAGGCGGTCGATGCGTACCATACCAGCCAGCGGTGTTCGGCCTGTGGGTCGATGGGCAATCGTGATGGCGACCACTTTTCGTGTTCGGAGTGTGGTCGAGGACGCCACGCTGACCTGAACGCGTCGGAGAACATTGCACAACGGGAGGGTGAACCATGCACGGGCTAACGCTTCGGGCGAGTCGAACCGTGCTACCTCGCTGGTTGAATAGCCAGTCGTCATTGACGCCCGCTGTATGCGGGGAGGAAGGCCCCATTGACAGGGCTACACGCGCTGGAAAGCACGTCCTTGGTCACAACTGGACGGCTACCGCTGACGTTCCACGCGAAAGCGTACTTGAGAACCGAGGAAACGCGCAACCTGAATATCCCCTTCGGGGAATCCTCGTCGCCAGACTCCGTCTGGCGGGCAACCAGAACGCAAGGCGTTCTGGTGACGCCCTTTAGGGCGGGGAGGATGTCAACGGTTAGAGCGAACTGGCACGAGACGGCAACTACCTGTATTAACCGCCGAACTCAGAATCGGCCACCCGGACGACTACCGTCTCCGCTACATCGCGGAGGTCGTAGGACGGAATCGACCCGTCGGGACGGCGCGTCACGTACATCGGTTCGACGAGACGCCCGTCTTCGATGCCGTACACGGCGAGACGCTCTTTCGTCTCTTCGGGACGAATTTCTGCGTCACGGACCGACTCAGCGAGGCGGCGCGAAAGCCACTCTTCGCCCGAGATGCTCGGTTCCATCACCAACACGTGGTCCACAAAGCGGACGAGATACCAGTTGAGGTCGTTACAGAGGGAGACGGCGGCACCGACGCTCACCGTGTCGACAGCCAGCGAATTCTCGAACGGGTCGTAAATCTGATACGTCGAGAGGGCGGCCCGAGCGGTGTCTCTCGACAACAGTTCGTACTGCACGTTCACGTCGGGCGACCCGACGAAACAGACCCGCGTCACGTTCTGCACACTGACGCGGCCGAGGTTTATCGGTTCCGATGCCGTCGCCGTGCGGTTACGCCGGTCTCACTCCGCGCAGTCGAACGTTCGCACCCAGTCGTCGGCACATCCCTCGTCGCAGAACGACAGGAGCTTGCGCTCTCTGGTCAACTTCTCGCTCGGGTTCTGCGGGCGCTCGCGGTCGAGTTCGACTTGATAGTGCGCGCTGTCGAGTTCAACTGACGCTCCGCAGGCCGAACAGGGTTCGGTCCCGTGACGCCACCGTGAACGCGGCGTGACCTGTCTGACGGTCCATCCTGCACCGTCGGACGAAAGGGAGGGGCGGCGAATGTCTGCCATCGGACGAACGTACGGGATACTCCCATGTAAATGCATTTTCACCCGGTCGTTCATCTACAACACAAACGTTCGTGCTGTTATCGTTCACCGTGGTGTTCGTACCCATTGTATCGATGTCGGTCTCGATACCCACTTAGTCCACGTCGGCAACCGACGCGTTCTCACCGGCACGCCGCGCTTCGTCCAACAGTCCGTCAGGTTCGACGGCGGCAACGTCCTCGACAGCAGCGTTCGTTTCGGGGTGTGACGGGGCGACTCGCTCGCAACCGACGGGAAGCGTCGAGTCGTCGTAGGTGCCGATTCGGCGCGCTTCGGCAACAATATCCGATTTGTCCGTCGTGAGAAGCGGTCGGTGGATCGGCATGGTCGCTGCTTCGTCCGTGACGGCGAGGTTCGCGCCGGTTTGACTCGATTTCTGTCCGAGTGCCTCGCCCGTCGCCACCGAGTGTGCCCCGTCACGCCGCGCGACTGCTTCGGCCATCACCAGCATCGCCCGCCGGAGCGACAGCATGCGCGTCTCGCTCACTTCCGCAATGAGTCGATCCACTACGTCAGACCCGTCAACGACGCGTGGTCGCAGGTCTTCACCGGGCGCGCGGGCGGCAAGCGTCCGAATCACCTCGAACGCTCGGGCGCGGTGGTCTGCGCCGCCGTACTCCCCGAGATCAACGTAGACGGGAATGGGGATGCAACCGCGGCGCATCAACCGCCACGCCGCCACCGGCGAGTCGATGCCGCCGCTGACGAGTACAGCGACGCGTCCCTGTGTGCCGAGTGGGAGCCCACCCGGCCCGTCGAATGAGACGGCCGCGACGAACGCGTCGTCCTCGCGTACTTCGATTCGGTAGGTTCGATCAGGGTTGTCTAAATCGACCGTCGCGCCCGTCTGTTCCTCGATGAGACGACCGCCTTCGATGTCCAACTCCCGACTGGAGAAGTCGTGTCTGTCTTTGGGTCCGACGCGCCTGCTGTCCACGGCGAACGTCTCGGACGATTCGTGGTCGCGCGCGAGCGTCTGGAGAACGTCGCGGACGGCGTCGATGGTCGCCTCGGTCACGACGACAGGTCGGGCGAATGCGACACCGGGGAGCGTCGCCACCGCTTCAGCGACGCTGTGTGGGCGTGCGGTGTGGACGACGAGGCGCGACCAGCGTCGCTCTACGTCGCCGTCGCTGTCGCGTTCGCGGAGTAGTGCGCGAACGTTCGCGGCCAACCGGTCGGCCATCTTCGTGCGCACCTCGCTACTCTTCGTCCCTACCTCGCTGTAGCCGACGAGGACGGCGTCCGCTTCTGTCACACGCGGGCTTTGCTGTCGCCGGTTATTATCGTCTCGGTGTGGCCCTCGCTCAGAACCGGTCTATCCGGAACAAGTCGGTGTCGTGGTTGGTTTCGCCGTCGAGCGCGAAGTCAGCGAGGATTTCGCCGACGACGCTTGCGAACTTGAAGCCGTGCCCCGAAAAGCCCGCACCGATGGTAATCTGTGGGTGTTCTGGATGCGTATCGAGGATGAAATGCTCGTCGGGAGTGTTGGTGAACAGGCACGTGGCGAGTTTCACTGTCGGTCCTGCCCCCTTCGGGAAGCATCGCTCGGCGTACGCTCGGAGGGCTCGTTCGTCCGCAGGGCGCGGTTGGCGGTCCATCTCGTCGGGATCAACGGTCTCCTCGAAGTGGTTGAACTTCCCGAATTTGAATCCCGGAACGTCGTGCCGCGGGAAGCCGTAGTAGTGGCCGTCCTCGTCGGCGTGGACGAACACCGGGAAGTTCTCGGCGTCGAACGCCGCCGAGTCCGACGGTTGCAGCCACGCCAGCACCTGCCGTTCGGGGACTGCGAGGCCTTCGAGTTCGGGGACGAGTTTCGGCGTCCACGCACCCGCGGTCACGACGAGACGGTCCGCCTCGTATGTCCCCTTCGGCGTTGTCACTCGGACACCGCCGTCGGCTAACGGTGTGAAATCGCGCATCGGTTCGCGCGCCCGAATCTCCCCGCCCGCCGCTTGCGCCGCTTCCGTATGGGCGATGATACACTGTTCGGGGACGAGAAAGCCACCGTCGGGCTGGTAGACGGCGCGGTGGTCTTCCGGCAGGTCGTACCCGGGAAAGCGGTCGTTCACCTCGGCCGCAGAGAGGAGTTCGTGGTCAATATCGTGGGCCTCACACGACCGGCGCGACCCGTCGAACACCTGACTATCCGGCGGCCCGGCATCGATACCGCCCGTAATGGTGAGGAGATCACGACCCGTTTTCTCCGCTAACTCCCGCCATAGGTCGTACGCTCGACGGACGAGCGGCACGTACGACGGATGTTCGTACTGCGCTTTCCGGATGATTCTCGTGACGCCGTGCGAGGACCCCATATCGTGCGGAACGTCGTACCGTTCGAGTCCGAGAACGTCCGCCCCACGGTTCGCCAGATGATACGCCGTCGCGCTTCCCATGCCACCGACGCCGACGACGATGACGTCGTACCGGTTTCGCATACTCGGCGTTCAGAACGGACAAAAAAGTAGTTACTGCCGGTCAGAACCCTCTCACCCTTCTTGTTGTAACATCTATATATCTGTGGTGTGCGTACTGTTCACAAACACTGCCGAATATGTCACCAATATAAAATTACTAATATTGCGTTACTGTCGTGACGCTTGACGTGACAGTGCCGTGCTTCGCACACCTCCCACTTTGCCCTCTACTCTCCGAAAATGGCTGAAGAAAACGGTATGACTCCGTACGACCCCGACCACCTGGACGTTGACCTCACCGACCCCCAGTTCTACCTCAACCGAGAACTGAGCGAGATGGAGTTCCAGCGCCGCGTTCTCCACGAGGCGCTGGACGACAGACAGCCCTTGCTGGAACGGGTCCGTTTTCTTTCCATCTTCACGAAGAACATGGACGAGTTCTTCATGAAACGGGTCGGCGGTCTCAAACAGCAGATCGACGCCGACGTAACCGAACAGACGGTTGACGGCCGGACGCCCACACAGCAGTTGACCGAGGTGTTGGAGAAGGCCCGGCCGATGTTTCGTGCACAGGCGAGGTGCTTTCTCGACGAGATCCGCGGCGCACTCGCCGACGAGGGGATCCATATCCACGACTACGACGAACTGTCGGCGACCCAACGCGAGCAGATGCGCCAGTACTTCGAGGAATCGGTACTGCCGACGCTGACGCCCCTCGCTTTCGACCCCGCACACCCGTTCCCGTTCATCTCCAACCTCAGTCTCTCGTTGGCCGTGATGACGCGGCGTGACTCCGATGACGAACCGACGTTCACGCGAGTAAAGATTCCGCAGAACCGCCCGCGACTCGTCGAACTCGACGACGGAGAGTACATCCTCTTAGAGGAGGTCATTCGCTCGAATCTCGATCTCCTGTTCCCGAACGTCGAAATCGTGAATACGACGGTGTTCCGCCTCACACGGAACGCGGAGGTGCGGCGGAACGAAGAAGTCGCAGAGGACCTCATCGACATGATTCAAGAGGTCATCGAACAGCGACGGTTCGCTACTGTCGTTCGCCTCGAAGTCGAGGCGGACGCTCCCGACGCAGTCGTCAGTCTTCTGCAGGAACAACTCGATATCGCCGACGACGAAGTGTTTCGCCTGCCCGGTCCGCTCGACTACCGCGAGTTGCTGTCGTTGACCGACCTCGACCGTCCGGCTCTGAAACTCGACTCGTGGACGCCGCAGTTGCATCCGCGACTCGAACGCGACGAACACCGTGCCGATTTCTCGGCGGACAGTCAGCGGAGCATCTTCTCGGAAATTCGCCGCGACGATATCCTGCTTCACCACCCGTACCACTCGTTCGACGACACCGTCCAACGGTTCTTAGACGAGGCCGCAAGCGACCCGGACGTACTCGCTATCAAAGCCGCAATCTACCGGACAGCGTCGGACTCGCAGGTGATTCAGAGTCTCATCGAGGCGGCCGAGAACGGCAAGCAGGTGGCGGTGATGGTGGAACTGAAAGCCCGATTTGACGAGCAGAACAACCTCGAATGGGTCCGCCGCCTCGAAGAAGAGGGGATTCACGTCGCCTACGGCACTATCGGCCTGAAGACGCACACGAAGACAGCACTCGTCGTCCGCGAGGAAGAGGACGGCGTGCAGTTGTACTCGCACGTCGCCACCGGCAATTACCACTCCGAAACGGCGAAGGGCTACGTCGATTTGGGACTGCTGACGGCCGACCGCGACATCGGACAGGACCTCGTGAAAGTGTTCAACTTCTTCACGGGGCCGTCGTTGGACGAACAGTTCCGCAAGCTCCTCATCGCGCCGGTGACGATGCGCGAGGAGTTCACCAAGTGTATCCGTCGGGAGGCACGCCACGCGCAGAACGGCGAGGATGCTCGCATCGTCGCCAAGGTGAACGGACTGGAGGACCCACAGATGGTCGAAGCACTGTACCGCGCATCGATGGCGGGCGTCGAAATCGATCTGATAGTGCGGGACATCTGCCGTCTCCGCCCCGGTCTTGCGGACGTGAGTGAGAATATCACCGTCCACAGTATCGTTGATCGCTTCCTCGAACATTCCCGTATCTTCTACTTCGAGAACGGTGCGAGCGCCGACTCCTCGCAAGCACTCGGCGCAGCCGACGACGCGGGTGGTCCCGAGTGGTACATCGGATCGGCGGACTGGATGGAACGCAATCTCGACAAGCGGGTTGAGGCCGTCGCACCCGTCGAAGACCGCGATATCCGCGAGCAACTCCGATTTATCCTCGAACTGGCGATGAACGACAACCGCAAGCGGTGGACGATGAACGCCGACGGGACGTACGAGCAACGCCATCCGCCGGACGGTGAACCGGTCGTCAACATGCAGTCGATTCTGATGGAGCAAGCGATGTCCGCCCATGGCCGCGACACAAACTGGGGCATCCCGACAGATCATCCCGCCGCGCCCGGCGAACTTCTCGTCGCACCGCACGAGGAGGCCGACGACGGCGACGAAACCGCGACCTCCGAGACAACTGAGAACCCCGAGGCGGAGACGGTCGATGCCGTCAGAGATGGTGGCCCGATCAGCGTCCCGAACGCGACGAACGGTCGTGATAACGTGGCGAACGGTCGTAACAGCATGCCGGACGACAACTGTGATGACGCGCTGGATGACGACCTGCCGCAAGTGATGCGAGACAATCCGGACCGGTGGTACGTCCCCGATAGCGATCACTATCGCTACGTCGTTCGGACGCCGGACGGTGGCCGACAGTACCGGAAAACGCAGGATGCGGTTGCGAAGTTGCTCGAACGCTACTACTAGAACGTCGTCATCTCGCCGTCGATGACACGACGCGTCACGTTCGTCACGTCGGCGAGTCTCTCGTCGATAATGGCTTGCACGTCCGCTTCGATATCGGACAGTTCGACGCCGTCTTCCGTGATGACTTTCGCGTCGGCGACGTGCGGTTCATCGATCGGTCGGCCGATTTGCGAGAGCAGACGTACTTGCAGGTCGCGGATCCCGTCCACGTCGGCGACGACGGCTTCGGCGATATCCGTCGAGAGCAGGTTGTATATCTTCCCGATGTGGTTGACGGGGTTCTTCCCCGACGTTGCTTCCATGCTCATCGGCCGGTTCGGCGTGATGAGGCCGTTCGCGCGGTTGCCACGGCCGACAGACCCGTCGTCGCCCATCTCTGCGCTCGTCCCGGTGACGGTGAGGTAGATGGAGCCTTCGTCGTAGTTGTCGGCGGTGTTCACGTCTACGTTGACCTCGCGGTCCGTGTAGTCGGTGGCAACGTCGGAGACGTATTCGCGGACGTGTTCGACGGCGTCCTTGTAGTCCGCCATGTCGTCGATGTGAGCGTCAACCATCGCGGCGGCGACGGTGATGTCAATGTAGTCGCCCTCGCGTTTGCCCATCACTTTCACGTCGGGTCCGAGGTAGGGGTGCCGTTCGGCGTACGGGCCGTTCAGTTGGCGCTCAACGTTGAGGACGATGTTTTCAGTCTCCGTCAGGGGTGCATGGCCAACGCCGAACGACGTGTCGTTCGACATCGGGACCTCGACGTTATCCTCACCGAAGACGTCCTGCAGATCGCCGGACCCCTCACCCAGTTTCACGTCCACGATAACGTCCGTACCGAACTCCAGTTCCGGGATGTTCTCGCGGAGGTAGTCGCGCGCCGCCTCCAAGGCGACCGAATCGACGGGCAGTTTCTCGCCGTCGTACTTCTTCGTCGCGCGGCCGACGAGGAGGATGTACATCGGTTCGATGACTTCGCCGCCGCCAAAGGCGGGGGCCGACTCGCCAGCGACGAGTTGCGTCTCGTCGGTGTTGTAGTGGAGGACTTTCCCGACGCGGTCGAGATACAGGTTCGAGAGGGCGCGGGAGACGCTCTCTGCGATACCGTCGGCGATGGAATCCGGATGTCCGATCCCTTTTCGCTCGACGATTTCGACGCTTTGGTCTTCGACGGCCAGTCGTTCGACCGCCTCGATTTTGATATTCCGCTCAGTCATTATTTCTCCTTCAGCCCCACTCGGTGCTATAACTTGCGGAAAAAGTCCGACGGTCCGTGTATAACTTGCGGGAATAATTTGCCCGACTCGGTCACTGATCGAGAAGCAATCCGAGGTAGGAGGTTCGAATCTGGTCGTCGGGATCGAGACCGAGGTCGCGGAGGACATCGAACGCTCCCTCCCGAACGGCGTCTATCTCCTCTTCCGTCGCCGTCTCCGCCTCGATCTCCACGAACTCTCCGAGGTCCGAGACCGCATCCAGCGTGACGGTGTAGCCATCGAGATGGTAGAACTCACGCTCCTTTTCGACTGTCTCAACGGGGCTGAACCCTAGCCCCGAGAGAATGCCCTCGGCACTCTCGGCATCGCTGACGACCATCTCGTGTTCGGTCCGCGTTTTCGACGCCGAGTCCACGAGCGGTCCCTTGTACGTCATCTTCGTCGTTGTCGCTTTGTCCGCCTCGGCAGTTTCGCCCTCACCATCGGACTGGTTCGTCCCGTCCGAAACTCGCGTCTCGCGTCGGATTCGAAGGGCTTCGTCCGTCTCCGCGAAGTCCCGGTGGGGCGCGCCGTAGTAGGTGTCGATTTGCGTGACGCTCGCTTCGTGGACAGCGCCGGCATCGGTGAGTTGTGAGCGCACCGTTTCGTGGTCTGTCGGGAGTTTGACCTCGACTTCGTACATGCACGGAGGGTGTCAGTGCCGACCTAAAAGTACGCGCTCTCTTTCTCGCCCTAATATATTGTCAAATGTCACCATTTAACATCTGTGCCTGTGTAGCATGAAAAGTGATACCATGAGTGGAGAAATCCAAGAGCGAGACTCTGTCGGTGTTGATGAGACGTTAGAGCCGTTCGATATCCCGATCACCAGACACGTCGTCTCCGTCGCAATGCTCGGCGGACTCGCCGGGACGGTGTTGATGATGCCGATTCTGGTCGGAATCCCCGAACTTCTGGGTTTGTTCACGACGACACCCATCACGCAGTTCGCCGGGTTCGCACAGTTCTTCGGCCTTGAACCGACGTTAGCGCTCGGTATCTTCCTGTTCGGATTCGGTGGGACAGTGGTCCTTCCGTTGACGTTCCTCGTCCTCGGGGCGTTCCTCCCGCCGGAATCGCCGCGGTATCTCCGCGGTGCGACGTTCGCAACGTTCTTCTGGACCGGATTCGTGCCAGCGTTCTGGCCGGATGCCGGTATCCTGACCATTGCGTCGTTCCTCGTCTTCTCCCTCCTCGCTCACTGGGTGTACGGCTTGACTCTCGGTGTGGTCATCCATCGAGTGACTGGGGTTCCGCAACACCAAGTGTGAAAAGTAGTGTCGGATTCGTCCCCGTCGCCAGATTACATCTGGCGGGCAATCAGAACGCTTTGCGTTCTGATGACGCCCTAAAGCGCGGGGCTTTCTCCTTGCACTTCCGTAACCGACTCCATCGCTCACTCGTCTCCCACTTTGGCTCGTCTCTTTTTCTTCGATTCAGCGCTCTTATCCGCGAAATAGATAAGTACTATAAATAATAATTAATGACATAGGTTACCATGACCATAGTTACCATTGTCTGGGTGGCTGTCGCCGCCATCATCCAGTCCGGACTGGTTCCCCGCGGAACACGTGCGTACGTGTTTCAGAGCATCTACGACGTGTTCTTGATTCTCGGGGTACTGGTCGGCGTCATCGTCATCGGGTATATGCTGTACAATGCGTACAAGTACCGGGCGGGCGGGGGGAACGCGGCTGATGTGGACCGGCCCGTCCTCGGTGAAATTCCGACGGGCGGCGGTGGCGGCAAGAAACTGTTTACGTCGTTCATTTTGAGCATGATCATCGTCATCTCGCTTATTTCGTGGACGTACGGGACGCTGCTATTCGTTGAGGAAGGGCCGCAACCCGAGGAGACGATGGAAGTTCGCGTCGAGGGCTACCAGTTCGGATGGCGATTTGTCTACCCGAACGGCTACACGCAGGACGGCGTTCTTCGGGTTCCGCAGAACGAGTCCGTCCGCTTGGTCGTCACCTCCGACGACGTGTATCACAACTTCGGCGTTCCCGAGTTGCGAGTGAAGACGGATGCCATTCCCGGACAGCAGACGGATACCTGGTTCCGTGCGACGGAGACGGGCAACTACAGCGCCCAGTGTTACGAACTCTGCGGGTCCGGCCATTCGTTTATGACGGCGACAGTTGTGGTAATGGAACCTGACGAGTACGAATCGTGGTACGAGAGCACGCAACCGAACACGACAACGGAGAACGCATCAGCATGAGCGACGAGACACCGGAGAACGAGCACAGCAACCACACGACCGACGAGGATACGTCCTCGTCCGACCCGCGGTCTGACGGGGGACAGACAGGAGAGGCAACTGCATCTACCATCGGAAGCGAACTGACTGTCCCGGCAACGACAGACGATTATCCCACCGAATCGGCCTCGGAGTTCCCCGGGATGGGGAGCATTCGTCGGTGGTTCGTTACGACGAACCACAAAGACGTTGGCATCCTCTACATCGTCACGTCGCTTTTCTTCTTGGTCCTTGGCGGCGTTCTCGCGTGGTTACTACGCATCCAACTGTGGGCACCGCGTACGCCGACAACGACAGTTCTGGGACCGATGGCGTACAATCAGGCCGTCTCGGCACACGGCCTCATCATGGTGTTTTGGTTCCTCTCTCCGTTCGCGTTCGGCTTTGCAAACTACATTGTTCCGCTCCAGATTGGGGCGAAAGACCTCGCATTCCCCCGACTCAACGCGCTCTCGTACTGGCTTTATCTCTTCTCGGGAATTCTGTTCGGCGTCTCCTTCTTCCAAGGCGGAACGTTCTCCGGCGGATGGACGATGTACGCCCCGTTGAACGTCCCCACGTTCACACCGGATGTGGGGGCCAGTACAGCGGTGCTGGCGCTCGTCCTGTTCGTCGCCTCGGTAACCGTCTCCTCGGTCAACTTCCTCACGACGATGCACAAAATGCGGGCCGAAGGGTTGACACTCCGCAGACTGCCGCTTTTCACGTGGTCTATCCTGTTGACCGTCTGGATGATGCTGTTCGCGTTCGCCGCCCTCCTCGCCGCACTCATCATTCTTTCGTCTGACCGACTGCTGGGAACGACCTACTTCGCGCTTGAGTCGCCCGCCGGGTCGATGCTGTGGGCGCACCTGTTCTGGTTCTTCGGCCACCCCGAGGTGTACATCGTGTTCTTCCCCGCGTTGGGTGTGATGGCCGAGGTGTTCCAGACGTTCACCGGTCGCCGCATCGTCGGCCGCAAGTGGTTCATCGCCGCGATGGTGCTGGTTGCGCTCCAGAGTTTCGTCGTCTGGATGCACCACATGTTCTTGACGACGATCAACCTCGAAATTAAGACGCTCTTTATGATCACCACCATCGGCATCTCCCTCCCGTTCGACCTGATGGTGTTCGCGCTCATCTACACGCTGCTGAAGGGGAAGATTCGCTTTACCACGCCGTTCCTGTTCGTGTTCGGCGCACTCCTCCTGTTCATTATCGGTGGCATTACTGGTGTCTTCCTCGGCGCTATCGTCTTAGACTACGAGTTCCGCGGGACGTACTGGGTCGTCGCCCACTTCCACTACGTGATGGTCGGCGGGGTCACTGCGCTCATCGGTGGGCTGTACTACTGGTTCCCGAAGATTACCGGGCGGATGTACGACGAGTTCCTCGGGAAACTTCACTTCGGAATCTACTTCGTCGGCTTCAACCTGCTGTACTTCCCGCTTTTCGTCGCGTGGGAGACGCCACGCCGCGTATTCGACTACTCGGCCGGGCTTCAGATCTGGCACCAACTCGCCACTGTCGGCGGGTTCGTCCTCGGACTGTCCTTTGTCATCATGTTCTACAACCTGCTGAAGAGTTCGTTTTCGGGCGAACGCGTCGGCGACAACCCGTGGGAGTTCTCGACGACCGCAGAGTGGGCCGTTCCCTCACCACCGCCACTGGAGAACTTCCCCGGACTGCCGACGTACCGCGACGGGTCGCTCGGATTCCGCGACGAATCGGGTGACGGACACGCGGCGGCGGATGGCGGTGGTTCAGCAACAACTGACGGCGGCGTCGCAACCGCCACGCCGCCTGCCGACCACCACGAGGAGGAACATGCGAGTCACGCCAGTTTCTGGCCGTTCGTCGTCGGACTCGGCGTGTTCTTCCTGTTCCTCGGCCTCTCCGGCCTCCGTGACGCCGCGTTCCCCGAAGGGATGACGGGCGGTTTCTACCTCGGGTTTACCCTCCTCGGTGGGACCGTTACCCTCGCTTCACTCGTCTTCATGGCGCTTGAACCGTTCCACGGTCCCGAAGACGTTGCGGGCGAGGCGTGGCCGTTCGAAGGGCTGGAGTACGGGAAGATCGGGATGTGGATCTTCCTGACTTCTGACGTGGTGCTGTTCGGCGGATTCATCGGTGCGTACGTGTTCACGCGCGTCGCCTTCGGGTGGACGGCGTGGGAGCCAATCCCTTCGGATCCGATACCCGGTCTGATGAACACCTACCTGCTCTTGACGAGCAGTTTCACCGTCGTCCTCGCACTCGTTGCCGCCGAGAAGAAGAGTCGCTGGGGATTGGTCGCCAGCCTCGTCACGACGTTCGTTCTCGGCGTGGGATTCCTCGTCAACAAGGCAATCGAATGGGACCACCTGTTCCACGAGGGCTTGTGGCTCTCTACGAACGTGCGCGCTTCGACGTTCTTCCTCACCACGGGGTTGCACGCCGCGCACGTCATCGCGGGGCTAGTCGTGACATTGTATCTCATCGCACGCGCGTGGCGGGGGGCGTACTTGGAGGACAACAGTTCGGTGGAGTACTTCGGACTCTACTGGCACTTCGTGGACATCGTCTGGCTGTTCCTGTTCCCGCTGTTCTACATCCTGTGAGGTGACAGAAAATGACAAACACGAAACTGTACACGATAATCTACGTGGTGTTGTTCGCCTCGGCGACGGTCCAAGTGCTGGTCGAGTTCGCCGGGGTGGCGTACTGGACGGCGTTCGGACTCATCATCGTCCTGTCAGCGGTGAAGGCGGTACTCGTCGCCGCCTACTTTCAGCACTTGCGGTGGGAACCGCGTTCGCTCACCTATCTCGTGGGTATCGGTCTTGCGGCGGCGTTGGCGCTCACCCTCGCGGCGTCGTACTCCATCCTGTGACGATGAGCGCGAACGCCCACCCGTCCTCGAACCGCCTCGACCGAACTGCTATCGGCTACGCCCTGCTGTTCTCGGTCCCGATGGCTGTCGGCATCACCCTCATGATGCTCAAGGTAGTCGGCGGGCCGCTTTCGGCACCGCTCGTTTTCGCACCGGGCGTCGTCGTCGCCGCCGCTGTTTTCCTCTTCGTCGTCGTCGCCGCAGCACGCGGCGAACCGGATTGATACCCACCCGCGCTAAAGCACGGAGCTTTCTGCTTGCACTTCCGTAAGCGCCGCCACCGATAGTGACACCCGACCACCTATGCGCTTTGTCGTGATCCCTTATGACTCAGCTACGTCGGCCACCATCTGGCGACGGGTTGTTTCGAACCCGAGCGATTCGTAGAAGGCGACGGCGCGACCGTTGTCTACGTCCACGTCGAGGGCGAGTTCCGAACAGCCGCGCTCCCGCGCATCCTCGGCGGCCCGCCGGACGAGTTCGTTCGCAAGCCCGGTCCCTCGATACGGTTCACACACGAAGATGTCACCAACGCACAGTCGATCCGTACGGTCGAAGACGCTTGGGGCCTCAGAGCATTCGGTCGTGACGAATCCGACCGGAACCGTCTCAGGGTCGGAGAACGCGCCGGTGTCGGCATCCGGAACGTGGTCGTTCACCGTTTCGTTTGCATCTGTCGTGTTGCTCTCGTCGAACGCGACCCACACCCGGTGTCCCTCCCTGTTGAGCCAGTCGAGTCGGAACGCGACTTCCTCGGTTACGATATCGACATCGTCAGCCAGGGCGTGGGTTTCAACGGTCGCTTCGAGTTCCCGATGATAGGGCAGCCACAGCTCTTCGACGTATCGACGGACGGCCGATTCGTTAGCTGGGAGATGACGGAGTTTCATGAGAGATAAACGACACGAACCGATATTCACTTTTCGGTCGCCTGTCCAATAATTTGAATATTTTTGACAATAATCCTCTTGGGGGGACTCTTTGATTCAGTCGAACCGAACTCTTGTGACGGCGTTCTATTCGAGCAGTGGCGGTTACCGTCGTGTTTGTGGATTTCGGGGTATCTCTCGAAGTGGTCGTAGTGGCGGGAGTCCCGGACTTCTCGAAGGTTATACTGGCGAGATGTATCGGAGATGTCCCGAGCTAATCGAAGCATGACTGCAAGCGCTAGTCTGTTCAATCGGGTCCTTTGTACAACACCGCCGACTGGATTTATATTGTTTCTTGATAATATACAACGTATGAACGGAGAGACGGTCACGCTCGGCACGTCAATGGCTCTTATCTTCGCTGGACTCCTCGCCCTCCTCTACGGCGAGTATGCCGGGCTTACGGTGACGTTCGTTCCAACTGGTGGCGTCGTCGTCCTCGTCGGGATCGGTATCCTCACGGCCTACATCGCACGTCTTCCCGAACCTGACGACACCGATGCAGGGCACTGATAGGGCGGTTTTGGGGTCGGTTTCCGCGTCGGTTCATCCGGCGATACTGAACCCGATAATGCCGAGGATGATGAACGCGGCGTACACCGACCCTAACGCCGCCACTACCTTCAGGTGATAGAGAAACAGTTCGTCTGCTTCCTCGTCGAGCGCGGACTCGTAGGCGTCTCGTTCGCCCGGCGTCCACTCGTCCGCGTGCGCCTCGCCGACGTGGAGAACGCGGAGCCTGTCGGTTCGGAACGGTCGGTCGCAGTACGGACACGTCGTGACGGGTGTTTCGTCCGGTTCGATGTTCGTCTCGGGGCGAATCTGGTTCTGTTTTTGGCTCGATTTTTCGATCATGGCAGGGAATCTGCGACCGGTTGGGCGACGACCCAGAGGCTAGTCATCGTGTACAGGACAGTGACGGCGACGAACGGGTACTGACTGCGGAGCGGTTGGAGTCTGCCGGGGAAGACATCGAACGACCGCGTGTGAGCGATCCAGATGGCGAGGAGATGCCCGCCGACGACAAATCCGAGTTGCACCGCGCCGAACCACGACGGAAGCGCAAGAACTGGTATGGCTGCGGGCGGGGACAGCGGTGCGGTGGCGACAGCAACGAACGCCGGAGCGAGACCGAGAAAGTAGCCGAGAAAGTGCGCGAGGTGGTACCCGGCGGCGATGGGAAGCAGCGCCGGCGCGAACCATCGGGCGACGAAATCGGCGGTGACGTACGTGTCAGCCGTCCGCCGCGCGACTCGGGCGGCGACCCGGTAGACGGCGAGAAAGCAGGCGAATCCGACGAACGCGATGGCGAGGCTGAGAAGCCATCCCGGAATGCCGACGGCGACGACACTCGCTTGCAACTCCTGCCACGCGACGGTAGCGACGAAGCCGTCGTACGTCGTCACCCACAGGAGGGCGACGACGAACGCCACCTCTCCGTCGCGCATCGGTTTCGGGTAGCGGGCGAGGACTGATCCCGGAACCGAGACGGAGATGCCGTCGCCGTCGCGTTGAATCGGTGCGAGGAGTCCGTACAGATGGAACACACGGGTCACAGGGTCGATTCGCTCGAACCACGCCGACCCGTAGCGTACCGCTCCACCGACAGTGACAGCGGTGTACCCGAGAACGGCGACAGCGAGGGTCTGCGGGTTTGAGGCGACAGGGCTGACGACTTCCACCCAGACGAGAGTGATGAGACCGACGACCGCCGGCCACGACCCGACGCGTTCGGAAAGTGGACGTGACTCTCGGGAGAAGCGTGACTGCCACGAGAGGGAGCGACCGACTGCGCGCGCGAGTGCCCGCCACGGGTTGACGAGTGGCCAGAGGTTCACGACCAGATACGTGAACATCGTGAATCCGGCCCACCACCCCACCCAGACAGTGAGAACCGCGAAATTCGCAAGTGGAACCGCGGGACCGGTGACCCCGAACCAGACCACTGCGGCGAGGACAGCGAGGCTCACGACGGGTCCCACGTAGCTGAGGTTCGAGCGGATTAGGGACTTGCTAAGGTCGAGTCTGCGTCGCTGGTTGGCAACGGCGTCGAGTATCTCAGTGTCGGTGACAAAACTGGAGAACAGAAAGGAGACGCCGACGACGCCGCCGCCCGAGAGGACAACCAACCAGAACGGGACCGGAGCCGACTGTAGCGACCCAGCGAGTGACCCCGCGTGCGCGAGAACCGGCCGGGAAAGCGCGGCCACACCGACGACAGTAACGGCGAGGCTCCCGAACTGTCTCAGGCAGGCGGCGACGGCGGGTCGGAGGTGACGAGCGAGCGTGCGGAGCATCGAGGTGAGCGAACGCGCTCAGAACAATCCGAGCAGTTTCAAAGCGATGGCGACGACGAACAGCATACCGAGAGCCCACGCGCCGAGGAAGGCGGCCTGCGCGTTCTTGAGGCCGCGACTTCGTGCGGACACGAACGTCCCGTAGAAGACGTAGAGGATAAGGATGAGCGTCGTCCCTGCGACGAGGAACGCGCCACCGATGGCCGCCATTCCTTCCGGAACTTCGGCACCAGCCACGAACAGAACGGCCGCGGTGCCGAATGCGAGTGCGGCGACGAGAAACGCCGCGGTCCACATCATAGGGCTGTCGGCACCGCGAGTCAGTACCGACCCGGACTCCCGCGTCGTCCACCCGCCTGCGACGGAGTAGTTTCGCCACCCGCGGCCGATGAGAACAACTACGGCGGCGATGAGACTGACTCCGAGTACGAAACTGACGAGCAACGATTCTTGTGCCATGTGAACACTCTCCTATGACGAATAATTATTCTGGTAAGCGTCATAAACTGTTCGCCCACTGGCCTGCGATATCGCCGTACTGTAAGTTGCCACCCCGTCTGCATGGAGTCATCTCCAGTTCGTTGTCCACGTCCCCAGACGATAGCGTGTGGTCGGTTGCGTTCCGCATCCGGTCAGGTGTGTGTCTAGTTACCGCCGATCTGAAGCGAAACGCACGGGGAGGGTGGGAGACGGCCGAAAATCAGTACTCGGACGCCCGTGAGCCGTCCGGATCGGTCATCTGCGAAACGTGATTCTTAAGGGTCGCACGAGTAATGTTCCGCGTATGAGTGACGAACAGCAGGCGGAAGCCGCAGAGCAGGCAGACGCCGATGCAACGGAGGATGTCGAAAAAGAGACCGAGGGCGGAATTCAGGACGATGATTTCGTCCGACTCGCCTACACGGTCCGAACGGTCGAAGACGACACCGTCGTCGATACGACTGACGAAGCGGTCGCCGAAGAGGCCGAAATAGACACAGACGAGTACGAGTTCGAGCCCCGAACCATCATCGTCGGCGCGGGTCACATCTTCGAGTCGGTCGATGACGAACTCATCGGCTCGGAGGTCGGTGACTCCGGTACCGTCGAGATTCCGGCCGCCGAGGCGTTCGGCGAGTTCGACGACGACGAGGTTCGCACGGTCAGCGCGAACAAAATCGCAGAAGACGACCGCTACCCCGGCGCACAGGTGCAGGTAGACGGCGAACAGGGTCGCGTCGAGACGATCATCGGCGGCCGCGCCCGCGTCAACTTCAACCACCCGCTCGCGGGTGAGGACCTCGAATACGAGTACGAGGTTCTCGAACTCGTCGAGGACCGCGAGGAGCAGGCTGGCGGCCTCCTCGGGATGTACCTCCAGCAGGTCCCTGACGTGTGGATTCAGACGGACGAAGTCGAGGAAGAGCAAGTCGTCGAGTCCGACGAGGACGAAGACGAGGACGCAGAACCCGAGACGGAGACCGTCACGGTCGATAAAGAGACGCTGTACATCGAGGCCACGCCGCAGATGACGATGAACCAGCAGTGGATGTTCTCGAAACAGCAGATCGCACAGGACCTCATGGACCGTCTCGACCTCGACCGCGTCATCGTCCAAGAGACCATCGACGGGATGGGTGGCATGATGGGCGGTATGGGCGGTATGATGGGCGGCATGGGCGGCGGTGCCGACGCCGCGGACATCGAGGAAGCCATCGAAGACGTTGACGTGGACGCCGACGAACTCGTCGAAGAACTCGAAGACGAAGTCGACGGCGACGACGAGTAATCCACGACACGAATCCGGCGCTTTCTTTGGTAGTTCACGACGACCGGAACGGAGAGAGATGTCAACCAACGACTCAGCCGCGACGATACCCGTCTCGGACGACCTGAAAATCGCTGCCGTCGCCGCCGGGTGTACCGTCGCGTTCACGCTCGTCCTCCGTTTCGGACTCGCCGCACGCAACGTTTCATTTCTCGTCCGCCTGCTTCCACTCGTGCCGTACTTTCTGTACGTGTTCACCCGACGCATCGATCTCGGGTCGCTGGACACCGTTCGAAACTGGTCGGTGCTGACGCTTCTCATCACGATCATCGGGTTGGGATTCTACGCGATCTGATCTCCGCTTGACACTCGTCGGTCAGGCGATATCTCGACTGGTATCGACGGCGACTTCCTCTGCGAGGCGGAGTTTAATCGTCTCGTCGGGAGCGCGTCCGCCGCGGAACTTCGGCACCGCAAGGCGGTTCTCGATCTCCGTGCCATCGACCGTTGTCTGCAGGTCGAACACGACATCGGCCATGTGTTTCGTGTACTTCCGGTTCGCCGGGTCGTCACCCTTCATCCCGTGAAGGATGGCGAGACCGCCGGTGTTGACCATGTGCGTCTGTAGTTCGTTCAGGAAGGTGCGGTATCGCACCGGGTCCGTCGCTTCCAACACGTCCACCACGTCGATGATGAGGTTCGCTCGCTCCGGCAGATCGTGGATGAGTTTGTTCGCTACGTCGAGAGGTGCTTCACCGCCCACGTCGCGGATCGTCGGCGATCCTGTGCGGCCGAGCGTCCGTCCGATAGCGTCTTGCACCGCTTGGCCCGAACGAAGCGTCGTCAGATAGAGCGTGCCGCGGACCGCTGTGAGTTCGTAGAGGAACAACTCCGATTGACTCGCGGGGTCAGCGTTGAGGAAGACGGTACTTCCGGCGGGGAGACCACCGCCGAGTTCCCGGTCCAGAACCGTGATTCCAGTTGAGAGTTGTTCCGACACGACAAGGAGTACGACAGTCAGGGTTCATAGCTCTTTATCAGCGTGTAACCCTGTTGCCACCTTTCGATACGCACGGCGAACGGATTCGGCGTCGAGTACCGGCGGATCGACGGGCGGGACAGTACCGAGCACCGGACACCCGAGCAACGATTCGACACCGGACGGCACGACCCGCGCCCGAACGAGAACAGCGCCGAGAACGTTCGTCCCGAGTGCGTCGGCCATCGCGGCCGTTTTCACCGTGTCGCGTAGTGCGGGGGTACACGGCGGCGTTACCAAGAGTACTTCGTCCGCCTCGCGGAGTGGCGTGGCGGCGTCCGGTCCCGCTCCGGCGGGACAATCGATCAGCACCTGCCCGTCTGCTGTGTCTCTGACGCGGCGCAGACGTGACTTGCCGTCGTCAGTTCGGTCACCACGCTCTTCGTGCGCGCCGGTCGAATCCGTCGGTGCAGGATAGACTGTCACTGTGTCGTCGCGCGGATGGACGTGTCCAACGTGGTTCTGCGGTGGTTCGCGCGGGACGCCAGCGAGCGAGTGGAGGTTCGGCATATCCGTGTCGGCATCAACGACGGTGGTAGGGCCGTCGAGTGCGGTGGCGAGTCCGAGCGTCGTCGTCGTCTTCCCACACCCGCCCTTGCCGCCTGCTACTGCGAGCATGGGTCGTCTGGTCCCGTCTCAGTACAAAAAGTCATGGCTGCCCCGGCGGGCAACTATCGCGGCGTCCGTCTCAGTCCTTACAGCAACCGCCAGCTTCGCCGCCGAAGTCAACCGCGAGCGGGTCGGAGATGGCTTTGTTAATCGCCTCGAGTCGGTCCTGTAGTTCCTCTTGGGCCTCCAAATATTCGGCCATCACTGGCTTCGAGTGGAGTTCTCGCTGGGCGGATTGGACCTTCTGGAGAGCCTCCTGCGTTGCGTTTCCGGTCTGTCGGGCCATCATGAACTCTTCGCGGAGTTGCTGGAACTCACGAATCTCCGTCTGAATCTCCTCGTCGTTCTCGACGGCCGCCTTTGCCTCCTCGAACGCTTTGTATTCGGGCGTCTCGGCGATTTCCTCACCGAGCTCGTGTCCGAGTTCTTCGAGTCGGTCCGTCTGGATGCTCATATCCACGAGTTGGACGCCGATTCGTTTGAACTTGCCGGACACGGAACGTGAGGGGAAAGAGTCGTTGTGATACGTATTGTATGGTAGACAATGGCTATCGTTCCTGCATACACGTTCGAGAGGTGGCTTCATCGCCTCGACGGAGCTACGTTCTCGGCGTTCGTCGCCGATCTGTACGCGAGTCGGGGCAGGGAAGTCACTGTCCGGGACGATGGTGCTGTCGTGCTCGTTGATGAGGGGCGTGTCCTCGTCCCTATTGCGAGCAGATGGCGACTCAGACGACCGCGTGTGCCGAACGACGCCGATGCAATCGTTGCACCCGCGCCGTCGCGGCGTCTCCGCAGAGTGGCTGTCCGCCGCGGCCTGCGTTTACTGGGACCAACGGACATCAGAAATCTCGCGCTCTACGGCATCGACCGACGCGACGCCGAACGCCTATTCGAGGAGTATTTCGGCGAGTCGCCCGCGGTCGCTGCGCCGGAGTCGTCCGATTCGTCGTCGAGTCCGCTGCGTCGGTTTGACGATGTTTCGTTGGCGACTATCGCGGCCGTCGTCCTCATCGGTCTCGTCGTCGCGGCAGTTTTCGGTCCGTTCGGGCCGGGCGTCGCGCCCGCGGAAGACGACGCCGCTCAAGCGGGATCGAACCCCGTCGCTGTCGGCATGTCGGACACCGCCGACGATGGAGACGAAGAGCAGTTGTTCCCGCCGGGCATCGGCCCGACCGGTGTCACTGATTCCGAGATGTTGGCTGCGGCACACGCCGATGCGGTTGCCGGTCGGTCGTACCGTCTCGTCATCCGACAGTCGGGGACCCGAGATTGGAACGGCCGTCGCTGGCAGGATGCGTGGCACCAAGCAGAAGTAGAGAATGCGCGGCACTTCGGCTACACTGTCACTGGGTACGCGCAGTCCACCGACTCGACCCCGACAGCGCCGACACCCACGACGAGCCCCGACGGTGCTGACCTCGTCCAGTACTCCGCGTACGCCGACGGCGAAATCGTCTACGTCAAGACCGAACTACGGAACAACGAGTCGTTTTACAGAACTCCTGTCAGCGTCAACGAGTACGGATACGGCGTCTTCGAGCGACGCGCATCGTTCGCCATCCAGCAGTATTTGACCACGACGCGGACGAACGTCACGCGCGCAGACCGGGCGCAGTACCCGTTTCGAATCGTCGCCACTGGCACTCCCGAACACATCTCGAACGCAGACCGAATCAGCGACTATCGCGCTGAGGCCTCAGTCGGTTCCGACGGGTTCGTCTCCGTTCTCAACGTCTCGTACGACGTGACTATCGAGAACGAGACGCGGGAGGTGTCGTACCGACTGGAGTACGCCGCAATAGACGAGGTGAATCTCTCGCGGCCGGTCTGGTACGACCGCGCAGTGAATGCGACAGTTCCACCCTCGCTGTCCGACGAACCGACGCGGGAGTCGAATGAGACGACAACCGAAACAACTGCGACGACAACCGAAGCCACCGACTCGACGGCAACCAGAATCACCGACTCGACGGCAACCGCGTCTGCGGGAAATACGGGGCGAAAGCCTCGCCCTTCAGGGCGTTACCAGAACGCTAAGCGTTCTGGTTGCCCGCCAGACGTAGTCTGACGACGGGGATGAAGCCGACCAATAGTATTCAACCGCCGCCGATGGCATAGACGGGGTTCAAACGCAGTCTTCAAGCCGTCCGACCGTGATAGTATGCATAGATGGTGAAGAGTACCCGTCACGCGAAATACGAACTCTACTACCACATAGTGTTCGTGCCGAAATCTGGCGGAATCGAAGATTCCGCTGACCTCGCGGAACAGGGTTCCGCTCAGTATCGGCGTTCGCACCTGACGGGGAAGACGAAGGAACGTCTCGAAACCATCTTCGCGGAAATCTGTGAGGACAAGGGCCTCGAACTGGCCGAGTCCGAGGTCATGCCCGACCACGTACACCTGTTCATTGGGAGTCCACCCAAGAACGCCCCGTCACTCATCGTCAACTGGGTCAAGGGCATCTCCGCCCGCAAGTACAACCAGCGGTACGATGACCGCGTGAAGTGGACTCGTTCGTACTACGTCGGGACGGCGGGGAGCGCCTCGAAGGGCGCTGTCGAACAGTACATCGCTGAACAGGAGGGTGGCGACGAATGAAGCGCGTCAACACCTTCGAGGTCGTGCCACAGACCGAGAACGACAAAGAGTGCCTTCTACGGCTACTCGACGCCTCCGCCTCGCTGTGGAACGAACTGACCTACGAACGTCGTCAGAACTACTTCGGTAACGGCGACGTGTGGGACACCTCCGAGTACCGTGGACAGTACAACGGTGTCGTTGGAAGCGCGACCGTTCAACAGGTCACGCGCAAGAACAGCGAAGCGTGGCGGTCGTTCTTCGCCCTCAAAGAGAAAGGCGAGTACGCCAACCCACCGTCGTACTGGGGCAACGAGGAGGACGGGCGCGAACTCCGCACCTACATTCGGTGCAACCAGTACACGATTGAGTGGGGGAAGCGTAGCCGTCTCGAAATCCCTGTTGGGCAAGAACTGAAAGACGAATACGGACTCGGCTACCACGAACGACTCCGCCTCGAAGTCCGAGGCAACCCGAAGTGGGACGGCAAACAGGGTCGTCTGGAACTTGAGTACGACGAAATGAGCGACACGTTCAGGGCTTTCCAACCAGTCACCGTCCCTGATTCTCGACTGGATTCACGGAAAATCGAAGATTTTCCTGAAGTCGAAAACGCTTCGCGTTTTCGGAATTCACCACTGGCTTCGGAAGAAGCCGCCCTCGACGTTGGCGCGAACAATCTCGTCGCCTGTTCCACGACCACTGGGAACCTGTACCTCTACGACGGTCGGGAGTTGTTCGGACGGTTCCGCGAGACGACAGACGAAATCGCCCGCCTACAGTCGAAATTGCCCGAGAGACGCAGTCTCTCGGAATCACGGAAGACTTCGTCTTCCGGACGACTCCGCGAAGGACGCTACTCCTCGAAACGGATTCGACGGCTGTACCGACAGCGGACGAAGCGCCGTGACCACGCACAGAACGCGCTGGTGCGCGACCTCGTTGAACGGCTGTACGACGAGGGAGTGGCGACGGTGTACGTGGGCGATTTGACCGACGTGCTGGAAACGCACTGGTCGGTCAGGGTGAACGAGAAGACGCACAACTTCTGGGCGTTCAAGAAGTTCATCCACCGTCTCGCGTGCGTCTGTGAGGAATACGGTATCAGCCTCGAAGCCGAGTCGGAAGCGTGGACGAGTCAGACGTGTCCCGAGTGTGGCGACCACGAGGAGACGGTCCGCCACGGAGATACGCTGACGTGTTCATGCGGATTCGAGGGACACGCCGACCTCACGGCGTCAGAGACGTTCCTTCGAGAAAACAGCGATACGGAAGTCAGGCCGATGGCACGGCCCGTGCGATTCGAGTGGGACGACCACGACTGGTCGGGGAAACCACACCCTCACGAAAGTCCCAAAGAAGTGCGCACAAACCCGCAAGTTGCCTCCGTGGGTCGGTAGCCGAACCCCCAACGGAGGAATCCTCGCGCTTTAGCGCGGGGAGGATGTCAAACAACCGCAGATCCCGACCCTCACGGCCGACGTACGCGCTCCGACCCTGAACCGACATCTCGGGGACGTGTTCTGTTTCCAGTGACTCTTCGCCGATAATCTCGTTTCCGCAGGCGGGACACTCGGTCAGTTCTTCGTCGTCGTCGGTATTGTGTTCGTCTGACGACATAGTTCAGTTACGCCCGAGCGTGGCATAAGCTGTCGTGGCATCTGCGAACTGCACGCACGACCCGTGAGATCGGAATTGAGAGTGTGTGAGAACCGCCGACGTTATCCCTCCCGACTTGCAAGAGAGGTGCAATGAGCCAGGACGCCACGTCGGACGGGGACCTCAGGAATACTGGGATGTCCCTGAAGCACGACCGGGAGTGGGACTACGAACTCGAACGAATCGTCGAGGAAGTCGAAGACCGAGACGCAAAGCGCGTCGGTCTTCAGTTCCCTGAGGGGTTGAAACGACGCGGTCCAGCCGTCGCAGACGACCTGCGTGAACGCTGTGACGATGACGTGACGTTCATGTTGTCCGGACAGCCCTGCTACGGCGCGTGCGACCTCGATACCTATCTGATGCGCCGGACAGACGTTTTCGTCCACTTCGGTCACTCCCCGATGAAGGAGTCGGACAAGATCATCTACGTTCCGCTGTTCTCGAACGTCGATCCGTTCCCCATCCTCGAAGATTCGCTTGCGGAACTGGACGGCGACGAGGTTGGTCTCGTGACGACGGCCCAGCACATGAACCGTTTCGAGGACATGTGCGACTGGTTGGAAGAACGCGGCTACGACGTTCACACCCGCCGCGGCGACGACCGCCTGACGTTCGAGGGCCAAGTTCTCGGTTGTAACTACGCGTCTGCGGACATCGACGCCGACCAAGTGCTGTACGTCGGCGGCGGGAAGTTCCACCCGCTCGGACTGGCGATGGAACACCCCGACAAGAAGGTCGTCATCGCCGACCCCGTGAACAACGTCGTCACCATCGCGGACACGGAGAAGTTCATGAAGCAGCGGTACGCCTCCGTCCACAAGGCGATGGACGCCGAGAAGTGGGGCGTTATCTTCTGTACGAAAATCGGGCAGGGCCGTATGGAGATTGCCGAGAAGATCATCGAGGACAACGACAACGCCTACCTCATCACCATGGACGAAGTGACGCCTGATCGGCTCAGAAACTTCGACATGGACGCGTTCGTCAACACCGGTTGCCCGCGCATCACCACCGACGACGGCCCGCGCTTCCACAAGCCGATGCTGACGCCGCAGGAGTACCGCATCGCCGTCGGCGACGAACCGCTCGACTCCCTCGAATTCGACACGTTCCACGGCACCTGGTAGCCGCTTCGACCCTTCACACGGGCGGTAGTTTCTCCTGTCTTCTTACGACTCCGTCTCGACGTACTTCACGGTCTCTTCAGGCGTCTCGCACGCCTCGATTCCGTCCACCTCGTGCGTTCCCAATCCCGCGATAGGTCGGTCGTAGACGAGCGACAGGCCGATCTCCGAGAGCGTCCCACCGGCACCGTCGATGGCGATGACTGCATCGCCGTTCATCACGACGAGCGCGTTTCGACCGTGTCCGAGTCCCGTCGCAATCGGAGTGTCAACGTACTCGTTGGCGTCCGCACGCCGGTCTGTCGGAAGGATGCCGATTGTCTCGCCACCGGCCGCTTTTGCGCCTCGGCAGGCCGATTCCATCACGCCGCCGAGTCCACCGCAGACGACTGTGTGGCCACGCTGGGCGACGATGCGACCGGTTGCTGCCGCCGTCTCGCGTACGGTATCGGTGACAGAGCTGCCGCCGATAATACTAACTCGCATACTCTGCGGTGGTCGCCGTCGCTCGTACGCGTTTCGTTAGCGACAGACGACGAATAGTCGTCAAAATCTGTTCGGGAATCGATTCAGGGCGAGGGCGGGCGGTGTGCCGACTGTTCGGGTCAGTCCAAGTCGGAGGCCGGCGGTTGTGCCTCCCACGACCCGAGCAAGCGCATCGTCTCGTCCATCTCCGAGAAGTCGGCAGTCTGTCTGTGATGAACTGACATGACGTGAAAACTGACGCGTGTAACTGATAAATAGCTTGTGCCCGATATGGGTTTGCTAACCGAGAGTAGTACGTAGTTTATTTAGACATATCTTGGTTATCATGCCTCTATTGAACACGAGTGTTGTGTTTTTTGTGGTGGACTGTTTCTTCACGGTCGCCCAACCCGTCTCGAATGCCGATTTCACACTCATCAAGTCAAATAAATATCATGTTTATTTCTAACTTTGTCACGGGGCTATCCCTCTCTCGGGAGCATGACTCGCCCGGTCCGCAACACTTAGTCCCTGCCCGGACTCACCCACCGCCATGAGTGTAAGCGATTGGGGGGACTGGCTCCCACGCGCAGTCGAAGACGCGTCTCCGGATACCGTCTCGATCTGGTATCTCGGGTGTAACGGATTTTTCTTGAAGGGAAGCGACGGCACGACCCTCGCAATCGACCCCTACGTCGGTCTCGGAGACCCACCGCGAACCGTCCGGATGATTCCGGTGCCGTTTGACCCCCACGACGTGGCTGAGATGGACGCCGTCTTGGCGACGCACGAGCATACCGACCACGTTCACGGGCCGAGTCAAGCGCCCATCCTCGAATCGACCGGGGCGCAGTATTACGCGCCCGACGACTCTCTCGACGTGGCGCTGGAAGACGAAGCGTGGGTAGACGACTACGACATCTCCGAGGAACAGTTCACCGAGGTCACGGACGGTGACACGTTCGAGGTCGGTGAGTTCACGATTCACGTCGAACACTCCTACGACCCCGACGCTACCCATCCCGTCTCCTACGTCATCGAACACGAGTCGGGGACGTTCTTCCACGGCGGCGATACCAAGCCCGACGAGGAGTTCGAAGCGCTCGGCGAAAAGTACGATATCGACCTCGGCGTCCTCGCGTTCGGTTCCATCGGGAACATCGACGACAAGGAGACCGGCGAACCGGTCCGGACGAAGTGGTACTCGACGGAAAACGAGGCTGTGAAAGCCGCCTCGGACCTCCAGTTCGACCGGTTCCTCCCGAGCCACTGGGATATGTGGAAGGGTCTGACCGCCGATCCGACGGTGCTTCACCACCACGCAAAGAGCTTTGCGTACCCTGAGCGCCTCGAAATCATCGAAATCGGCGACCGAGTCGAACTCTAATTCTCTTTTTCTCAGATTTCATATTTTCCCCGGTTGTTTTATGTCACCCCTTTCGGTAAGAAGCGACATGAGCCGCGAGTTCGACGTTGGGGATCCGGTGTACGTCTCGAACGGGGACGTAACGGTGGAGAAATCGTTCTCCGCCGACGAGTTTCCGGTGCCCGCAATCAAGTTCCGAATCACTTCAGAGAGCAACGAGTCCGAACACGTCCGAATCGTCGATCAGATTCCGGACGATTTCCCGATGGAAGGCGTCGGATTCCACCCGGACTTCGAGAGCGACAACTGGGCGGCGTACAAGGATCACCGTGTCGAATACGAACGGACCCTTGATCCGAACGAAACGGTCGAAACGGTCTACGGCATCCGCCTCGATCAGGTGAGTGAAGCCGAATCGTTCCTCGTCGAACCCGTTCTCGAACGTCCGCCTGTTCCGCAGGACGGTGAAGAACCCGTGCGCGACGACGGTGTCGAAGACATTCTCGGCGAGGACCGCAGTCAACTCGTCCGCGACGCGCTGCAGGGTAACGGCAGTCTCTCCGACCCCGCGTCCGACGCGGCCGCCGCCGAAGATGCGGCCGAGTCGGTCCTCGAAGCGGAGGCCGACGCAGGAGCAGATCCGCTCGCGGATCCGCTTGCGGCCGACGATACTGATGCTGCTGTTGGCTCCGACACCGACTCGGACAACGTCCCGGTCGAGACGGTAGACGAGACAGCTACTGACGGGACGACGCCCGACGAAACTGCTCCCGACGAGGCCGCGGTCTCCGAAGACGGTGGGGCCTCTGCGGCCGACATCGAGGCGGCGATTGACGACGATAGCGACGACGTCGATGCCGGCCCGCGCAAACTTACAGCGGAGACGACGCCCGCAATAACCCGATCCGAGGCGTCGGAGGACAGGACCGAAGCTGACGCCGCCGATGTCGCCGCCGATGCCACCACGGACGAAGCGGCCGACACCGATGACGTGGCCGATGCGGATCAAACGGCCGACACCGATGACGTGGCCGACGCGGATCAAACGGCCGATACCGATGATTACGTCGATATCGGTGACTCCGTCGCAGACGATGCGGATGACACCGAATCCACGACGGCATCTGCAACTGCGGCGTCCACAACCGCGGCATCCGGATCGCTCGCCGCCGCACTCGCGGCTGAACTGCGCGCTGGTGACGTGCCCGAGGACGACCTCAAACTCCTCCGTTCGGAACTCGACTTCGGCTTGCCACGAAGTGCGGACGTGCGCATCCGCCGACTCCAAGCGCAGATGAACGACTTGCAGGCGTACAGCGACGCCCTCGCGGAGTTCATCGACGAGGAGGGGACCGGACAGGACCTCGTCGATGGACTCCGACAGGAGGTCGAAGCGCTGGATGAGGAACTCGACGCCTTCGGTGACGACATCGCTACCGTCGAAGCCGAACTGACCGCCGCGGACGCCGACCGCGAGGACATCCGCGACGACCTCTCGACGCTGGAAGGCGACCTCGGCGCTCTCGACGAACGCGTCGAAGACACCGCACAGCAACTCACCGAGGTTGATGACAAGGCGTCCGAAGCCGTTGCGGGAGTCGAGGAACTGAACACGACGCTCGACGAGGAAGTCGAAGCGGTCCACGAGGATATCGAGGAACTCTCGGACGACCTGAGTCAGACCGCGTCGGCGGCCGCTGGACTCGACGAGGAACTCGGTGATGTCCGCGAAGATATTGCCGACCTCGACGGCGAAATCGTCTTGACCCGCGAATCGCTCGAAGACGACGTGGCGTCGGTTCGATCTGATCTCGACGAACTCGACGACGTACAGACCCGTATCGAGAGCCTCGAAGATGACATCGAGGTCCTGATGCAGTTCCGTGATCGCCTGAACGACGCGTTCGGTCCCGGCGAGTAGACGCCGGTATCGGCGGCCGCGACTTCGAACGGATCTTATTCTGTGTCACACGCCCACACGGAAAGTCGCCGACAGTATCCGACCGAAGCGCAATCTGTATAGTCGCCCCGTTCGTGCAACCGACAATGACTGAGACGGTGTGCGTCGCCGTTCCTCGCAAGGGGCGACCGCTCGAAGCCGTGCTCGATAGATTCGCCGCGAGTGCTGACGCGGCGCAGGTTGCGGACGACATCACCTCGACGCTCCGCCATGAGAAGTCTATCACCAAGGGCACGACACATCCGGACCATGATGTGTACGACCGTCTCGCGGACTACTCCGACCTCTCGGACCCGTTCGCTCCGGAGTACACTCTGCTCCGCGACGACAGAGAGGGGATGCCCCGTCGTGTCGTCTTCGATAGCGTCACCATCGAAGTAGACGGCACGCCCGTCCATCTCGTCGGCCGAGAGGAACCGTTCCGCGCGCTCAGAACCCATGAGTTCGCTCTCGGATTCGACAGCGCGGACCTCGTTCTCGAAGAGGTCGTCCAACTCCGGGAAGACGGAGTCGGATCGCTCGCGGACATTAACGCCCGTATCGACCCGATGGATACCGACGTTCGTGTCGTCTCCGGCCTCGGAGACACCGTCTATCACACGCTGATGGCGAAACCCGAGGTCCTCCCGCCGGGTGCGGACCTCGACCGCGAGTTCGTCGCGGAGTACGACGGGCCGCTCTGCATCTCACCGCGCTACGAGCGCCTCGTGGAAGCGGTTCTCGGAACCCGACCGCTGGAGAACATCTCGTTCGCTTACCCCGAGGAGTCTGTTGAAGAAGAATCCGCCATCGCGGACGTCGGTCTCGGCGTCTACCTCACGATGACCGGTTCGACCGCCCGCGACTACGGTCTCGTCCTCGGTGAGCATCTGTTCCCCTCCGAGACGGTGTTGATGGAGAACGTCGCGGAAACGACAGCGGCAGTCGAACACGTCGCACAAGCCATCACCGGTCCCGAACTCGAAACCGAACTGGTCGTCTAACTGCCGTTCGGTCTCGATTTTCCCCGCCCGTGTTCTCGAATCGGCGTAACGTAGAAGTTCCCCGAGCGTCTGCGTTTTCCTATGACGTTCGCTCCCGTTTGCGTCGTCGGTCGGTGGCGGTGGCACGCCTCCTCGGGAGCGGACAGTGTCGCGGCCCGCGTCGTCCGGGCGTAACCCGCCGGCGCGACCCCGACGCTCCCTTCGTTCTCTTTTTGCACCGCATTCGACCACAGCACACGCACACGTACACGCATCTCGATGCCACAGAACTTCACCGTCACACCGTACGCCGTAGACGGCGAGGTGGACTACGACCGCCTCCTCGACGCCTTCGGCGCGGACGCACTGACCGACGACCAACGCGACCGGTTCCCTGATCCCGTTCACCCGATGGTTCGCCGCGGCGTGTTCTACGCCGGACGCGACGTAGACCCGTTCCTCGACGCCGCAACCGCCGGACAGACATGCTCTGTCGTCACCGGACGCGGGCCGTCCGGGCCGATGCATCTCGGGCACGTCCTGCCGTTTTACTTCGCCAAGTATCTCCAAGAACAGACCGGTGCATACGTCTACGTCCCGCTCTCGGACGACGAGAAGTACTTCGCCAAGGACCGACAGTTTGAGGACATCTCGGCGCACGTCCGCGAGAACCTCCGCGACCTACTCGCCGTCGGCTTCGACCCCGAGCGAACCCGTTTCGTCATCGATACCGCCGACGCCGACGTCGTCTATCCGCTCGCGGCCGCGTTCGCTAACGACCTCACGCCCGCCACCGTCGAAGCCGTCTACGGCGAGCAACCGAACGTCGGCCTCACGTTTTACCCGGCCGTGCAGGCGGCGCATCTCCTGTTGCCGCAACTCGTCCACGGCAGACATCCGACGCTCGTTCCTGTCGCCGTAGATCAAGATCCGCACGTCCGCGTCTGCCGGGACATCGCCGCAAAGGAACGCTACGACGTGGACAAACCCGGTGACCTTCTCTCTCGATTCCTTCCGAGTCTCGGCGGGCCGGGGAAGATGAGCAGTTCCGACGATGCGCCGAGCATCGAACTCACCGACGACCGAGCGACAGTCGAGGAGAAGATTCACCGGTACGCTCACTCCGGCGGCCGCGACTCGCTCGCGGCACACCGCGAACACGGCGGCGACCCCGCCGTGGACGTGGCGTACCAGTACCTTCACTTCTTCTTCGAATCGGACGACAGGACGGTCGAACGACTCGCCCGCGACTACCGCGCGGGTGATTTGACCAGCGGTGAGATGAAAGCACGCGCCGCAGAACAGATCGTTGACTTCCTTGAGGCCCACCAAGCGCGACGGGACCAACTGGGCTCGCTCGACGCCGAACTGGGTCCATACCGTCTCACCGACGACGAACGGGAGCGCGCCCGCAGAGGCGTTGGCGTCGAGACGGGCAGGTTAGAGTAACGACTCGTATCCGAAGTTGTACTCGGTCGTGAATTGGATGGACGGGTCGTCTTCATCGTGGACTGTCTCTACTGTCGTCGCTATCGAGCGAACGCCGTCAGCAAGCCCGTCCCACTCCAGTGAGTATTCGCTGTCTGGCCTCTGGTCGGATAGAATCTCCCCCGACGGAGTGGTGGTGACGCGCCCTGACGGGAGTTTGAATGACGCATCTCCGCTGCCGAACTCGACAGCGACGGTCGATGAATTGTCAGCCGAAATTGTATCTGTGACCACCGGATTTGCTACCTTGCCGGCCGTCTCAACGCCGATTTGAAGGTACGCCGTCCGAAGTGGCTCCGTTATGATGTTGAACGAGCCAAGGCCAGCAGTGTACGTTAGGTCGCCGTTATCGACGGCGGTCCACATGAAGTGACGGTATCGCGTTTGGTCCGATTCACTGTTCGACTCGCCGCTGTCGCCTGCGGAGTCGCCTTCGACGCGGTACGTCGCGGCCACGGAGTTAACTTCGTAATCGCCCTCGTATGCGCCGCCTTCAGTGCTCGTGTCGATGTTGTCGGTAGTTGCGGTGATGAATCCGTCGTATGTCGGGTCGCCGGTTCCGAACACGCCCGCGTCGCCGTACCGTTCGGCCATCTTCTCGACGTACTCCCGAAACTCGTCTTCGTCCATGTCCGGGTCGCCATCGCCCGGTGATAGCGTCGCATGTATCCCACCGCCGAGCTTCGTCATCACGTCGTCGTCTTCCGCCGCGGAAACACCCGCGAAACCACCTGTCGCTGCTGCTCCGCCACCGATTATTTTGAGAACTGCTCGCCGTGTCGTGGAGGTCTCTTTCGGGGACACAAGTGAGTACTCTCTCTCTGTACTGTTAAAAAAGCAACAGATTGGGGTAGTCACCCCGCTTGATGGCCTGCGTCGTGTGTTACAGTTTGCGACCGAGACTCCAGTTAGAAGTCGCCGGTGACGATGTCCGCAACCCGCTGGCGGTCGAACAGTTCTCCGGAGAACGTGTCCGGGTAGAGGTCCTTTGCAGTTCGTTCGACTAAGAAGAGGTTGTGAATCGGTCCTTGGTACGTCGGTCCGCCGCGGAAGACGCGGTCGTTCTTGACGGCGGTGAGTTGGCTTCCGATGTCGTGGTTCTTCATGTGCTTGACGAGCGTATTCTGGAACTCCGCTTCGGTCTTCGTCTCGTGTCCTTTGAGTAACAGCGTGTCGGGGTCAACTTCGAGGAGTTGCTCGTAGTCGATTTTCGTCCGGTTGGTCGAACTGATTCCTTTGACATCGGTACCCTCGAACGCGTCTTTCACCTTCAGATCTCGCAGGTGCTTGATGCTTGTTCCGCCGGTGTTGAGTCGGTAGGGTGAGAACTTCTCGGGTTCGTTGCCCGCGGCGTAAATGAGCGCAGCGGAGGCCGCCTCGGACTCAGCAGGCAACTGTTCGGCAACACGGCCGCGAACGTACTCGTCGTGGAGCGATTTGAACGCCTCGTACCGCTCCTGTTCTTGGAATATCTCCGCTACTTTCTCGAACGCCTCGTACATCGTGTAGTACTGGTAGTCCTCGTGCCACGTGTCCGTGTGACGGAAGATGAGATTCCCGATGAACGGCGCAACGCCCTCCGTGATCTCGTCGATGTCGGCCTGCTCCCACCCTTTGAAGTTGTTTATAATCCAGTTCGGGTCGATAACGTGGATGTCGGCGTCCATCGTGTAGAACAGTTCCTTGTCGATGCCGCCCTGGTAGAGTTCTTGCAGCGACTCCTTGTCGACGCTGACTCCGTCCAGTTCCTCGTACCAGTGCGTGTGGAGTCGGGGCTTGTATCCGACGCTCAGTAGTCCGTCCGCCTGACCGAGAGCGATACCCATGTCGGCGTATCCCTGACAGTACGTCGCCCACGTTTCGGGAACGCTGTCGAATTCGACGGTGCCAACCGGCTCCATCGTCACTGAATACGACCCGTCCGCGGCCGCCTCGGTTGCCGTCTCTGTTTCCGTCTCAGTGGCAGTGGCTGTCTCCGTCGAAGTCGATGTTTCGGTCGCTTCCGAGTCCGACTCGCCCGTACAACCGGCGACGATCCCACTGCCGAGAATCGCTCCGCCGTACTTCAGATAGTCTCGCCGCGTCGCTCCGTTGCGTTTGATACCGTCGTTAGCCATATTTTTTGGCTTGCCTAAAAATATATAGTCGTTCGGTTTTCGTCTCGTTAAAATATCAGCAGCGTCCGTGCGTAATCAACCCTCACGTCGCACTATAAAATGTCACCGGTGTTTTCGCGTCCTCGAATCGATGAATCTAGGGTTGAACCTCACCGCATCAAGCCAGATCTCGGGAGTCGGTGGGGCGTCGTCGGGTCCCTACACGGCGTCAAATACGATCATCACCGCGTTTCTCCGTCGAGCCGCCTACAGAACTCCGGCGACGACGAGCAGCGCTATCGAGACAGCGCTCGCGCCAAGAAACCATGGTCGCGCTTTCGTTGCTGCCGCGACCGCCGATTTCTCCGATAGACTGTTGGTCAGTTGACGGTAACCGAAGAAAAGCACGATTGCGAGGACGAGCCATAGGCCGACCATCGCCAGTACGAGGTTTCCCCGGCCCATCGTCTGGAGTGTTTCGGCGGTGTAAATCGTCCCTGCGAGATGGCCGCCGCTGAACAGCAGCAGGAGGGTCGAGGCCACCGTAAGATACCAGAACCGTCGTGCAATGAATGTCAACCCATCTCTACTCAGCGACTCGCTACGTGCCGCCGGAATGACGGCCCCGGCAACCACGAGCGTCCCACCCGTCCAAAGCGCAGCGAAAACCGTGTGGATGGTCATCACTATGTCAAGCATACTTGTCATAGACGAACCTCCATACTCCGCTGTGGCCCACCCGTAATGCCGTTGCTGGGTCGGCGTACTGCGCCGGTTACAACCACACCCTCGGAACCTCGCGGTTGCACATGATCGAGTTCTCTGTGTGTCATCTTCTGGGTGTTCGAGGCTGGAAGATAAACATCGATGGAGGCGTCCCAGGTTGTGGGACTAGCAGGCGCGAACGACCAGAAACGGCATTGGAGGGAGTACAGCGACTATTCCAGTAATCTGGGACTAACCGGGACCTCTATACCCCCTACACCGAAAGCATTGAAGACCACAAGAGATGAGCTCGGCAAAGTGTCGCAACGAAAATACAGTATACAGTACTTGGGATGAGCGAACAAAACATTGATTCGAATCGGCTATCACTGATTCCGTCGAATATTATCTCAAGTAATTCATCTACCGAAATGGATCGATGGTCATCCGAAGAACCCGACGACCCCGCTCTTCCGACGGTGTTGAAGTCGCTCGACGATGACAAGTGCCGGACAATATTGACGCTACTGGACAACCCGAAATCTGCAAGTGAACTCTGTGAGGAGTGCGATCTTCCGAGTTCGACAGTGTATCGGAAACTCGAACTGCTCCGCGAATCGATGCTCGTTCGGGAATACACGGAAGTTCGGCGTGACGGGCCAAACGCCACACTCTACGAACGGGATTTTACAGATATTTCAATCAGCATCACCGACGACGAGTTTACGATGGCAGTTTCCCGCCCAGAAGAGGATCCAGAGGACCGCCTAGCCACGTTCTGGTCAGCAATGAAGGAGGAATCGCAATGAATGTATCTATTATTCTACTTGTTGTCGTCAAGATTGTTGCCCTCGTCCTCGGGGGTATCGTGTCTCTGATGGCATACAGAGCCTACAATCGAACGCGAATCGCAGGTCTCCAATTCTTTGCGATAGGGTTGGCGGTCATCACGCTCGGAACGTTTCTCGTCGGGGTGTTCCACCATCTCGGTGGTGCTTCTGCTACTATCGGAATGCTCCTTGAGAGTGTGATCATCAGTATCGGGTTCGTTGTCATGATCTACGGGCTCAAACAGACGTAGAAGCCGATCTGTTCTCACCGAAGGTCGCTATCTGGACAGTACTCTCGAAGCGACAACCAGTTCTCCCACATCTTGGGAGCCTTCCATCGCGCCTTATCAATCGCTATCTGACTGGGATGTATGCACTGGTCCGAAACATCCCTCAGTCAGTCTGAGTTCGCAATCTCTCCCGTAACAGGTGGTGTCGGGAACCGATGAAACGGGGACTGACGTCGCGGTATGCGGACGTACTGGCTTCGCGGAGCAGATTAATCATTGCTCTGTTGCTCGTCGTCAGTGCCGTCGTTGGCGCTGGTGCGGTTTTGGGGACCACTGGGGAAGAACAAATTGGCCAAGCTAGCATCGATTCTACGGAACAGGCAGCGCTTGACCGTATTGAAGCGACGTACGAGACCGATGACGCAGTGGTCGCACAGGTTGTCGTCAGAGATGAAGGCGGTGATGTTCTCACTCGTGAGTCGTTACTCGAAAGTCTCCGTCTTCAGCAAGCGTTCCGCAAAAACGAATCGATCAATGCGACGCTCCGCGACGGGACAGGAACCGTCGGCATCGAGAATGTAGTTGCAAACGTTGCGTACGCTCACGAGCAGCGCGAACACGCCAAGACATCGGGTACCAACGGCAACTCCGGGAGTAATACATCGGCGGCAGGACGAGGTCAGTCGTCGGAGCCGACGCTCAGCCAGCAGATCGCAGCAGTTGAATCCAGCTCGGACGAGGAAATCGAAACGTATCTCAGCCGAATCCTTGATCCAGATGCGTCCGTTCCTGGTAGCGACCCAACCGAATTCCTGCCAACGGATTACGAACCAGGGACGACGAGTGCTGATGCGAGAACAACCCTCGTCTTTCAGAAAAGCCCGAGCAGTTCGGCGACGACGACTCAGACGGTAAACGACGCGCAAGTGACCATCAACTCGCTAGTCGAGAAGCGCTTCGCCGACGCGTTCGTCTTCGGGCAAGGAATCATCGACGAAGAGTCTTCACAGGCCATCGGCGATACGTTCATCATCATCACACCCGTTGCAGTTGTCCTCCTGCTCGTTGTCCTCACGATTGCTTACCGCGACCTCGTGGACGTTCTCGTGAGCGTCTTCGGTGTCGGCATCGTGATGGTTTGGTACGCTGGCGTACAGGGGTGGCTCGGAATTCCGTCGAATTCGACCCTTATCGCCGTTCCGTTCCTGCTTATTGGACTCAGTATCGACTATTCCCTCCACGTCGTCATGCGCTACCGCGAGGCACGAGAAGGGACGCTTGACACTGACGGCGAGAGTGTCGGTCGGCGAGATCCGGCGACAGCGATGCGTCTCGGGATTGCTGGTGTCGTTCTCGCGTTGGCTACCGCCGCGTTCTCGACGGCGGTCGGCTTTTTCTCGAATTACATCAGTCCGCTGGGCTCGATTCAGGACTTCGCCATTCTGAGTGGTGTCGGCATCGTCGCTATCTTTGTCGTTTTCGCCGCGCTCGTGCCAGCCGTCAAACTCGAACTCGAACAGTTCTTCGACCGCCGTGGCCGCGACCGACGCAATCCCGCTGTCGGCGTCAGTTCGGGGTGGCTGAATCGTCTTCTCTCGGGTACTGCTTCGCTCGCGCGACGGGCGCCCATTGTCGTAATCGTCATCTCACTGCTGCTCGCTTCCGCAGGTGCATACGGTGCGACCGGTATCGACACGGAGTTCAATCAGGCTGATTTCCTGCCACAGGAGGCGCCGACGTGGATGGAGTCGCTTCCGGAACCGTTCGCACCCGGCGATTATGATATCAGCGAGAATCTCGACTACCTGAGCGACAATTTCCGCCAACGTGGACAGGGATCGGCGGGACAGGTACTGATACGTGGAAACGTGACTGCGCCAGCACTGCTCACTGCGGTCAACGACGTCAGTCACAATACGGACAGTAGTGGGACAATCGTCGTCGGTTCTGATGGAAGAGCCGCCATTGAGGGTCCAGTATCCGTCCTTCGTACTGTCGCCGCCGAAAATCAGACGGTGGCCAATGCAATCGAAACGCGTGATACGGACGGTGATGGGCTCCCGGACAAGGATGTCGCCACGGTTTATGATCTCCTGTTTGATGCCGCTCCCGAACAAGCGTCGTCAGTCCTCTATCGCACCGATAACGGATCGTATCAGTCTGCTCGATTGACTGTGGGCGTTCAGGGTAACGCCTCGGCTCAATCGGTCGCAAGCGATGTACGAGGAGTCTCCTCGGCAATCGAAGGGGACGCACCAGTACGAGCCACTGCGACGGGTGGTCCGGTCATCACTGCGGTCGTTCAGGGTGCCCTGTTCGAGACGCTCGTCGAAGGATTCGCTATCACACTCGGTGTCATTCTCACCCTGCTTATCGGGTTATACTGGTGGCGGCATCGCGCACCTGGGTTGGGTGTGGTGACGCTCGTGCCCGTCTTGATCGCGCTCGCGTGGTTGCTCGGGACGATGGCAGCGCTCGATATCCCCTTCAACAGCGAGACTGTCGTGATTACGAGTCTGGCGATTGGCCTCGGCGTGGATTACAGCATCCACGCCAGCGAACGATTCGTTGACGAGCGCGCTCGCTCCGACTCACTTGCGGACTCACTATCGAGAGCGCTCACCGGAACCGGTGGTGCGTTGCTCGGAAGTGCAGTGACGACCGCAGCCGGCTTTGGAGTGCTTGCGCTGGCACTGTCGCCACCCCTCCAGCGGTTCGGCATCGTGACCGGACTGAGCATCATCTACGCATTTGTAGCATGCGTGACGGTGCTCCCTTGCCTGCTTGTGATTCGGGAGCGTCTTCTCACACGAATCGCTTGAGTACTCATCTCTCGGCCGAACAAGCCGAGCGTCTCGGGGTTGCACGTCGCTCCCGATCTGCCGAATACGGCTTTCCGATGTTCCCTAATTTGACTGACTCTCGTAGCGAGGGCCGTACGCCTCACTTGTACAGTGATTGTGTCGGAACCGAAACGTCGGATCGCTGTTATCGACATGGGATATTCAATATAGCACCATACGATTCATGAGTCTGCAGACGGACAGCAACAACTATCAGAAAAGTGAATAAATATGCTGCTCGTACGTCTCTCGAACTCGATCACCCCAGTTGTGCGTGTAGGTGTCGATGATGTCGCCGCCGACGTCGCCTCGGAGGTACTTCACGATGCCGCGGTCCCCAGTTCGGTCGCGTAGATGCGTCGTGAAGAAGTGTCGAAAGTAGTGAGGAGTGACGTTCTCTTCTGCGTCGCCGCCAGCACGGTGCCAGCCTCGCTCTGCAGCGTGTCGTTCGACGAGGTGGTGAACCATGTCCGTCGTCAAGCGGTTCCCCCAACTCCCCGAGGTACTGACAAACAGTGGTTCCGCGGGCGATGTAACGTCCGGCCTCACTGCCAGCCACCGGGTCAAGACGGCTTCTAACTCCTCGTCAACGGGGACGACGGTCGAACGCTTGCGTTTGTTCGACGCCGTGCGCCGTTCGCCGTTGGTCGTCCCCCCGGCTGCGGGCTCCGCCGAGACGTACAGCGACGGGCCGCGGCCATCCAGTTGCGCGCGATTGGATACATCACCCAGCGGTGTATCGTCTGCGAGTGAGACGTCTCGACAGTCGAGATTGCACAACTCACCGACGCGCATCCCCGTCTTGAGGAGGGTTACCATCACTGCGTGGTCCAGCGGATGGTGAACCTCACGCAGAAACGCACGCATCCCCGAAATAGAGATTTCGCGCCGCGAGGGATTCGCGTCGATTTGTTCGTCCATCTCCTCCATCACGAGCGTCATCGGGTTGGCCTCGAACGCGCCGACTTGCGTCATGTAGGCGTAAAACCGGTGCAGGTAGGAGGCGTAGGTGGCGATGGTGCTGTCGGCGGCGTCCGCCCGTCGGAGCGAGTGTATCCACGCCATACAATCGCGGTGAGACGCTTCTGACACGCGTTTCTCTGCGTCCATCGGGTTCGCCTCGGGATCTGTGAGGAACGCCTCGAATCGTCGTAAGACGCGCTCGTAGGCGTCTCTCGTTCGCTCGGTCTTCCCGTGATACGTCATGTCCTGGAGGAAGTACGCGACGGGGTCTTCGACCGCCTCGCCGTCGGCCGTCTCAACGGCCATCGTCGTCCTCGAACGCACCTGGGGCGAGAGCGTACCCGCCGTGTCGGCCGCTGTACTGCACCCGGTTCGACGCCTGCAGATCCTGTAACGTCTCGTCGAGTCTGTCCTCGATATCGTCGGTCAGTGCGTCGAGCAGTTCGTCCCACGAACGATGGTCGGCCGGAGAGAGAGCATCGAGAACGCGAGATTCGAACTCACTTCCGCCGCTGCTTTCATCTGCCCCGTCGCTCTCTGGTTCGTCCGGAGTTCGATCCGGGATCTCGAAGTCGCGTCGGCCCGCCTGCACCATCGTCCGGACGAACTCGCTTTGGCTCATGCCGAGTTCTTCGGCGTGGGTTTTCCAGCGCTCTTTCTGGTACGCGGGGACGTACGTCATCACCGTCTTTCGTTCAGTCTCTGCTCCGTCACTCGCCATGGATACTCGTCTGTTTCATTGCTCGTTTATCGATGGTTGCAGTCGGTTGTCTTTGCCCCGTTTTCAGGTGTGGTCTCGACCCGTTCTTGCGGAAAATTGACACAGTTTGTGCTGCTAGACGCGTTCTCCTCTAGATAATAGCATATACCAGCATAACCCCACTTATATTGTTCTATGCTGGCTAGCTTTTGAAAGTTATCTGTGTCTATGACTATATACTGGTGGTGCTTGGCTGCACTCACACAAATAAAATTTTGAAATTCTGTTTCCTCTGATAGGACTGAAATAGTTTCTTGGCTCGATTGAAGCAGTTGACTTGAGCGTGCAGAGTGGAAGTTCACGCCATATTAATTCAGAATATAATTCAGGAAATAATAGGGTTCTGGAGCGCTGTCTTCACCCCGTGTACCCTTGGGGTCACGGCCACGAAACGTGCTTCCAGAAAGGAGAAAATATTGCCCCAATCTGATCGTGTTCTCTCCGAGACGACGTTTTTACGCACAATTTCGTATCCCCCGACGAGCTGTCGGACTCGAACGCGGGTCCAGGGACGGGCCGTCCGAAAGGGGTGGATCAGCGAGAGTGTAGATCACCGTTCGAAAACGACGCCGTTCAAATAAGTGAACTCACGCTGATGTGCGTCTCTTTCGGTCCTGTGGTCGTATCATCGGTCGATGAAGTGGGACTGAATGGACGACCAAATGCTTCACCCGTCGTGTGCGTCATCGTTCGAGACTTTGTCGGACGGAAGCAGTGGTGACGGTGAAAGCCATGGTTGAACGGGCGTTCGGGAACGAGAGGACCGATACGGTGATCGCTGTTCGGAGACGAGCCTGCTTCCTTCTCGGGGCATAGAACCCGCTATCTACTACACTTTCGTCGCGTCTGTAGGAAACCATCTCCGATTATACGGTCCTGTGTGCCCGGCTGAATCCCAGTTTTAAGGCTTCCAAGGGTATCTGAAGCCGAGGTACGGTTCGACACGCGATTGAGCAACCGCTGCTGATGTTTGGCCGTACTGCCCGGCACACTGTATTGTGCGATACTAAGCGTGCCGTCGGCTCTCGAAACCACTGTCTGAGGTGTGTCGAACTCAGCGTCTGTGGCGTTCTCAGGTGTCGTTCGCCACGGTTGCTCTGCAACCGATTGTGTCGTTCCCGTTCGATTCTTGCCGCGGATCTGCGGGACCGAATCGACTGTCCCGCGAGGTATGACCGCTTGAGAGCGTCGGAAGTGGTGCAGCGATAGTTCGGTGGTGACCGGAGCGCCCGTGAGTACCTTAGACGGGCCTGAATGGGGCTGATACTCGTTCCATCCAATTCGGGAGTCCAGTCCTTGGACGGCTGGATCGCTTTCAAGGACTGTTCGCGTTAAGTGGTGTCGCAGTACGCTGGGTCAGTTGATCTGACTCCATCTGGTCGTTCTTCGATTCGTCGTTTCCTTGGACGACTCGCGTACAGTTGCAGTTCTCGGTCCCGCGCGAGTGCCGAATGACCGGCGTACCGTGTACATGGTGCTGCGATATATCGATTGTTCGGGCGACATCTGGTGAATGGCATATGTTGCCACTCGACGCTGTAGTTGTTTGAGCCGCGACTGATAAATTTCATACTGCTATATCGAAACTGCGGATTTATTGTCCTCTAACAGCGGTCACAATCTGCAATCTCACGGTGGCGGCTCAGACTTCGACGGGTTCGATAATGTCGGCGTCGTCGTTCACAGGACTGTTAACTCGCGTAGAGACGGGGTACGCGCGCATCTCCGTGTCGGGATGGGTATCGAGGAGCGATTCGGCATCAGCAGCGTCGCCGTGCAGCCACGTTTCTTCTTCGTCGGGAGCGAGGATCACGGACATCCGGTCGTGGAGGTCCGAAACGAGTTCGTTCGGTTCCGCTGTGACGACGGTGAACGTCTCCAGTATCTCCGGTTCGGCGTCGGTCGCATCTCCGTCGCCCGCAAAGTCGCCGAGTCCGGTCTGGGTTTGCGGTGGTTTCCAGCGTTCCCACAGGCCCGCCATCGCAAACGGCCGGTCGTCCTCGAAAGCGACGCGGTACGGTTGTTTTCCGTTGTCGGCCGATACCCACTCGTAGAACCCGTCTGCGGGGACGAGGCATCGTCGGCGCTCGAACGCGTCACGGAAACTCGGTTTCTCACGGACTGTCTCCGCCCGTGCGTTGATGAGGGTGTTCCCGACCGACTGGTCGTCCGCCCACTGCGGGACGAGACCCCACTTCAGGAATCGAAACGCCTCGGGGTCGTCGTCCGTCACGACTGGAAGCCGCTGTCCGGGCGCACAGTTGTATCGCGGTTCGGGAGGCGTCTCGAATGTCGCGTCGAACCGTTCTGCCAGTTCCTCCTGCGGGGTGAACAAACTGTACCGGCCACACATGAGTCCGGATACGCGCGCCGCGGACAAAACACTGCGGCACTCCCGAACAGTCCGGCACTCCCGAACAGCCATTGCGGCGTATCTCGGACGTACTCGAAGGGTTTAGGCGTCGGCGTAACTCCGTTCGGTACATGCGCATCGAGAACAGTTTCATCCCCGTCCACGGCGTGGGCGAACGGACCGAACGGTCGCTCTGGGAGGAGGGCGTCCTCACGTGGGAGGCGTTCGATCCGTCCGTGGCCCCCGTGGGTGAGAAGACGGGCCAGCGAATCGAGACGTTCGTCGCCGACGCACTCGAACGATTAGACGACGGCGACGCTCGCTACTTCGGCGACGCCTTCCCGTCGGGCGAACGCTGGCGACTGTACGAGAACTTCCGCGAAGACACCTGCTTTTTCGACATCGAGACGACCGGGTTGGATTCGGCACAGAACGACGTGACCACTGTTTCCTTCCACCGCGACGGCGAGACGACGACGCTCGTCCGCGGACACGATCTGACCGCCGAGGCGCTCCGCGAACAGTTCACTGACGCCGCTCTTGTCGCGTCGTTCAACGGCAAACGCTTCGACGTGCCGTTCTTGGAGGACAACTTCGACATCTCAATCGATACCCCGCACATCGACCTGATGTACCCGTGCCGCCGCCTCGACCTGACGGGGGGACTCAAGAGCATCGAGAAGGCGGTCGGTATCGACCGGGACAGACCTGACCTCTCGGGCCGCGACGCGGTTCGCCTCTGGCACCAGTACGAACGCGATGGCGACGAAGACGCCCTCGACACGCTGGTTTCGTACAACCGTGACGACACCGCGAACCTGTCGAATCTGATGGATGTCGTGGTCGAATCACTTCACGCCGACTCCATCGGACCGTTTCTTGAGTAAACGCTGACGGCGGCGTCCCTCCGCTATCGACGCACGGATGCAACGGGAGACGGGACGCTTTTGTGCCCCCCGCGATAGGCCGGTCACATGACGACCGACGCGGACGCCGACGAAGCGGTCGAAACCGAGGGAGAGCCTGCTGACTCGGAGACGACCGACGAAGCGGCCTTCGACGGGGAATCGACTGATTCGGAGGCTGCGGGTACTGGGAGTGCGAGCCAGACTGATCTGAACAACGGATACGACGACACCGTTCCGAACGTCGAACTTGGACTCTACCAACTGTCGGTTCGAGTAAGCGGTCGATCCGAAGACGACCTACAGTCGGTCGAAGACTCGGCCAAGCGTCTCATGGACTACCTCATCGACCGAGCCGAAGAACTGGAGGAACGACCGGACGACCGCGGACTAAGCTAGTCTTTTTGGCGAACCTAAACGCTAAAATAGACGGGTAGCAAACCCCGGGTGTGACCGAGCAGTTCACCTTCGACGACGTGGCTGTCGTCATGGGGACGTACAACGAGGAACAGGCCATCGGGGCGGTGTTGGCCGACATCGACCGCATCACCGACGGCCGGGCAGAAGTCGTCTGCGTCGATGGGTCCGACGACCGAACGCCGGAAATCGCGCGGCAGATGGGCGCAACAGTCATCGAACAGGAACCACAAGGATACGGCGTTGCCGTCCGTGAAGCCGTGTTGACGCCCGACCGTCCGGTAGTCGTCACCACCGACTGCGACGACACCTACCCGATGGAGATGCTCCCGACGTTTCTCGACCGAATCAACGACGGGTACGACGTTGTTTCCGGCGACCGACTCTCGCCCGGCGCGACGGCGATGCCGACACTGAACCGCTACGGAAACGCCGCATTCGCGCTTCTCGCCTCGCTCTTGATGGGCCGTCGCGTCCACGATACCACGACGGGGATGCGGGCGTACCGCCGCGAACTCCTGCACGACATCGACTGGACAGAGAACACCGGTCTCTCGGCGGAACTTCTCATCCGGCCCCTGATGCGAGACTATCGCGTCACTGAAGTCCCGATTCCGTACCGTGAACGCGCGGGCGAGACGAAACTCGACCCGTTCCGCGGTGGCGCGGAAATCGCGTCGTCCATCGTGACGGTTTGTCTCGAAGAACGCCTCCGGTAGGCGAGCGCTGTTCGGCTTGCTCTTCGGATCGGCTGTGTCTACATTTCACCCGACCGGCGTATCCTCATACCGTCCGACGTGCGATTTTGTGCCATGAATCGCCGTACGTTTCTCGTCACTGCTGGAGTCGGAGTAACCCTCAGTCTCTCGGGCTGTCTCGACGGTTCTGGGGGGGCCGGCGCGCCGACAGACGGGTTCGAGGAGACGAACGGTGACGGCGGGATGAGCCCTGTTGGGAGCGGTAACGTGTCGCTCCCGGTACCAAAAGACGACCTGAACCGCGGCGCGTCGAAAGACGCTATCCCCGCTATCGTCTCCCCGAAGTTCGGCTCCGACTGGTCAGACGTAGACGCGACGTTAGACGACGGCGAACTCGTCATCGGCGTCGAACTCGACGGCGAGGCGCGGGCGTACCCGCTGGCAGTACTCAACTGGCACGAAATCGTGAACGACCAGTTCGACCGTCCGGTTCTCGTTACCTACTGCCCGCTGTGTGGAAGCGCCGTCGTCGCCGAACGAACCGTCGCGGGCGACACCCGAACGTTCGGCGTCTCGGGCTACCTGTGGCAGTCGGATCTCGTCATGTACGACCGCGAGTCCGAATCGTTGTGGAGTCAGGTGCTGGCGACGGCTATCCGGGGATCACTCACCGGGTCGCAACTGGACCTCCTCCCATCGACGACCACTTCGTGGGGTGAGTGGCGCGAATCGCACCCAGATACGTCGGTTCTGCTCCCACCGCCCGTCTCAGATACCGTCACCGGCCGACAAACGCGGGACTACGACCGGAACCCGTACCTCGGCTACGAGACGTCGAGTCGTGTCGGAATCGGCTTCAACGACGATGTTGACGACCGTTTGCACCCCAAAGCGCGGGTTATCGGCGTCGCTCACGGCGACAAAGCGGTCGCGTACCCGCTTTCAACGCTCTCGGAGACCCCCGTCGTCAACGACGAAGTGGGTGGGCTTCCCGTCGTTGCCGCCGCGACCGTTGACGGAACGTTGGTCGCCTACGACCGTCGGGTAGACGGGTCGGCGATCACGTTCGACCGGGAGTCGGGAACGGACGTTCTCACGGGTGACGGGTCGCGCTGGGACCTGCACACCGGGCGCGCTCTGGATGGCCCGCACGAAGGGGCCGCGCTCGCGCGCGCGAACGATAGATCTCTGATGTTCTGGTTCGCGTGGGCGGACTTCTTCCCCGAGACGACTATTTACAGCACCGAGTGAGCGAATCGCCGCGTTAGGTGTTCAGGATGTCTTTGATACGGCGCGGCTCACCGCTGAGCGAGGGGTCCTCCTCGACTATCTTCAGCACTTCGTGGTCCGTCACGTCGGGATAGGATTTCTCCGTCGCGTCCTCGATGAGCGCCTTTTCCAAGCGGAATTCGGTCCCTTGGTACTCGACATCGACACCTTTCTCGTCGAACGACAAAACCGTCATATTGCGTGGTAATTCGCCGACGTACAAAAACACGTCCCCAGTCGCGTCAGCTCTCTGTCTTGCGAGGCGCTTATAATGACGGGCGCATCACAGAGGAGTGTGTCACTCGGTTCGGATCCGCTCGATGCGCTCGAAATCCCCGACGGAACCACCGTCGAAGAGCACGACCTCGTAACTGACGGGGACGTTATCGTCGGGGGGCAGAGTACTGTCGAGTTCGGCGTCCGCGGCCGAAACGTCTTCGCGGGCGAACGTGTCCAGTTCGGCGGCGACATCGAAGCAGAGGGTGACTGCCGACTCGACGTTTGGTGCGACGTGGCCGGGAACGTCCTCGTCGGCCAAGACGCGTATCTCGGTGAACGCGTCCACGTCGGCGGCCGTCTCATGGTCTCCGGCGATTTGGATATCGGTGACGACGTAGATATCGAGGAGGGCTTCGAGGCAAGCGGGTGGATTGTCATCCGCAACCCGGTTCCAACGCTTGTCTTTTACTTCGTCGTCCTCTCACAACTGCTTCGACTCGGTGAGAACGAGGCGGCCGACGAACTCGCCGAATCGCTCTCCGGCGAAAGCGAAGTTGACCCCCTCGTCGTCCCGCGCGGTTCGACCGTCTCCGATGACGCGTGGCAGACTTCCGCGCCCGCTCATATCGGAGACGACTGCCGTCTGCACGGTAACGTACGCGCGGAGTCCATCACCGTCGGTTCTGATAACAACGTCTTCGGCAGTCTCCGCGCACGGGGCGACATCACCGTCGGGTCGGGCACGCGCATTCACGGCGACGTGACGACGAGAAACGGAACCGTCGCTATCGAAGGCGACGCCCGTATCCTCGGAGACGTTTCGTGTGCGGAACTCGAACTCAACGAGAACGCCGCCGTAGACGGGACGATGCGGGCGAAAGGAGATATGCGAATCGTCCGTTCCGACGCCTCCCGCGACATCGAGTAGCGCCTGTTTCCACCCGGAGTCGGTGTCCGCTTCGTCACGTAGTCGTCCGTCTCGCTATCATGCGGCCGTCAGTTTCACGACGGCTGTGAGGGAAACTCAAATGGCCACTGTTCTCAACGGCATTTCTTTTTGATGGGTTGTCGTATGGCATGACAGGATGAAGCACAGACGAACGCTCCTTCTTGTCGTCGTCGTTGCTCTCGCCGCCCTCGCCGGATGTAGTGGCGGGGCAGACGATGACAGTGGCAGGGCCGAACTGCATCGCTCCGACGACGGGGCCGCGACGGCAGCGCCCACGGTTGAAACCACGTCATCGGGCGCATCGGGCGGAGCCAACAGCGACAGTGCGGCATCGTCGAAGACAGCCAACGTACAGAACCGCGCACTCATCAAAACCGGAACCGTCCGCGTTGAAGTTGACGACTTTCAAGCCTCGAAATCGAATCTCACTGCGGCCGTCCAAGGCTACGGCGGATTCGTCTCCGACACGTCGCAGGAACGCCACAGCGTCGATAACGAGACGTACCTCACGGGCCAAGTCGTCCTCCGCGTTCCTGCCGCAGACTTCGACGCCCTCGTCGAGGATGCGAAAGCTGAGGGCGAAGTGGAGGTCGTCAAGACGAACACCGAAGACGTGACCGACCGACTGGTTGACCTCGAAGCGCGACTGGAGAATCTCCGCGCACAACGTGATCAACTCCGCAAACTGTACGACGAAGCGAACACGACGGAGGACGTGCTCGCGGTCCAGCGTGAACTCTCCGACGTACAGGGCGAAATCGAGCGTTTAGAGGCACAGAAACAGTCCCTTCAGGACCGCGTCGCATTCTCGACGCTGACCGTCCGTCTGGAAGAACCCCGCCCGACGCCAGACCGCGTCGCGCCCGACCGCTGGTACGATACCCCGGTACTCTCGGCGTTCTTCCAATCGGTTGACGGCGTCGCCACCGTTGCTCGCGCCCTCGTCGTCGGCCTCGCGTACGCCCTTCCGTATTTCCTCGTGTTCGTCTTCCCGTTCGTCCTCCTCGGCGGTCTCGCGTGGCGGTTCAGACACCGGTTGCTCCCGCACTCGTAGCGTCCGAATCCTCTTGCCCTCTCGTAGCGTCCGAATCCCACCTTGCCCCCTCGTTCGACCGAAAGGATGTTCCGGCCGTCCCCCGTCTTTGCGGTATGCTCTCTATCGCTCTCGCGGGCAAACCCAATGCGGGCAAGTCCACCTTCTACAAGGCGGCGACGATGGCCGACGTGGACGTGGGAAACTACCCCTTCACGACCATCGACCCGAATCGAGGCGTGAGTTACGCTCGCACGCGATGCCCCTGTCTCGACAGAGACGAACGCTGTGGCAACTGCGAGGACGGCGTCCGCTACGTCGGCGTCGAACTCCTCGACGTGGCTGGACTCGTCCCCGGCGCGCACGAAGGCCGCGGACTCGGGAATCAGTTCTTAGACGCGCTCACGAACGCGGACGTTATCCTCGCCGTCGTGGACGCCTCCGGCGGCACCAACGAAGAGGGAGAACCCGTCGAGGTTGGCACGTACGACCCCGTTGAAGAGGCTGATTTCGTGGAAGCGGAGTTAGAACAGTGGTTAGCGGGCATCATCGACCGCAACTGGGAGTCGGTCGTCCGCAAGTCCCGGTCGCCGGATTTCGACATCGACGACGCCCTCACGGAGATGTTGACTGGATTCGGTGCGACGGAGTACGACGTGGCCGCTTCGCTCCGGTCGCTCGACTACCCGGAAGACCCACAGCAGTGGACCGACGAGCATCAGGAAGCACTCGCTAGCGACGTGCGCGCGCGGACGAAACCCATCGTCCTCGTCGCCAACAAAGCCGACGTCGCCCCACCGGAGAACCTCGAACGCCTGCGCGAGGTGGACAAGCCCGTCGTCGCCGCCACCGCCGACGGCGAACTCGCCCTTCGACGGGCCGCCGACGCGGGCATCATCGACTACCTGCCGGGCGACGACGACTTCGATATCGTCGGCGATGTCTCCGATGCACAGCAGTCGGGACTCGAGAAGATCCGAGAGGTTGTCGAGACGAACGGCGGAACGGGCGTCCAAGAAGCCATCAACACGGCCGTTTACGACGTACTCGATATGGTGACCGCCTACCCAGTCCAGAACGAGACGAGATGGACGGACGGCACCGGCGAAATGCTTCCTGACGCGTTCCTCCTCGAACGTGGATCAACCCCGAAAGACCTCGCGTACGCCGTTCACTCGGACATCGGCGAGGGCTACCTCCACGCCGTGAACGCACGATCCGACCGGCGTATCGCTGAGGACTACGAGTTAGACGAAGGCGACGTGATAAAAATCGTCAGTACCGCGAACTAAGCGACGGGTCCCTCTCCGATGCGAGAATCGTCCGCTTCACACAAATTTGTAGGATTAGTTTCATAATAAGGCCGCAATCGGGGGTCCAGTTGCTCACCATTGTCGTTTCTCGAAAACCGGGTGCGAGGACCTACGTGTCCATGGCAGAGTCCTGCGTATGTCCCGGCCGTCTGCTAATTTGACCCGATGCAGTATAAGTCTACCCCGACTACTCAGTCCGACACAACGGGCGAGATGGTCGCTATTTCGCTGCGGCACCGACGAACCATCCCGTCCTCGTGATCGAATTCGACAAACCCCGCTTCATCGAGTTTTGGAAGATCGACGTGATGGAGACGAACGAGGGCGGCATCACGGTCGGCCTCGGTTACTGCTTCACGAGATGTGCCTTCCCGTGCGGCGACGACGTCCGTCGCTAACGTTTCGATGTCAACTGCTCCACGGTGGTCGTCAAGGCAGGAGAGCACTGTGCGCCGGCCGGGATCAGCGAGGATTGCGATTTTGTCGTTCATCGTTCGTGGAGGTTGTGTGTAGAGAGGAGTGTGTCTCCCTCTAACATCACTTACCCGGAGACGTGAGTGACTAATTAGTTATTGGCCTAACACGTTAGGGATACTGTAGGGAACCAAAACAGTAACTCGTTCTTACCAATTTTTTCGAACTAGTACGTCTCTCTGAAATACAGAACTTAAGATATTTTTAGCTAATAGATTACATCACGGCTGACGCGGTCGTCGTCTGCGATTAAGCGTGTGTTATCGAGGCGAATATCTCGTTATGCACTGATAAAGCTCTCTCCGCCGCTATTCAGACGACGGCGTCGTACGCTTCGGCCATGATGTCTAACGCTTCGTGCAGTGATGCTTCGTCCGTTGCGTACGAGAGTCGCGCATATCCATCGCCGTTCGCGCCGAACGCCTCGCCGGGAACGACGATGACACCGCGTTCGAGACACTCGTCTACGAATCCGTCGGGAACCTCGGGCATCGCGTAGAACGCTCCTTTGGGCGTCGGCACGGTCAGGCCGATATCCTCCAAGCCATCGACGACGATATCGCGGCGACGCTGGAAGGAGTCGGTCATCTCATCGACGATGCCCTGCGGCCCAGTCAGTGCCGCCTCGGCGGCGAACTGCGCGGGCGCGGATGCACAGGCTTGGACGTACTGGTGCGCCCGAACCATCCGTTCGATACGGCGCGAAGAGCCGTGAACCCATCCGAGACGCCATCCGGTCATCGAATACAGTTTCGATGCGGAGTTGACGACGACGACGTTGTCCGTCTCGGCGAACTCGGCGGGGGACCGGAACTCACCGTCGAACACGGTGTATTCGTACACTTCATCGGAGATACAGAGTACGTCGTGTTCGTCGGCGATGCGGGCGAACTCACGGATATCCTCCGGCGGCGACACCGCACCCGTGGGATTCCCCGGGCTGTTGACGATGAACGCCGCGGTGTCGTCGGTGATGGCTTCTTCGACGGCTGCGGGATCGAGAGTCAGGTCATCGCGGAGAGGGACCGGAACGGGCGTTCCGTCGGCGAGTTTCGTGAGGGCGTCGTAGGAGACAAAGCCGGGATCGGGGATGATTACTTCGTCGCCGGACCCGACGTGCGCTTCCATGGCGATATGGAGTGCTTCCGACCCGCCCGCGGTGGCGATGATGTCGTCGGGGTGGCGTTCGATCCCTTGGTCGCGTTCGTGTTTCGCGGCGATAGCCTCCCGTAGTGACCGTATCCCCTTGTTCTCCGTGTACGCGTCGGCGCGGCCGTCCTTGATGGCCTCGATTGCGGCCCGGCGGGCGTGCTCGGGCGCGGCGAAGTCCGGTTGGCCGATTCCAAGGTTTATTGCGTCTTCTCCGGCAGCCTCGAACACCTCGCGGATACCGCTTATCGACACCTTCTCGATTCGGTCTGAGAACTCCGACATACACTACTCCGCGACCCCCTCCGGGATAGTTCTTCCCTCACATGGGTGAGCGGATCGAGACATCTTCCGGCGATTGTCTCCGGATCAAAAGGGGGTCGGGTAGTTCATGACTCGTGGGCGTCCCGTAAGTCATCGACGTGACGCATCACGAGTTCTAGCGTCGCGTCGGCGTCCACGTAGCCCTTCTCGTACTCTTTGTGCGCTGCGTCCACATCGGCTAAGAACGTCTTCACCGCATCTTCGAGTTCGTCGCTCATACTCGCACGTTCGCCTGCGGCGTTAAAAGCGCCCCGTCGCGCGCCGGTCAGTCACGCCGGGCGCTCTCCGTGACTCTCACCCGCGGTCCGTCCGTTTATATCCGATGCCGACACAGCAACGGATGTGCTGACGCTGACGTTCGAGGACGGGACGGTGCGCGTCGGCGGCCTTGCGGAGTCCGACGTGTCGGCCGCGGACCTCCCCGGCGTGGCGTGGGATGACCGTGGTCTCGTCGCCCGTGCCCCCGCCTATCGCTACGCTGACCTGCGCGCGTCACTGGACGAGCGCGGACTCGACTACGAAGACCGTATTCGTCCGGAGACGAATCTGAATCTCTCGCACGCCTACGACTTGCGGGACTACCAACGCGGCGCACTCGACGCGTGGCACGCGAACGATGAGCGGGGCGTCCTCGAACTCCCGACCGGGGCCGGAAAGACCGTCGTCGCCGTCGCCGCTATCGCGGCACTCGGGGGGTCCACGCTCATCGTCGTCCCGACGGTGGACCTCCTCAACCAGTGGCGACGCGAACTGGAGACGGAGTTCGACATCTCCGTCGGGCAGTTCGGCGGCGGCGAGCAGACACAAGAGGCTATTACCGTCTCGACTTACGACTCGGCGTACCTCCGTGCCGACGACGTGGGCGGTGACTTCGAGTTCGTCGTCTTCGACGAGGTACACCACCTCGGCGGCGAGGGCTACCGGGACGTAGCCCGTCTTCTCACAGCGCCCGCCCGCCTCGGACTCACCGCGACGTTCGAACGACCGGACGGCGCACACGAAGTTATCGCGGATCTCGTGGGGCCGAAAGTGTACGACCTGTCGGTGGACGACCTCGCCGGAGACCACCTCGCAGAGTACGAAGTCCGCCGGATCGAGGTGGATTTGACGCCGGCGGAACGCGAACGCTACGAGGAGGCGCAGGGAACGTTTGTGGACTATCTCAAGACCTCAAATCTCTCCTTTCGGTCGGGATCGGACTATCAGAAACTCGTGATGCGGTCGGGAACCGACCCCCGAGCGCGCGAGGCCCTCCTCGCAAAGCAACGCGCTCGGCGCATCATGATGAACGCCGACCAGAAGGTGGAGACGTTGGGCCGAATTCTCGACAGACACTGCGACGACCGAGTAATCGTCTTCACCGCACATACCGACCTCGTCTACCGACTCTCGGAGCGCTACTTGCTCCCGGCGATAACGAGCGAAACCGCTGCATCCGATCGACGCGAACTACTCGAACGCTTCCGCGACGGAACGTATTCGCGGGTGGTCACGGCGAACGTCTTGGACGAGGGCGTGGACGTGCCAGACGCGAACGTCGCCGTCCTGCTCGCCGGCAGCGGATCCGAACGCGAGTTCACGCAACGTCTTGGACGTGTTCTCCGCCCGAAGACCGATGGCGGGGCAGCGATCCTGTACGAACTCGTCAGCGCCGAGACGGCCGAGGAACGGGTCGCACAGCGCCGTCGGTAAGTATCACGCGGACACGAAACAGCAGGGAGGCGGTCAAAGACGAAATCGGCCGACGTCGCTTAGACGAGATCGACGTTAAGGCTGCCGCCGTTCAGGAACGTTTCCTGAGAGATTCCGAACGTCACCGAGAACGACGCCGTCGTCCCCGAAGCGACAGTGACTGTCGTCTCTTGGGTGTACTCCTTGCCGTTTCTCGTCACTCGGACCTGGACGGTGGCGACTCGTTCAACGTCGCCGCGGTTGCCAACGTCGCCGAACACGCGAAGATTCCCGTTTTCAGTTTCATCGAAGTCGAACGTCTTCACGTACAGATCGGGCTTCTCGGGCGTCTGCCGGGACTGTCCCGCCGGAGCGTCCGGTGGCCGACGCGGTCCCGTTCCGTGTGGAGGCGATCCGAGACAGCCACCCAAGAGGGCGAGAACGCTCGCCGGGAGGGCACGGAGGACGGTACGGCGAGTCTCCATGTACGCGGACATTTCGTCCGACGGCATGAGCCTTCCCCTTCGGTCGTTTCGCTGGGGTCGGATGCGTCTCTGTTCTTGTCCTGTCCTGTTTCTATCTCTGTCTCTGTTCCTGTTCCTGTTCCTGTTCCTGTTCTTGTTCTCGTCTTTGTCCCTCTCTTGTCCCTGTCCTTGTCTCCGCCTCCGCGTCGGCGGGCTTTTGTCGCGCCCCGGCCAACGCTCCGCCGTGCTGACGAAAGACCTCCGCCGCGTCTCCCGTGCGGGCGGCGGCTACCATCCGCAGTTCGTCGGACGCGAGTCGCGGCCTCTCGCGGCGCGCGTTATCGGCGTGTTTCAGGGCCACGTGGGCGAACCTCGCCACCGTCTCGACGACGCCCTCTCGTCGCTCGAAGACGAGGCCGACGACTTCAAACTCGTCCGCGGACTCGCTGCGCTCCTCGACCGGGAAGCGACGTTCGAGGTCGTGGCCCCTCTCCCACCGACGCGTGTTCGTCGGGCGACGTTTGAGGAGGCTGAGACGGCAGGTGTCCCCACCACGACGGAGGCGCGGACGGCGGTTCTCAAGCGCGTCGCGGATCGTCTCGGAACCGACACCGAGGCTATCGAAGAATCGTTGTACGCCGATAGAGCGGTGAACGAGGTGTTGACGGAGTTCGACGCTCGTTGGTCTCCCGATTCGTTGTTGGAGCAGTACAATCTCTCGCTCGCACAGACTGCACTGTTCGACGCCACCGAAGTTCGCGTCCGGAGTTCAGACCCGAAGCGACTCGTCTCGGCGGTGAAACGCCTCGGTCTGATGTACGAGATTCGCCGTGACGGCGAGACGCGCGAACTCGTCGTTACAGGCCCCGATGCGCTCTTCCGCCGGACGCGACGCTACGGGACGGCGTTCGCGCGTCTGCTCCGGACCGTCGCCGGAACCGCCGAGTGGACCATGACAGCGACTATCGACGACCGCGGAACCGAACGCGAGATGACGCTTTCCGATGCTGATCTCTCAGTTCCCAACGTCGAACCGGTGACGGAACCGACGTACGACAGCGGCGTCGAAGCCGACTTCGCCGCCCGGTTCGAGGGGTTGGACCTCGATTGGGAACTCGTGCGCGAACCCGAACCGCTCGCGGCAGGCGCGCGGGCGATGATTCCCGACTTCGCGTTCGTGTACCGGCCCGGTGGCGACGCCGCAGGCGAGAACTCCGGCGACGACCCCGAGTTCCGCGTCTTCTTCGAGGTGATGGGATTCTGGACGCCCGAGTACGTCGAGAAGAAACTCGACCAGTTCGCCACCGTCTCAGACGATGTGGAACTCGTCGTCGCCGCTGACGAGTCGCTAGCTGTCGCCGAGGACGTGGCCGAACTCGACCACCGCGTCGTCACCTATTCGGGATCGGTCCATGTGAAAGACGTGGTGGACCTGCTTCGCATCTACGAGGATGAACTGATTGCCGAAGCAGCGGACGACCTCCCTGACGAACTCTCTCCTGACGCTGACGTGGCTTCGCTCGCCGAACTCGCTGACTCCTACGCCGTCGCCGAGGACGCCCTCGAATCGGTATCGTTCCCCGACCACGAACAGGTCGGGCGGGCGTTAGTTCGGCCCGCCGTGGTAGACGCGCTCGGTGACGAACTCGAAGCCGGGATGTCGCTGTCGGACGCCGAAGCGATTCTGGAAGAATACGGTCTCTCCGACGCTTCGGCGGTTCTTTCCCGTCTCGGTTACCGAGTCGAATGGGAAGGTCTCACTGGCGGGACACTCCGCGAGAAGCAATAGGAGACTGGAGACGAGCGCGCCGCGCCCGTTACGACAGGTCTTCTTGGCGACCTTTCGGAACCGTCGAGCGGAGTTCGCCGTGGAGATAGAGACCGACGCCGATAGGTTCTCTCTCGCCTTCGAACTCGTGAGCGGCGACGAGATAGCCCCAGTCGCCGTCCCATCGGTCGAGTTCTTGGTCCTCGCCGCGCACGAATCGGTCCGCCTCGTCACCTTCGAGGACGACGACGTTCTTCGTCGCTTCACCGCAGAACCGCTGGACGGCGTTGGTGGAGGGTTTCCAGTGTTCCTGCCGTGCGCGGAGGATGCGCAGACCGAGTCCTTCGACGGGTGACGGCGTCGGCACGTCGGCGGCGAACGCCCAAATCTTCCCGTTGCCTTTCTCCCAGAAGGTGTGGCCGTCCCACGTCTCCGGTGGGACTTCGTACCGCTGTTCCCACCACTCGACAACCTCCTCGCGGGTGGGGCGGCCGGCGACGACGCGGTCCTCGGCCGTCGCCGGGAGGCGGTCGAACTGCTGGCCGTCGTTCTCGGGCGTCTGGTCTTCCGTCCCGTTTCCAGTCGTCTCGTCGCTCATGCTGTCACCTCCAGTTTCGCGCAGAAGAACCCGCCCGTGTCGTTGTGATGCGGATAGACGCGGTGGGCGAGTTCGACCGACGGGTCGTACTCCTCGTCTTCCCACTCGGTGACGCCGGGTGCTGTCTCGAAGTTGTCAGGGGCGTCCCACGGGACGAGTTTGCAGTCTTCCTCGCCGAGGACATGATCGAGGACGGCCTCGTTCTCCTCGGGTGCGAACGTACACGTCGAGTAAACGACGGTACCGCCGGGTCGAGTGGCTTGGACAGCACGCCGGAGAATTCCTTTCTGGATGCCGGCGACGCTGTGGACGTGGTTCATCGTCCATCGGTCGAGCGCGTCGGGGTTCTTTCGAATCGTTCCCTCACAGGAACACGGCGCGTCCACGAGGGCCTTGTCGAACGCATCGATGGCCGCCGAGTCGTCGGTGTCCTCACCGAACGGTTTCAGCGAGTAGTTTCGCGCGTCCTGATTCGTCACGACGAGGTTGCTGACGCCGAGGCGTTCGGCGTTGTGGCGGAGCGCCGAGAGACGGCCGAGATTGTTGTCGTTACCGATGAGGACGCCGGTATCGTCCATCAGGTCTGCGAGTTGCGTCGTCTTACTGCCGGGGGCGGCGCAGGCGTCCCAGACGATTTCGCCGGGTTCCGGGTCGAGCGCGAGCGCCGGAAGCGCCGACACTTCCTCTTGGCCGTGCAACCAGCCGTGGAAGTACGGCCACGTCGTCCCGGGGCCGCGTTCGTCGAGTTTCAGGATGCCGGGATGCCAGTCGGTGGGCTCGTAGCCGACGTTTTCGGCGTCGAGGGCCGAACGTGCGCGATCAACCGTCGTCTTGATGGTGTTGACGCGGACGACGGACGGGAGCGGCCGGTCGCAGGCCGCGAAGAACGCGTCCTCGTCGTCCACGAGCGGCGCGTACCGCTCTAAGGGGTTCATTACCCACCCGTACCGGAGGGGGGCGCTTGTGGGTTTCGGACCGCGCGTCTCGGTGTGACAGACCGACCCGGCGCGGGAGAACGGATTCGCGTCGGTACCGTCCCAGCACCCCGGTTTTACGTCACCAGAGAGTGAATTATCACTATGGCCAAAATAGCCGTCCTCGACGACAGTGTGTCGCTTTCCGAACCGACGATGGTTGAAGGACTGCCCGGCGTCGGGTTGGTCGGCAAGATTGCGGCCGACCACCTCGTAGAGGCGTTCGATATGGTCCACTACGGTAACCTCCACTGCGACGGTATTCCGAAAGTGGCCGTCTATCACGAGGGAGATCCCGAACTTTCGACGCCCGTCCGCCTCTACGCCGACGCGGAGCGCGATCTGCTCGTCCTCCAGAGCGACGTTCCCATCGTGCCGCAAGCCGCGACTGAAGTCGCTAACTGCCTCTCCTCGTGGTTCGACGACATAGAGAGTATGCCCATCTTCCTCTCGGGACTCCCGCAGGAGAAATCCGAAGACGTTCCCGCGTTGTACGCCGTCGCTGCGGGTGAAGGAGCAGCTATGGTCGAAGAGGCGGGCATCGACTTCCCCAACGAGATGGGCCTGATCTCCGGACCGACGGGCGCGTTGCTGCACGATGCCCTCAAGAACGACCGCACGGCGGTCGGCCTGATCGTCGAGTCGGACCCGCAATTCCCTGACCCCGAAGCTTCCCGCGTCATCATCAAGAAGGGGATCGAACCGCTGGCGGGCATCGAAGTACCCGTTGACAATCTCGTTGATCGGGCCGAAGAGATTCGCAACGCGAAGAAACAACTCGCGCAGCGGATGCAACAGGGTGACGAGGAGAGTACGCAAGCCCAACCGCTCCGAATGTACCAGTAGGCCCGCTTCGAACGGTCCGACCCACCGGCTCCGAGAACGCCGTCGGACGAGTCGTACAACCTTAAGCCGCGCCACCCGTTTTGGTCAGATATGACCGACGAGTCCCCCGACGGCCGTGTGTCCGAGAGCGCAGACGCTGACGAGACGACGGACCCCGACGTCGATGGGTCCGACACGACGGCCGATGCAACAGCAGCGGCCGAGCAGAACGGGGAAGCCGAGGCGGCCGAAACGGAGACGGCCGCAGAGAAGGAAGCCGAAGCGGAGACTGCTGAAACCGAGACTGCTGAAGCGGAGGCAGTTGGCGACGCAGCGAATGCCGAAACGACGGGTGATGTTGCTGCCCGCGTCGCGGAGTACGACGACGAACTCGCCGACGAGGTGGCCGCACTCGAACGACGAGTCCAGAAACTCGAAACCAAACTCGCTACGAAAGCCGAGGAAGCGGACGAACTCACCGAGCGTCTGAAACGGACGCAGGCGGACTTCCAGAACTACAAGAAACGCGCGAAGAAGCGACAGGACCAGATCCGAGAGACGGCGACCGAGGACTTCGTCGAACGCGTCGTCACCGTCCGCGACAACCTCCTTCGCGCTCTGGATCAGGACGAAGATGCCGACATCCGTCCGGGGATCGAATCGACGCTGGAGGAGTTCGACCGCATCCTCGCCGACGAGGACGTATCAACTATCGACCCCGAACCGGGCGAAGAAGTTGACCCGACGCGCCACGAAGTGATGATGCGCGTCGAGAGCGACCAGCCAGAGGGAACCGTTGCTGACGTGTATCAGCCGGGATACGAGATGGCCGAGAAAGTCATCCGCGAAGCGCAGATTACGGTCAGTAAAGACGACGAGTAACTGAACCGCTCCTGAGACCGCACAGGCTGGCCGATTCACGTAGGCTTTTGTTCTCACCCTGTCACGCTTCAGGAGTGAGAATTCCGTTTCGAAATCAGTTCCGTGAGACGCCTCGAATGCGATTTTCCGTCCACGGCGACGGTGGTGAGGATCTGCTGTTCGTCCTCGGCTGGGGCAACGAACCTGACGACAAACACGTCTCGTGGTTGCTCGACAGACTCACCGAGGAGTACTGTGTCCACGCTGTCACCCTCCCGATGAACGGCTGGGACTTCGATGATCAGTATCTCTCCCCCGTCCGGACGTACTACGAGGATCACGACTTCGACGTGGTGCTGAGTCACAGCACCGGCGGACTCATCGCCGCGCATCTCGCGGATGTGGTGGACAACGCTCCCCGAAACGTGTTTTTGAGTCCGTGGTGGGGGACAGCCCCGAACGATGGGTTCGAGTCGGTAGTTCTGCCGTACTATCTCCAGATCCCGACCACTCGGCGGCTGTTCTCGCCCGAACGAGACACCCCGGTTATCGGTGACCTGAAGTCCGAAGACGAGTACGACGAAGCACCGCAAGGCATCTCGCCCGCGTTCCTTCGGACAATTATGGACGCACAAGCGCGACTCCCCTATTTCCGAGAGCAGGACGTGGTGTTCTGTTCGCTATCGGATCGGATGGTCAGTGTCCGCGCCATCGGTGACCGGACACCGACCGAGAACCTCCGTCCGTACGACGGCGGCCACGAGTTCTTCTCTTCTTCCGGTCGGGAAGCGGTGGTCGAGGACGTGTTGGCAGTACTCGACGAGGGAGTTGACGCAATTCGAGGACCGTCCTCGACCTCGTCATACGGTAACGTTCCTGCCGAGATGGACTGACTGCGGTTCGATAAAAAACCCAGTCACATCGCACAGCCGGGAACGATCAAATCGCAAGACTGCGGCGACCTGCTCTAGCGCCGGCCACGCTCCCGTCTAGTAACCTTTAACCGATTTAGACCAGTAGTTGCCGCCAAGATGGCGAGCAACAAGATTCTCGGTATCGACCTCGGTACCACGAACAGCGCTTTCGCGGTGATGGAGGGTGGGGACCCCGAAATTATCGTGAACGCCGAGGGCGACCGCACCACTCCCTCCGTGGTGGCGTTCACCGACGACGACGAGCGTCTCGTCGGCAAGCCCGCAAAGAATCAGGCGATTCAGAACCCGGACCACACGATTCGTTCTATCAAGCGCCACATGGGTGAGGAGGACTACACCGTCGAAATCGACGACGAGGAGTACACTCCCGAGCAGATTTCGGCGATGACCCTCCAGAAGATCAAACGCGACGCCGAAGACTACCTCGGCGACGAGGTAGAGAAGGCCGTTATCACCGTTCCGGCGTACTTCAACGACCGCCAGCGTCAGGCGACGAAGGACGCCGGCGAAATCGCCGGCTTCGAGGTCGAACGCATCATCAACGAACCGACAGCCGCCTCCATGGCCTACGGACTGGACGACGACTCCGACCAGACCGTTCTCGTCTACGACCTCGGCGGCGGGACGTTCGACGTTTCTGTTCTCGACCTCGGCGGCGGCGTCTACGAAGTTGTTGCCACGAACGGTGACAACGACCTCGGTGGCGACGACTGGGACCAGGCCATCATCGACTGGTTGGCCGAAGAGTTCGAGAACAACCACGGTATCGACCTCCGCGAGGATCGGCAGGCCCTTCAGCGTCTGAAGGACGCCGCCGAAGAGGCGAAGATCGAACTCTCCTCGCGCAAGGAGACGACCATCAACCTGCCGTTCATCACGGCGACGGACTCCGGTCCGGTCCACCTCGAAGAGAAACTCACACGTGCGAAGTTCGAGTCGCTCACGTCGGACCTCATCGACCGTACGGTAGGCCCGACGGAGCAAGCGCTCGAAGACGCCGGGTACACGAAAGAGGACATCGACGACGTGATTCTCGTCGGTGGCTCCACCCGGATGCCACAGGTCCACGAGAAGGTCGAGGAGATGCTCGGTATCGAACCGAAGAAGAACGTCAACCCCGACGAGGCAGTCGCCCTCGGCGCAGCGATTCAGGGCGGCGTCCTCGGCGGCGAAGTGGACGACATCGTCCTCCTCGACGTGACGCCACTCAGCCTCGGTATCGAGGTGAAAGGTGGCCTGTTCGAGCGACTCATCGAGAAGAACACCACGATCCCGACCGAGGAATCGAAGATCTTCACCACGGCCGCGGACAACCAGACCTCCGTACAGGTTCGTGTCTTCCAGGGTGAACGCGAGATTGCCGAGGAGAACGAACTGCTCGGCGAGTTCCAACTCACCGGCATCCCACCGGCACCCGCCGGAACGCCGCAGATCGAGGTCACGTTCAACATCGACGAGAACGGTATCGTCAACGTCGAAGCCGAGGACAAAGGCTCCGGCAACGCCGAGTCGATCACCATCGAAGGCGGCGCTGGCCTCTCAGACGAAGAGATCGAGCAGATGCAAGAGGAGGCCGAACAGCACGCCGAAGAGGACGAACAGCGGCGTGAGCGCATCGAGGCCCGCAACGAGGCCGAGAGCGCAGTCCAGCGCGCGGAGACGCTCCTCGAAGAGAACGAAGAGCAGGTTGACGACGACCTGCGCGCCGACATCGAGGCCGCGATGGACGATGTCGAGGCGACGCTCGAAGACGAGGACGCGACGAAGGAGGAACTCGAAGACGCGACCGAGGCGCTCTCGAAGGAACTCCAGGAGATCGGCAAGCAGATGTACCAGCAGCAGGCCCAAGCCCAAGGTGCACAGGCCGGTGCCGGCGGTGCCGGACCCGGCGGTGCAGGCGGAATGGGCGGTATGGGCGGCCAAGGCGGCCAGAGTCCCGGCGACGACGACGAATACGTAGACGCCGACTTCGAAGATGTAGACGAGGACGACGAAGACGCGTAAGCGTCTGAGTCGTCTCAATCGTTCGCTCCCGGAACACGCTGCGTTCTGGGACTGTCGGGAGCCCAAACTGAGGCATTCGCTCGCCTCTCACGTTCGAGATTCTGTCGCCACTGACCCGTTCTTTTGAAGTAGTTCAATCGAGTAACGCAGATAACGAATGAGCGAGGACTTCTACGACGTACTCGGCGTTTCACGAGACGCGTCCGAGGACGAGATCAAGCAGGCCTACCGAAAGAAGGCCGCACAGTACCATCCGGACGTTTCCGACGAACCCGACGCAGAGGAGAAGTTCAAGAAGGTAAAGAAGGCAAAGGAGGTCCTGACTGACGAGCAGAAGCGTCGGCAGTACGACCAGTTGGGTCACGACCGGTTCGAACAGGCCGAAAAACGCGGCGGTGTCGGCGGCGCTGGCGGCATGGGCGGTCGGGGGAACCCGTTCGGCGGCGCTGGCGGCGGCCAAGGCAACCCCTTCGAGGACATCTTCAGCCAGTTCTTCGGCGGTGGCGGTGGCATGGGCGGCCAGGGCCAACAGCGTAACCGGCCACGACAGGGCCAGAACCTCCGAACGCGCGTGAGCCTCGACCTCGAAGAGGCCTACGAGGGCGTCGAAAAGCAGTTCTCCGTCGAGCGCCCCGAACGCTGTCCGGAGTGCGATGGCGACGGCCACCCTGCCGATGCCGAGGTACACACCTGCCCGCAGTGTAACGGACAGGGACAGACGACGACCGTCCGAGACACGCCGCTCGGCCGCGTTCAGCAGACGCAGACCTGTCGCCAGTGCAACGGCGAGGGGCAGACGTACAGCGAGCGGTGTTCGCAGTGTAACGGCGACGGCGTCGTCCGCGAGGAAGCGACGCTGGAGGTCACTATTCCGGCGGGCATCCGCGACGGGCAGACGCTCCGGATGGAGCGCGAAGGCGCGCCCGGCGAGAACGGCGGGCCGAACGGTGACCTCCTCATCGAGGTTTCCATCCGCGAGCACGAGGACTTCGAACGCGACGGCGACGACCTGCACCACCGTCTCGCTATCTCCTTCCCGCAGGCCGTCTTCGGCGCGACGGTGGAGGTGCCGACGGTCAACGGAACGACCGAGTTAGAGATTCCGAAAGGCACCCAAAGCGGCGAGTCGTTCCGCATCCGCAACGAGGGCATGCCTCACCTGCGCGGTCGGGGTAACGGTGACCTCCACGTGCAGGTGCAGGTCGTGACGCCCGAGAACCTGAACGACGAGCAGCGCGAAGCACTCGAAGCGTTCGCGGAAGCCGGTGGCGAAGAGGTGAACGTGAACGAGGGCTTCTTCGAGAAGATCAAGAACTCACTGTAACGGCGCTCCCTCGCTCTCGGATTCACTCCTCGCTCGCGCCGATTCCGTCTCTGTCCAGTGCCGTCAGTCGTTCCAGTCGCTCTTTGACTGGTGGGTGCGTCCGCGTCAGGTCTTCGAGATATCTGAATACGCTGCCGAAATAGCCACGCCGTAACCCACTGAGGTCGGCCGTCACACCGCGTTGTCCCGCGACGACGGAGAGCGCGGCAACATCAGTTCGCTCTCGGAGGTCGGTCTCCGGTATCTCGGTGCCCTCCAGCGTACGGAGTGCGCTCGCCAGTGCCGCAGCGTCACCCGTTATCGTCACCGCGCCGCGGTCCGCGGCGAATTCCCTCGCACGCGAGAGGTTGCCGACAGCGATCCGCGCTCCTAACTCAAAGGTCGTCGCCAGACCGTAAATGACCGATCCCGCGGGATGTTGGTCACTGCTCTGTTGCGGCGTCGAGAGTGACTGGATATGGTCGGCCAGTACGACGGGCGCAAGGGCGACTGTCATCACCGCCGCGTCGCTGTTGGCAATGTGCGCCACCTCGTGAGCGAGAACGGCACGGAGTTCGTCGCCGTCCAGTCTATCCAGAATGCCCTGCGAGAGGACGATAGTCGCGTTCGACTGACTCAATCCCGTCGTGAGTGCGATTGGTTCGTCAGTATCAACGAGAGCAATAGTTGGCATGGGGATACCCACCTGCGAAGCAAGCGCGCTGACGGTTCGTGACAGTTCGGGCCGCTGCTCCGGTTTCTCCTCGTAGGCGGCGAGACGGTCGAGGAGTCCGAGACCCATGTAGTGTTCCCAGAGGGCGACGCCACCGACGAAGACGAGTGCCAACACCGGTGCAAAGGTGATGGGATAGCCAACCACCGCGAACACAGCGGCGAAGAATCCCGTGATCGCGAGAACGGCGACGACTAAGAGGCCGAGAAGGACGAAGACAGTAAGACCCATCCGGAGACTGAGAGACGTGTCGGTCTTCACACACCAGAGTAGCCACAGATAAGTCAAATATCTATTTCATACGATCCGTCAGGTGACAGGAGATGCAAATGGCCGCCGCCCGTATATTGACCTGTATGTCCCATACGAGAGCGAACTACCGAGACGTGGCGGCGACAGCCGACGCGTTGCACTTCATGCGCGAGGAACTCGACACCGAGAACCTCGGATTCACCGTCGTGGAGGCCGACCCCGACTGGACCGGAATGGAACACGACCACGCCGACGAGGATCACGAGGAGGTGTACTTCCTCGTAGAGGGCGAGGCGTCGCTCGTCGTTGAAGGCGACGAAGTGGAACTGAATCCGGGGGACGCCGTGCGCGTTTCACCTGACGCCGAAAGACAGATTCGAAACGGACCCGTCGAGAGCCGATTCGTCATCGTCGGTGCGCCGTAGCCGGGTTCCGTGGTGCATCACGCTCTCTGTTGAGAGCGCACTGGGATCGAAATCCAGTGTGTCCGTTCTTCGAATCCGACGGCTCCGGAACGTTATTTCGCTCCTCCGCCAACGTTTGGTGATGACCGCCGGGAGCGACGATACGCGGCCTGTGACCCTCGTCAGCGGAACGCTCGGTGCGGGAAAGACGACGCTCGTCAATCGTATCCTCCAGAATCAAGCGGGCTACGACGTGGCCGTCCTCGTCAACGATATGGGCGAAATCAACGTGGACGCCGAGTTGGTCGCCGGGTCTACGGACGAGGACGTGATCGACCTCACGAACGGATGTATCTGCTGTCGCCTGCGGGACGACTTGACGGACGAGGTGGTCCGCCTCGCGGACGAACGCGCGTTCGACTGCTTGCTCGTCGAGGCGTCTGGAGTCAGCGAACCGTTCCCCATCGCCAAGACGTTCTTGGAGGAAGACGAGGTCACAGACCGCTACCGTCTCGATACGATGGTGTCGGTCCTCGACGCGTACGGCTTCTGGAAGGAGTTCGATCCCGAGACGACCCGCCCGGACGGGCGGCACCCCGGCGGCCGCGAACTCGCGAACGTACTCGTAGACCAAGTGGAGTTTTGCGACGTGCTGCTGTTGAACAAGTGTGACCTCGTCCCCGACGACGCCATCGATGAAGTGGAGGCGGTGGCACGGGAACTGCAACCGCGGGCGAGCCTATACCGGACGACGTACGCCGACGTGTCTCCCGAAACAGTTCTCGACACCGGGCTGTTTGACTTCGACGCGGTCAGACGCTCTGCGGGATGGAAACGACAGCTTGCAGGGGAGCACGAAGACAGCCACGACCGCGCTGATGGGGAAGGCGACCACGGTGTCTCGTCGTTCTGCTACGAATCGACCCGCCCGTTCCATCCCGAACGGTTCAACACCTGGATAGATGAGTGGCCCTCGGGCGTCTACCGCGCGAAGGGCTTTTTCCTTCTCCCCACCCGTTCCGAGACGGTGATGGGGTTGAACCGCGCGGGGCCGTCGGTCACGGCTGGACCCATCGGCGAATGGCGGGCGGACGACGAACCGGCGACGCGACTCGTATTCATCGGAACTGACGTAGACGAGGCGGCGATTCGAGAACAGTTAGCCGACTGTCTTCTCACCGATGAGGAGATGGCCGACGCTGACGCGTTCAGCGACCCGTTTCCGACGGCGTGACCTGTTCTCTGAGTTCGTCCCACTCCGCTTCGAACCCGTAATTCGACTCTCTGTCGGCCGCGGCCGCCTGCGCCGACTGATACACGTCGTCGTATTCGAGTAACTTGTGCCACCCCTCGTTCATCATACAGTACAGACACATGGTTGACTCGTACTGCTCCAATTTACATGGAAGTTACTTATGGATTTCTAAGACATTTATCCAAACTCTGACAGTCATACCCGAAAATATATTAATCAGCACCATTTGCTGCTGGTAATGGCTGAACAGATAGTATCAATGTACCGCGAAGTTGTCTCAGGAAAGTGTAACCACTGCGAGTGGAAAGCCATCGCCACGTCGTACCCCGAGATGGTCGAGATGTATCATGACCACCTCCGGGGCGACCATCCTGCGGCGTGGATGCGCGCCTGAGACGGCTGACGGAAAAACGTGAGGACGGTACAGTCAGGGTTCGAGGAGGACCTTGGTGACGCCCTCTTCACGTTTGTCGAACTTTTCGTACATCTCGGGGGCTTCTTCGAGTCCGACGCGATGTGAAACGACCCAACTCGGGTCCGCACGACCTTCGATGATGAGGTCGCGGAGCTCACGGTTGTGGTCTTTCACGTTGCACTGGCCCGTCCCGAGGCGTTGGCCCTTCTCGAACAGTTTTCCGAAGTCGATTCCGAGACGACCCTCCGCGGCCATCTCGTCGGGCGCACCGGGGTCCGAGGGGACGTACAGACCGGGGATGCCGAGTTGGCCCGTCGGTCTGACGGTTCGGATGAGTTGGTTGAGGACGACTGCCGGGTTCTCGCGCGCCGGGTCGTACGGGTCGTCGTCGGCTTCTCGGGCCCGTTCGGGATCAACGGCCTGATAGCCGACCGCATCGACGCCTCGATCAACTTCGCCCCCGTGGGCGTCGGTTATCTGCTCGACGGGGTTCCCATCCTCGAAGTTGATCGCCGTCGCATCGCAGTGTTTTTCGGCCAGTTCGAGGCGACTCGGGACGCGGTCTACGACGAAAATCTCCGATGCTCCTTTTATTTTCGCGCTGTAGGCCGCCATCAGACCGACCGGTCCCGCGCCGTAGATGGCGATGGACTCGCCTGGCTTGAGTCCCGCAAGCTCCGTTCCGTGCCATCCTGTCGGGAAGATGTCGGCCAGCAGGGCAAAGGAGTCCTCGTTTGCTCCTCCCTCCGGCAGTTTTAGTGCGTTGAAGTCTGCGTACGGGATTCGGAGTTTCTCGGCCTGTCCGCCTTTGTACGGACCCATGGCGACGTATCCGTACGCACCGCCGGCGAATCCCGGATTCACGTTGGTACAGAACCCGGTGTACCCCTCCTCACAGTTCTTACAGAACCCGCAAGCGACGTTGAACGGTGCGACGATTCGATCTCCCTCTTTCAGTGTACTTACACCCTCGCCGACTTCGGTCACCACGCCCATGTTTTCGTGACCGAAGACGATGCCCGGTTCCGCGGCGGTCCGTCCCTCGTACATGTGGAGGTCGGACCCGCAGATGGCTGTCGTCGTAATGTCGATAATTACGTCGTTCGGGTGTTCTAACTCCGGTTCGTCTACGTCTTCGACTGCTACCTCGTTCGGTCCTTGATATACTACGGCCTTCATTGACATGTGTTGCCACCACTCATGAATCGGGAGCAGTTCCTATTATGTCATTTTGTCCTCGAAGGTGACTGTCAGGACAACTGCTTTCACCGAATAGACTGAAACTACTCTGGTTGTACCTCTTGTTTGTGGCTGGCTCGGTCGGCGTGGCGGGGTATCTACGACGACACGAGACGTCGCCCACCGCGGGACGACGAAACTTTCACGCGGGCGTCCCTCGCTTCGAATGTGACATCCGACGCCCCGCCGACGCGGGTGGCTGACCCCGCCGTCGTCGGCGATCTCGTCGCCCGCGACCGGCGAACGTCTGCGCCCGCTCTCCGTGCCGACGCCTCCGGCCGTTCGTACAGTTACTACGACTTCGTGACGACCTCGTACAAAGCGGGGAACGTCCTCCGCTACCTCGGCGTCCGGGGTGGCGATGAGGTGGCTGTCGCGCCCGATTTTCTGCCGGAACCGCTGTTGACGTTCTACGGTGCGGCGCAGTTGGGTGCCGTCACCGTCTTCGACGCGGACATCTCGTCGCTGCCGCGCGCGACGGTGGTCGGCGTCGAACGGGAATCGGAGTTCGACTTGCCGCCCGGACACAAACTCGCCGTCTACGGTGGCGCACCCGAACGTCCGGACACGACTCACTGGGAGAAAGAAGTGTGGAGTGAGAATCCCGCGGTCCATCCCGCCGACGTGTCGCCCGCCGACACGGTGCTTCGGGCCGACGGACAGACGTACACGCACGCAGACCTCCTCGATGCGGCCGTCGCTGTCGTGGACGAATACGGGATCGGCGTCGGCGACGAGGTGGTCGTTCGCGACTCGTTCGCTCGTCCGAGCGTGGTCGTCTCGGGTCTCCTCGCGCCGATATTGGCCGGTTCTGTGCTTGTCTTCCCCGATGAGGAGACGGTGGGTGACGTGGCCGTCGGTGAGGGACCCGAAGAACGCCGAGTTGACCTTGCGGGCGTTTTGTAGTCGAAGCCGTAACGTGCAGACGGGTTAGGCCTCGAACACTACTGGCGCGCCCGGTCTGACATCCACGCGGAGTTCGTCGCCACGCTCGATGTTTCCACGTCGGCCCTGCGTGACGACCGACAGCGGCGGCAAGTCGTTGGCGGATTCGATGACGTAGTTCGTCTGGTCGCCCTGGAAGTACCGCTCGACGACCGTTCCGCTGATGTCTCCGTCGTCGGCCACGATGAGATCTTCGGGGCGGATGGATACGTCTACTGCTCCGTTTACTTCGGTGTCGGCTTCGAGGACCATGCCGTTCTCGCCGCCGAGTTCGACGACGCAACTGCCGTTTCTCCGCTGTGCTTCGCCGTGGAGCATGTTCGTATCGCCGATGAAGTCCGCGACGAACGAAGTCGCTGGATTGCGATATATCTCCTCGGGCGTCCCGATCTGCTCGATGCGGCCGTTGTTCATGACTGCGACGCGGTCCGAGAGCGTCATCGCTACCTCCTGATCGTGTGTGACGTAGAAGAACGCCCCCTGGACCTTCTCGTGTATCTTGCGCAGTTCGACCTGCATCTGTTTACGGAGTTTTCTGTCGAGTGCCGACAGGGGTTCATCGAGGAGCAACACCTTCGGTTCGTTCACGAGAGCGCGTGCAATGGCGACGCGTTGCTGCTGGCCGCCGGAAATCTCCGTCGGGTCGCGGTCTGCGAACCCTTCGAGATCCACCAGTTCGAGAAAGTTGCGGACCCGTTCGCTTCGCTCTCCGGCGTCCACGCCCGCCTTTTTGAGTCCGTATCCCACGTTCTCGCCGACCGTCATATGCGGGAACAACGAGAGATGCTGGAAGACGAGATTCGTGTCGCGCGCTTCCGGCGGCACGTCAACCATCGAACGCCCGTCGATGCGGACATCTCCCTTTGTGGGCGTCTCGAACCCGCTTATCATCCGAAGCGTGGTCGTCTTCCCACACCCAGAGGGACCGACAAGCGAGAAGAACTCGCCGCGTCGCACGGAGAAATCCACTCGGTCAACTGCCGTCACGTCTCCGAACTCCTTCCGAACACTGTCGAGTTCGACCAACGATTCGTCTGACATCTTCGACAGCGTTTCGTGCCAACACTCATCAATGTTGTGGGGCCAGACCCCACGTATTTCGAATCTCTCTTCGATAGCTCGATTTCCCTCCGACTCACTGCCCGAATCGGGTTACATCCTGCAAGGTGGCGTTGGATTTATATGTAGTTCCTGTAATCGTGAGAGCAGGTGTCAGGAATCATGGTCAATGAAAACACGGATGATTGCTCGCAGTCGTCAAGTACCACCCGTCGTGCGTTCCTCACCGCGGCAGGAGCGGCTGGCGTCACGGGAACTGCAGGCTGTCTCGGTGGTATCACCGGGTCCGGTGGCGGTTCCGCGACGACGCTCGAAGTCCTGACGTGGGAGGAGTACGCTGAACTCAAAGAGGACATCGAGAGCCGACTCGACGTCACGGTCAACTTCACGAAATCCACTTCCTCTTCGAAGATGTTCTCGGGGTGGAAGTCGGGGCAGGACGCACAGTACGATATCGCCGTCCCGAACAACAACTACGTCCCGAAGATGGTGGATGCGGACCTCGTCGCTCCCGTTCCGAGCGACGCCGTGTCGAACTACGACTCGACGTACGACAAGTTCCAGTCGTTCGCTGAGTCACAGTTTACGAAAGACGGCACGATGTACGGGGTGCCGATCCGCTTCGGTTGGTACGGTTACTCCTACGACTCGCGGAAGATACCGACCGACCACGAGAAGTCGTACGACGTGCTGTTCAGCGATTCCTACGAGGGAACGGATCTGTCGGGGCAGATCATCATGTACGACAACCACTTCAAGGCGATGAGCGCGGCGGCGCTCTACCTCGGCTACCGCGACGCCTTCACGGGGAGCAAAATAACGCTGTCTGAAAAACAGATCGACGAGGTAAAACAGACGATGAAAGAGCAGAAGTCGCTCTTGCAGGGCTATATCGCCGCCGACCCGACGTACATCAAGTCGTTCAAGCAGGGAAACTTCGTCATCGGGCAGTCCGGCCGTAACGAGATCGTCGAGATGAAAGCCAACGGGACGGACTGGGCGGAGATGGCTGCTCCCAAAGAAGGCTCTCTCGCGTGGTTCGAGTCCGCCGTCGTCTCGAAGAAATCCGACAACAAGGACATGGCGTGGAAGGTCATCAACGAGTTCATCGCACCCAAACTCGGTGCGAAACTCGGAAAGGTCGGCTACTCGCCGAGCGTCAACCCGAAGATTCAGGAACATCTCTCGGACTCGGAAAACGAGATGTTCGGCCGCATCGATCCGTCCCGTCTCGATTCGATGATTCCGTTCAAAGCCGTCGAGAACGAGGACAAGTGGCTGACCGCGTGGGAAGAGATCAAATCGGCCTGACGACAGATGTCCACGACATACGACCGCGACGGGGTTCGTGAACGACTCCTTCGTGCCGTCTCCTCCCGGCGAGCCAATCTCGGCGTCAGCGCCGGACCGGCACTGGCGTGGCTGTTCTTCCTGCTTCTCGCGCCGTTGACGTTTATGGTGACGGTCAGCTTCATGACCGTAAACGAGTCGTACGCCATCGTCTGGGAACCCACGCTCGCAAACTACAGCGCGTTATTGAGTGGCGACGGGGCGTTCTGGCAGACGTCGTTCTTCAAGTCGCTGCTGTTGTCGTACTTCATCGCGGCGGTGACGACGGTTCTCTGTCTCACTCTCGCGCTCCCCCTCGCGTATCTGTTGGCCCGGCGCGGCGGACGGACGTTCAAGGTGGTCATCTTCCTCGTCCTCCTGCCGTTCTTCACGATGTACCTCGTTCGGGCGTACTCGTGGTTCCTGATGTTCGGCCCCAGCGGCGTCATCAACGACACGCTGTTGACTATCGGCGTCGTCTCCGAACCGCTCGGCCTGTTCAACTTCGGCGTCCCCGCGATAATCGTCGGGTTGACGCACGCGTACTTCCCGTACATGCTCCTCTCGCTGTACGCCAGCCTCGACGGCGTGGATTTCTCGCTCGTTGAGGCGTCGCGTGACCTCGGTGCGGGTCGGTTCGAGGCGTTCAAAGACGTGGTTTTGCCGCTCATCCTGCCGGGGATGATAAGCGGTAGTCTGTTCGTCTTCGTTCCCTCTCTCGGGGCGTTCATCACGCCACGCTTCCTCGGACAGGGGAAAGTATTGATGATCGGACAGCTCATCGAGAGCCGAATCAACTCGCTGTACGCCATCGGTTACGGGAGTGCCGCGTCGATGTTCATTATCGTCAGCATCGTCGTCGCGTTCGCACTCGCGTTCCGCTACGTCAGCATCGAAGAGTTAGGAGGTGCCTGAGATGGCGGCCGAATCCGAGTCTGAGACGGCCGCTGGTGCGCGGACAGATACCGACGTTCGGTCACCGTCCCGTCTCGGCTACGAGAGCAGGGAGCGACTGCTGAAATACGGTCTCTACGGGGCCGCGGCCGCACTGCTCGTGTTCCTCTGGGTACCGCTCTTGGTGATGATGTTCCTCTCGGTCGCCCAGAACGCCTCGACGCTGTTCCCCTTCGAGGGCTTCACGCTCTCGCACTACGCGGCAACGTTTGCAGACACCGCGTTGATGGGGAGTCTATGGACGAGCGTTCAGATTGCGACCGTGTCCGCGATTATCGCCACCGTCCTCGGCGTCGCGGCGAGTTTCGCCCTCGCTCGGCACGACTTCCCGCTGAAGGAGGTGTACCGAACGTCTGCCATCCTGCCGATGGTCGTTCCCGGCATCATCCTCGGCATCGCGCTGCTCATCTTCTATCAGACGGTGCTCGGATTCACGATGGGGTTCGGAACCATCGTCCTCACGCACAGCGTCTACGGGTTGCCGTTCGTCGTCCTCATCGTGACGGCGCGGTTGTACTCGTTTGACGAATCGCTGGAGGAGGCGGCCCGCGACCTCGGCGCAGACCCGGTGGAGACGTTCCGCGACGTGACGCTTCCAATCGTCGCGCCCGCCGTCGGTGCGGGATTCCTGTTCGCGTGGATTCGCTCCTTCGAGGACTTCATCCGCGCGTTCTTCGTCCGTGGGACGACCGACGTACTCACCACGTCGATGTTCTCGATGATCAAGTACGGTACCGCGCCGAAGATGAACGCCATCTCGTCGTTCATCGTCTTCGTCATCGCTATCGTCCTCGCGGTGGCGATGAATCTCGGGAACGTCACGGGTTACGTCGCCGGAACCGTAGACGAAGAAAACTGACGGGGCTTCCTCGCGCGGGACCCGACCGCTGATTTTTCGTTCTACCGCGCGTCTCGAATCTCGTCTAACGCGTCGGGATTCTCGATACTGGAGAGGTCACCGGTGTCCTCGCCCTGATGGACGGCGGCGATGGCCCGGCGGATGATCTTGCCCGATTGCGTTTTCGGGAACTCCGAGACGAACTTGAGTTCGCGCGGCCGGAACGGCTTGCCCTGTTCTTCGCCGACGAGTTCGCGCAGTTCCTCGCGCAACTCGTCCGTCGGTTCGACATCGTCTTCGAGGACGACGTAGGCGACGACGGCGGTGCCGGTGGTGTCGTCGTCAACGCCGACGGCGGCGGCCTGATTGACCGCGTCGTGTTCGATGAGGACGCCCTCTATCTCGGCGGGTCCGACCTTCCGGCCGGCCACGTTCAGGGCGTCGTCGGCGCGTCCGTGGAGGAACCAGAAGCCGTCTTCGTCCTTCTGCGCCCAGTCGCCGTGGTCCCACAGCGGCGGGTCCTCGAACGACGACCAGTACTCCTTCAGGTAGCGTTCGTCACCGCTCCAGAGGCTCTTTGTCATCGATGGACAGGAGTCGCGGGCGACGAGGAAGCCGCGTTCGTGCGTGTCCGCGATGCTGTCGCCCGCGGAGTCCACGATGTCGATGTTCATCCCGAGGCCCGGCCCACCGAGCGAACACGGTTTGAGCGGTTGGCTCGGCATCGGCATGAGGAAACAGCCGCAGATTTCGGTGCCGCCGGAGATGTTGATGATCGGCGTGTCGCCACCGCCGACGTTCTCGTAGAACCACATCCACGATTCGGGGTCCCACGGTTCGCCCGTCGAACCGAGCAGTCTGAGCGTCGAGAGGTCGTGTTGCTCCACGTAGCCGTCGCCGTACTTCCGCAGGGCGCGAATCGCCGTCGGCGAGATGCCGAACGTGGTGAGACCGTGTCGTTCGATCATGTCCCAGAACCGGTCGGGTTCGGGGTGGTCGGGCGCGCCTTCGTACATGAACACGGTGCCGCCGAAGGCGTGGTTGCCGATGAGCGTCCACGGCCCCATCATCCACCCGATGTCGGACACCCAGAAGAAGCGGTCCTCGGGCTTGTGGTCGAAGCCGAAGTAGATCTCCTTGGCGCACTGCATCAGGACGCCCGCGTGGGTGTGGACGATGCCCTTCGGTTCGCCCGTCGTCCCCGACGAGTACAAGAGCATCGACTCCTGTGAGGAGTCCAGTTCCTTCGTCTCGTACGTGCTGTCGGCCTCGGCTACGGTTTCGTGCCACCACTCGTCACGAGTCCTCCACTTGATCGATCTGTCCTCCCGCTTTTCGAATCCCAGTCGGTCGTAGACGACGGTGTGTTCGACGTGCCCGGCCTCCGCGATGGCGTCGTCGGCGGCGTCCTTCAGCGTGACCTCGCCGCCCCGGCGGTAGAAGCCGTCGGCGGTGAAAAGCACCGAACACTCCGAGTCTTCGATTCGCGTCGCCGTGGCGTCCACGCCGAACCCGGAGAAGATTGGGACGGCGATGGCACCGACTTTCAGACAGCCGTAGAGAATAGAGACGACTTCGGGCACCATCGGCATGTACAGTCCCACCGTGTCGCCCGTCTCGATGCCGTACGATTCGAGGACGTTCGCCACGCGGTTGGACTCGCGGTGGAGGTCGTGGTACGTTATCTTGCGCTCGTCGCCGGGTTCGCCCTCCCAGATGAGTGCAACGTTGTTGCGCGTCTCCGAGTCGGGGGCGGCGTGTTTGTCCACGACGTTGTGAGCGACGTTGATACTGCCGCCGGGATACCACTCGGAAAACTGCGGGCCGTCGGTGTCGTCTCGAACTGCGTCGTAGTCCTCATAAAAGTCGATGTCGAGGTACTCGACGAGTTCGTCCCAGAACCACTCGACGCCCGACTCCGCGACCCCGTCCACATCGGTGCAGGTGCGCCGAATCAGTTCGTCGTAGTCTTCGATACCGTACTCCTGCATGAACTCGTAGACGTTCGTCGATTCCACGAACTCCCGCGCCGGTTCGTGGACGACTTCGTCCGTGTCGGGTACCTCCATCACGTGCCGTGGTTCTCCGCGTTCTGTGAAGTAACTTTCCCGAACGATAATCCGGGTCTCGTTCGCCCAGAACGTTTATGCCCGCTTCGCTCGCCACTAGTTGCGTCATGTCAACAAACAACACATCAAACTCCGCGATTCAGCGCTTCGGTGCGCAGATGGCGAGCGTCGTCGAACGCGTGATGCCGAGTCCGTTCCTGTTCGCTATTCTCCTGAGTTACGTCGTCTTCGCTGGCGGCATCGTCGTCGAAGGGACGACCCCGGCGTCGATGGTCACGTACTGGTACAACGGGTTCTGGGTGTTGCTCGACTTCGCCATGCAGATGGTGCTCATCCTCGTAACGGGCTATGCGCTCGCCTATCATCCGTTCGTCCAACGCGGTATCGAGAGGCTCACCTCGATTCCGAACAACGGAAAGCAGGCCGTCGTCCTCGTCGGTCTCATTTCGATGGTCATCGCGTGGGTCCACTGGGGTCTCGGCCTCATCGTCGGCGCGGTGATGGCTCGCGAGATGGGTCGGCAGGCGGCAACACGGGATATACAGGTCCACTATCCGCTTCTCTGTCTCGCGGGCTACATGGGGATGGGGCTGACGTGGCATTGGGGTATCGCCGGGTCCGCACCGCTCCTCATGAACACGCCGGGCAACGTCTTCGTCGAGCAGGGAATCATCTCGGATCTGATTCCGACCTCACAGACGGTGTTTCACCCGTACACGCTGACGCTCGTCGTCACCGGCATCCTCTACACCGCTCTCGTTCTCTACCTCCTCGCGCCCGAACCTGCGGACACCGAGGGAATCACCGCCTACATCCCCGAGTCGAAACTGTTCGATTCGGCCGTAGACGGCGGCGAGGACGTTAGTAGTGTGGAGATGCCCTCCGATACGAGTGGCGTGACGGAACCCACAACTCTGAGCGAGATGATAAACCAGAGCCGTCTGACCGGTGGGATTATCGCCCTTTCCGGCGTCGCGTTCGCCCTCTACACGTTCGCCACGCAGGGTCTCTCAGCGTTGAACCTCAACCTCGTCAACTTCCTCTTTCTCTTTCTCGGTCTCGCCCTCTACACCCAGCCAAAAGCCTACCAAGAGCAGTTCTACGACGCCATCACCTCGACGGGCGGTATCGTCCTCCAGTTTCCCCTCTATGCGGGGATCATCGGCATGATGAACCGTTCCGGCCTCTCCGCGACGATGGCCGAGACGCTCGTCTCCCTTTCGACGGAAGCGACGTTCCCCGCCGTCGCGTGGATCACCGCCGCGGTTGTCAACGTGTTCGTCCCCTCCGGCGGCGGCGAGTGGACGGTCATCGGGACGACCGTCCTACAGGCGGCGAACGAACTCGGTGTCCCAGCAGGACAGGCGACCGTTGCCTACGCCGTCGGCGACGCACACACTAACCTCCTGCAACCGTTCTGGGCGCTCCCGCTCCTCGGAATAACAGGCATCCGCGCCCGCGACATGTTCGGGTACGGTGTCACGATGATGTTACTTCTGATTCCGTTCCTCGCAGTCGGCCTCATCTTCCTCCCGTATTGACCGGGCTGACCGGGGATCTCACGATGGTCGCTTTCTCGGGTCACCGACCGTCGATGCGAGCCGTCAACCGGCGTTATGATTCGCATAAATCCTTTTTTGCCCGCCCGCCTACCCTCCGGTATGTACGTACGGGACGCCAAGAACCGCGAAGAGGTTTGGTTACTCGACCGCATTGAGGAGTCGGGACTCGAAGACCCGGCGTTCCGTTCCCGAGACTACGTCATCGCACTCGATGAAGGGACGAACACGAAAGCCGGATTCGGTCGGATTCGCGTTCACAAAGACGAGGGCGAGGAATGGTGTGAACTGGCGTTCGTCTTCACGCTCCCGGCGTGGCGGGACCAAGGAGTCGGTGCGCACGTGGTCGAACGGTTGCTGACGAAGGCGAGCGACGAGGAGTTCGACCGCGTCTACACGTTCACAGTCGAACCCGACTACTTCCTCACGTTCGGGTTCCAGCCGGTGGACAGCGACGACCTCCCCGAGATTCTCCAGGAACGACTCGAAACCGTCCGCGAGGAACGCGGCGAGGACGCCATCGCCATGCGCATTCAGCCCGGGCGATTCCGGATGCCTGATGAACTCCGCGAGCAGTTCAAGCGAGCTACGCCCGCAGACGCGCCTGACGAAGTGCAGATAGAGGAGACGGCCGAGGACTTCGGTATCGACCCTGAGGAGACGACGTACAAGTACGATACCGGGCGGTAGCTTTCGAGTTACCGCTCACGTTTGCGGTTCCTCAGGTTCGGTCTTCGAGGAAGTCGGTGCTGAAGACCATGTAGGCGAGCAGGCTACAGAAGAGGATGGGCGGGAGGATGGCGAACGCCCACAGCGGTTCGAGCCCCCACTGGAGCAGGAACACGACCGTCAACAGGCCGATACTGAGGAACGGCAAGACGGCCAACACGGCCCGCTTTCGGTTTCGACCGCCTGCGTCCGGTTGGAGGGGGCTGTCCGGGTCGAACTCCCCTTCCACCGGCGCGTCCTCAGCCTCGTCATCCGCGGACGTAGTGGCGGAACTGCGCATAGACGTTTGTCGGTCTCCCACTCCTAAAAGCGCCGCGCCTCCCGTCTCGATGACACCAAGACGGTCGAATCGCGCACGCGACAGCGCTGTCGCGCGTCACGTGGGTCGTCTGTACTGCGGTTCGTCTGTACTGCGGGTTGTATGTCACTGCGGGGCGTCTTCCATCCGCGAGGCGAGTTCGACGAGACCGAACAGGCAGACGAGGACGATAGTCGAGAGGACGATGCCGTAGAGTGTCATCGATACTGGCGTGGTCGGCAGGACGATGAGTCCGCCGAAGAGAGGGATTTCCGAAACGACCTCGGAGCCGTTGTTTCCGATGAAAAAGCCGATGATCCCTGAGGTGGCGACGACGCTGGCGCCGACGGCGATGAGAATCGACCGCCCAAGTCCTTCTTGCCCCGTCGGCATCTCGACGGCGGTGTCGGTTTCCGATGGCACACTCCGAATAGGTGATCAGTACGTTTGGTGTTTCCCCTTCGCTGTGCCGACACGACAAACTACTACCGTCCTCCGGAGAAATCTCGCCTCACATGCCCGAATCACTCGTCACTCGCGCCCGCGAGATGCTCGAACAGGCGCACGTCCCCTACTCGGAGTACCGTGTCGGTGCCGCCCTCCGAACCGCCGATGGTGAGGTATTTGTTGGGTGTAACATCGAGAACGCGAACTACTCGAACAGCCTGCACGCAGAAGAAGTCGCCGTCGCGGAGGCGATCAAGAACGGTCACCGCGAGTTCGACCGCCTCGCTGTCACGTCAGGTGCCCGCGACGGTGTTACACCCTGCGGGATGTGCCGACAGACGCTCGCGGAGTTCTGCGACGAGGACCTTGTTGTCGTCTGCGACGAGGGCGGCGAAGAGACGACCGAGTACACGCTCGGAGAACTCCTGCCGAACACCATCTCGCTGGATACGCTGGAGGCGGCGGAAGCAGAGCGGGAGTGAACGGCCGCCGAAGCGGTCCGGGAAAACACAAACCCTTCAACCACGCTCTACGCAGGTAGTGTATGGACGACAGCGAGGACCCGAACGACGAGGTCCAGTATCACATCGAACTCGCCTCCGAAGACGTTGCAGACGCCGTCCTCCTGCCGGGGAATCCCGAACGAGTCGATAAGGTCACCGCACTTTGGGATGACGCCGAAGAGAAGGCGTACCACCGTGAGTACCGCACGGCGACGGGCACCTACGAAGGAACGCCCATTTCTGTCACCTCGACCGGTATCGGCAGTCCGTCGGCCGCTATTGCTATCGAAGAACTCGCCCGCGTCGAAGCGCAGACGCTCATCCGCGTCGGATCCTGCGGTGCGATTCAACCCGAAATGGATGTTGGCGACTTGGTTATCACCTCCGGCGCGGTCAGACAGGAGGGCACCTCTAAGGAGTACGTCCGTGAGGACTACCCCGCCGTTGCGGACCACGAGGTCGTCTCCGCCCTCGTCGCCGCCGCCGAACGACTCGGCTACGACTACCACGTCGGCTTGACGATGAGCGCGGACTCGTTCTACGCCGGACAGGGCCGTCCCGGATTCGACGGCTTCCGCGCCGCTGGGTCGGACTCGCTGGTCGAAGAACTGCAGGACGCGAACGTGAAGAACATCGAGATGGAGGCCTCGGCACTCCTCACCATCGCCAACGTCTACGGGCTTCGGGCCGGTGCGGTGTGCTCAGTCTACGCGAACCGCGTTACGGGTGAGTTCCGAACCGAGGGCGAGTCCCGCGCCGCCGAGACCGCGAGTCTCGCTGTCCACCTCCTCGCCAAGATGGACGAGAAGAAACGCGAGGCTGGCGTGGACCGCTGGCACGCCGGTCTGTCCCTCGACTGAAGTCTCCTCTCGGTCACTACTCGGAGCAGTCGGCCTTTCTGGCGTGTCGTACACCCCGGCAATTTTGTCCGCTCCACGGCGCAGTCTGGCGATTTGAGTGGAAAGACGTTCCAAAGGCCATTTATTGGATGCCTGCGGAGACTTTCGCATGAGCACGCAGGTCGTCGTCCTCGGCTCCGGCTATGCAGGCACCGGTGCCGTCAAACGGCTCGAAGAGGAACTCGGTCCCGACGCGGAACTCACGTGGGTTTCGGAGAACGACTACCATCTCGTCCTCCACGAGGTTCACCGCTGCATCCGCGAACCCAGCGCCGAGTCCAACGTTGCGATTCCAATCGACGAAATCAAAGAACCCCAGACGGAGTTCGTCAAGGGGCACGTCGAGAACATCGACGTCGAAGACCGCGTCGTCGAACTCGAAGACGGGGACGTCGAGTACGACTACCTTCTCGTCTGTCTCGGGTCGGCGACGGCCTTCTACGGTATCGAGGGACTGCAGGAGTTCTCTCACGAACTGAAGAGCCTCGACGACGCCCGCGAGATTCACAGCGACATCAAAGCGGCGGCCGAGGATGCTTCCCGCGACGACCCCGCGAAGGTTATCGTCGGCGGTGCGGGTCTCTCCGGCATCCAGACTGCAGGCGAAATCGCTGGCTACCGCGACGAACACCGCGCACCCATCGACATCACGCTCGTCGAGGGTCTCGACGAGGTGTTCCCCGGCAACGACCCCGAACTGCAGGGTGCGCTCCGCAAACGTCTCGAAGCGCGAGACGTCGAAATTCTGACGGGCGACTTCATCTCGAAAGTTGACGAAGAGAACGTCTACCTCGGCGGCGGCGAGGACGAGGACCCCGAAGAACTCGATTACGACGTTCTCATCTGGACCGGCGGTATCACGGGCCAAGAGGAAGTCGCAGACGCGGATATCGAGAAAGACGAGCGTTCGAACCGCATCTTCACGGACGCCGACTTCCAGACGAGCGACGAACGCGTCTTCGCCATCGGCGACTCCGCGCTCATCGAGCAGGGTACCGACTCCGTCGCGCCGCCGACCGCACAGGCTGCGTGGCAGGCCGCCGAAGTCGCAGGCGAGAACGTCGCGCGCACCGTGAGAGGACAACCGCTCAAAACGTGGACCCACAACGACAAAGGGACGGTCGTCTCCATCGGTGACGACGCCGTCGCCCACGCGGTCAAACTCCCCGGCCTCGGCAAGCTTCCCATCAACGTCTTCGGCGGCCCCGCCGCCCGAGCGTTGAAGAAAGGCATCGCCGCGAAGTGGATCTCCGACGTGACCGACGCTCGCCGCGCCGTCGAGGCGTGGGACAGTCTGTGAACTGCCTCGGGGTCAAGTGGTTCGAGAGACCTCGTCTCTCGTCATCACGGAAATCAAACATTTCCGTATGACCCCGAGGCTTCCCGTGGTTTAGTCGGACACTCCCACTCGACCATCGGCCTGATAGCCTCGAACAGTCGGGTGGGTCACGGTCGGGGCGTCCACAGCCCCCGATGCCTGCCGTCTCAAAGTCGCTTCGCGACTTTGCGGGCTGCACAAGAGCGGAGCTCTTGTGAACGTCGCACCTTCCGAACAACGGGAAGGCTGTTGAGAGCAGGCACATTCCAATCGAGTTTCTTCACACCTTTCACGGCGATATTGACGCTTGCACCACGGTCGCTGTGGTCTTGATGGGAACAGTCCTTGCACTTGAACCGCTTCTTGTTTCGGTTCGCACGCTCCGTATTCCCACACATCGGACACCGCTGACTCGTGTACTCAGGGTTAATCCACGCGGTCGGAATCTCCTTGAACGACGCCTTGTACGACGTATAGAACTGAAGGGCGCGGAACGGGAGGTGGTGCAAGCGTCGGTTCATCCGCGTGCCGTAGTCGATACTGTCGCGCATCTCTTTGAGGTCTTCAAAAGACGATACACGGCTTCTCGAACTGACTGCTCCACTCCACGATGTGCCGAGACACCTTGTGGAGTCGGTCGCGGACGAACCGTTCCTCACGCCCTTCGAGCGTGTCGTGGGTACTGTCTTTCCCCGCGTTCTGGACGCGCTTCCGCATCGTGAAGTAGCGGTGACGCTCGAATTTGATTTCGGGAAAGTCGATGACCAACGTGTCCTCAACGCCATCCTCGGAGAGTGCGGTGAGAGCCACGTTGTCCTCATTCACGTCTACACCCACGACCGTTCGTGAGTCGTTCTTGTCTCGAACGGTCTGCTCGGTGTTGGTGACGTTGACGTGCAACTCGGCGTTGTCGTTGTGGAACAAGGCTTCTGCCGTCCCAATCTTCCACCCGTCGCTTTCGAGTGCGCTCTTGAGAATATCGAGGTGAACGTCACTCCCTTCGAGGACGCCCTTGATGTGGTTGTACGGTTTCGCGCTGATTCGGAACGCCACGTCACCGTCGTCGGTGAGCGACAGGTTGTACCCCTCCTCGTAGTTCGCTCGGAGCGGGTACGCACCGTCCTTGGTGTGGCTCGGCAGTCCGAAGTCGTCGTACTCGTAGTAGTTCTCCATCGAACCGAGAGCCTTCGAAACGATGCGTTGAGTCGTGTTCTTCACGAGGTTGGCGTCGTCGGCCACGCGGTCAGGAATCACCTCCCAGTCCACGCCTTCTTTGGCGAGACGGATGGTTTCGTTGTACACCGAGCGTGCTTCGAGTGTGGCGTCATACAGCAGGCTCTCGTTGTCACTCTGGATGTTGAGTTGGAAGTCCAGCGTCTTGACGAGAGCCTGTGAGTCGGTCATTCTTCGTTTTGTTCGGTGGGTTCTGTGGTTCGGACGACTTTCACGTCGGCTCCACGCCAGCGTTTGGGGACGGTGACGTGGGCACTGTTCCCGAACGGTTTGACTTCACCGTCGAGAACTTCCTCGCCGTCGATTTCAAAGCGATTCGCCATATCTGTGTATATCCTTTGGATATACTTAACTGTGTTGGTGGAGTGGGTGCGATATGGGCGAGAAGCGGTCGAATCACACGGTGTACAACGTCAACTACCACTTCGTGTGGTGTCCCAAGTACCGAAACGCCATCCTCGAACCAATCGAGAACTCGTTGGAAGCGAGTTTCCGCGACGTGTGCGACGAGTACGGTTACGAGATACTGTCGTTGCACATCTCCCCCGACCACGTACACCTGTTCCTTTCTGCCCACCCGAAACACGCGCCAAGCGAGATTGCACGGACTGTCAAGAGCATTACGGCGTGAGAGATGTGGGGCCAGCACGAATCGTACTTGGAAGAATATCTGTGGGGTGGTGGATTCTGGGAGCAGTCGTACTACATCGGAACGTCAGGACAGGTATCAAGCGAGACGATTGAACGGTATATCGAACGAACAGAACACGTCTAAGTGTCGGCTTCACCCTCGGGGTCAAGTCAAGGGAAATCTTCGATTTCCTGTATCCAGCAAATCGCAGAGCGATTTGCGAGACCCCGAGGCACTCGCCTTGTTCATCTGTAGACGCAGTTAAGACCCGTTCGGCCGTTTGATTCGTTTCATCGTGGGCCGTCTCGGGACGTCTCGACTCGTTTTGTACGCTTTGCTCGCCCAGTGTTCTGTATCGCTAATCGGAAGCATTTGACGCACCGCTGATTTATCGGAGCGTCGCAACTCACAGTCGGAGAAACCCGCCCGAATTGGGCGTGTTCGAGAGAAGCCTCAGTGAGACGGTTCGCCTTCAGGTGCCCGCATGTCTTCGATGCGGAGGATAAGGATGTTGCTCGTGTCATCTTTGCCATCAACAATGCCTTCGACAACGAGCTTCGAGAGAGGCGTCGGACCGACGCGCACCTCGTCGCCTTCGTGGAATTCGCGGACGGATCCCTGTACGTGAATCTCCGCACGGCAGAGTTCGGGGTGGTGAACCGACGAGAGGTCGACCTCGTCAACGTTCACGCCTTCGACGGGTTCGCCGTTGTGGAACAGCGGAACCGACGCGGGCTCGTCCATCTGCTCGACGTCGAGTGCCTCGTAGGCGTTCGCCGTCGGCTTGTAGCCGCCCTTGGGACCGGGGACACCCTCGACCAGTTGGAGCGCTTTGAGGCTCTGCATCTGGTTCCGGATGGTTCCGGGGTTGCGGTTTACCTCCTCTGCGATGTCTTCGCCTTTGACAGCGTCCTCTGTTTGCCTGTAGAGGTTGATGAGTGCCGTCAGAATCGTCTTCTGACTGGACGTCAGTTCAATTGATGACATGCAGAAACGTTCGCCGTATACGTCCTTAAATCCGATGGATGGACGGCACGATTACGTCGCCGTACGATAATTTTCGACCATTATTGTGTGATATCTTTTACAAATACACAGTTGGACGAGGTCGATTTTACCTTTCGGTATTGCTTTGTGTCTCCCCGCACCTTCCTGCCACATGCACGACAAACGCGTACTGGTGACCGGTGGGGCCGGATTCATCGGCTCGAACCTCGCCAACCATCTCGCCGACTCGAACGAGGTGATCGCCGTTGACGATCTACATCTTGGGACGCCGGAGAACCTCTCGTCTGCCGTCGAATTCGTCGATGCCAGCGTTCTTGACGACGATTTACCGACCGAGGGAATCGATGTGCTGTTCCATCTCGCGGCGTACTCCTCGTACACGATGGCAGAGGAGAACAAGCGGGCGGCAACACGGGTGAACGTCGAGGGATTCGTCAACGCCGTCGAACAAGCCCGCGAAGACGGCTGTGAAACCGTCGTCTACGCCTCTACATCCTCTATCTACGGGTCTCGGACCGAGCCCTCACCCGAAGACATGCCAGTCGAGGCGCGGACGTGTTACGAGGCGTCGAAACTCGCCCGCGAGCAGTACGGCGAGTACTTCCATCACCACTACGACATGACGCTCGCCGGCCTGCGCTTTTTCTCGGTGTATCAGGGCTACGGCGGCGCAGAAGAACACAAAGGCGAGTACGCCAACACTGTCGCCCAGTTCGCACACAAGATTGCCAACGGCGAGCGACCGGAACTGTTCGGCGACGGATCCCAGACGCGCGACTTCACGCACGTCAACGACATCGTTCGCGGTATCGAACTTGCTGCGGACCACCGCCTACAGGGCATCTACAATCTCGGAACTGGCGAATCGTACGATTTCAACACGATGGTTCGTCTCATCAACGAGGAACTCGGGACGGATGTCGAACCGAAGTACATCGAGAACCCGCTCGACGTGTACGTCCACGACACGATGGCCGATACGACGAAGATACGCGAGGCGACCGGATGGGAACCGAAGATTTCGTTCGAGGAAGGCGTCCAGCGCGTCTGTGAACCGTACCTGGACGACTGAGCTACTCGACTGACCACCCCAGCGACCGAACCACTCGCCTCAGGTCGCGTCGGTCGGTGAGACGACCGGATCGACATCCTCGTCCTCCAACGCGCCGAGTACGTCGTCTAATCGGTCGCCCCCGACGCGCAGTTGCAGAAACCGTATGCTACTTCTTCACTGTGCATCGCAAAAAAGTGCGATGGCTGCTGAAACCTCAGATTTCGACACATTCTGTTCCTCATGAATTTTTGTTGGATACAGTTCCGATGCCACTAAAACGCATGCCCAATAGATTCAATCATGAACCAGCACACTCGGATTATCGGTGTTCCGACCGACTACGGTGCGAACCGACGTGGTGTCGACATGGGCCCCTCCGCACTTCGATATGCGGGTCTCGTCGATGAACTCTCGTCAGCGGGCGTTTCGACGGAAGACGCCGGTGATCTCGCGGTCCCACACCATGCGATTCACGACGCCGACGCTGGTGGCGAAAACGCAAAGCACATCAACGAAGTCGAGGAGGTCACAACGGCCCTCGCCGACGCCGTCGCCGATGCGCTTTCGGATGAGGTTACGCCGCTCGTTCTCGGCGGCGACCACTCTATCGCCATCGGGTCGATGGTCGGAAGCGCCCGCGACGCCGATATCGGCGTCGTCTGGTTCGACGCTCACGGCGACTTCAACACGCCCGAAACCTCGCCATCGGGGAACGTTCACGGCATGCCTCTTGCCGCCGCGCTCGGCATCGGTGACTTCGAGGGCGTCGAGTGGGCCAACGCCCCGCGCCTGAAAGAAGAAAACGTCGCCATCGTCGGCCTCCGCGACGTCGACGAAAACGAGACCACGGCGATTCAGGACAGCGACGTGACCGCCTACACGATGTCCGATATCGACGAGCGCGGCATCACCGAAGTGACGCAGGACGCTCTCGATGTCGCCACGAACGGCACCGACGGCGTTCACGTCAGTCTCGACCTCGACTGGCTCGACCCCAGAGAGGCACCCGGCGTCGGGACGCCCGTCCGCGGCGGTGTAACCTACCGCGAGGCGCACGCGGCGATGGAACTCGTCGCCGAGTCGGGCGCGATGCGCTCGCTCGAACTTGTCGAGGTCAACCCGATCCTTGATGAACACAACGAGACGGCCGCAGTAGCGACCGAACTCGCCGCAAGCGGTTTCGGAAAGCGAATTCTCTAGAACTGTACACACCGTATTTCCGGTGAAGATTGCCGTTGCTTTTCTTCTGGTTTGCGCGGTGTCTCACCCCGGAAAAAACGAGTGCCGAGTCAGTTACTCAGTCGATGTGTCTTCGTCGGACGTATCTTCATCTGACGTTTCGTCGTCTGGCGCTTCTTCGTCCGACGCTTCCTCGTCTACTTCGTCGGAACCGACGTTGTAAACATCGACACTGGCGACGTGGTCGCCTTCGTCCATGTCCATGACGGTAACGCCCATCGTGTTCCGGCCGACCGTCGAGATATCTTCGACCGGCGTCCGCAGGATCTGTCCGGACTCGCTCATCACGAACAGGTGGTCGCCGTAGCCGACAGTCTCCATCGCACAGACCGGGCCGTTCCGGTCGTTCGTCTTGATGTCGATGAGACCCTTTCCGTTGCGAGATTGGCGGCGGTAGCGCTCGATATCCGAGCGCTTGCCGTAGCCGTTTTGGGTGACGGTGAGGACCCAGTTGTGTCGGTCCTCGTCCACGGCGGCGACGCCAACGAGTTCGTCGTCGCCTTCTAGTTTCATGCCGCGAACGCCGCGTGCGGAGCGACCCATCGCGCGAACGTCGCTTTCGTCGAATCGGATGGCCATCCCGTCCCGCGAGGCAAGCACTAAGTCGTGACTGCCGTCGGTCACCTCGACGTCGGCCAGTTCGTCGTCTTCGTCCAGTTTCGTGGCGATAATACCCGTGGTGAGGATGTTCTGGAACTTCTCGACGCTGGTGCGCTTGACGTACCCGTTCTGCGTCGCCATCGTGAGGTATTTGTCCGTCTCGTCCTCGATATCGGCGGTGTTGACGACAGCGGTTATCTCCTCGCCGTCGTCCAGTTCCAAGAGGTTGACCGCCGACTTCCCGCGGGCGGTCCGAGACATCTCCGGAATCTGGTACGTCTTCAGCTTGTACACCTGTCCGTGGTTCGTGAAGTACAGCAGGTAATCGTGCGTACTCGCCACGAAGACGGAGGATACCCTGTCGCCCTCTTTCAGATCGGTGCCGATGATCCCCTTCCCGCCGCGGTGTTGCGCGCGGAACGTGTCGAGGGGCATCCGCTTGATGTAGTCATCCTCGGTGACGACGACGACGACATCCTCCTCGGCGATGAGGTCCTCGTGCGTCACCGTACCGGTGTCTTCGATGAACGAGGTGCGGCGTTCGTCGTCGTACTCGTCTTTGATCGCCGTCAGCTCGGACTTGATGACTGCGTCGAGTTCGTCGGGGTTGTTCAGAATCTCGTTCAGGCGGTCGATTCTGTCTTGGACCTCCTCGTATTCGTCCTTAATCTCCGCCGCCTCCATCGAGGTGAGCGAACCGAGTTGCATGGCGACGATGTGGTTGGCTTGATCCTCCGAGAAGTCGAAAGTGGGGAGGGGTTCGCCGTCCACTTCGACGGTCATCTCACCGCGGAGTGCCGCCTTCGCGTCGTCGCGGCTCTCGGAATTCCGAATGGTTTCCACCACGTCGTCGATATTTTCGAGGGCCTTCAGGCGGCCTTCGAGGATGTGCGCTCGGTCTTCGGCCTCCCCGAGTTCGTACTCGGAGCGCCGGCGCACGACCTCGCGGCGGTGGTCGAGATACTCTTTCAGCGTCTCCTTCAGGGTGAGAACGCGCGGTTGCCCGTCCACGAGAGCGAGGTTGATGACGCCGAACGTCGATTCGAGGTGGTGTTCGAGCAGTTGGTTTTTCACCACGTCGGGGTTTGCGCCGCGCTTGAGTTCGACGACGACGCGGATACCGTCGCGGTCGGATTCGTCACGCAGGTCGCGGATACCCTCGATCTTTCCGTCGTTTACGTCGTCGGCGATCCGCTCGATGAGGCGGGCTTTGTTCTCCTGATACGGGAGTTCGGTGATAACGATGTTGTCGCCGTCTTCGTCAACCTCGAACTCGGCGCGGACGCGGATTCTGCCGCGACCGGTCTTGTACGCTTTGTGAACGGCGTTCTTGCCGACAATGTTTGCGCCCGTCGGGAAGTCCGGTCCCTTCACGTACTCCATCAGGTCTTCGACCGTACAATCGGGATTCTCGATGAGGTGCGTCGTCGCATCGATGACCTCTCCGAGGTTGTGCGGCGGGATGTTCGTGGACATCCCAACAGCGATACCCGACGACCCGTTGACGAGGAGGTTCGGGAACGACGACGGAAGGACGACCGGTTCCTGTTTGCGGTCGTCGTAGTTGGATTGGAAATCAACCGTATCCTTGTCGATGTCTTCGAGGAGTTCCTCCGCGATGGGGGCCATCCGGGCCTCCGTATACCGCATCGCGGCCGGCGGATCCCCGTCTACGGACCCGAAGTTCCCCTGTCCGTCCACGAGAGGGTAGCGCATCGAGAAGTCCTGCGCCATGCGCGCGAGGGCGTCGTAGATGGCGGAGTCACCGTGCGGGTGGTAGTCACCCATCGTCTCGCCCACGATGGACGAGGACTTCCGGTGCGAGGAACGGGCGGAGACGCCCGCTTCGTTCATCGCATAGAGGATGCGACGGTGAACGGGTTTGAGTCCGTCGCGCACGTCGGGCAGGGCACGACCCGCAATGACCGACATCGCGTAGTCGATGTACGACTGCTCCATCTCCTGCTCGATACGTGCGTTTTGAACCTCTGCGGCGATGCCTGCGTCTTTTTGGAACTTGTCTGGTGCGTCAGAACTCATCTAAATATCCACCCACTCTGCTTCCGTGGCGTGCTCTTTGATGAACTGCTTTCGCGGTTCGACGGCGTCGCCCATCAGCACGTTGAACATTCGGTCTGCGGCGGCGGCGTCTTCGATGTTGATTCGTTTTAGCACCCGGTTGTCGGGATTCATCGTCGTATCCCAGAGCTGTTCGGGGTTCATCTCGCCGAGACCCTTGAACCGCTGGACTTGCGTCGGGTTCCCGTCGCACTTCTCCTCGACGATGCGGTCCCGCTCTTCTTCGGTCATCGCGTCGTACGTCTCACCGCGGTAGCGGACGCGGTACAGCGGCGGTTGTGCCGCGTAGACGTAGCCCGCCTCGATGAGGGGGCGCATGTGACGGTACAGGAGCGTCAACAGCAACGTCCGGATGTGTGCGCCGTCAACGTCGGCGTCAGTCATCAGGATGATGCGTTCGTACCGAACGTCGTCGATATCGAACTCCTCGCCGATGCCCGCACCGATAGCGGTGATGAGCGCCCGGACCTCGTTGTTCTCTAGAATGCGGTCCAGACGGTGTTTCTCGACGTTCAGAATTTTCCCTTTGATGGGCAAAATTGCCTGGAACTTCCGGTCGCGGCCCTGTTTTGCAGAGCCACCCGCAGAGTCACCCTCCACGACGAACAGTTCGGATTCGGAGGGGTCGCGGCTCTGACAGTCGGCGAGTTTGCCCGGTAGGGCCGTCGATTCGAGCGCCGACTTCCGGCGCGTGAGCTCTTCGGCCTTCTTCGCGGCGCGGCGCGCCTTCGCCGCTTCTACTGCCTTCATCACGATGGCTTGCGCCGTTCCCGGATTCTCCTCGAAATAGGTCCCGAGCTGTTCGTGGGTGACGGACTCGACGATACCTCGAACTTCGCTGTTGCCGAGTTTCGTCTTCGTCTGCCCCTCGAACTGCGGGTCCGGATGTTTGATGGAGATCACTGCAGTCAGACCCTCGCGGATGTCCTCGCCTTTCAGCGAGTCGAGGTCGTCCAGCAGATTGTTGCTCCGCGCGTAATCGTTGACGACGCGAGTAAGTGCCGTCTTGAACCCGGTGAGGTGCGTCCCACCTTCGCGCGTGTTGATATTGTTGGCGAAGGCGTGGATCGAACCTTGCAGTTCCTCGGTCGCCTGCATGGCGACTTCCACTTCGATGCCTTCGTCCTCGTCGTCGTAGTAGATGACGTCGTCGTGCAGCGTCGATTTCGTCTCGTTGAGGTAGCGGACGAACTCGCGGATGCCGCCCTCGAAGTAAAACGAACTCTGTTCGTCCGCGTCGTCGTCCGCGAGCGAGATTTCGACGCCGGAGTTGAGGAAGGCGAGTTCCCGGAGGCGGTTTTCGAGCGTGGTGAAATCGAACTCCAGCGTCTCGAAGATGTCTCCATCCGGCTTGAATCGAATCGTCGTCCCCGTGTCCTCGTCGGATTCGAGATCACGGACGCGTTCGAACGCTTCCTGATCCGGTTCACCCTGATCGAAGCGGTGCCGCCAGAGTGCGCCGTCGCGCTTGATCTCGACTTCCAGCCACTCCGACAGGGCGTTGACGACGGAGACACCGACGCCGTGCAGACCGCCGGACACCTGGTAGGATTTGTTGTCGAACTTCCCCCCTGCGTGGAGCACGGTCATGATGACCTCGACCGCGGGCCGGTCGTACTGTTCGTGCGTATCGACCGGAATCCCCCGGCCGTTGTCGGTGACGGAGACGGACCCGTCCTCGTGGACTGAAACTCCAATCTCGTCGCAGTACCCCGCGAGAGCTTCGTCGATGGAGTTGTCCACGACTTCGTAGACGAGGTGATGTAACCCCCGTGAGTCGGTGGAACCGATGTACATCGCCGGGCGTTTCCGGACGGCTTCTAAGCCTTCGAGGACCTGTATCTGCCCGGCCCCGTACTCACTTTCGCGTGACATACTATCTGCTTCCGGCTTAGCCATCTCCCCCCTTAAACCCTCGCACGCGCGCCCGCGTAACTACTTACAAAATGCCATGAATCAGGTGGCGTATGTGAACATATCACTTTCCTTGCCGCCGCGTCACTCGATTTGTGAGTCACGGTATCGAAAGGCAATATCGATTTTTCGGCTTTGATTCGCTGTGTTTCACTTCCACTTTACTCCCGAACAGTACTTAAGCGCCCGTCCAGAATCACCTTCCACAGAATGACCTCGTTCCAGTCGACGCTCGGCGAGGATGCGGGAATCGCAGAGGAGTTGGCCGAGAGCCAACGCGCGATTTCCATCGCCGAGTTCTTCGAGAAGAACAAGCACATGCTCGGGTTCGACTCGGGGGCACGAGGCTTGGTCACCGCCGTAAAGGAGGCGGTAGACAACGCCCTCGACGCAACCGAGGAGGCGGGAATCAAGCCCGACATCTCCGTCGAAATTCGTGAATCCGGAGACTACTACACGCTCATCGTCGAGGACAACGGTCCCGGCATCACGAAAGAGCAGATTCCCAAGGTGTTCGGGAAGCTCCTCTACGGCTCCCGGTTCCACGCACGCGAACAGTCCCGCGGTCAGCAGGGTATCGGTATCTCCGCGGCGGTTCTCTACTCGCAGCTCACGTCGGGCAAGCCCGCCAAAGTTACCTCCCGGACGCAGGGCGACAGTGCGGCACAGTACTTCGAGCTTATCATCGACACGGATACGAACGAGCCGGAGATTCAGGTCGAACACGAACTCGCGCCGGGCGAGTCGGACCTCTCGCCGACGCACGGCACGCGCATCGAAGTGGAGATGGAGGCGAACATGCGCGCTCGCCAGCAACTCCACGACTACGTGAAACACACCGCCGTCGTCAACCCGCACGCCCGATTGGTCCTTGACGAACCCGGCCTCGACGAACCGCTCCGGTACGAGCGCGTCGAAGGCGCTGGTCTCCCCGACGAAACGGAGGAGATTCGCCCGCACCCGCACGGCGTCGAACTCGGGACGCTCATCAAGATGCTCTCCCGCACGGAGTCGTACTCCGTCTCCGGCTTCCTTCAAGAGGAGTTCACACGCGTCGGCGCGAAGACGGCCGACAAGATTCTGAACAACTTCCGCGACCGACACTTCGGTCGCGAGATGGGCTGGAGCGTTCCGGACACTGACGAGACCGATCTCGACGCCGCCATCACCGACGCTGTCGCCAACAAGGGCGCTGACGCGACTGCGACGTTCGCCGAGCGCGTCGGCGACACGCTCAGAAACCGCGAACGGACGACGCACTTCGAACTCGGTGACATCGTTGACACAGTCGCCAACGACATCGAATCGGAGTTCGACGTCACGTTCGGCGATACCGTCCGCGAGAACGCTGTCGAAGCGGCGTGGGACATTCTGGTGACGGACCGAACGGCGGATCTCTACGCTCTCGTTGACGATGCGACCAGTACCCGAAAGGACGACGAAACGGTCCACGGTCTCGCAGAACGGGTCGCCGAGAAGTTCGATTCCTCCGCGGCCCATCGCGCGACGAAAAAGCAGGTCCGCGAGTACGTTGATCGGTCTGCGGACCTGCTGGTTTCCGACGACGTTTCGTTCGGTGACACGGCCCGCGAGAACGTCACCGAGTCGCTGTGGGAAGTCATGCGCACTGTTCCGGACGACGTACCGAAGGTACGGGACGTGGCCGACGACCGCGACACCGCTTCGGAACTTCTCGAAGGGATGCGCGAGGCGGACATTCTCGCGCCGCCGACGAACTGCCTGTCGCCGATCACCGACGAGTTGGTCGAGGCGGGCCTCCGGAAGGAGTACGACGCGGACTTCTACGCTGCGGCGACGCGTGACGCGGAAGTCCACGGGGGCGACCCGTTCATCGTCGAGGCTGGCATCGCCTACGGCGGTGACCTCCAGTCGGAGGGGTCGGTCGATCTGCTCCGATTCGCAAACCGCGTCCCCCTCGTCTACCAGCGCGGTGCGTGTGCGACGACGGACGTCGTAAAGCGAATCGGCTGGCGAAACTACGGGCTGGACCAGCCCGGCGGTTCGGGAATGCCGAAGGGGCCGGCGGTCATCATGGTTCACGTCGCCTCCACGAACGTGCCGTTCACCTCCGAGTCGAAGGACGCACTCGCTAACATTCCGGAGATCGAAGACGAGATCGAACTCGCCATCCGTGAGGCGTCGCGCGAACTGAAGTCCTATCTGAACAAGCGCCGGTCGATGCAGAAACGGCGGAAGAAACAGGACGTTCTCGGGCGCATCCTGCCGGAGATGGCCGACAAACTCGCAGAGGTGACAAAGCAGGACCGGCCCAACATCGATGGCGCACTCGCGCGCATCATGAACAACGTGAGCGTCGAACGCGAGGTTGCGGACGACACCGTGACGCTCGCGGTCGAGAATCACTCCGACCGGACCGAACAGCCGGATATCACCGATATCGTCACCGCGGAACCGACCGACGTACCGGACGACGCCACTGTCGTTGACTTAGACGGCGAGTGGTTCGTCAAGTGGAACCCGTCGGTGTCGGCTGGAGAGACCGCCGAACTCACCTACACCGTAACGTCGGACGCCTCGTTCGACATCAACGTGGACGGCGTTGAAACTGAGAAGCTGACCGTCAACACCTGAACATGAGCACGAATCAGAACGACGAACTCGCACAGGAACGACTTATCGACCTCGCCGTGGAGTTCTACGACCAGTTCGCCGAGGGCGATATCCCGCACATGGATATCCCGACGCGGACGAAGAGCAACATCGTCTTCGACGAGGATTCGAACGTGTGGGTGTACGGTGACCGGAAATCGACCCGCTCTGCCAACAGCGTTCGCGGCGCGCGAAAACTGCTGAAAGCGACGTACGCCATCGAATTCCTCGTCAACCAACTTGAGGAGGGCCGTTCGTCTACCCTGCGTGAGCTGTACTACCTCTCCGAATCGTGGGACACAGAGGAAGCGCAGTTCAACGACCAAGACGAGTCGAACCAACTCATCGAAGATCTCGAAATCGTCTCGAACGTCACCCGCGAGGACTTCCACATGCGACCGGAGGAGTCCGGTGCGACCCTCATGGGGCCGCTGGAACTCCGCGAGCAGACTCGTCGCGGCGAACGCGAGATTCACTGTCAGGAAGACGTTGGTGAAGGCGGCTACCAGATTCCGAACAACCCCGACACCATCGAGTTCTTAGATCACGACATCGATTTCGTTCTCTGCGTGGAGACGGGTGGTATGCGCGACCGCCTCATCGAAAACGGATTCGACGAGGAGTACGGCTGTCTCGTCGTCCATCTGAAGGGGCAACCAGCGCGGGCGACGCGCCGCATTACGAAACGTCTGCACGACGAACTCGACCTGCCGGTCATGGTCTTTACAGACGGTGACCCGTGGTCGTACCGCATCTACGGTTCCGTCGCCTACGGGTCCATCAAGTCCGCGCACCTCTCCGAGTATCTCGCCACGCCCGAGGCGCGCTTCGTCGGTATCCAACCGCAGGACATCGTTGACTACGACCTGCCGACCGATCCGCTCTCTGACTCGGACATAAACGCCCTCGAATCGGAACTCGAAGACCCGCGCTTCATGACCGATTACTGGGAAGAACAGATCGAACTACAACTCGACATCGAGAAGAAAGCAGAACAGCAGGCGCTCGCCTCCCGCGGGCTGGACTTCGTGACCGACACCTATCTGCCGGAGCGGCTCGACACGATGGGTGTCATATAACGGTCCGACGCAACACTTACAGCGATTCCTCGCGCAGAAACCGCCCAACAACTCGGTTGAACGCTGTCGTCTGTTCGGTGGCGGCGGCGTGACCCGTCCCTCGGAGCAGTGCCAGCGTTGCGTCCGGAAGCATCTCCTTCGTCTCCCGCAGTAGTTCCGGCGGGAACAGCCGATCTTCGTCGCCGCCGACAACCAGCGTCGGCATCCTTACGTCTCCTAATCGGTCGGTCCCGTCGTGTTCGAGACAGGCCCGGATGGACGTGACCACGTCTTCGGGGTACGGTGGCGTCAGTAGCGGGCCGAGCAGACACATCGCCGCCGGGTAGACATGGTGTCGCCATCCAGTGTACGACTCGCGCGCCGAAGACGCGTAGAGATTCCCCCACGCGCCCGTCTTCGCCCATGTTTCCCAGTCTTCGAGGACCGTTCGTCCGGCGTCACCGACGCGTGCCGCGGTAGACCCGAGGACGAGTCGTTCGACCAGTTCGGGGTAGTCGGCGGCGAGGTGTTGGGCAACGAAACCACCCATCGAGTAGCCGAGGACGTGCCCGCCGCCCAGTTCGTCAAGCGCCGTCGCCGCCGATCCGGCGATTTCGCGCGTCGTCGCATCCGGGTCGAGGGCTCGGGGGCGACGAACCGTCCACACCGTGAAGTCGTCCGTGAGGCCGCGATACGTCACGCGAGCAAGATACTCCGCTGTCGCCTTCGTCGGGCCGCCGGCGAACGCGTCGCTGAGTCCGGGGAGAACGACTAACGTCTCGGGACCGTCTCCCGCCCGGTAGTAGGGGATTCGTCGATCAAAGTGGCCGTAGTCGGCCGTCAGTGTGAGGCGGGTCATCGTCCGATAATAGAGGAGCGGACGAGACAAAACGGTTGTCGCGGGACTGGTGTTTCTGACCGTGGCTACGGCGGGTTTCGAGGTGGCTCAGACCGCGTGGTCTTCGGGATCTTCGAGAACGACCGGAACGCCGCGGGCGGCAACGTCCGCCGCGAACGCCTCCGGATCAGCGCTCAGGAGGTCGATCGTGTTGTAGTGAATTGGGAGGACCAAGCCTGGGTTCAACGCCGCAGCGAGGTCGGCCGCCTCGTGGCGGTCCATCACGATACTCCCGCCGATGTTAGCGAGGAAGAGATCCACTGACAACTGCTCGAAGCCAGCGAGCACGTCGCTGTCGCCGGGCCAGAACACCTTGATTCCGTCCACCGACAGGAGGAAGCCGCACCCGAATCCGGGCGGATGAACGAGGCTGCCGTCGTCTCGGGTGTGCGGGCCGTCGGCTTCGTTGTAGGCGGCGAGTGTCCACAGGTCCACCGGACCGGCGGTCAGGTGTTCTTCCTCGCCGACACGGATGACCTCGTACGGGAGGTCTTCGACGGCCGCTACGTCCCGGTCGATGTTGGATGCGTCTACTCCCTCGAACACGACGACAGTGGCGTCTTCCTTGGCGACGGATCGAATCGCGTCGCTGTCGTAGTGGTGGTCGTGAGTGACACAGACGAGGTCGCCGTCGCGGGCGTAGTAGTCGTCTAACACGCCGTACCGACCCGGGTCGAGATAGACGACGTAGCCCGCTTCGGACTCGATTCGGACAGTCGCGTATCCTAACCACGCAACGTCGAGATTGCGGAAAGAGACGGTCATACTCGTTGGTAGCGGACCGACGGAATAACGCGTTTCGACTCGGCCGGCTGTTTGCGCGTTCGACAGCCACGCCGCAGGCCGCCGGTCACACAACTGGCCGTCTGTCAGTCGTCTGCGGGACCGAGTTCGTTCGTCGGCGCGAGGATCGACGCGCCCTCGAACTCCATCGCAACGTCATCGCGGACGCCGAGGAGATCCAATATCGTCGGTGCGACCTGACGCATATCGATGTCGCCGTCCAGTGATAGTGAGGGAGCGGCGGGACCGCCGACCCCGAAAACGGGTGTCGTCTCGGAATCGACGCGTCCGTGCGACCCGCAGACTTTCGTTGGGTCCGTCGAGACGAACCCGCTTTCCCCGAGGAATAACTCGCAGGGGTCGTATCCGGGTTTCTCGTGGATATCCACGCTGTCGGCGTACGGCGGCATCGCCTCCGTCTCGTCTTCGTGCCACCAGTAGTAGGCGAACCACGCGTCGGCGTCCGCGAGAAGGACCAACTCGCCCGCATTTTCGTGGTCGATGCCGTAGGCCGCTTGGTCGTCGCCGTCGAGGATACGCTCGATGCCGGGACGGTCTTCGAGCGCTTCTCGCGCCCGTTCGACGGCGTCATGGTCGCAGTAGACATGCGCGACTTGGTGGTCTGCAACGGCGAACGCCGCCGAGGCCGCGAGATCTGGAATCGCCCCGCCCTCGGCGTCCTGCGTCTGCAGCAGCCCCGCATCGCGGAGCGCGCGATTCGGGAACACCGGCGTCGATACCTCGTGGAAGCCGTACTCGCTGACGACGACGACGGCCGTTTCCGACCATCGATCTGTCTTGCGGAGTGCATCAATGTACTCGCCGACGAGTTCGTCAACCTCCGAGAGCGCCGCCTCAAACTCGTCGGAGTTCGGGCCGTGACTCTGCCCTGTGTAGTCAAGATGCGGAAGGTACACCCAGAGCATGTCAGGATCGTAGCGCTCGGTCGCCTCGCGGGCCGCCGACAGAATCCACGTGCTACTCTCGGCGTTCGCTGCCGGACCCCAGTAGTTGTGAAGCGGGAAATGACCGTACTCCTCGCGGAGTTCGTCGTAAAAGTCGTCTGGGTTCGTCCAGCAGTTCATCTCGATGAGACCGTTGTTCTCGTCCTCGATGGGTTTCGGCGTCACCGCCACGTCTGCCGACGTGCCGTAGAGATGTTGGAAAAACAGCGCGCCAGTCGTGAGTTCGCAGTCGCTTTGCAGTTCCCAGATCCGCCGCCGGTCGCCGCTGTCTCGGCCCCACAGTTCCACCGTGTCCGTTTTGCGGTCGTACTCTGCGTTCGATACGTCGCCGTGCGTCGCGGGTGAGCGTCCGGTCGAAAGCGTCGTCTGCGCGGGAATCGTCACCGCCGGAAACGGTGGGACGAGTCCCGTCGTCGCGCCGTCATCGAACAGTTCGGAGAGGTGCGGCATCGACTCAGAAGTAACGTGGTCGGGTTGGAGACCGACCACGTCGAGGACGATGACCCGTTCTGCCGTGGAGTCGCTTGCGTGTTCAGTCATCGTTTGGGCTCCGTTCCGGGGGCCGAATCAGACTCTGAGGTGTCCGAATCACTCCCCGCTCCGTCCGTCCGAAGCGGTGTGAGCGGCTCTCTGTCGTCGGTATCGAGGTGGTCGTTCACGTAGGATTCGAGCATAGCGAACTGCCGGGAGAGGTCGTGTTCGCTCACGTCCATCGGCTCTTTGAAGAACGACGAGAGGTGGGTCTGGACGCCGCCTTCGTCGTGGTCGTCGGCGTAGGCAACGAGTCGGACGAGGTCCAAGACGAGCGGTGCGGCGAGCGTGGAATCTGCACCCTGCCACGTGAACTGCAGTGACATCGTCGTCCCCATGAACCCCCGGAAGTGGACGTGGTCCCACGCCGTCTTCCAGTCTCCGAGCGAAGGTGTGTAGTCGATGCGGACGCGGTTGTGCATGTTCGAGCCGAGAATGTTCGAGAGGACGCCGCCCTTACTCTGGAGTTTCCCGGCCTTGTTCTCGTCGTCCTCCAACACTTTGCCGTCGCCGTTGCCGAGGATGTTGAAGCCGTCCCACGACAGCACATCGAGGTTGCGTCCGGCGAACATCGGCCCGAGCGCGGACTTTAGCAGTGTCTCGCCGGTCTTGGCGTCGCGTCCGGCGTGCGGGACGTTCTTCGTTTCGGCTAACTCCCGCAACCCGCCGAGGTCGCTCCCCGTGGAGGGCGTGAAGTTGACGTACGGGTGGCCGTCGTCGAGGGCGGCGTAGGCGTAGAGCGAACTCGCGGGTAAGTCGGCGTCGTCGGCTTCGACTGCCTCTTCGAAGGCAGCCAGCGTCTCGTACCGGTCGGGATCTGTTACGGGTGGTTCCGAGGAGGCGAGGTTGACAACTACGAGGCGATCAACGCCGGTTTCGGCGACAAAATCGCTGTAATCGGAGCGAATCTGTTCGACTATCTCGCTCACAGTGTGGTTGCTGTCGAGGGTGTCGCCATCGGCCAGGGAGACGGCGCTTCCGCAGTTCTGTGCGGTGCCCGTCTCGATTCTGTCGTCTATCTCGCGGAGGTCGTCGGAGACGATTTCGAGCGTCTCTCGATCGACGATATTCGAGTCGGAGAGTTCGGTTGCAGTGTGGATGAGCGGTCGGTCGGCAATATCGTGACCGCCGAAGACGAACTCACTGACTGCGGGTAAATCGAGTAACGTGCAGGGTTCACGTGCTGTTACCATTCCGGTTTCGTCGGTTGTCCCCCGTGCAATGCCGCGCGCCCCAGCGATAGCCGTGGTTGCGACGTTGCCGCGTGCGCCGACGAACCAGACCCCCGTTCGCGTTCGCGTCATATCTTGTTCGGGGGACGGAACGCGGTTAGTTATGTGTCGGCTTCAGTGCAAATGGATGCATTTCGATCCCCGTCTGTCGGTTCGAATAGCCTGTTAAATGGTTTCTACCGGTGATTCTGCACAAACTTTCTCTGTCCCTAAACCTGTAGGATGTTGATAACAAAGCCCGATTAGTCCCGACTGTGCCGCATGCGTCTGATCGACTCACACGCGCACATGACCTCGCGGACCACGGACGATTACCGCGAGATGCGGCGGTCGGGCATCGAGTGCGTCATCGAACCATCCTTTTGGTCGGGTTCGGACAAACTGTATCCCGAATCGTTCTTCGATTACTTCGAGCACATCATCGACTTCGAGACCGAACGCGCCGACCGCGTCGCCGGGATGGAGCACTACGTCACGGTCTCGATCAATCCGAAGGAGGCAGTTGACCGCGAGATGTCCGAAGCCGTCATCGACCGTCTGCCGGAGTATCTCGAACGCGACCGCGTCGTCGGTGTCGGCGAGATCGGGTTCAACCTCCAGACCGACGAGGAAGAGTGGGCGTTCCGCGAGCAACTCCGCCTCGCAGAAGAACACGAACAACCCGTCATCATCCACCTTCCGCACACGGAGAAGCCGAAGGGTGCGGTCCGGACGGTAGAGATCATCGAGGAGATGGGCGTCACGCAAGAGCGAATCATCATCGACCACAACGAACCGGAGACGATGGAGACGACGGCGGCGACGGACTGTTGGCTCGGGTTCACGCTCTACCCCGGTAAGATATCTATCGAGGAGGTCATGCCGCTTCTCGAAGCGTACGGCACCGACAGACGTATCATCAACTCCTCGGCAGACTGGGATGATTCGGACCCACTCGCCGTCCCGAAAGCCCGCGACGCGATGATCGACGCTGGGTGGGACCGCGATACGGTGCGGAAGCTTCTGTTCGAGAATCCCTTAGCGTTCTTCTCGCAGTCGCCGCATTTCGACTACGCGGACGCCGTTGCGGCGGAGTCCGATGGCGAAAGCGTCCCCCAGGGTGCAGAGGCCGAGTAACCGATGTCGCTTCAGTTCGGTTTCTCGATGAACGCCTTTCGGGAGTACTCGACTGTCGAGGCCATCGACGCCGTCGCGGACGCCGGGTACGACGGCATCGAACTCCTGTTCGATCAACCATTCCTCTATCCACCCGCGGCCACGGACGAGGAGTACGACGAGGTGCGCGCCGCGCTCGAACGGACCGGTCTCGACATCAGCAACTGTAACGCGTTCATGCTGACGGCCATCGAGGATTTCCACCACCCCTCGTTCATCGAAGTAGACGAAAACTACCGTCGTCGTCGCGTGGAGTACACGCTTGATTCGCTCGATGCCGCGGCCGAACTCGGCTGTGACCACATCTCCATCGAACCCGGTGGCCCACTTCCCGATGGAAAGTCCCGCGAGTGGGCGATGGAGACGTTCGTCGGCGGCCTCGAAGAACTCGCCGTCAAGGCCGAGAACGTGGGCGTGGATGTGTTGGTCGAACCCGAACCGGACCTTCTCATCGAGACTTCGATGCAGTTTCTCGACGTGATCGAACGCGTTGACTCCGACCGAATCGCCTGTAACTTCGACGCCGGCCACCTGTACTGCGTGGGCGAGGACCCCGCGGAACTGGTCGAGACGCTTTCGCCGTACACGAAGCACTACCATCTCGAAGACATCCCCGAGGTCCGTGAACACGACCACACGCAACTCGGTGACGGCGCGATGAATATCGACGCCTTCCTCGAAGCGGTCGAGGATTCAGGCTACGACGGGTACATCACGGTCGAACTCTACCCGTATCAGGAGACGGCAGCCGAAACAGCACGAGGGGCGATGGACTACCTCCGCGACCACGGGTGGGCCTGAGCGATGGCAACCGGCGTCGGGGACGCGCTCGGCGTCGAGTCCGTCCGGCGAGTCGCTACCGACTACGCCGAACTTGTCAGACTTCCGAATGTCTTCACCGCCCCACCGGACGTTATCGCTGGCGTCGCTCTCGCCGTCGCGCTCGGCGCGACAGTTTCGGTACCAACTATCGTCGGTCTCTGTCTGGCATCGGCGCTCATCTACGCCGCGGGAACGACGCTGAACGACGTTGCCGACGTTGACGAAGACGCAAAAGAGCGCCCGGATCGACCGATTCCGTCTGGCCGCGTCGGGCGAAGCGAAGCGCTCTCGGTCGGCATCATCCTCCTCGTCGGCGGTGTCGTCGTCGCCACGGTCGTTGGCGGATTAGGACCCGGTTTGACTGCCGTGGCTCTCGCCCTCGCCGTTGCGCTCTATGACGGTCTTCTCAAGGGTACTCCAGCCGGCTTTTTTGCGATGGGATCAGCCCGCGGACTCAACGTCGCGCTCGGCCTGTCAATCGCCGGTGTCGCCGCGTTCGACGGGCTGGCGCTTCTGTTTCCGGCGTCCGTCGTCGTTTACGTTGCGGCGTTGACGCGGATGGCTGAGGCGGAGACGGGCGGCGGTGGGGACGGGTCCGCCGTCGCTCTCACCGGCGCAGGGGCGACGCTAGCGGCCATGGTTGTTGCCGTCGTCGTCACCGTCCGTGGGACGCCCACCGCCGGTCTCGCCGCTACTCTCGTCGCCGCCGGCTTTCTCGCGTGGGACTGGCGGGCGCTCGGTCCGGCGATAGCAGATCCCGTTCCGTCGAACGTCGGACCTGCTGTCGGTACCTGCGTCCTCGGAATTGTCCTCCTCGATGCCGCCGTCGCCGTCATTGCAGGGCCGACGTTCGTTCTCGCCGCAGCGGCGTTCGCCATTCCGGCAACGACGCTCTCCAGATACTTCGACGTGAACTAACCATGAAACTCGCATTTTCGACGAACGCGTACACGAACGACACGCTCCCCGAAGCCGTCCGGCGAATCGCCGCCCACGGTTACGAGGGAGTCGAATTACTCGGCGATACACCGCACGCGTACTTCCCCGAGTTCGGTGCGGACGATGCGGCCGCACTCGCCGATGCCCTCACAGAGACGGATCTCGCCGTCTCGAACATCAACGCCAACACGGCTACGGGATACTACGACGATGCGCCGCCGTCGTCCTTTTTCGAACCGAGCGTCATCAATCCGGATCCGGATCTGCGCGCGTGGCGTGTCGAGTACATCAAACGTGCCATCGACTTGGCTACCTCGACGGGTGCGCCAGCGGTCTGTCTCGCCACCGGTCGTCCCCTGCCGGGAACGTTGCCCGATGAAGCGTACCAGCTCTTGCGTGACTCGCTGCACGACATCCTCGACTACGCCGAACCCCGCGGCGTGGACGTGGGGATCGAGTTCGAACCCGAACTGCTCATCGAATGCACCGACGAAGTGCTGACGCTCATTGATGATGTGGGCCGCGACAACCTCGGCGTCAATCTCGACATCGGCCACGCAGCCGTCTACGGCGAAGACCTACGCGAGAGCATCGAACAGAGCGCGGGCCACATCACCGGCGTCCACCTCGAAGATATCGCGGGCGGTATCCGCGGCAAACACTATCACCTCGTCCCCGGCGACGGCGACCTCGATTTCGATGTGGTGTTCGACGCCCTCGACAGCATCGGCTACGACGGATTCGTCACGTTAGAACTGTACACTTACCCCGACCGTCCGGACGAGGCGGCGGCGCGTGCGTTCGAGGCGTTAGCGGGCTACTTCTGAGCCGGCCGGTTGACTGCGCGCCCCGTCGCGGTCATTGCGACTCGGCCAACCGCTCGATTCGATCCAGCGAGTCGGCATCGTCCGGCGTCTTGTCCTCTCGGACGGCGATAAAGCGCGGGAACCGAAGCGCGTACCCCGATGAGTACGTCGGCGAGCGTTGTATCTCTTCGTAGCCGACCTCGAAAACGACCGAGGGATTCAGTTCGACCGTCTGTCCGTCCTCGCTGACGATTTCTGGTTCCAAGAGATCGGACAACTCGGCCAGTTCCTCGTCGGTGATGCCCGTCGCTACCTTCCCGATAGTGGCGTAGTCGCCGTCGCCGCTCTCGTCGCGCGCGGAGAGGAGGAACGTTCCAAGGTGGTTCGCGCGGCGGCCCTCTCCCCACTCTGCACCCGTCACGACGAGGTCAACCGTCTCTACGTCGGGCTTTCGTTTCAGCCAGTTCTTCCCGCGATTTCCGGGCGAGTACGTCGAATCGGGGTTTTTCAGCATGATCCCTTCGTGGCCGGCGTCAAGCGACGCCTCCTCGAAGGCGGCTATCTCGTCGGCGTCCTCGGAGACGAGCAAGTCCGAGACGGCGTTGGTGTCCGCCAGCACCTCCGCGAGTCGGGCGTGTCGTTCCGTCACCGGCGCATCGAGCAAGTCCTCGCTGTCGGCGTGTAGACAGTCGAACGCGTGGAGTTCGACGCGCACCTCTTCGCGCATCCGACCCACGTCGTGTTTGCGACGGAACCGGCGGAGAACCTCCTGAAACGGAAGCGGTGCGCCATCGTCATCTACCGCCACCACCTCGCCGTCGAGGATCACCGGCACGTCCACGTGATCCTCCACGAACTCTACGATTTCGGGAAGCGCATCCGTTACATCGTCCATATTACGGGAGTACAGCGACACGTCTTCGCCGTCGTCCGCGGACGCGTCGTCGGGTGCGACGTGGACCTGCACGCGCGCGCCGTCGAACTTTCGTTCCACCGCCGCCTCGTCCCATTCGTCGAGGGCGTCGGTCACTGTCCCTGCCTGTGCCAGCATCGCTTGCACGGGGCGGCCGACTTCGAGATGAACTGCTTTCAGCCCTTCTTTGCCTTCGTCGCGGGCCGTGACGGCGACCATCCCGTAGTCGTTCGACACTTGGAGGGCGCGTTCGACGGCGGCCAGTTGCTCGTCGGTCGCGTACGTCGTCGGTTCGTCGGCGTCGTCCGCAGTGTCTTCGGTATCGTCGTCCTTTGGTCTATCTTCGGCATCGTCGTCCTTCGATCTGTCTTCGGCATCGTCGTCTTTCGGTCCGCCTTCGTCGTCTTCGCTCTCCTCCGTCGCCGATTCGAAGTCAGCGAGGAACGCTTCGGCAACGGCGTCGCGGACGGTTCCCGCTCCGACGCCGATACGCATCTCGCCGAGGACGAGACGTGCGAGATACTTTGCTTCCGACGAACTCGCGCGGTTGAACAGGCCGAACAACGTGTTCAGCTTTCGATCCTCACTCCCGGGTCCGGAGGCGGCCGCGAGGTCACGAAGCGTTTCGTCCACCTCGTTGACCGTCAGACCGTCGTTAGTGCCGCCAGAGAACGCGGCGAGTCCCTGTTGGCCGCCGAAGTCGTACGCCGCAGCGACGCTGCCGATTTCACCTGCATCGGCGAGTCGGTCCTCGACATCGTCGGCCGTGACGTTCTGCCCGGCCGCGCGCGCGATGGCCTCGCGGAGGAGTCGCGGCCCGATATCGAGCGTTGTCGAGTCCCATGCCGGGAAGACGCGGCCTTGGACGAACCGTGTGACGACGGGGAGGTCGTCTCCGGCGTCGCAAAACAGATCACGGACTAGCGCGACGGTGGCGAGGTCTGCGGGTTCGGCTTCTATTTCCGACGCCCGCGCGGCGAACTCGGCGAACTGCATCGTCGGTCTCTGTTCGTTGGGGAGAAAAAAGCCCGCCGAATCGGTTCTCGAGCGTTCGAACCATTCGTATTATCAGTCTGATATTATGGCGCGCAGCCACGGGATTCAAGCCGCGTGGACGCACAGGGGGCAGTATGACCGACAAGCTTGCGGATAGGGTCCGAGATGTACTCGCCGTTGACGCCGACGAGTACGAGGCGCAAGCGGAGGCGGACGCCGAGGTGGTCAAATCCGAATTAGCCGCTGGGACCTTCGATAATCACCAGTCTATCGTCGGACTGGAGTACGAGTTCTACGCCGTCGCCGACGGCCGCTGGTCCTCGTCCGATGACAATATGGAGAACGGGTTGATGCGCGTCCCCCGTCGGCTTCTCGAACTCATCGGCTTCGAGAAAGAACTCGGCCTCCACAACGCCGAGATGACGACGAGTCCACAACCGCTGAACCCGCACGGACTCCGGGCACAGGAGTCTGAGGTGCTTGCCCGACTCACTGCAGCGCTCCAGTGTACGTCATCGGAGGGGATGCGCCTCGTCAGCGACGGCCTGTGGACCATTCCACCGACGGGCGAGACCGCCCGCGAATACCTCACTGACAGCATCTCAGACGGAGGAATCCGCGTCGCCACGAATATGAGTGACTCCGTTCGGTACCACGCGATGGCGAACGGCGAAACCGCAACCGGGCAGATGAGTCTGGATGCACCCCACGTCGAACTCGACGCCGACACCGTCATGCCGGAGTCGCTTATCACCTCTATCCAACCGCACTATCAGGTCGCTCACGCCGCCGACCTGCCGACATACTTCAACTACGCACTCAGAGTCGCCGGTCCGCTCCTCGCACTCGGCGTCAACTCGCCGTTGTTCCCGCCGGATCTGTACGACGACGCCGACCCGACGACCATCTTGGACGACGCCTACATGGAAAACCGCATCGCAGTCTTCGAATCCGTCCTCAACGGCGAAGATGCCGAGAAAGTCCGCTTCCCGGACGATCTTTCGGATGTCGAGGAGGCGGTAGACCGAGTTGCGAGTGACGAGAGCATCGTCCCGATGCCCGTCCCACGCGGTGACCGGTTTGACGACTCCTTCGCTACGCTTCGGCGGAAACACGGGACGTTCTGGCGGTGGGTTCGCCCGGTGTTCGACGGCGAGACGCACTCGTCTGCGAACGCCCGTATCGAGTTCCGGCCTATCGCCGCACAACCGACTGTTCGTGACTCTATCGCGTTTCAAGCGGCGTTCGCCGGGTTGATGGAGAGCCTCCCGAAACGCCGCCATCCCGTCATCGACCAGGACTGGCAGACGGCCAAAGAGAACTTCTACGCCGCCATGCGAAACGGGTTCGACAGCCGACAGCGCTGGATCGCCAACGACGGCCACGAGACGACAAACGCCGCCGAAGTGTACGACGATATCCTCGCACACGCCGTGGACGGCCTGAAGTCCGCCGGGTGTTCGGAGGCGGAAGCCAACCGGTACGTAGCACCGCTTCGTGTCCGCGCCGAATCCGGCCGGACGCCTGCGGGATGGAAAATTAACCGCGTCCACGATGCACTCGCGGACGGCCTCGACTTCGATGCGGCCATCTTCGAGATGCAACGTGAGTACATCGACAGGCAGTCCGAGACGCTTCTCGAGGGAAGTTTCTCAGACTGGCTGTAACTGATACGAGACGCGTCGCTGTGTTTTGGAATCGCGGCCGCCGTGTTCGACGGCCAAACGCACGAACGCGAAAGAGAAAGTCGGCAGTCCGGTTTAGAGGACGTCTTCGAAGTCTTTGTGCTGCGTGATTTCGACGCCGTCTTCGGTCACAACGCAGACGTTGATCCCGTTACCGGACGCGAGGTCGCGCTCGACAGCGCTTTTGATGGCGCGGGCCGCAGTGGTTTTCGCCTCTTCGATGGACAGGTCGTTACTGTACTCCTGTTCGAGCACACCGAGGGCGTACTGACTGCCGGACCCGGTGACGGTGTACTCTTCTTCGAGGATGGAACCTGCGGGGTCGATGCTGTAGATGTGTGCGCCTTCGTCGTCGAAGCCACCCAGGATGGGCTGAACGATGTAGAACGCGCCCGAGCGGAGGAAGTTGCCGAGGAGCGTCGAGAGCGCCTGCATGCTCATGTCCTCGCCGCGGCGGGACTCGTACAGTCGAACTTCGGCACGAATCGACCGGATGAGTGATTGCGCCGCCGAGACCGATCCCGCGATGGTCAGCGCACCGGTCGGGTGAATCTCTTCGACCTTCTGTACGTTCTTCGAGGAGACCATGTGGCCGAGACTGGCGCGCATGTCAGTTGCGAGGACGACGCCGTCTTCGGTCTTCAGACCAACCGTCGTCGTTCCCGTCTTCGTCTCCTTTGCCGTCGACTCGCCCGCACGCTGTTCGGCGTTCGGGAACTCGCCCAGTTCAGGGGAGAACACTCCACTGTGGTCGCCGTTCAGGGGGTCGAGACGGCCGGAGGTGTCGTCGCTCGTGGGAGTACGCATTACCCGCTTTTGAATCCCGGCGCTGATAAATGCCACCCTTCCCCCTGCTGTTGCCCGTACCGGGCATCAATGGGTAGTAGCGGTGCGCTACTTCCTGATTAGGCATTCAGATGCGGCTGCTACTCGGAACGTGTGATCGCTCTGAAAAACGCATGAACTGAACCGCCGAAAACGAGGCGTGATTAGTTTGTTTGGGATTTCCCGTCCGCACGTTCGTACGCGTCACCTGCGGCTTCCACTGCGCGACCGAGCGGCAGGCGGATACCGACCCGGCGCATGAGGAGTGCGACGGGCATGAGCAGGATGCCGAGGGCCAAGGTTAGTTGGTAGAGGGCGAACGTGACTGACCGGTGCATCGCGTTGAGCATCGCGTTGGCTCAGGAGCAGCCTTGGGAGTATATATGTGTTGTGCATGGGCCAATTCGGTGAACCCCACGCTGTCTGGCGATTAAAGTAAAATTGCCACGGAAGCAACCTCATTGGTTTCAGACGCGCTCACGGTGTAGGAGTCTCATCGGCACTCCGAGTCGTTTGCATAAGTTATGAGGTGGATTTCGGTTCCGTACGCGACAGAATATCATTATTTTTGATTATTAATTTTGGCTGATACAGGGCGGGCGAACCACAAGACACGAAACCCCACAGCGCCACGGAGAGGTATGAGCAACTATCTCGTCGCAATGGAGGCCGCGTGGCTCGTCCGCGACGTCGAGGATATTGATGATGCTATCGGCGTCGCCGTCAGCGAGGCGGGCAAGCGCCTGAACGAGAAGGACAAAGAGTACGTCGAGGTCGAGGTCGGTGTCACCGGCTGTCCGGCTTGCGGCGAACCGTTCGATTCGGCGTTTATCGCCGCCGACACCGCACTCGTGGGGCTGCTCCTCGAAATCGACGTGTTCAATGCCGACGGCGAGAAGCACGCCTCCCGTATTGCAAAGAGCGAAGTCGGCGGTGCGCTCCGTGACGTTCCGCTCTCGGTCATCGACGTGGTCGAGACCGAAGCGGACGACGAAGACGCCGAGGCGTAAGCTCCGGAAACTTTTTCATATAACCGGCGGTTATCGTGGGGTATGGAACTCCCGACCCCGCACGACCTCCGGGAACGGCGGAAAGAACTCGACCTCACGCAGAGTACGCTCGCAGAGATGGCTGGCGTCTCGCAACCGCTCATCGCCCGCATCGAAGGTGGCGATGTTGACCCACGTCTCTCGACGCTCCGGCGCATCGTCAACGCGCTCGATGAGGCCGAGGGGAGCGTCGTCCGCGCGGACGACTTAATGAACACGAACGTCGTGAGCGTCTCGCCCGACGATTCAGTGCGCGACGCGCGCGACCGGATGCTGGATGAAGGGTTCTCCCAACTCCCCGTCATCCGCGACGGCCGTCCCGTTGGCATCATCTCCAACGGTGACATTCGTCGCGTTCAGGACGACAACGTCGGTGACCTCCCCGTCGCCGAGGTGATGCGTGAGGCGATCACCACGGTCGAACCCGCGGCAACGCTCGAAGAGATCGACTCTTCGTTGGACCACCATTCGGCCGTTCTCATCGTCGAAGGCGGGCAGACTGTGGGTATCATCACCGAAGCAGACATCGCTGCCCGAGTATAACCACAAAGAACTCTCGTACCCTTCGTCGCTCTCATATCGGTGTCGTTCGATGCAGCGTGTGTGCCCTCTAACGGAGTCGTTTCACGGGTGATTTGGGTTCCCGGGATGGAGACCGGGTACTCGGCTGTTGACCTGGTACTTGTGCCCCTGGCGGTCGCCGTCGTGGCGTTACTGTTTATTCGTCCCAACCGAGCCGCGTCGCTCCTGACGTTCCTTGTTGGGATCGGAGTCGCGGTGGTTACGTTCCTGTACTTGACGACGGGTGTCGCCACCGCGAGAGTCGTCGCCGTTGGGTTGTGGATCACCGGTATCGGCGGCCTGCTCCTTGCGGCCGCCGGTTCCTCGTCACTGCGTTCCGCAGTCACCAGTTCTGCGTCACTGCTCTCCAACTGACCATTCTTGCCTGTTGTTACCGCTCTCGGACGATCATCGGAACGTCACCGCGCGGTTGTGTCGTCATCTGCGGGCTCAGGTCTAGCTCGCCGTTGCCCGCCCACTCTAGCCGATAGCGCTTCATGAGTTCGGTCAACGCCGTCTTCGCTTCGATCATGGCGAACGACTGACCGATACACCGCCGCGGCCCCGCACCGAACGGTACGTAGGCATACTCGGGCGCGTCGTTGCGCTCCCACCGGTCCGGGTCGAACTGATCGGGATGCTCGAAGAACCGCTCGTCACGGTGGACGTTTCTGACCGAGAGGAGTACCTCCGACCCCTCGGGAATCGAGTAGCCGCCTAACTCTATCTCGCGCGTCGTCGTCCGCGGGAGCGTGTGAATCGGCGGGTACACACGGAGCGACTCTTTTATCACCCGTTCGAGGACGGTGAGATCTGAGAGGTGTTCGGCTCCCACAGGATCGTCACCGACAACCTCGTCAATCTCGTGTTCGACGCGTTCTCGGACGCTCGGATGTTCAGAAAGGAGATACCACGTGTACGTCAGCGCCAGAGCAGTCGTCTCGTGTCCGGCGAAGATGATTCCGACGAGTTGGTCCGAGACGGCCGTCTCCGACCGTGGATACCCCTCTTCCCCACGCGCCTCGGCGAGGACCGAGAGCAAATCGTCGCCAGAGTGATCCGCCGCCAGCAGTCGGTCAACTTCCTCGCGTAACGTCGTTACGGCGCGGTTGAACCGGCGTCTGCTGGGGGTCGGAAGGCTTCCCGGAAGTGCCCACGATGTGGGTGCGAAGTAGGCGTTCAGGTCGTCAGCGGCCCGCCTGAGTGAGTCGTCGCCGGACCTCTTTCCGGGGTCTTGTCCGAGCAACGTCGATCCGAGGATGTCGAACGTCAGGCCCTTCATCTCCTCGACTGCCGAGTACGTTTGACCGGGTGTCCACGACTCGGCGCGTCTGTCCGCCTGTTTTCGCATTTTCGGAATGTAGTCGGTGATTTGGCGGAAGAAGAAAAACGGGTCCAATAGGTCGCGTTGCTCGCGCCATTCGTCACCATCGACCGCGAGGACGCTGTCACCGAACGCAAGTCGGAAGTCCTCGGTCTTCACGAACGCATCTCGATCAGTGACGAGCGCGCGTTCGAAGAGGTCCGGGTGGGCGACGATGTATCGGTCCCGTCCGAGCATCGAGAGTCGAATAACATCGCCGTGGGTGGTGACCGCCGAGTCGATGAAACTGAACGGGTCGCGGGCGAACGCGACGGTGTTTCCGAGAACTGGCAAGCCGCCGGGGGTCGGTGGTCCGTTGTCGCCCATGCCCGTCCATTTGATAGTCTGACATATGAACGCTGCCCCGGTCGCGTTCGAAACGCTCCCTCAGAGGTCGAGACCGCGGATGGAGACGCCAGACCCGTCTTCGACGTGCCCGATAACCCGTCCGTCCGTCGCGTCGGCGAGTGCTTCCGCGTCGTCAGGGGCGAGTGCGGCGACGAAGCCAGTTCCCATGTTGAACGTCCGGTGCATCTCCTCGTCAGAGACGTTCCCCTCGCTTTGGACGAACTCGAACACCGGGTGAGGATCGAACGCGTCCTCGACGACGTAGTGGAAGTCTCCCATCCGTTCGAGGTTGGTCCACCCGCCGCCAGTAACGTGCGCCGCCGCGTTGACGCCGTGTTCGCGCATCGGGTCCAGTAGATTCGTGTAGATGCGGGTGGGTTCCAGCAATGCCTCCCCAATCGTCTCGTAGCCCTCGAACGGGCAGTCATCGGTGTACTCGTGGTCGCGCGTCGTCGCCGTACGTGCCAGCGTGAGCCCGTTCGAGTGGATGCCCGAAGAGCGGAATCCGACGAGTGCGTCGCCGGATTCGGCCTCTCCGGGGAACAGCGCGTCTTTGTCGGCGAGACCGGCACACGTCCCCGCCAAGTCGAGTCCTTTGATCACTTCGGGCATGACGGCCGTCTCACCGCCGACGAGTTCGATATCCGCCCTCTCAGCGCCCACTGACAGTCCCTCACCTACCTGTTCGGCGAACCGCTCGTCGGGTTCGTCCACGGCGAGGTAGTCTACGAACGCGACCGGACGAACGCCCGCCGCCACGAGGTCGTTGGCGTTCATGGCGATGCAGTCGATGCCGACTGTGGAGTAGTCACCGAGCGCCTCGGCGACGATGAGTTTCGTCCCCACGCCGTCTGTCGCAAGCGCGAGGTAGCGGTCACCGATATCCAGCAACCCGGCGTAGTCGCCTTCGCTCTCACCGACGGCACCGACCAATGCCGCCGTCGCCGCTTCGCTGGCGTCGATATCGACACCAGCGTCCGCGTAGGTCAGTTCGTCGTCGTCCGCCTCGTCTGCAGGACCCTCTCCCGCGTCGGTGTCGGTCATATCCGAACGCGCGCGGTCGGAAGGGAAAAAGGTGCCCGTCCGGCGCGCGCGAGAGACCCGCGCTGCCGCGCGCAACGTCTTCCCGGCTACAGTTAGCACAGGGGGACTTTGGTATTATGTACCAAACTACTCAGTAGGCAGGCCGAAACCAGATCTTGAATTGTTACCATGGTATAATATAACATGATTTTCTAAAACTGCCTCAGAATCGTTTGTAAACAGTCTAATAGTTTCTGAACCGTTTGTAAAACGTCGGTGAAACGGCACTCAAAGTCGTAAATGGTCCGAAACTCACGGTAAGGCTCTACCGATTATATGTGGGTACCTCCACAAGGAATCAGTGACGGTAGCCAACGATGTCAAGCGTCCCCTCCACCCTCGAAAACACGTCCGTCCGACGTAGTATCGGCCTCGCCAACTCAGTTGCCCGAGTCACGCTCCGCTCTGCGGAGACAGTGACGTTCTGGGCAGCCATCCTGCTCCCGCTGGCGTATCTCCCCCTGCTCGCAGGGGGACTCGCGCAGGCGGAGATGTTCCAATTTGTGGGTCTCCTCGCCTGCAACCTGTTCGCACTCGTCGCCGGACACGGCTACGGTCGAGACTAACGAACTCCCCACCGAACCCGCAGACGCCGCACGCGACGGCTGCGGCAGGTCCCCGCCCTCCACCGTCATTCTGCAACTACTCCGCACCGAGTACCGTTCAGTCCCCGCCCTCCACCGTCATTCTGCAACTACTCCGCACCGAGTACCGTTCAGTCCCCGCCCTGTCGCTATTGGCTATGGCCATTCGGCGGGGCTGTTTGAATCACAGCGACCGTTAGAATGGGGTGATCCCGAAGACGAGAGCCAGCGTCAGCAGCAGAGATGGGATGAAAACGACGGCGAACACCCCTTTGCTCCACGAGATGACTGTCTTGCCGTCGAGCGCGCCGAACGGGAGCATGTTGAACGCGGCGAGAAACAGGTTGATCGTGACGCCGCGGAAGCCGACGAGTCCGACGAAATCTGATCCTCCGAGTGCGCCGATGAGGAGAACCGGGAGGAAGAGGGCCGCGAGAGCGAGGTTCGTCACGGGGCCGGCGAGTGCGATCAGGCCGTGTTCGCGGTCCGTGAGCATGCCGCGATGGTAGACTGCGCCGGGTGCGGCGAAGATGAATCCGGCGAGTGAACTCATCACAGCGAGAAAGAGCATCCCGTAGTCGGCGCGGAACTCTGCGACTTGTCCGAATCTGACGGCGACGACTTTGTGTGCGAGTTCGTGGAGGAGAAAGCCGATACCAGCGGTCAGTAGACTGACGAGGAACGGACCGACCAGTCCGCCGCCGAAGACGTTGGCGATGGCACGCATGCCGCCACCAGCGAAGAAGATGGCGAAGGCAAGTCCGAGAGCAACCCATGCGACGGCGAGGTCACGGAGTTCCCGAGAACTGAAACTGAGAGTGGTGTTCGTACTCATGTGTTCGAGTCGGTGACCGTTTGTGCGGCGTGTAGTTGGGCCTTGCGGGCTACGTTCGCCTCACGAAAAGAGGTTACAGCCGTTTATAGGAGGCTGATAAGGATGTTCCAGCCGTTTTGCGCTCCCTCGAACATCAGATTGATGATGCCTTGCGGTCCGCCTAAGTCGAGCGCAAACAGGGGGAGGACGTATCCGATGAACAACGCCGAGGCGACGATGCTTCCGATGTTCGTCGCCGCCACCACCATGATAAGGCGGAACAGCGGAACGTCGAACAGGTCGCTGACGAGTTCGCCAAGTGGTGCCTCTTCGTCCGCGAGTAACTCGTTGAGACGGCTGATATCGCTGATGTTGACGGGATCGTACTGCAGTTCCATGTAGCCCGTGAACCATCCGGGTGCGAGGAAGGGGTTGATGGAGGTCATCCACGCGACGGCACCGCCGACGAGAGCCGACGGCCATCGCGCGCCGAGGGCTTTCGCCAGTCCGGCCGCGAACGCGCCGTTGATGAGGAACCACGCGCCGAACAGACGAATCAGCGTGTCGTTGCCGGCCGTCGAGAGCGTAAGCAGGCCGAAGAACACGACGACTGCGGCGGAGATGCCGGTGCCGACGATTTTCGCCCACGGAAGGCCACTTGAGGGCGTTCCCGTCAACGAATCCATCGGCGGGAGTCGCTCTGGATACTTCAGGTACCGTTCGATGCCTTCGCGGTGCCCCGCGCCGACGACGGCGACGACGTGGTGGCCGGACTGTCGGAGTGCGACCAATCGATGCGCAATGTACGCGTCGCGCTCGTCGATAAGGGCCTGCGCGCCGCCGGGAGAGAACTCGCGGAACTCCTCCATCATGGCGCTCACCACGTCCGTATCGGTCATCGAGTCGATGTCTAACTCTTCCATCTCTTCGACGTCGTCGTCCGGGCCCATCCCGAACGCGGTTGCAAGCGTCGCGGCCAATCCAGCCAACAGAAGACCGACGCCGACACCGAGGGTGAGACTCCCGACGGTGCGCACGGCGAACGAACTGAGGCTGGCGATAAACGGCGCTGCGAGGCCGAGACCGAATCCGCCGATGATGCCGGCCGCGGTACCGCCGCCGAGAGCGACGAGAATACGGTTTTCCGTATCGAGGAACGGCGCCGAGACGACCCAGAGGACGGCCGCCACGGCGGCGAGAACGACTGCGCCGCCGGTGATGCGGGACAGAATCGGGAGACCGATACCGAACGATCCGCCGAACAGACCGACGAGCGGACCGACCAACAGGCCGATGATCAGTCCGATGACGATGCCCACGCCGCGACTATCTCCGAGACCGAACGCGAGTCCGCCGACCATCTTCAACTTCTCGATGAGCGACATCTGCGACCAGAAACGTCGCATCGTCTCGTTGATATCGCGGTCTACGAGGGCCACATCGATACCGAACTTCTCCGCCGTTTCGACGGCTGCCAGCATGTCTGCACCGGGTTCCACGTCGAACTTCTCGCCGAGTTGCGCCTGCACGTACGACAGCATCCAGTACGCGATAAACTGGAAGACGGTGTTGCCGCGGAGCAAATCTCCGGGTTCGATATCGTCGGGCGCGCCACCCTTCATCTGACGATACCGCCCTTCGTCGAGTTCGACGGCGACCACGTCAGGACGCTCTTCCGCGACGACATCTTCGACTTCGCGGACGCTGTCCTCGGAGACGTGGGCCGTCCCGACGACGCGGACGCGACCCTCTCCGGTCGCTTCCTTACTCATTACTTTCGATTCTAGGCCACGCTTTTTACCATTGTCGGAGCATCACGCACTATGGCCGACCTCGCGTTCGACGCCGAGACGCCGACGTCAGCGCACCAAACTGCTCTCAAATGCCTCTCCGACGGTGTGAACGCTGTTCTCCCCGACCGGATCGTCCGCGACGCTGTCTCTCTCAATGACAACACGCTCTCCGTTGCTGAGGCCACGTACGACCTCTCCGCGTTCGACCGCATCCTCGTTATCGGCGGGGGGAAGGCGGGAGATGGTGTCGCAGATGCCCTCGAAACCGTTCTCGGGGACCGAATTGACGGCGGTGCAGTTGTCACACCGGAACCGACCTCAGGTGACCGAATCGACCGACTCCCCGGCGCACATCCGGTTCCGTCCGAAACGGGCGTTGAGAGCGCGGCCCGAATCGTTGATCTCCTCTCGGAGACGGACGACAGAACCCTCGTTCTCGCCGTCGTCACCGGCGGTGCGAGCGCGGTGATTCCGACGCCTGCCGACGGTATCTCGCTTGCGGACTTGCAGACGACGACCGATGCACTCCTCCGGTCGGGCGCACATATCGGGGAACTCAACGCGGTCAGAAAGCATCTCTCGACGCTCAAAGGCGGCGGCTTGGCGCGCCTCGCCGCACCCGCGACGGTAATCGGTCTCGTCTTCAGCGACGTGGTGGGCAACGATTTGAGCGTCATCGCCTCCGGTCCGACCGCGCCCGACGAGACGACGTACGACGATGCACTCTCCGTACTGGATCGCTATGGTCTCGACGTGCCCGAAAGCGTCCGGAGTAGGCTCGAACGCGGCGCACGCGGTGAGTTATCCGAAACACCGATGGCGGATGATCCGGTATTCGACCGGGTGACGAATCACGTTCTCGCGGACACCCATACGGCGCTCTCCGCGGCACGTGAGACCGCGAGAGAACACGGCTACGATTCGATTGTACTCTCCGCTCGCGTGCGCGGTGAGGCGCGCGAGGCCGCGAAGACGCACGTCGCTGTCGCCGAGGAGGTGGCCGCGACGGGGGACCCACTCGACCCGCCCGCGGTGATTCTCACCGGCGGCGAGTGTACCGTCACGGTTCGCGGTGACGGTGACGGTGGTCCGAACCTCGAATACTGTCTCTCGGCGGCGCGTGAACTCGACACTGACGCCGTCGTGGCCGCGATAGACTCGGACGGCGAGGACGGCGGGACGACAGTGGCGGGGGCAATTGTGGATTCCCGAACGGTCGATGACGCGAGCGACGAGAGCGAGGCGGCGGCGTCACTCGCGGAGAACGATTCGCTCTCATTCCTGCGCGACCGGAAGTGTCTCATCCGAACTGGGCCGACCGGGACCAACGTGAACGATCTGCGCGTCGCCATCGTGGACGACCTCGACGGGCGGGACAGCAATGGGAACGCGTGACCTCGGCCGAGGGGGGAAGGTTTGTATCCCACCACGGCGTAGCAGGTTGCATGGCTCGCCTCCTCCCCTCCACGTCGTCACCCGACGTAGACGCCTCCCCTCGCGTCATCGGCCTTGACGACGACGATGCCGACGACTTGCTGTCGGCACTTTCCTCAGGGACGGCACGTCGCATTCTCGCGGATCTCCACGAAGACCCCGCAAATGCGGCCGCCCTCGCAGACACCGTCGATACTTCCCTACAGAACGTCCAGTATCATCTCGGCCGACTCGAAGAAGCCGGTGCCGTCGAAGTCGTCGATACCGTCTACTCCGAGAAAGGCCGCGAGATGAAGGTGTACGCGCCTTCTGACCAACCGCTGGTCGTCGTCGCCGCCGACCGTGAGGGAACGACTGGATTGATGAGTGCGCTCCGTCGCCTCCTCGCGGCCGTCGGCGTCGTCGGCGTCGCCAGCTTCCTCGTCCAGTGGGCGACGGTCGGCCTCCCGTTCGGAGGGCAGACTGGTAGTGCGGGCGGCGACGTGTCGATGATGGAAACCGCGCGCGCCAGCGACACCGCGGCTACCGCCGCGGGCCTCCCGCCCGGACTCCTCTTTTTCCTCGGCGGGATATCCGTCATCCTCGTTTGGTCGCTTGTCTGGTATTTCCGGCGCGAGTGAGACTGGTGGGACGGGTGGTCCCCATCTGTGTGAATTAGTGGGTCGTGAGAATTTGTGTCGTGGGGTAGGTATTCATACCTCGCCGTCCAATTCTGGAATATGAATCACCGGGCCGAGGTGAAGGGCATCGGCGTCGGCGTCGATGCCGAGGGAGGAAGTGTTCCCGCGGTAATATTGGAAGTCAGACAAGAATTTCTCCCCATTGTCATCACCTCCGATCAGGCACAGGCAATCCAACTCGCTCTCACCGGCGAACCGTTCGAACGGCCGTTGACCCACGACCTGCTGGTGGACATGATCACGGAGTTCGGCGGTGCCATCGACAGTATCCGCATCGACGATCTGACCGACGGAACGTTCTTTGCGAAGATCGACGCCGAGCGGTACGAGAACGGCGAACCGAAGAAGTTCGTCTTCGACGCGCGCCCGAGCGACTCCGTCGCTCTTGCCGTCCGCGTTGACTGTCCCATTCTCGTCTCCGACGAAGTGCTCGACGAGGCCGGGCAACCGCCCGAACATTTCGACCTCGGCGAGCCCTCCGACGGACCGGACGACGTTGATCTCTGAGGTGCGAAAGAGAGTAGGGCGGCGTTTTTACCGACGGCCGACGAAGCCGGAGACATGACGCTCGATGTCGAACCGCCGTCGCCGCCCGAACTCAGTCCTTCTATCGACCCGAACGAGTACGACGACGCCGACGTGGTCGGCGACGACAACGACTACCGGCGGGACGAACTCTCCGCGTTTCTCAGCGAAGGGGCGTGGGAAGAGGCGTTCGCGGAGTGGGCCGCCGACACGGACGTGACAGCCGACGAGTGGGCCATCGTCACCGACTTGGGTCTCGGCTCGGACTTCGACTTCTTCTGGGACGATTTCGCCGGACGTGTCGGCTACCACGCGCCCGGACTCCCGCAGGATTGGAAGGAACAGGAGGTTCACCCGGAACTCTCCTCGTGGAAGCAAGTGTCGAGCATCAACGCGGGCCTCACGGAGTTGGGACAGACCGTCTGCGACGTACTCAAAGACGATTACATCGAGTGGGAGTCCGAGTACGAAGCGCCCGATGATCTGCCGGATTTCTGATTTCTCTCGGAACGCATTTGTCGGGTGATAGACAAACAGAGGTGTGAACCGTAGAGCCCTCCTCTCAGCGTCCGCCCTCACGCTGACCGGCCTCGCTGGATGTACGGGTGCCGTTCGGGAACAAGTGAGTGGCGGCATCGACATGGAATTGGCTACTACGATATACCACCCCGCTGACGAACCGTGGTTCGCTGACGGTCTCTCCGCGCAGTCGTCGAACGCCTATCATACCGAACTCTTCACGCAACCGCCGCCGGACGACGCTGACCTGTTCACCGGTCACTACCCGCAACAGGAGCACTCGCTCGATAACGACATTCGAAACGACGACTATTCAACCGGATTTTTGCTCCTGTTCGAGGCGAAGATGCCACGGCGGCAGCCGTACGGCATCAGTCCGACCATACTGCACGGTGACCTCTCGTGGAGCGCGTGGGACACCGCTTCGATTCCGATGCGGCGCGATCCGCGCGACCCCGAAACCCTATCGTTCGGCGACGACGTGGACGAAGTCATCTCCACGACGCTCGTTCGGTACGAGGCGGATGCCATACCGTCGAAGGCGGTGGTGACTGTCTACGATGAAGAGACGGGGGGTCAGATCACCCAGCAGACGGCGCGTTCCAGATTTCAGTCGTAACCCCCACGACACTGAATCGTTCGCACGGTTCCACGGTTTTGATATACGTTCCCGGTTTGTCCACCTATATGGACGACCTAAGCGACCAGTACACGCCGGCGGATATCGAGTCCGTCGTCGGCGATTACTGGGACGAGGAGAACGCCTACGAGGCGACGAAGGAGGCGCACGCGGACGACCCGGCCTTCTTCTTCGTTGACGGCCCGCCGTACACGTCGGGACAAATGCACCTCGGGACAGCGTGGAACAAGACGCTGAAGGACGCCATCATCCGTTACAAGCGGATGACGGGTCACCGCGTCACGGACCGGCCGGGCTACGACATGCACGGTCTGCCTATCGAGGTCAAAGTCGAGGAGGAACTCGGCTTTGAGACCAAGCGCGACATCGAAGAGTACGGCATGGAGTCGTTCATCGACGAATGCAAGTCGTTCGCCGAACGCAACCGCGAGGCGATGGACGACGATTTCCAGTCTATCGGCGTCTGGATGGACTGGGACGACCCGTACAAGACGCTCTCGCCGGAGTACATGGAGGCCGCGTGGTGGGCGTTCGACCAAGTCGCAGACCGCGGACTGGTCGAACGCGGCAAGCGCTCTGTCAACTACTGCCCGCGCTGTCAGACCGCTATCGCCGCGAACGAAGTCGAGTACGACGAAATCGACTCGCCGTCTATCTACGTGAAGTTCCCCCTCGAAGACCGCGAGGGGAGCCTCGTTATCTGGACGACGACGCCGTGGACCATCCCGGCGAACACGTTCGTCGCTGTCGACGGCGAGATGACGTACCAGGCCGTCCGCGCCGAGAAGGGCGGCGAGAGCGAGGTGCTGTACCTCGCTGAACCCTGCGTCGAAGACGTGCTAAAGAAGGGGCGATACGAGGATTACGAAGTCGTCGAAGAGCTATCCGGCGAGGAGATGGTCGGGTGGGAGTACGACAACCCGCTGGCCGGCCACCTGAACGAGTACGCCGACTTCGAAGGCGCGGGTGAGGTGTACACCGCCGAGTACGTCGAAGCCGACCGAACGGGTCTGGTCCACTCCGCGCCCGGCCACGGTCAAGAAGACTTCGCCCGCGGACAGGACCTCGGACTCGACGTGTTCGTGCCGGTTGACGGCCGCGGCGAGTTCACCGAACAGGCCGGCGACTACGCCGGCACGTTCGTCCGCGACGCCAACCCCGACATCATCGAGGACTTGGAGGCGGACGGCTCGCTCCTCCACTCGGGCGAACACAGCCACCGGTACGGTCACTGTTGGCGGTGTGATACGGACATCATCTTCCTCGCCACCGATCAGTGGTTCATCACCGTCACAGACGTGAAAGACGAACTCCTCGACAACATCGAGGATTCGGAGTGGCATCCGCAGTGGGCGCGCGACAACCGCTTCCGCGACTTCGTCGCCGACGCGCCCGACTGGAACATCTCCCGGCAGCGCTACTGGGGCATTCCGCTGCCCATCTGGGAGTCCGAAGACGGCGAGGACTTCATCGTCGTCGGTACGCGCGAGGAGTTAGCCGAACGCGCCGATCAGGACGTAGATCCCGGAGAGTTGGACCTGCACCGTCCATCCGTCGATCCCCTCACCATCACCGAGGACGGCACGACGTACGAACGCGTGCCGGACGTGTTCGACGTGTGGATCGACTCCTCGGTGGCGACGTGGGGAACGCTCGATTACCCCGGCAACGAGACCGACTTCGAGGAACTGTGGCCCGCCGACCTCATCGTTGAGGCGCACGACCAGACCCGCGGGTGGTTCTGGTCGCAACTCGGCATGGGGACTGCCGCACGCGGAGAGATCCCGTACGAGGAGGTTCTTATGCACGGGTTCGCCAACGACGAGAACGGCCGGAAGATGTCGAAGTCTCTCGGGAACATCGTCACGCCCGAGGAGGCCATCGACCGCGCGGGCCGCGACCCACTGCGCGCGTACCTCCTGAGTCACGACCAGCAGGGTGTCGATCTCTCGTTCGATTGGGACGGACTTGCCGACACCCAGTCGGCGCTCAACATCTTCTGGAACGTCTTCCGATTCCCGCTGCCGTACATGGAACTGGACGGCTACGACCCCGCGAACCCGGACCTCTCGGCGGGCGAACTCAGCGTCGTAGACGAGTGGGTGCTATCGCGTCTCCAGACCGTCAAGGCCGACGTCGCGGACGCGTGGGACGACTACGAGGTTCACGACGCGCTCAACGCAATTCTCGACTTCGTGACGGAGGATGTCTCGCGCTTCTACGTGAAGGCGATCCGCGAGCGGATGTGGGAGGAGGAAGACTCCGAATCCAAACGCGGCGCGTACGCGACGCTTGCGACTGTCCTCAACGAAACGGTGCAACTCATCGCACCGTTCACGCCGTACGTCGCAGAGCGGATGTACCAGCATCTCGACGGCAGCGAGACCACCGTTCACGCGCTCGACTACCCGACCGTAGACGAGGCGTGGCGCGACGAAGAACTGGAGCGCAATATGGCGGTCCTGCGGAACGTCGAAGAGGCGGCCGCGAACGCCCGCCAGCAGGGCGAGCGAAAACTCCGCTGGCCCGTCCAGCGCGTGGTCGTCGCCAGCGAGGACGACGAGGTAGCTGAGGCGGTCGAAGCGCTCTCTGACCTCCTTGCTGACCGGGTGAACACCCGGACTATCGAGGTCGTCGAGACGTTCGACGAACTCGTCGAGTACGCCGACCCGCAGATGGGCGTCATCGGCCCCGCCTTCGGCGGCGACGCACAGAAGGTCATGCAGGCGGTCAAGGGTGTCCCCCGCGAGGAAGTCGAGTCGGGCGTCGAAGTCGATGGTGAGACGGTCGAACTCACCGACGAGATGGTCGAGTACCGCGCCGAACCCCCCGAGAACGTCTACGACGCCGAGTTCGCGGCGACGGACGGCACTGACGGCGGCGTCGTCTACGTCGATACCTCCCTTACTGAGGAGATCGAGGCCGAGGGATACGCGCGCGACGTGATCCGCCGTATCCAAGAGATGCGCAAGCGTCTGTCCCTCGACGTGGAAGAGGAGATTGCGGTCTCCCTCGACGTGCAGGACGACCGCGTAGCCGACCTCGTGTACCGCCACGAGGATCTCATCGCCGAAGAAGTCCGTGCGACCACTCTCAATTCCGACGGCGAGGACGCCGACCTGACTGAAGAGTGGGACATCGAGGGCGTCACTGTCGTCATCAGCATCGCACAGACGGCGTAAGCGAGCCACCGACCCACCGCGTCGTTTTTACCGGACAAAGCGTCGATCAGCTTATCGCCTTCAATGCCTCCAATCGCCGAAATGGAGGTGAGTCGGTCGTCAGAACCCGAGCGTCGGGACGTACGACGCACTCGGGAAGACGCCGATGATGTACAGGATCACGATGAGGAACGACCCGAAGACGATAGCGGCCGCGGGCGGATCCCAGTGGGTGTCGCTGTGCGAGTAGAACACGCGCTGGAACAGTTCACCGAACAGGCCTGAGATGAGTCCCAGCACGCCGCCAGCGATGAGTCCGACCAGTAGTGATCCGTCGGGACCACCCACCGCGGCGAGCGCCCCCGCGCTTCCGATAAGCGACATGTGGTGAGTGACGGGGATGCGCTCGACGCCGAGGTTCAAGAACACGAGCGACGCCGCACTGATACCGAACGCGAGGAAGATACTCCCGGTCTCCATGGCGATGAATGCGCCGAGAAGTCCGACGACGAGGCTGACGGCGGCGACGTTAGCCCACTTGTACTGGTGGGGAAGCCACGGTTCAACGGCCAATCGGGAGGCCGTTCCGCCGTCCGTTTCTCCGTCGCCATCGGCAGCCGCCTCGCCGACGACGCGAATCTCTTCGCGTTCGAACGGCGACATATCGAGCGGACCGTCTCCTCGAATTTTTCCAACGAGCGGATAGCCGAATGCGACGCGGTGGGCAAGCGCCGAGAGCGTGACGCCCATGGCGATCGGGTCCCACGGTAGGTTGTACGTCTGCGATGCGATGGTTATCCAGTAGCCGAGAATGCCGAACAGGCCGCCGACCGCGAGTACGTCCGGTTTCGTCCCGAGCGCGAACGCGATATCTTTGGCGTTGTGATAGTCGAATCCTGAGTCCATATAGCCTCTTTTGGCCGCGTATGCGGCGGCAGCGGCCCCACCGGCGAAACTGATTGCGGGCGAGAACGGTTCACCGAAGGCGACTGAGCCCGTGATGCTTCCCGCCTCGGCGTTGGCGACAACAGCCGTCTCACCGGCAATGACAAGGAAGCCGGTGAAGATGAACGCGGGAAGCGCGCCGAGTGCGGCGCCGAACGCGCCGCCCGCAAAGGCGGCGATGAGCATCTCGACCGCCCAGAGTTCGGAGAGTGCCATCAGTCGCTCCCTTCCCGCGCCCAGTCGCGTGAGCGGTCAACTGCTTCCTTCCAGCGGCCGTAGCGCCCATCGACGTTTTCGGCGCTGTCGTCGGGGGAGAACTCCCGGTCAATCTGCCAGTTGTCGCGGAGTTCATCGAGATTACTCCAGTAGCCGACAGCCAGTCCGGCCGCGTAGGCGGCACCGAGCGCCGTCGTCTCGTCAACCATCGGTCGCACGATGTCCGTGCCGACGATGTTCGACTGGAGCTGGCAGAGGAAGTTGTTCTTGACTGCGCCGCCATCGACACGAAGCGTCGAGAGGTCGATGCCGCTGTCTTCCTCCATGGCTTCGGCAACGTCGCGGGTCTGGAACGCGATGGATTCGAGCGTGGCGCGAACGACGTGTTCGCGGCGGGTGCCGCGGGTCATGCCGAGGATAGTACCGCGGGCACGCTGGTCCCAGTGAGGTGCGCCGAGTCCGGTGAATGCGGGGACGAAGTAGACGCCGTCGGTCGAATCGACAGAGCGGGCGAGTTCTTCGGTTTCGGCGGCGTCGTCGATGAGGCTCACGTCTTCGAGCCACTCGATAGCCGCGCCGGTGATGAAGATGGAACCCTCAAGCGCGTACTGGACGGGTTCGCCCGAGCGCTGGAAGCCAACGGTGGTCAGCAGGCCGTGTTCGCTCATGACGGCCTCGTCGCCGGTGTTCATGAGCATGAACGAGCCAGTGCCGTACGTGTTCTTCGCGTCGCCAGCGTCGAAACAGGTCTGACCGAACAGCGCGGCCTGTTGGTCTCCGAGCGCGCCCGCGACGGGAATCTCCGCTCCAAGGAAGCCGTCCGGATCGGTCGTTCCGTACAGGTCCTCGTCCGACGATGGCCGGACTTCGGGAAGGAGTTCCGCAGGAACGTTGAACTCCTCAAGGAGTTCGTCGTCCCAGTCCATGTCGTGGATGTTGAACAACATGGTGCGGGAGGCGTTGGTCACGTCGGTGACGTGCGCACCCGTGAGTTTGTAGGTGACCCACGAGTCGATAGTGCCGAACATGAGTTCTCCCTGTTCGGCCCTCTCGCGTACGTCGTCGGGGCGCATGCGAGCGAGTTTGATGGGGTCGGCGTTGTCGAGGAGCCACTCGGCTTTCGTTGCTGAGAAGTATGCGTCGGGTTCGAGACCGGTCTTCTCGCGGACCCACTCCTCTTTACCCTCGTCTTGGAGCGTCTCGACGCGGTCGGTCGTCCGGCGGTCCTGCCACACGATGGCGTTCGCTATCGCCCGTCCGCTCGCTTTGTCCCAGATGAGCGTCGTCTCACGCTGGTTGGTGATGCCGATTGCCTCCAACTGCTCGGCGTCGAGGCCGGCCTCTTCGAGCGCCGTCAGCATCACAGCCTGCGTGTTCTCCCAAATCTCCGCTGGGGCGTGTTCGACCCATCCCGGTTCGGGATAAATCTGCTCGTGTTTCTGGTACGCGCTTGCGACGACTTTCCCGCTGTGGTCGAAGACCATAAACCGGGTCCCTGTCGTCCCTTGGTCTACTGCACCAATGTATGTGTTTTCTGTCATAAGTCACCATCTCCGGTTCCGATAGGCCCGCCACCTATCGGTGACGCCACTACGACGCGCCAAACGTGCTAACAGACCGCAAGATACAGCATAAATGTTTCTTAACATTACTTCCCGTGACTGTCGTAAAACTAAACACGTACCCCCGGTGGATTGACACTGGCGTCAGGTCCATACCCGCTCGGACCAATCTCCAACGATGGCAGACGACACCGACGTAGTGGTGATTGGCGGCGGTGCGACTGGTGCTGGAATCGTCCGCGATTTGGCGTTGCGCGGCGTGGACGTGACACTTGTCGAACGTGGTGGCCTTTCGGCGGGAACCTCCGGTCGGTCTCATGGCTTGCTTCACAGCGGTGCGCGATACGCCGAGGCCGACGAGGTGGGTGCGCGCGAGTGTATCGCGGAAAATCGAATCCTGCGCGATATTGCTGGCGAGTGCGTTCGCGATACCGGTGGCCTGTTCCTCCAACTGGCCGAGGACGACCCCGAGTACTTCGAGGCAAAGCGCACCGCCTGCGAGGATATCGGCATCCCGATCGAGACGCTCTCTGGCGACGAGGTGCGGAATGAAATATCGGGCCTCTCCGAGGCTGTCGAGCGCGCGATGAAAGTTCCCGACGCCGTCGTCTCCCCGTCGCGCCTCGTCGCCGCGAACGCCGCGGACGCCCGCGATCACGGAGCGACTATCCTGACGAATGCACCCGTGGAAGACCTGCACGTCGAAGACGGCCGCATCACCGGCGTCAAAGTCGGCGGATCGGTCGGTGAGACCATTGCCGCGAAACAGGTCGTCAACGCCGCTGGCGCGTGGGCAGAAGACGTCGGCCGGATGGCGGGCGTCGAGGTGGCGATGCGTCCCACGAAGGGAGTGATGGTCTCAGTTCAGTACGACGGACTCGGTCCCGTTCTCAACCGCGCCCGCGACCCTGCGGACGGCGACATTGTCGTCCCGCACGATGGGGAAGTCGTCTTGGGAACGACGAGTATCGAGGTGGACGACCCCGACGACTATCCGGAGGATGCCCAAGAAGTCGAACGGATGGTCGAAGAATGCTCGAAGATGCTTCCGCCTGCCCGCGAGGCTGAACGGGTTCGAACGTGGTGGGGCGTCCGCCCACTCTACGCACCGGACGAGGATTCCCGCGAGGGTGCGCGCGGTATCTCTCGCGGCTTCTTCTGCGTGGATCACGGCGACGACGGCGTCGAAAACTTCACGAGTATCGTCGGCGGGAAACTCACCACCTATCGACAGATGGCCGAGGCCACGACGGACCGCGTCTGCGAGAAACTCGGTGTTGCTGCCGACTGTCGAACCGCAGCAAAGCGACTTCCGGGCGCAGATGACCCTGAACAGTTAGACGCATACGTTACGGAGTTCGGCGGTGCAGGACCGACGGACGAAGACGTGGTTCGAGGCTGAGAGACGAGTACGACGGACTCCCCGAGAGTCTGGATTAACGATCCGTTTTAAACAACTATCACTGCTTTCCGTGAAACTACTAATCGTGTCTCCCACCGGGAAATACCCATGCGTCGAAACACACGCAGTCGAGGTCAGACGACGAGACGGACGTTCCTCGCCGGGGTTGGGGGTGCGGCGGCGTTATCATCCGTAGGCGTCGTCGGAGCGAAACCGGACGGTGCGCCGCGAACGGTCGTGCTCCGTTCGAAGGATGCAGACGAACTGGCGGCACGCGCGTTCCCAACGACTGATGCGGCGTACTCAAAGCGCGGGTCGTGGTTCACTACCGGCGACGACTCGGACGGACCTCGGGGAAGCGACAAGTTGCAGTTTTACAGAGGTACAAGGAGAATGCCCCGAGGCTTGACCTCGGGGTTGAATCCGACACTCCGTGAAACAAACCATTAAGTTAACACACTTCTAACCAGCAGACAGCGATGGAATACAGTCACCGCTACCACGCTTACCCGACACAAGCAGTAGCGGAGCGACTGGAATACCACATCGACGTTCATCGCCAAGCGTACAACTACACTCGGTACGAATACGAGAACGTTGACGCCGACAACATCGGGTCAGCGTACAAACACCACTACCGACTCCCCGATTGGAAAGACGAGTTCTCTGTGTTCTCCGACGTGAACTCGAAGGCTCTGCAACGAACCGTCACACGGTTCTATCAGAATCTCTCGAACCTTTCCAAAAAGAAACAGAACGGAAACAAGGTTGGGAAGTTGAAGTGGAAGTCTCCGACTGAGTACCAGAGCATGACGTATTCGCAGTCCGGCTTCGAACTCAAAAACACGAGTGGCCGACACGCGACGTTAGAACTCTCCAAAGTCGGAGATATTCGTATTCGCTACCACCGTGAAATCCATGACCAAGCAGAAATCAAGGAAGTCACCATCAAGAAGGAGACAACCGGAGAGTGGTTCGTCTCGTTCGGCCTCGAAACCGATGATGCTGACTTGCCTGAGAAACCCGACGTGGACTCGCTCAACACGAGCAACAGCGTTGGAATCGACCTCGGCATCCTCAACTACATCCACACAAGCGACGGCAAGACCGTGGACTGGCTCGACCTCGAAGACGACTACGAGCGCCTCCGACGAGAACAGCGTAAGTTGTCTCGAAAGGAGAAAGGATCGAACAACTACGAGAAACAGCGAGTCGAAGTAGCGAAGGTGAAGCGTCATATTCGTCGGAAGGTGCTGGACTACCAGCACAAACTCACGACGTGGCTCGTCAAGGAGTATGACGCCGTGTTCGTGGAAGACCTGAACGTCCAGTGTATGCTTCAGGACGACGGGAACGCTCGGAACAAGCAGGACGTGGCGTGGCGACAGTTCATCACCTTGCTTGAATACAAGGGAGACTTGCACGGAACGCACGTCGTTCAGGTTGATGCTCGGGGCACGACGAAAGAGTGTGCGTCGTGCGGTGTAGAGACGGCGAAACCTATCTGGGTTCGTGAGCATTCGTGTCCGGCGTGTGGGTTTGAAACGGATAGGGATGCAAACGCTTCGTTGAACGTCTTGCAGAGAGGCTTTTCTGCATTAGGGCTGGGATGGCCCGAATCAACGCCCGTGGAGACTGCGCTCCCTACGGATACTCATTCGGTATCTGCAAAGCGCGTCGTGGAAACGGGAAGCCTCGGGGCTTGACCCGAGGCGATTCACATCGTCCCGTCGGCGAAACCGTTCAACCTCGGGTCGTTCACGCTCGGCGACATCCAGTCGCTGTCGTACCACACGAAGAAGGTCGGAGCGCCGGTCGATGGAAGCCACGCGCCGAACATCTACGTCAACATCTACACGGAACCGGACAACGAGGACGATACGGCGTCGTGGTACGGGTATCGGCTGAACTGGGAGCCGTACCTGTCGAACAACCTCGACGCACCCGCGGACACGTGGGTTGAGTGGTCCACAGACCCGGGAACGAATCAGCTAACGTTCTTCGACGCGGCGAACCTCGGTTTCTTCGGCTTCTACGGACAACCAACACTACAGGACCTCCAGTCGGGGACGATAAACTGGAACGACCACTTCGGGTCGGCAACTGACAAAGAGATCGACTACGCCTCGGAGACAGTGAAGTTCATCGTCTTCGACACCGGGTCGGGATGGGCAGACGACCACGAGGGGTACCTCGACGCAATCGAACTGGTCGTGAACTCGGGCCGCGGGAAGTCGGGGAAACCGACCGCGCTCAGAATCGAGTTGGAAGCGTGAGAGCGGAGGGAGGGTTCAGACCAGCGCTTCTTCGAGCAGTTGGAGCGGGTGCTTGATGTCGTAGCCGGTGCCGTGTTCCATCTGCATCGAACACGTCGGACACTCGGTCATGCCGACGTTCCCCTCGGCGTGGCTCATGTGGTCGAACATCTCCTCACCGATTTTCATCGACGTTTCGTACTTCTCTTCTTTCCACCCGTAGGTTCCGGAGATACCCGAACAGGAGTCGCCCACGTCCTCGATGGTGACGCCGTCGAGTTCGCGGAACAGTTCGACTGCCTGCCGGTCGAGACCCTGATTGCGGGCGTGACACGGTGCGTGGTAGGCGAACGACTGCTCGGAGACGGAGGCGTCTTTGAGTTCAGATTCGAGGTCCTCGTGGATGCGGAGGTACTCCATCGCCTCGTACGTGTTCGCGGCGACTTCCTCGGTGCCGTGGTACTCGAACAGTTCGGGATATTCCTGCCGGAGCGACATCGAACAGGAAGTACACGACGCGACGATATCGTACCCTTCCTCAAGGAGGTCGTTGAACTCCGAGACGTTCGTTTTCGCGGCGCGTCCGGCGTCGTCCAACATCCCGTTTGCGAACATCGGCGTCCCCGAACAGCGTTGTCGCGGGACGGCTATCTCGTAGCCGAACTCCTCGTAGACGCGGACGAGTGCCTTTGCAACCTCGGGCGTGTTGTAGTTCGAGTAACAGCCGTGGAAGTACGCGATTTTCTTCTCGTCGGAGGAGACTTTCGCGCCACCGCGTTCAGCCCACCACTCGCGGAAGGTCTGTTGGGCGAACTCGGGGAACTCGCGTTCGGACGTGATACCGAGCACCTTCTCGTTGATCTTCTGGACGAGGGAGTTACCCATCAGGAAGTTGGTCAGTCGGGGCACCTTGCTCCCGATTTCGGCCATGGTGCGGTAGTTCGAGAGGATGCGGTTGCGGATGTACTCTCGGGAGAGTTTGTCCATCTGCTCGTCTACGTACTCCCCGCGTGCGGTGTTGTGCATCTGGCTCAGCGGGACGCTCGACGGACACGCGTTGTCACAGCGCATGCAGTTCGAACACGACATGATGGAGTCGTCGATGTCCGCATCGTCCTTGCGCTTCAGCCGCCACTGCTCGGGGCCCTGGAACTTCGGCCCGGGGAAGTCGTCGTTGACCTCCGCGACCGGACAGGACGTGTCGCAGGAGGTACACTTATAGCAGTTGTCCGCGCCGGGACGGAGGTCCATCTCCGTCTCGTCGTCGAACACTTGTACGGGTTCGAAGTCGGTCTGTTCGTCTGGTGTAACGTTGGGTGGGTTCTCTGCGTCGCTCATGTAGTCAGGCTTCCTCCCCGGCGCGGCTTCCGGCGACGGCTCCCGTCGCCAGTGAAACGCCGCTCGCGGATTTCTCGCGCGCCACGTCGGCACCGCCGACGACGCTGCCCGCAGCGCGTAGGTTCTCGAAGTGTGGTTCGCCACTCGCCGTGGTGGGTCGCATCTCCTCGTCGGGGACGACGCCGAACCGGGCGAACTCGTGGCCGCCGAACGCTTCCTCGTCGGACCAGTCGTACCGGTCGTCGGGGTGCGGGATGTGACAGCCGAAGACTGGTTCGGTGACGCGCTCGCGGTCGGAGTCGATTCCCTTGCCGACGAGTCCCCCCGTTGCGAGGACGAACTCCTCGGCGTGGTACGGGACGCGGTTCCCCCTGCGGTCTACGTACACTGCCTCGATTCGGTCGCCGTCGGCCTCGTAGCCCACAGCGGGGTTCCCGGTCGAGATTCGGACGCCAGCCTCGTCTAAGGCGTCGAACAGGCGGTCTTCGAGTTGGAGGCCGAGGAGACTCGGCGGTCCGGTCGGCACCTCGAACACCGAGACGCCGAGTCGGTCTTCGAGTTCCGCGCGAACTTCCTCGCCGTGTGCGTCTCCGAGCATCGCGGGGAAGCCGACCCGCTCTTCGCCTTCGAGGTGTGCTTTCACCGTCTCCGCGAGGCTCCGGCGGACGCCGACGCGGCCGGCGGATTCGTCTTTGTCTAACGCCTTCGCCAAACGGGTCAGGCGCGCGTCGTCGCGGAACGTTTTGGGGAACGGAACGCGGACGCCGCGCGTCTCGAACGGGACGCCCGCGGCAGCAACGTGGTCGGCGACGACCTGCGGTGCGAAGTCAGTCGTTCCCTCGAACCCGACAAACAGAGTCGGTTCCCCCACGCTGGCAAGGCCCGGTTCGACCGACTTCGGATACCGCGCTGTCGGTTTGACCGTTCCGCCGTAGGTTGGAACGAGCGCATTCGTGTCGGTGTGCCCGCCCGCGTACATCTCGCCAACCGCCTCGTCGAAGATGCGCAGTCCCTCCTTGATTCCGTCCTCGCCGACGAGTTTGTACGGGTGGTCGTCGGGGAGGTCGGATATCGCGGCGTAGGGGTCCGCATGTGGTCCGTCTCCATCCGTGTAGCCGAGTACGTCTATCAGCCCGCTGGCTTGCCTGAGCGTACTCTTCTTGTGCGCGACGAGTCTGACCGTCTTGCCCGACTCGGCCGCGGCGAGAGCGGACGTTGCGGCCGCGAGGCCGCCGCCGACGACGAGCACGTCTTCACGAATCGGCATCGTTCACCTCCGCCAGCGAACCGTCGGTTGGCGCGCCTCCGTCTGTCGCCGCCCGGTCGGTGTCGCCGCCGGTACCCGACGTTTCTCCGGCAGCCGCCCCGGTTCCGGCGTCGAACGCGCCGAAGTCCACATCGGCATCGGACGCGGCGGGGTCGCCGTCACGGTTCATCGTCGTCGCGTGGAGCATGTGCTTCAGCATTGCCTGTGAGAGTTGTCTGCCCCAGAGGGCGTGTCGTTCGCCCTTCCAGCGTTCTTGGTAGAGTTCGTCCAGCGAGTCGCGGACGACGAGTTCGCTGTGATCCTCGACCAGTTCGTTAGCCATTCGGTGCGAGCAGAACGCACCCTGACAGTTCCCCATCGAGGCGCGCGTTCGGATCCGGACGGCGTTCAGGTCGGTCCCCGCGTGGTTCATCGCGTCGTGAATCTCCGCGCGCGTGACGCCTTCGCACTCACAGACAACGGGGTTCGGGCCGTCCCACTCGCCGAGTACGTCGTCCGTACGCGACCCAAGTCGCTGAGCGCTCCGGCGTCCGATAGGCGAGCGAATCCCGAACTCGTCCATCCAATCGCGGAGGACGGAGAAGTCTTCAGATCCTGGCAGTGGCTCCTCAGCGGTCCGACACTCGGCCTCGACGCCGACTTTCTCGCAGACGTGGTCGGAAATCTTCTCGGCCATCATGCGGTAGGTGGTCAGCTTTCCGCCGACGATAGAGGACATGCCCGGCAGGTCGTCCCGGTCGGCGTGGTCTAAGAGGAAGAAATCGCGCGTGATGTCCGTCGGGTCCTCCGTCCCCGTTCCCGGCGGTTCGTAAAGCGGACGGACCCCCCAGAACGAGCGAATCGTCCGCGCTTCGCTCAGCATCGGCACGAGTTCCGAGAGTGTATCGATCATCAGATCGACTTCCCACCCTTCCTCGGGGTAGTCTTCGGGGTCATCGACTTCTTCGTCGGTGGTGCCGAGGATGCACGTCGTCTCGTGCGGGACGACGATATCGGCGTCGCCTTTCGGCCGACAGCGGTTGACGACCGTATCGACTTGCCGCACGTTCATGATGGTCATGACGCCCTTCGAGGGGCGAACCGCCACATCGACGCCCGCCATGTCGCCGATTTGCCCGGCCCACGCGCCCGTTGCGTTCACGACGTAGTCGGCGTACAGTTTTTCCCGCGTTCCGGGTTCGCCCTCGGCGATTCCGAGGTCTGCCTCCCCGTGTTCGACTTCGACACCGACGACTTCGCCGTCTTCGATGAGCACGTCAACGACTTCGGCGTGCGTCTCGACGCGGGCACCGTGATCGATGGCGTCGGCGGCGTTGGCGACACAGAGACGGAACGGATCAATCGCGCCGTCGGGGACGCGGATGGCTCGTTTGATGTCCTCTGCGAGGTACGGTTCCATCTCGCGGGCCTCTTCGGCGGAGAGAACTTCGGCCGGGATGCCACACTCGCGGCACCCTTCTAACTTCTCCTCGAAGTAGTCGTCGCTGTCCTCGGGCCGTTGGACGAACAGACCGCCGGTCATCTCCACGCAGTGACTTGCGATCCGTCGCAGGACGCGGTTTTCTTCGATACACTCTGTCGCGGACGGCTGGTCAGAGACGGCGTATCGTCCCCCACTGTGGAGTAAGCCGTGCATCCGGCCCGTCGTCCCGTGTGTCAGGTTCCCCTTCTCGACGAGAGTCACGTCGAGTCCGCGCATCGCAAGGTCGCGTACGATGCCGCACCCGGTTGACCCGCCGCCGATGACGAGGACGCTCGGCGTTTCGGTCATCTCACCTTCGACAGGTGGGACTGCCAGCACTTTATTTTACCTCTCGACGGGCACCACTAGTAAATTAATTATCCGCCGACTGTTCTGTAGTGTGACTGGTTCATAGACGCCGTATACGGCTGTATATGGCGAATTAGCATCGAAGTACTGTCTCTACAGCCAAAAACACGAATAAACGATCATAATAGTTACTGGAGCCGTTACTTATCGAAGAGGACTCTCTTAGAACACGTCGATTAATGGCCGAATCAGCGACTGTCACTGAATATATTCGGCCCAGAAAATAGATATCGATACCGGGAGTTTTTATCGATCCTCGAAGAACCTCGCAACGACACCCGGAACGACGATGAGACTTACTGACCGAATCGACCGACGACGACGACGCGGGGACGGGACTCACCGACTCGTCCGCGACCTGTCCGCGCTGAACCCGACGCACCACCTCACAGAACCGGTCGGCCGTGGACCGACGCTCGAACGACTCCTCGACCGACTCGACCCCGCATTCGACGGCCGCCTCCCCGAGAGCTTCTGCGTCGTCGGGCCGAAAGGCGCTGGAAAGTCCGCGGTCGTGGCCGCGTTGTTCGAACATCTCGCCGCGACGGCACCGACTCAACACGGTGCTATACAGACGACGACGCGTGCTGCAACGTCTGCGGTCACCGAGTTCGCCGCCGTTGACGCGCGCGCCGCGGATTCAGAATTTGCGCTTCTCCGCGCCGTCCTCGCTGCCGTCGCCGATGACGCCGTCCCCGAACGGGGCGTCGGCACCGCTGCCCTCCGTGACAGACTCCGCGACGAACTCGACCGGTTTCGCCGTCTCGTCGTCGCCGTCGATCACGTGGGAGAATCGAAGACAGTCACGCTCGAAACACTCGATTCGACGTTCGAGGAGATGTCGCCGGCACTCTCGTACGTCGCCGTCGGGCGTGCGTTTCCCGACGCCCACGTCGAATCGGTCGAAGTGCCCCGATACGAACGGCACGCACTCGTGGACGTGTTGACCAGACGGGCCTCGGACGGACTCGTCCGCGACGGCATTGACCACGAAACAGTGAGCGAGGTGGCCGCGTGGGCTGACGGCGACGCTCACGATGGACTCGCGGCCCTGTTCAGCGCGGCCGTCGTCGCTACAGACGACGGAGCGACGCGCATCGGCTCCTCGCACGTCGCTGCGGGATGCGATGCAGTACCCGAAGATGGCTGTGCGCTCGGCCGCGTCTTTGCTCTCCCGGCGAGTCGTCGTCGCGTACTCGCCGTCCTCGCATCGTTAGACCCTGCAGACTGTTCTTCGGTCACCGTTGCCGCTGATGCCATCGCCGCGCATCCGTCAGTTGACCTCTCGGCCGCGACGGTGAAACGCGTCCTCTACGAACTCGCTGATGACGGCATTGTCCGCCGTGTGGATACCGGTCTGGGAGATGACGGTCCCGGCCGCCCGCCGACCCGTCCGGAACCGAACTTTCCGACGACCGTCTTCGACCGACTCGGCGGGGCCGGTGACAGTGTGACCCGTTCCGAGCGGTGATTCTTTTTTCTCCCCCACCGAACGCCGACCATGGCTTCAGACGTGCCGCCGCTCGTTCTCGACATCGATGGGACGCTCACCGATGAACCCGGTCGCCTCGACCCGCGCGCGTTCGACGTGCTTCCCTCGTGGGATGCCCCTGTCGTCCTCGCGACGGGCAAATCGTTCCCGTATCCGGTCAGTTTGTGTCACTATCTTGGCCTCGAACGGAACGTTGTTGCGGAGAACGGGGGCGTCGTCCTCGCTAACGGCGAGGTGACGTACACCGGCGACAAGGAACGCGCACAGGCCGTCGCAGACGAGTTTGTCGCCCGCGGCGGTGACCTCGGTTGGGGTTCGTTTGACGATACGAACTACTGGCGCGAGACCGAGATTGCGGTGAGTCTCGCGGCCGACGAGAAACTCCTCCGCGAAGTCGCCACCGAATACGAGATGGACGTTATCGACACGGGGTACGCCTACCACGTCAAGACGCCCGGCGTCGAGAAAGGAATCGGGTTCAAGCGACTCTGCGAGACGTTATCGATGGATCCGGACGAGTTCGTCGCCGTCGGTGACAGTACGAATGATACGTCCACGTTCGGCGTCGTCGGCCAGTCCTACGCCGTCGCCAACGCCGACGAGGCGGCGAAGGCCGCCGCCGACGAGGTCCTCTCTGCGTCGTACATGGACGGGACGCTCTCAGTGCTGGAATCAATCCAAGAGTAACGCTCTCAGGCGCTTTCCGGTCGCTCACTTACTCACTCACTTATTCACTTACCCACATACTTACCAACTCCCTCACCGACACTCACTCGACGCCGTCGCCTTCGTCTTCGCCGTCGGCCGTCGCGCCTTCGACCCACGCCGCGTACGCGGGGAGAACGTCGTCTTCATCGAACCGTTCGATGCAGGGGACATCGTACGGATGCAACTCCGTGATTCGCTTGCGGAGTTCGCCGTAGCGCTCCGCCGTCGTCTTCGCCAAGAGAATCACCTCTGACTCGTCGAACACCTCGCCGTCCCATCGGTACACCGACTCACAGGCGACGCGGTTGACGCAGGCGGCGAGTCGTTCTTCAACGAGAGTGTGCGCGATATCCTCGGCGTGGTCCGACGGCGCGGTAACGTAGACAGTTGGCACGAGTTCTCAGGCGTGTGCGTTCTTATCTTCGAACGGCGCGAACGTTCCGTTGATGTCCCACTCGTGGATACAGTAGGGACTCCCGACTTGCCGTTCGCCGTCCGCTTCAACCACGCGCCAGGTCGTCTGCGCGGCGTCCCATCGTTCGACGCGACCGCATCGCTCACAGGTTCGTTTCGTCGGCGTGCGGAGTTTCGGTTCGCTCATCACTACGTCGAACGACGGTTCGGAGAGTTAAGTTTGCTTCTCCGGCAGAGCTACCGAGTGCGAGACCGCAGATTCAGACCGTGTTAGTGTGACCGCAGATCTCGGTATCGATGGGGCCGCAGGTTTAGGTTGTATCGAACAGAACGCCTCCCATGGGCTTTCACACGTTCGACGTTGACCGCGCCGAAAATCTCGATGACGAGGGGCGGTATCGGTACTGCTCGCGTGAGGAACTCCTCTCGCTCTTGCGTCCGAACCCGGACGCCGTCGTCGCGGACTTCGGGAGTGGAACCGGTTTCTACACCGACGACGTGGCACCGCACGTCGGCACGTGCTACGCCGTGGACGTACAGTCTGAGATGCACGAGTTCTACCGTCAGAAGGGGGCACCCGACACCGTCACGTTCGTCACGGCGGACGTGTCTTCGCTCCCGTTCGCTGACGACGAACTCGACGCGGCGTTTTCGACGATGACGTATCACGAGTTCGCGTCCGACGACGCAGTCGCAGAACTCGCACGTGTCGTGAAACCCGGTGGGCGCGTCGTTACCGTCGATTGGACGAAAGCCGGCGACGGCGAGTCCGGTCCGCCAACCGACGAACGCTACGGACTAGGCGATGCCGTGACCGCCTTCGAGGCGCACGGCTTTGACGTGATCCGAGCGACGACCCGCCGGGAGACGTTCGTCTGCGTCGCACGAAACAGGTAAGATACAGACGTACGTCGAGAAATATGCGAAAACACTAGTGATATATTGAGGTAAATTCCGAATACAGTTGTGTCAGGGCAACGTTTATCTCTCTTTGTGTGTGAGTAATTAACATGGTGTTGACGCACACGGATGTGGACCCGTACAGTCCAACGGAGAGCTACTACGAGTGTCGTGACTGTGGCGCACGCACCACAGGAAAACCGATCACGACCTGTGAGGAGTGCGGAAGCGACGCCTTGTTCAACCTCTCGGTCCCACGGGAGTAACCTGCGCCACTCCGCACTCGTTCAGACGAACCGTACGTACGATTAGATCGACCGCGAACGTCTATCTCATCCTCAGTCGAGACCTCCACTCGGGGTGGTCTCATCTCCAGTTTCGTCGTCTATCGTGTCGTCGTTAATCTCTGCGAGCCCCGCATAGCGGTCCACGAGGAGCACAGCGCCAGCGCCGACGATTGCCATCGCGGCGAAGATAGCGTACGCTTCCGTCGTCCAGACGCGACCCAACTCAGCGAGATTCTCTCCCGTCTTGGCAACGGGTGCGCGCAGTGCGCCGACGATGAGGGCGACGAGGAACGCGAGCGTCGGCTTGCGGTGGTGTTCGAGTGCCCATCGAACGGCGTGTGCGATGGTGAATAGGCCGATAACGGCACCGAGCATGAACGCAACGACGATCAGACCGCTTTCTGTGACAGGTGTCGTTGACCCGCCGACGACCAGTCCGAGGAGGCCATCGACGAACGACTTCAGCGCACCGGACATGTACTCGTACTGGCCGAGAAGGATGAGCAACAGCGATCCCGAGATACCGGGGAGAATCATCGCGCTGACGGCTATCGCTCCCGCGAGAACGGTAACGGGAAGCCCCGTTCCGAGCGAGGTTCCCGCCTGGCCGGAAGCGACAAACGCGAAGACGAACCCGGCGATGGCGGCACCGATTCGGCCGGGCGTGTTGACTTCGACTTCGGTGAACAGCACCCACGCCGAGGCGGCGATGAGACCGAAGAAGAACCCGAATGTGAGGACCGGGTAGGTGTTGATTCCGATGTGCATGACGCGAGTGATGCTTGTGACGGAGACAGCGATACCAGCCCCCAGGGCGATGAGGAACCCAACGTCCATTTTCTTGAGTGCCGCGATTGCGTCCCCCCGTCGTTCGGGGACGACACCGCCGAGAACGGCCATGATTCGGCCGGGCGAGATGGCTGTCACAGCCGCGATAAGTCGTTCGTAGATACCGGTTATGAGTGCGATGGTACCGCCGGAAACGCCGGGGACAGCGTCTGCAGCTCCCATGCAAATACCTTTGATGAAAATGACAACCCACGAGGAATTGAGTTGTCCGCGAGCATCGTCCGAGGGCTTCGACATGCGCAGTCGTTTGTCGCCCGGGTACTCCCATGTTTCGCTCCGCACGACAGTCTGCGACGTGTCGCAGTTCGGCGCCACTCGGACGGATCGGTGTCAGACGCCGCGACCAAGGAGAATGTTGAAACGCTCACGGTGAGTGCAACACGACAATGGAAATCAGTATCATCGGCAGTGGGTACGTTGGAACGACTATCGCCGCCTGCTTCGCTGATGTCGGCCACAACGTGGTGAACGTGGACATCGACGAGGAGATCGTAGAGACGCTGAACAGCGGCAACTCGCCAATCCACGAACCCAGCCTCGACGAACGTATCGAAGAGCACGCCGGAGACCGACTCCGCGCGACCACCGACTACGATGCCATTCTCGACACCGACGTGACGTTCCTCGCCCTCTCGACACCCTCCACGGACGACGGCCACATCGATCTCTCGGTGATGGAGGCAGGGGCGAAATCGCTCGGCGCGACGCTCGCGGAGAAAGACGACTACCACCTCGTCGTCACGAAAAGTACTGTCGTGCCGACGACGACGGAAGAGGTTATCGCCCCGATTCTCGAAGAACACTCGGGCAAGACCGTCGGTGAGGACTTCGATGTGGGGATGAACCCCGAGTTCCTCCGCGAGGGGTCGGCCGTAGACGACTTCCTCGACCCCGACAAGGTCGTCCTCGGGTCACACACCGACCGCGCGGCCGAACGACTTCGCGGCGTGTTCGACCCGCTCCTCGAACGCGCACCGGACGCCTCTCTCGTTGAGACGGGCATCCGCGAGGCCGAGATGATCAAGTACGCCAACAACGCGTTCCTCGCAGCGAAGATTTCGCTCGTCAACGACCTCGCTAACATCTGCAAAGAGTACGAAGTAGACACTGATGAGGTACTGGACGCTATCGGTCTCGACTCCCGTATCGGTTCGGAGTTCCTCGGTGCGGGCGTCGGATGGGGTGGCAGTTGCTTCCCGAAAGACGTCGCCGCCATCGTCGCCGCCGCCCGCGACGTGGGCTACGAACCCGCGATGCTCGATGCGGCCGTCGAGGTGAACGACAACCAACCGGTTCGGATGCTCGACATTCTCCGTGACCACGCTGATCCAGACGGTGCCCGAATCGCCGTCCTCGGACTCGCGTTCAAACCGGGGACTGACGACGTGCGCAACTCCCGCGCGATTCCGCTCATTGACGCGCTCCTTGACGCAGGTGCCGACGTGGTCGGATACGACCCAGTAGCGACCGAGAACTTCCGCGATAAGTTCCCCGACCTCGACTACGCCGACTCGGCAGAAAGCGCACTCGACGGTGCCGATGCCGCGCTCGTCGTCACCGACTGGGACGAGTTCGCCGCACTGGACGACGAGTTCGACGCGATGGCCGACGCCGTCGTCGTGGACGGTCGGAACATCGTCACGCGACGTGAAGGTATCGTCTACGAGTCACTCGTCTGATCGGCATCGGTGGTCCCACACGATTCGTTGATCCCACACGATTCGTTGATCTAAGAGTTGTGGCCTGAATTCGTCTCTAACCGGGCGCGGCTTCTGTTTTATGTTACTCCGAGGAGCGGACGCACCGCTTTCGGTCTCGATTGTGGGTGACTGAAAGAAAGAAAAAACGACGCGTTGCGCTATACTGCGGGTTTCGCCGCGAACGCCGACTCGGGGACGACGATAGATGATGACGTCGTGCTATCGGTCGAATCCGAGGAGTCAGACGAATCCGACGAACTGGACGAATCAGTTGATTCCGACGAATCCGACGACCCCGACGAGTCAGACGAATCCGAGGAGTCCGACGACTGACCCGTGGTCAGTTCGAGTTTCTGCGCCGTCCGCTGCAGTTCGACGGAGATGTCGCCGGCCTTGTCACCGTTGACCTGTCCCTCCGAGACGGAGAGGTTCGACTGGTAGCCAACGATGTAGCCGCTTTCGTTGAGACTTGCACCGGACGAGATGGTGTACGGGCCAGTCGCGCGGACGCTGACGTTCGTGTAGCCGTTGTCCGGGCCGTACTCGCTGTAGCCCGTCGTCGAGTACGGGAGCGTCATCGTGAACTCGCCGTCCTCGTTCGTTTGGGCCTGTTGTGTGTACTCGAATGTGCTGTTCTCGGTCGGAATCTCCATCTCGACGCTCGCGGTGACAGTGCTGTTCGCGGGCGCACCGCTACCTTGCACCGTCGCACCGGGGACGCGCTCGAAGCTCTTGACCCACGCGGCACTGCTTCTCGGGAGCATTGCCTGCGGTCTGACCTGCGCGGCACGCGCGTCACCGTAGACGAGTTGCAGGTAGTCGTTCGACGAGGTGGCGCTGGAGTTGCTCACCTTCACGAGACGGTAGTGTTCGAGTGCTGGCACGCGCTCCTCGGGGAACGTACCGATGCCACCGATCTGCGAGGTTCCGTCTTCCTCGACGAACTCCTTGGCCGCGCTCATGTTCCCATCGAAACTCCGGACGAGCGTCGCGTTACCGGCCGGATTACCGGCGACGCTTACGGGACCCTGCGACGTCTGTACGGTTCGCGGTTCCCAGTCTACGACGATGGCCGACGGGTCCTTCGCACTACCGTGGTAGTAGTACAGGCGCGTCATCATGCTGTCGTAGAACCGCTGGTCGCGGACGAGGAAGTTCCCAGTGGGTCTCCCATCGTTCAAGCGGTAAACGCGCTGTTCGTAGAATTCTGCGGACGAGAAGTTATCTTCGGCGTCGTAGAACACCGATGGAGCGCTGAACTTCGACCCGGGCGTGGCCATCTTCCAATCGACCATCACGTACCGGGTGTTGTTTCCTTCGGTGCTCTGGGAGGCGATAACGTCCTGTGCTTGCGTCTCGTTCGGCGCGAGCAGGAAGTTCGCCGAGTCAGTTGCACCTTCCTGGAACGGGTTAGCGTTCGGGATTCGCTCACCTTGGACGGTGATCCAGTGACCGTAGTCCCACCACGAGAGGATCCCGTAGGATCCGTCCGCGTACTGGAAGTCGTCGGTCTTCTCGTACGATCCGTAATACGCCATCTCGTTGTTCGCACCGCCGAACGTGCCTTCTTTCGGCGTGTTCTCTTTGGTCCACTCGAACGAGGATTCCCATTTGAGAACCTCACTCGGACTGTGCCCCTGGCTCGTCTCCCACGCCGTGTTCGACTTGTCGAGCGCCGCCGTTTCCGTGTTCCGGACGTTGAGCGGAACGAGGAGAACGGGTGCTGCGATGAGAAGAACGACCATGGCGATCGAGACGACCTGATACAGTTCGAGATCCGTCACGGTCGACATCGTGGCGCGAACGTCGAGGAATGAGAGTACCTCGCTGAGGAGGTACGCGTTCACGACGACGACGATGACGGCAAGATAGTAGTGGAAGCGAAGTTGGGTGAACGCCGCGGAGGTCATGAAGACCGCCCAGACGATGACGAACAGGTGTTCGGGGTCCTGCTTTGCGAGTAGCGCAGCACCGACGATAATGGCGCTCACCAGTGCGAGGCCGACAAGTTGACCGCTGATTCCGAGGAGGCTACCGATGCCATTCGGGAAGGCGGGGACGAGGAAGATGAGTCCAATAATCGCCAGACCGCCGAAGACGTAGCCGTAGTCGCGGGTGTTGCCTCGCTGAACGAGCGGCTTTGCGAGCATCCACGTCGCACCCGCAATTCCAGTGAACAGCGTGAAACCGTAGTCGGCGACGATACGGTTCACTGGTGTCAGCTGAAGTCGGCTGAGAGTGTCGGGAGAGAGGTACGGTTGTGCCTCACCGATAGTCCGGGTCGTTGCACCGGCGCTGAACCCGAGGATGCGAAGGAAGTTGTTCGACAAGAGTCGCCACATCCCGGGAAGTACGAAGTAGACGATCCCGAGTGAAATAAGAACGATCCCAAAGACGGCTGCGGGGTAGAAACTCGGACTCACGTCGCGGGATTCGAACTGTCGAGCAAACCATGCGAGGAAGACAGCGCCACCAGCGACGATGAGTGCAAGAAGCGGCTGTACCAGTGAGAAACTGGTCGCAGAGAATCCGAACTCCTCGATTTGAATAACCATCAGCACGGCGGTGACACCCATGGAGACGGCGGCGACGAACGCCGTCGGCTCCGGGCTCTTCCCGTTCGCAACGTCGCTCGCCATCTTCACGAGGACGAACGCCCCGAGGACGCCGACGATGAGAACACCCGGCGGCCACACCCACATATAGAGGGCCGTGGCAACGCCTGCGATGACTGCCCACTTGGTCGACGACCGAATGGCGTCGAAGTCGCGCTCTGCGACGATTTCCCAGATGGGCATCTCTTTCTCGGCGACCGCGAACGCGATCAGTAATGCGGCGACGGATATGGCTTGGAAGAACGGCTCGACACCGTTGTGGTCGGAGACGCCAACGAGGGTCCGCTGGAGGAACAGACCCGGCATGAGTCCGAGAAGAATCGCCGCAAAGACGCCCGGACCACGACCGGCGAGTCGTTTACCGATTATGTAGGCCGGAATCGCTGTCAGCGCGCCGAATACGGCGGGCGTGACCAACAGCGTCTTCGCAATGAGCTCTTGGCTTGGACTACCTAGTCCGATGACAAGAGCCGCAGTTGCGACGATTTGGTCGTAGAGCGTCCCGAACTGCCCGACGCTCGTTCCGTAGGGGAAATGCGTCCACGGGTCGAATGGTATCGTGGAGGGCCAATGCCTGACGGTGTAACTCACCTCGCGGAGATGATACCACGCGTCATTTCCGTCAAAGAACACTTCTCCGTTTCTGATAAACTTGCTATACGACTGGAGTCGGATGGTCAACATAAGGACCATCACCACGAGTAAGGCGGGGATGTGGTACCAGTCTTCGAAGCGCTCGAGGACCGAAGTCGTCTCGTGGTCCTCGCGACGCTCGTTGTCTACGCTCATCGCTTTGAGGAGTGAGCAAAACGCGCATAAGCCTTATGATGACGACTCCTCGAGGGGCTGTTTCAAACCCTCACGGTTCGTCTCGCTCGAATCAATGAGCGAATTCTTCGCTCTTTCGCGTCCTGACTATCGGTTCTCGTACCAATCGACGAATCGTTCGATACCTTCCTCGAAGCTGACCTGCGCCTCCCAATCGAGATGTTCGCGGGCGCGCGACGTGTCCGAGACGTACACCTTCTGGTCGCCCTCGCGCCACTCGTCGTACGAGATATCGGTCCGGGTACCGGTCTTCGATTCGAGAATGTCGAGGAACTCAAGGAGACTCGTCGTGTTCTCCGCACCCCCACCGATATTGTACACCGCAGGCTTGTCTTCCGGATCGGAGAGGAATGCGTCGTAGGCTCGGATGAGGTCCTTGACGTAGAGAACGTCACGAACCTGCTTTCCGTCACCGAATATCGTCAATGGCTCGTCCCGGAGTGTACTGATGGCGAAGTGAGCCACCCAGCCCTGGTCTTCGTTACCGAACTGACGAGTTCCGTAGATACAACTCATCCGGAACGCTGCGGCGTCTACTGCGCCGCGTTCGGCGTAGTCCTGAACGTAGAGGTCAGCCGTAAGCTTGGATACGCCGTAGGGGGTGTGTTCACAGCCGTCGATAGAGAGTGTCTCTGGGATTCCGTTCTCGAAGTCCGAGTCGTCGTACCAGTATCGGTTCTCCTCCTCGCGCACGGGGATTTCGTTGACGTTGTTCCCGTAGACTTTGTTCGTTGAAGCGACGACGACTGCGGGATCACTGTCGGCTTTTCGAGCGGCTTCGAGGACGTTGAACGTCCCTTCGGCGTTCACCTCAAAGTCCGTCCGTGGGTCCGTAAGCGACGCCGTCACGGCGACTTGCCCGGCCGTGTGGACGATTGCATCGTGCCCTTCTACGATTGACTCGAGCGTCTCAAAGTCGCGGATGTCGGCCTCAACTAACTCAACGTCCGGGTAGTTCTCCTCGATGTAGTTCCAGTTGTAGGCCGCGGTGTTTCGGCTCTCGTCGGCCTTCTCTAGTGTTTCCGTTCGACTCAAATTGTCGAGTGCGGTCACGTCAGAACCGCGCTCTGCGTAGTACTCTACTGCGTGGCTTCCGACGAATCCAGCACCACCCGTCACGAGCACGGAATCAAGTGTCGTCATTGGCTCTCAGTTGTCCCCGACGAGGCCTTTGTCCTCTAGTTCAGCGTGGGCTTCCTCGAAGTTGTCTTGAGCGTCCTGTTCGCGTCCCCACTCGACCAACTCACGCATTCCTTCCTCAAATGTCACGGAGGGTTTGAAGTCTAAGAGTTCCGCTGCACGCGACGTGTCGGCGTAACAGTGGCGGATGTCTCCCTGTCGGAAGTCGTTAGCAATCTCAGGTTCTAACTCGTCACTCTTGCCGTACAGATCGATGAGCGTCTCGGCGATTTCGGTGATAGTCTTCGGATTCCCCGTTCCGAGGTTGAGCGCCACGTCTTCGGCTTCGTCTCGTTCCATAGCGAGTCGGTTCGCTCGGGCGATATCACTGATGTGGATGAAGTCGCGCGTCTGTTCACCGTCCTCGAAGATGAGTGGTGGGTTGTCGTTCTTGATTCGACTGGAGAAGATCGCACAGACTCCCGTGTACGGGTTCCCGAGGGCCTGACGACTCCCGTAAATGTTGAAGTACCGGAGTGCAACTGCCGGAATATCGTACGAACGTGCGACTGATAGCGTCAGCTCCTCTTGATCTTTCTTGCTGATGGCGTAGACGCTGGTACTCTCTCGGGGTTTTTTCTCGGATGTCGCAATAGGCTCTAACTCGGTTCCACAGTCCGGGCACACGTGTTCCCACTGTCCCTCGGCCATCGTTTCGGAGCCGCGTAGCGATGGGTAATGGAGAGTATCTTCTTCCGGACAGTGGTACGCGCCTTCTCCGTATATTGACATCGAGGACGCGACGACAATCTTCTCAAGCGAAATATCCTCGTTGACGATAATGTCGAGAATACGGGCAGTGGCAAGCGTATTCACTTCAACGTACTTTTCGATCTCGTACATCGACTGGCCGACGCCGACTGCGCTCGCTTGGTGGTTCAGTACGTCTGCCTCTTCTAGGAGTTCCGTCATTAACTCCCGATCGCGGACGTCTCCCCAGACGTACTCGGCTTCATCGTTCAGATAGTCGGGTTCATCGTCGTGGACTTGTTCTGTCAGATTATCCACGACAGTCACGTCGTATCCGGATGCGACGAGTTCGTCGACAATGTGACTCCCGACGAATCCCGCGCCTCCTGTTACGAGGACGTTCGTCATACTCGGTCGGTGGATACCGCGGTCTAATAAAAACCGTGGTTTAAAAATATCTGATGTGTCTCTATCAGTCGTCGAACGCTTCGATGGTCCGTTTGAGGCCTTTTTCTAGACCGATGGTCGGTTCCCAGTCGAGCATCCCTGTGGCTTTCGAGATGTCCGGGCGGCGAATCTTCGGGTCATCTTCGGGCAACGGTTCGTACGTAATATCCGAGTCGGTATCCACGATTTCGAGTATCAGCTCAGCGAGTTCGAAAATCGTTACCTCGTCGGTGTTCCCGACGTTGACAACTTCTCCCTTCGCCACCTCACTGGGCGCGTCTGCGAACGCTCGAATACCGGCGATGAGGTCAGAGACGTAACAGAAACTTCGGGTCTGAGAACCGTCGCCGTAGACCGTCAGATCTTTTCCTTCGAGTGCTTGCGTGAGGAAGTTCGGAATAACTCGGCCATCGTCTTGGCGCATCCGCGGCCCGTAGGTGTTGAATATTCTCACAGTGCGGATGTCGAGAGAGTGCTGTGCCTCGTAGGCGACAGCAAGCGCCTCTGCGAATCGCTTGCTTTCGTCGTACGGAGCTCGTGGGCCACGGACGTTAACGTTCCCACGATACTCCTCGTGTTGGGGATGTTCCTCAGGATCACCATACACTTCGCTGGTGGACGCAAGGACGACGCGAGCCTCGTGCTCCGACGCGAACTGAAGCGCGTTGTGGGTTCCCATTCCGTTCGCCAGCGCAATCTCAACTGCGTGGGAATCGAAGTCTTTCGGACTTGCACGGGACGCAAAGTGATAGACCACACCTACGTTGTTGAGAGATGGGAACGGTTCGCTTACGTCGTGGTTGATAGTCTCGAATCGCTCCGCGTCGACGTGTTCGAGATTTTCGGGGCGACCGCTTCCGAAGTTGTCGAGGACGGTTACTTGGTAGCCGTCATTGAGCAACGAGTCAACAAGATGACTCCCAAGGAACCCCGCTCCACCGGTTACAACCGCGTGTTGATCACTCATAGGTTCACCGTACTGCTGTCGCCGACGTTGAGGTGATTTGCTTCACCGTGAACACGGGCACTGCTGCCGACGATGCTGTGTTCGAGGTTCGCGCTCTCAAGCGTCGCCTCCCCGCCGATGATACTGTCTTTGATGATGCTGTTTCTGATGCTTGTCCCACTGTCAATACTCACGTTCGGCCCGATAACGCTCGATTCGAGCGTCACGTCGTCGCCGATGTCAACAGGTGGAACGATGACCGCACTGTCGGTATGGACTGTTCCCAGCGACTCCTGTTTCGAGAGAAGAACTCTATTGGCCTCTAACAACGTCCCCGGACGGCCACAGTCGTACCAGTTGTAAACCTCGAACGTTCCGAGGTCCGCTTCGAAATCAATCATTCGCTGGAGGGCATCAGTGAGTTGATATTCACCGCCTGCACCACGTTCGTCGTTTTCGACGAGTTCCGCAAGGCTGTCGAACAACAGATCGCTGTCTTCGATGAGATAGATTCCGCTAATCGCCAAGTCCGACGGTGGGTTATCCGGTTTTTCGACGAGTTGCTCGATTCGTTCTTCTCCGTTTACTTCGACCACACCGTAATGCTGCGGTTCTTCGACTTGCTTGACACCGATACTCCCATCGACGTCATCCAGTTGGTTATGTGCCTGAAGGAATTTCTCGTATCCCTTCTCGAACAGCATGTCTCCCAACGCGATGAGCAATGAATCTCCTCGGCAAACCTCCTCGGCCTGATAGATACTGTGACCCAACCCTTCGGCTTGTTCTTGTTCGACGAATGTAATGTCGAACCGGTCGCCGAACATGGCTGTGCTGTAGTCAATTATTTGAGCCTTCATCTGTCCCCCCACGACGATGACGACTTCCTCGATTCGTGTGTTACTCAAACTCACGAGGATATGACCGAGAATCGGGCGTCCCGCCAGCCGAACCATCGCCTTCGGCTTGGTGTGTGTCTGAGGATAGAGTCTTGTCCCCTGTCCTGCGGCGGGGATAACTGCCTTCATACTGGCCAGATAAAGGAATGAGATGAAAAATACTGTGTTCCAGATATCTTCTTATACACACACAAGTTAGGTCAGCAGTGGATCGATTATTTCGAAGCTACGCAGAGAACAAGAGTTTTAACGTTCCTTGAATCTCTATCCGGTAATGTTCGTTTCGCTGGTTGTCCCAGCACACAACGAGGTCGGTAATTTGGAACGCCTCGTTGACTCGGTAACGTCGGAGCTATCTCCGCCGAGGTTCGACCACGAGTTGGAAATCCTCCTCGTGGACGACAACAGTACCGACGAAACTCCTGGCCTCTGCGATCAACTCGAACGAGAGTATTCGTCGGTCACGGTGGTTCACCGCCACGATAACCCTGGGTTTGGGAACGCGGTAAAAGAAGGGCTTTCGACAGCCTCTGGCGATATCATCATTCCGTTCATGGGCGATTTATCCGATAGCCCTAGCGATGTACCGAAGCTTGTCGAAGCTATCGAGGACGGGTACGATGTCGCCTACGGGTCTCGATTCACCGAGGGAGGTTCTGTTGACGGTTACCCTCCGGTTAAGCTGCTGTACAACCGCTCGTTCAACAATCTCATCCGTTTACTGTTCGGTATCCGGTCAAAAGACGTGACAAACGCTTTTACCGCGTATCGTCGTGAAGTGATCGAGGAAATCGGCGTCGAAACGCTTGATTCCGATAGTTTCGATATCACTGCTGAACTACCACTTCGAGCGCACATTCTCGGTTTCACGAGTACGGAAGTTCCAGTTACGTGGCAGAGTCGAGACGCCGGCGTAAGCAAACTTGATGCCACGAGGAAGGGGCCGGTCTACCTCAAACGACTTTCTGACTTGTTCGTTACTGGCAACCTCGTTGGACTGCGGGATCTACTCAGTGCGATTACCAGCGGTGGACCGCTTCGAATTGTCGGTGCGGCAGTGTTCGGCATCGCAATTCTCGTCGGCCTGTTCTCGCTGACCGGATTCGAGGGCGTCTTCCAGACGCTCAGTGATGCCCAACCTGCTTGGATTCTCGCTGCTGCGGGGATGTATGGTTCGACGTTCGCCTTCCGGACGTGGCGCTTCCGCGTTCTCCTTCGGACTGCGGGCCATATGGCATCGCGCGGTGGGGTTCTCAGAAGCATCTTCACCGGGTGGTTTGTGAACTTCCTGATACCCGCTCGGGCCGGTGATGTAGCTCGCGGCCTCGCGCTCAAATCGACCGAAGACGTTCCATTCGGCGTCACGAGCGGCCTGGTTGTCGTCGAACGAATCCTCGACATGCTGATGCTCGGATTACTGATGGGTATCGTGACATTGATGTTTCTCTCGAACAGCCAAGGTCGCTTCCTCGCCCTCGCCGCCTTTGGTCTCGCACTCGTCCTTCTCGTGGGTCTCGTCGTCCTCGTACAGTTAGATGAGCGAATTGCAGACCGGTTCGAGTCTCGTTTCCCGCGTATCCGCGAGGGATTAGCCGGTCTCAGACACGCCGTGGGTTCTTTGCTCGACAATCCGTACGCGCTTGCACTCGCACTCTTCCTCAGTCTCCCGGTCTGGTTGCTTGAGGCTAGCACACTGTTCCTTAGTGCCCGCGCACTCGGTGTCTCTCTCGACCTCATCGTTGGCTTAACGGCGTCCGTCGCAGCGTTCCTCACGCAGGCCGTTCCTGTGACACCGGGCGGTTTGGGTACGTACGAGGCGGCCATTGCGGGCGTTCTGAGTCTGTTCAGCATCTCGACGACCCTCGGGACAAGTATCGGTTTGATCGACCACTTCATGCGTCTCGCGTTCGTCTACATCTTGGGTGCAATCAGCACGGTCCACATCGGATTTCGGTCTCGAAGCTACTTCCGAGACCGGAGCACACAGGACTCGAGTAGTTCGAACGCGAATTCGCAATCGTTCACGAACAAGTAGTTCGGCTCTAGCCTCTCGTTTTGGCAAGAAAACGTCAGATTCATTCTCCTCGTCTCCGCGTAAGGATAATCTTAAGCAACCCCCGAATAAGACTGGCCTATATGTACCAAGGGAATCGGGTGATGGTCGGGATGCCCGCTTACAATGAGGCGGAGAATATTGCGACCGCAGTGGAGAATTTCTTGGCCCAAAATACGGTTGACGAAGTCGTCGTCGTTGACAATAACTCATCCGATAACACCGCAGAACTTGCTGAAGAGGCTGGCGCGACCGTCGTATCTGAGACGAGACAGGGGTACGGATACGCCTGTCAGCGCGCCTTCCAAGAGATGTACGAACACGACTCAGATCTCCTCGTCCTCGTCGAACCCGACGGGACGTTCGTCGCGGACGATATCGAGAAGTTGCTTTCCTACTCGTCTGACTTCGATTTCGTAGTCGGTACGCGCACATCTCCACAGCTCATCTGGGAGGGTGCAAACATGGACCCGTTCCTCCGGTGGGGAAACTGGTTCGTGGGAAAACTTGTCGAAGTACTGCATAACACGTCGAATCTGACTGACGTAGGATGTACGTTCCGCCTCATCAAAGCTGACGCATACGAGGATATTCGTCACCGATTCCGTATCGGTGGATCGCACTTCTCACCCCACATGCTCATTGAGGCGGCCCGTGAGGACATCTCGATGATAGAGATCCCGGTCAACTATCGCTCGCGGAAGGGGACCTCGAAGATTACGGGTGAACGCTGGCCGGCGTTCAAACTCGGCCTTGTGATGATCTGGCTCGTCGTCTCTGAGTGGTACAGCGACAACTGACGGGACAGATCATGCAATTTTCCTCTGATATGAGAAACATCCCACCTATGCCCGTCATTCGGGACTGTGTCGTGTTCCGTCTTCGACCGCTCTGCCGAGTCTCTGTCCGCCCATGAGTCTCACACCGGACGGCCTTAGGTCGAGAGTCGCTTGGATTCCAGTCGGTATCACTGCTGTCGTTGCTGCCGTGTTAGCCATCCCGGCGCTGACCGACTCGTTCGCCGGTGATGAGATGGTGTTTGTCGGAGCGATGCGAGCGGCGGCCGAGACGGGACGACCGCTATTTTACAAGAGTGTCCAGTTTGGTCAACAGTGGGGAATGTGGCATCCGCCGACGTACGTTTACTCCGTTGCGGCGGCTATCGTGGCTTTTGGAACCAATACGATAGTCATCCGCGGCGCGACGTTCGTTGCGACGTTGCTGACGCTTCCGCTACTCGTCGCTCTCGTCAACACACTCGTTGACCGTGACGCTGTCTCGGTTCGCAAGTCGTGGCGGTCGCCCTCATGGCAACTCGCTGCACTGGTCCTTGCTCTCTACGTGCTCTCGCCGTTGACGATTCAGAACGGCACGCTCGTAGACATCGACGGCAGTCTCTTGCCTATTGGCGTTACGGCGTTTATCCTGTACGCAATTCGGACATTCGAACGGGACGGTCCGATCCCGAAATCTCGGTATATTGGGCTCGCGATATTGTTTGCGGGCGTTTCGTGGATAAAATTTGGTCCGCTTCCTGTCCTCGTCGCATCGTTTGTCGGCTACCTCGTCCTCCGCGGCCAGTATCGGCGACTGCTACCGGCTGTCGCCGCCTTGGTGGTCGGGTTCGGATTGTTCTCTGTGACGTGGTGGGGCGTCTCGTCAGCTCTCGACTTACCGTTTTGGCGACCGTACGAACACAACTTCGGGATGCTTCTGTCTGGGGGTGACGGCCGTGAAATCGCCCTTCAGACGCGACTGATGCTCAGCGGGTGGGCCGGCTATGCCTCACTGCTGTGGCTTTCACCGTTTCTTGTCCTGTTGGCAGTTGGCTCGCTCGTCTCGAACCAGGAGACTGCCCGCCCGACGCTTGAGTGGCTACAAAATCGTGCACCGGTCCTCTTCGTCGGCGCTGTTGCTGTTCTCACTTACGTCCAGTACACTGTTCTTGCGAAGCTTCCCTACGGATTCCCGAAGTACATGGGCATATCGACGCCTTTGTTTGCGGTTCTTGCTGCGGTGTGTGTCGCTCACTTCCTCGATGCACCGCTCGAAACCCGTCGTCTCTGGCGTTTCGGTGCAGTTCTCGCGGGAGTCGTCGCCGCAGTCACGTTCCTCGCACCTGACCCATTTTACGTCTCGTTTAACAAGGGAACGATGGCCGTCCTACTCCGTGCTGGTGGGACAGTTCTTGCCTACTCTGTTGGATTCGCGTCGGTATACGCCCTCTTCGATCACGTTGAAACAGGTGTAGAACTGAATCGGTCGTCGATTGCTGCTGTGGCACTCGTCGTCTTGCTTGTCGGGACTAACGGCGGATTGATTCTCACGCAGGCGACAGCGGGGTACAGCACACACTACGACTACGGCCAGAAGGGGAATGATGAGGTACTCTCGTACGTCAAAGAGACGTATGCTGACCTCCCAGCTGACGAGCAGTCTGAGGTCGTTGTCCCATTCGATATCGGACTCAAACTCCGTGAACCGTACCACGACACCGAACTCTACTCCGTCTCGGATCTCGAGGATAGTCAACCACCGCTAGTCATCGTCAAACACCGAAAGTACTACGCCGTCAATTCGGCGCTGTTGGATCGACTGAACGACCATTCCGACTACTCGAAGCGGACTGTCGGATCGTTCTCTATATTCATCCGAGAAGACGTTTCGACAGAACAGAACTGACAACCGGTTTGCCGTCAAAGGGTTTGTATTCCGGGCTGGCTACCGTTCGTCGTTACCGATTGAATTGTATCGGGTTCCGGAACTGAATTTCGACACTACGCCATCGAATCTCTAAGATACCCCACGTGAACAGACTTCCAACGCACAGCATCGCGCCAAGCAGTTCGTACACGCCGACCCAACCAGGTAGCAAGAACATCACGCCGTGGACTAGTTTGTTCGGGAAGAGCGACGTGATCATTCCAGGAATGCGCGACACCAAACTTGGCTTGGCTTGCTCTGTATCGACTACGTCGCCGGGTTCTCTCGACGGTAGTCCAAGCGCTGCGGCACTTTCTCCCCCGGCACTTTCGTCTCCAGTCCCGAGCCGTTCGGCTTCGTACGCCATCTGAATCTCGTACGACCAGACAATTTCGCCATCGGTGTTGAGATCGATGACCCGACCGGCGGCAGTATCGGTCACGAGGGTATTCCCGTTCGGGAGTCTGTCAGCGTCTCGTGGCCACGACATCGTCCTGTCTTGCCACGTCCACGACTCGACCCATTCACCCTCCGACCGCTGGAACTCAACGATCCGGTTGTTCTCCGAGTCAGCGACGATGACAGCGGGTCCACCCATCTTCGTGGGAATGTAGTCGGGGTTGTGCTGTTCGTATATCGTCTCGAACTCGTCTTCGCCTCCGAGGGTCCACGACTCCTCAAGACCCGACCGGTTCAAGAACACCACTTGGTCTTGGTTACGGAGGCTGGCCATGATGCGGCCGTCGTCAAGCAGTTCGACGTCGTTGATATGCGTCCAATCATACGGGTACGCACCGCCGCCGTTACGGGGGAACGACTGTTCGGCGCGCCATTTCCACACAATCGTGCCCGTCTCAATGTTTAGGAGATGGACGTTATCTCGGGCTATGTCTGCAACGAGGTAGTGTGTCTCATTCACACGGTCTACATCGTGCCACTGGACGGTTTCCGTACGACCGATACGTCGCGGCGGCCGCCACGGATACGTCCGACTGTACAGCGTCTTCACTTCGCCGGTCGTCAAGTTTACTGTCCGGATGAGGTTCTTCCGACAACTGGTTACGCTCTTGCACTCTGACGGAGAGAGCGTTTCACTGGCACCAAACAGGAGTGTCGACTTCTTATCCGATACTGGATCAACGTCCCAGTACGAATCGTGCTCTGTGTGTTTGTAGTACTCTGTGTTGTCCGCTCCGACGACCACAAACTTTGCAGTCGCGTGCGGACTATCAGCGACTGTTATCGCTGTTAATTCCTGCGAAACGTTTGGTGAGTACGTCGCAGTCTTCGATTCTTCTCCACTAACCGATTCATAACTGACATAACCCGATGCGACAGTACTGCTTCCGAGAAGCAGCACTATAAGTAGCGCAAATCGGGCTTTGGTCCGTCCCCCCATCGTTCTGTGACCGTCTGTGGAGAGACATAGTACAAGAAGTTACTGTATAGTACTGCATCATTTTAGAATGATTGTCACTTCTATCCAATTTCCCCACAAACTACTCAATGATTTGCCACACTAGTTATCAAATTCTGTATTTGGTGGCGAAGATACTTGTACGGTACCGATTCAGATCACTGGTATGCAGTCTCTGGTACGGAGCGCGAGGGAGGTGTACCGTCATGACGGTCCTCTCTCGGTTTTCAAGTGGGGTTTGAAATGGGGGGCATGGCGAATTGGCTTAAATAACGTGTATCAACAGTTCGTTTCCGACCATCTCGTCCTTCCGTTGGACGATCTCAGTGTGTCGTTTGCCTCGTCCGGTGCGAGTGTCTTCTACGACTTCACCGACGATTTCGAGAGCGAGAAGGACATCGTCTCGGAAGTTCTCGATGCTGTCGAGGGCGGCGACGTGTTCTATGATATTGGGGCGAATATCGGCCTGTACGCGTGTTTCGTCGGAACCGCGTCTGACGACATCGACGTCGTCGCGTTCGAGCCGAGTCACAGAGCTAGTAGCGAGCTACGTAAAAACATTGAACTCAACCGTCTCGACGTGCAGATCCGTTCCGAAGCGCTCTCCGATGAGTGCGGTACGGCCTCGTTCGTGGATGAGGGATTGACGCAGAATCACCTCCAGTCTCGCGCCGAGACAGGGACAGCCGACGCTACCGAAGTGCCGATAGTGACTGGTGATTCGCTCGTAGACGACGGCGAAACGCCCCACCCGACAGTAGCGAAAATCGACGTCGAAGGCGCGGAGATGCAGGTCCTCCAGGGGCTCGACGCGGAACTCAGCCGTCCGGAGTTCAGAACCGTGTTTTGCGAGGTTCATCCCCGAAAGCTCCCCGAATACGATAGTTCGCCCGAGGAAGTCGAACAGTTCCTCCGAGAACGGGGGTTCTCGCTGGAAACTCTCTACGAGCGCCGTTCGCAGTATTATCTCAAGGCTGTGAAGGACGACCACGAGGAGTAGCTGATGTTCGACACCGGTCACCTCCGAAGGCGGTGTGAGGCGGTGAATACGGCGCTACGCAACTCGATTGGAGTCGGCGTCCCGGTCCTGATCGTCGCACTTTCACTCTTCGTTGTGCCGTTTGTCGATCTCTCGCTGGTGGTCGCCGATATCATCGAGTTCGATCCAGTGTACGACTTCGTCACGTCGTACTACGGTGCGGCGAGGGGATACCTTGCGGGCGAAGCCGTCTACGCCAACCCTGACCACCCGTACATCTACCCGCCGCTGACGCTGCTTCTGTGGCTCCCGTTCGTCGTCTTTGATCCCTTGCTGGCAGGCGTTGTCTGGGATATTGTCGTCCTCGGGGTGCTGTACGCGAGCGTGCTGTTCCTGCTGTCGTCTCGGAATGTCTCACTAAACGCACGGTGGCGCTTTGGACTCCTCGCGGCGCTGGTCGGATTCTACCCGACGATCTTGTGGCTCAAAGCGGGACAGGTATCCGGACTGCTAGCTGCGCTCCTGTGCGTCGCTGCTGGTTTATCCGGTGGGGACGAGGGCCCTCGACACGGCATTTTGACTGGAGCCATCCTCGCGGTCGTCTCGTTGTTCAAGCCGTTCTATGCGGTCGCGGCAACGCCGGTTCCGCGGAAGAACGCGAGACTGGTTGGTGGGTTTCTCGGCGTCGCTGTCGTCATCCTTGCCGGTCTCATTATCTTTGGCATCGACATGCAACTCGCTCAATTTGACTACCTCCTCACCGGTCTCGGCTGGGGTGAGACGGCAGAGGCCGGTGGTGGGGGTTCGTCGCCGACGAACTGGGGACCCTATTACTTCCGGCCGTTCATCGTATTCGGAGGATTCGCACTGTACGTAAAGTTCGCGTTCGTCGCCCTCCTCGCGGTCGTCTCAATCGCTAGTCGGTGGATGGACTCTACGGAACTTGATGAGCGACTGTTCGTTCTCGGATTTACTGCGGTGCCACTTCTCAGTCCCATCTCGGACCTGTTCGCGGTCAACGCCCTGATTCCGGCTCTCGTTCTCACCTCAGTCGCGGAACTGCGGCGGGAGGAGTCACTCATTCAGGTTCCGCTGTTCACTGTCCTCATGATTCAAATACACCCGTACCTGTTCGGCTTCCTCGCCAGTTTCGGTCCGCGGTACGTCCCGGAACTTCGCGTCTTGGAACCGGTACTTCCACTGCTTCAACCTGCTCTCTGGGGTATCTTCGCGCTTGTCGGACTCCAATTGTACCGTATCTCGAAGGAAGTGGACTTCTGAACTGATTCTCGCGCCTCACTCTTTCCGACTCGGGCTTGCCCGTTCTTTCGGCTACTGTCGCCGAAATCAACAACGACGGTAGATAGTGAGATATTAATGAGTCGTCGCAGAATTCCGCGGCATGGACCTCTCGACAGCGTTTCGCCGCACACGGCGCTCACGTCCGCGCCTGTTCTGGCTCTCCGCCGTTACGCTGGCGTCGTTGCTCGTGTTTCCCGCCGTTGAAATCGCCCTCCAGTCGGCGAACCTCGTCCCCGGATTCACGTTCTACGACTTCCGTGGCGCCTTCTATACTGCTGGAGAACGATTCCTCTCTGGAAAGAACCTGTACGCCGACGTACACAACCCGTACGTCTATCCGCCCGTCGTCGTCCTCCTGTTTGCACCCTTCACTGTCGTCTCTCCGTGGATGGCGGGTCTGTTGTGGAATGTCTTCTCGCTGGCTGTGTTAGGTGCGGGACTATTCGCGCTCGTTCGCTCCTTCGGAGTTCGCCTTTCGATTCCGTCGAAAGCCGTTCTACTGTGGGCACTGGTCGGGTTCTTCCCGACGATTTTGTGGCTCAAAGCTGGGCAAGTATCTGGCTTCCTCACGGGACTGTTCTGCTTTGCCGTTGCAGCACACCGACGGAGTTGGCAAGATGATGATTCTACCACGCTCGCATTAGCTAGCGGTGCGCTGACGACGATTTCAAGTTCGTTCAAGCCGTTCTACGCACCGTCTGGCGCGCACCTCCTCCGCGACAAGAAACGTTTTGTCGGAGCTGTCGCCGCCGTTGTGGGAATCGTCGGACTGAGTCTCTTCTTCGGCGTTGAGACGTTCACTGACTACCTCGGTGTTCTCACGCACGGCAAGGGTTGGGGACAGGCCACTGAACCCGGCGGAATCAGCACCGACATTACCAACTGGGGCCCGTTCTTCTTCCGGCCGCTGTACTTTTTCGGATCGGCTGCGCTGTACATCCGTCTCGCGTTGACATTCGGCGTCGCCGGACTCGTCCTGTATAGTCGCCGCGATGACTCAGCACGGTCGGAGTACGCCGCACTCGCACTCGGACTGACGACAATTCCGCTGGCCAGTCCGATCCCCGACCTGTTCGCTGTCACACCTCTTATCCCCGCATTTATCGTTTCGCTGTTCAACGAACTCCAACTTGACGACGGTCTCCCCGAGATTCCTGTTCTGTCCGTACTCCTATTCCACGTTCACGCGTATACACTCGGATTCTTCGCAGGATTCGGTGCTACTATCATCCCTGCGGTTTCTGCTCTTGAACCATTATTGCCGTTCTTGCAGGCGGGGATGTGGGCGCTGGCGCTCATGTTTGGACTCCAAGTGTATCGAATCGGCCAATCTGTTCGCGCCTAACGGTCCCGAGGGGGCGGTTGCGTCAGGTATATGTGCTGAGTTAGAGTAGGGCGCGACAGACACGATGGTTTCTGGCGACATTGCCGACGCCGACGGCCCGATGGACGCAGTTCCGGGCCCCGGACGCGACGCGTGTGACGCTCATGCGGCACTCGACGTAGAAGCCGTACTCTCGGACACTTCGGTTGTGATCCCGAGCCGGGACGAGCAGAACTACACGAGCAAGAGCGTCCCCGACTGGCTTGAGGTCGTCGTCCGGACAGACGACGGGCGAAGCGTCGCCCGCAACCGCGGCGTTGAAGAGGCAACGGGTGAGTGGATTGTTCTCGCCGACGATGACATTACGTTCCCGACCACGCTGACAGCTATGCTCGTTGACTCTATGCATACGTGCCATCTCGCTGGTCTGGAGGATTTCTGGCCGATGGACACGCTACTGACTCGGTACATGGTCTTTCACCGGTCGCTGTGGGACGCCGTTGGCGGTTTTGATGAGAGTCGAGAACACGGTGAAGACTCCGACTTTGTCTACCGATGCGCGGACGCAGGGGCAAAGATACGTCCGCTTCCTCGTAACATCGTTCCACACCACGACGCCGATACCGAGTTCTCCGCGCTTGAACACGTCGAATGGCTCTGGTATCTCCTGCGGCGACATCCGGTTCGCATGGCTCCGAAAGCGGCGCTGTTGGGTCTCCAGAAGCTTGGACTGGTCGAACCTCCCGTGACAGACTACCCGGATGGGTGGTCTAGCCAACTCATTCAGCCTTCCGGAGAGGGAGACGAGAGATGAATATCGTTCACATCACGGCGGGTCTCGTTCCAATCCACGGTGAGTTCGGCGGCGGCGTCGAGCGCCATATCCGAGCAGTCACGACGGGTCTTGCTGCCCGGGACCACAATGTGACAGTCGTGGACCGCCGCCACGATGTTGATGACCCACTCAGCATTGACGGGGTTGATGTACTCCGACTCGCGGCCCCACGGGTCCAGACAGGTCTACTTGACGGGTGGTTGGACCACGTGCTGAACGAGTGTTTGTACTCGGCCGGTCTTCGCCGTGCCCAAGAGCGAATTGCCGAGGCCGATGTGGTCCACGCGCATAACATGTACGCGGGCCTTGCCGCGCGGCGCCTCGCCCGGAAAGCACGAGTTCCATTCGTCTATACCTGCCACAACGGAATGTGGTGTACTGACGACGTGAACACCTACGAACAACAAGTCGTCCGCCGCTTTGAGGGGAGTTTGATGCGAGATGCCGATGCGTCAATCGCTGTGAGCGAAGCCGTCGCTGACGGGGCACGTACGTACGGCGACGCCGACCCGACGGTGATTCCGAATGGTGTTGACACCGAGATCTACGGCCCCGATGCGGACACCCGTTCAGTCGAAGACACCTACGAGCTCGACGGCCGAAAGACCGTCCTCTTCGTTGGTCGTCTCGCCCGAGCAAAAGGGGTTGATGTCCTCGTCAAGGCCGCTCGTGACGTACTCGACAGCAGCAACGACCCGGTCCGGTTTGTCCTCGTCGGTCCTGACAAACACATGTTCGGCGGATCTGCCGCAGAGTCGTATCCTACGGAGATACGGCGTTTGCTTGATGAATTGGGCGTCCGAGACGACTTCGTATTCGCCGGACAGGTATCTGATGAGGAACTTGTCTCCCTCTACACGGCCGCCGATGCGTTCGTCCTTCCGTCACGGTACGAGGCGCAGGGGATGGTCCTCTTGGAGGCACTCGCCAGCGGAACGCCTGTTGTCGGAACAGATGTCGGTGGCATCTCCGAAGTCGTTACCAGCGATGTCGGCCGTGTTGTCCCACCTGAGGCCCCGGTGCAGTTAGCAGAGGCACTCCTCGCTGTCCTCGATGCTGACCGAAACGGCGCGATGTCAGTCACCGCCCGTGACTACGCCGAACGGACCTATGCATGGCCACGTATCGTCTCCCGAATCGAATCCGTGTACGAGGGGGTCAGATAGATGCACGTCCTGTTCGTCGGCACGCGCGCGCCACTGACGCCGGAGCGTCGCGGCGCTATCGAGAAACTCACCTTCGACCTCGCTTCGACGTTGGCGTCTGAGGGGCACGACGCAACGGTTCTCACTGTCGGTGAATCCGGCCGCCGATACACCGCCGAGGGCGTTCAACTAGTAGAAATAACCGAACCGATAACGCGCCCTCCCTCGCATGTCACGCCCGTCGTGGAGTTCGGTCGCAAAGCACGCCGAGTCGCCGACAGAATCCACCGTGAGAATCCGGTGGATGTGGTTCATGCTGTCTACTACCCGAACCTTCTCGGCTTCCGACCTCCCGGCGATGCTCCGCTCGTCGTCGCCGAGCACAACGCCCACCCGTGGCGGAAGGAGCATCGTTTTATTGAGGAATTGACTATTACACACCGACTCCGCTGGGAGGCTGACACCTACATCAGACTCGCGGAGGCCCACGCTGCCTTCTTCGGCGCCGAGAGAGTTCTTAGCGTCAGCGACGCCCACGGCGAGTGGATCGACCGAGCGATTCCAGAAGCGCGGTCGAAGCGCGAGACGATGTACAACTTCGTCGATACAGACGTTTATCGCCCCGATACCGCATCAGAACGCGATATCGACTTCCCCGATGGGAAAACAGTCCTGTACGCGGGTCGAAAAGTCCCTCACAAGGGCCTTCACAGGGCAGTCAGTGCGATATCCAAGATGGAGACCGACGCAACACTCGTCGTTCTCGGCCCACTCGGAAGTGGATTCAGCGATGTGGATTCTCTTGATGGTGTAAATCCCGATGATCTCGAGCCATATCTCGGGAGTGTTATCGAGGATGCACAAAATTCCGGAGTGACCGATCAAATCTCGTTCCCTGGCTATGTCGCTGACGCCGACCTTCCGGCCTACTACGCCGCAGCGGATGTCACCACGTTCCCGAGTGTCCTCGAATCGTTTGGTATGGTCCCGGTGGAATCGATGGCGTGCGGAACACCAGTCGTCGCCCACGACGTGCCGCCGATAGATGAGACGGTTCTTGATGGTGAGACTGGGTTCCTGACAAACGAGGTGTCGGCGTCGGCACTCGCAGCAGCCCTGGATCGACTTCTCACCGACGATTCTCTTCGAAGCCAGTTCGCTGAACGGGGACGGAATCGAGCGGTCGAGCGATTCGACATCGAAACCGCCGTACAGGAACATATCCGCTTGTACGAGCGCGTTCACAGCGAGTAAAACGTAGCGTATTTTATCCTGTGTTGTTTCGGTCGTCGTATGCCAGACCCCGCCGACCGACCGCACGTCGTCTTCTTGACGGTCGATTCGCTCCGGCGTGATGATGTCGGTTGTTATGGACAACTCGACATTGAGTACGATCTCACCCCGCAAATCGACACGCTCGCAGACGAGGGGGCACGGTTTGATGCTGCCATCAGCAACGGACCGAGTACGCTCTACTCGTTCCTGGCGAGTCAGACTTCAACGTATCCGCTCGAAGACGAAGAACATACGCGAAACCGACCGTTCCTTGCCGAGGAACTCTCCAAGGGTGGATACGAGACGGCGGCGTTCGTCACGAACCCCTTCCTGACGACACACTACGGCTTTGACCGTGGGTTCGATCACTTCCGAGATTTCACGGGATCTGAGGCCGATGACGAGGGGACGGCAGGTCTCAAGCGGGATTTCATGGATAAACTCAACCGGGCGCTCCGTCGTTCACCGTTCCTATACGAGATTGCAAAAGGGGTTAAGAACTTCAGTTCGGCTCCGTTCCCCAGAGCGGGGCAAGTCAACGACGAAGTTGTTACGTATCTCGAATCGACCGACGGTGATGACCCGCTGTTCTTGTGGGCACACTATATGGATCCGCATCATCCGTATCTGCCCGAACCAGAATACCGTGATCTCCCATTCGTTCCTTCGCTGAGTAAGTGGGAGATCATCCGTTTGTCGGCGAAGATTGACCTCATCAAGCGCGACGATTACGACCGGACGAACATCACCGACGAAACGCTGTCGAACCTTCGTGCTCTCTATCGCGCACAAATAAAACGTACCGACGACGCTATCAAGCGAGTCGTTCGTTCGCTCAAAGAGAATGGTCTGTACGATGATACCCTGCTCATCATTGCCTCAGACCACGGCGACGAGTTCTTCGAGCACGGGTCGCTCGGACATTCTCCCCAGTTGTACGACGAGCTCATCCACGTCCCGTTCGTCGTCAAGACTCCCGCGGACCATGAGACAATCGAATCGGTGGAAGGCTTGATGGCTTACCTGGACATCCCACCGACAGTACTTGATTTTGCAGGGATAACACCGCCGTCTTCGATGCGTGGTGAGAGCGTTCGTGAGTCATTCGAGACGGGAGCAACGGATCGAGAACACGTCATCAGCGAATACACTTACTGGGACGACCGAATCACCTCGCTCCGAACGCCCGAGTGGAAGTACATCGTTGATTATCTCCACGACCGAGAGGAACTGTTCGATATCAACACGGATCCGACAGAACAGACGAACGTGCTGTCCGACACTCCAGACGTAGCTGCGGAACTCCGCGAAATCGTCCGGACGCATCTTGATGCCGAAGGGGAACACCAGAGTACGGCGTACGATGATATCGACGACGAAATGCGAGGTCAACTCGAAGACCTCGGCTATCTGTAACCTCTCTTCACCGCGGAAGACTCTACTGAAGCGGTGGCTATTTGGCAGTGTGCCGCCGAACGCATCTCAATGTCTGATGTCGCCGAGCGACCGCCGATAGTTTTTCTCACAATCGACTCGCTGCGACGCGACGAAGTTGGTTGCTACGGGGACAGAGGTGTTGATTATGACCTCACTCCCGAAATCGACTCGCTCGCAGCGGATGGCGTTCGATTCGACACCGCTATCAGCAACGCGCCGAACACGCTCTTCTCGTTCCTTGCGACGCTTACCTCCACGTACCCGTTAGCTAAGAAGGGCAACACGGCCGGGCGACCCGCAGTGGCTGAAGAACTCTCGGACGCCGGTTACCGGACGGCAGGGTTCCACTCGAATCCGTTTCTCTCCCGTCACTACGGGTTCCATCGCGGCTTTGATGTGTACCACGACTTCACCGACGGTAGTGGCGATGGCGACGATGACGGTGAATCCTCGCTGACGAACCGGTTCTTCGAGGTGCTCAATCGAACGCTTCACCGATCTCCTCTCCTGCACGAGTACGCAAAGGAGACAAAGAACTACTTCACGCCACCGTACACGCGCGCTGGTCCCATCAACGACGCTGCTACCGAGCATCTTCGAAACGTGGACTTCGATGACCCGCAATTCGTCTGGGTCCACTATATGGACGCACACCACCCCTATCTCCCGACGGGGAAGTACCGAGAACTCCCGTTCCTTCCCGATATTTCACCGGTTCGAACCGTTGACCTTGCAGCAAAGATTGACTTGGTCAAACACCCCGAGTACGACGGCGCTAGAGCGTCCGTCTCGGAACGTGATGTAGCGGATCTCCGTGCTCTCTACCGAGCACAGGTCAAACGCACCGACGACGCCGTTGGCGAAATTGTCGCCGAGCTAAAGCGCCCAGGGAATCTATGAGGAGGCATGTATCGTCATCGCTTCGGACCACGGTGACGAATTCCTCGAACACGGGTCGCTCGGTCATTCCCCGCAGTTGTACGACGAACTCATCCACGTCCCGTTCATTGTCAAACCGCCGGCCGAATATGATACAGTAGACGCTATCGAGGATCTGACAGCGTATCTCGACATCGGACCGACCTTCCTCGACCTCGCGGGTACCAGCGCACCTGATGAGATGGAGGGTCAGTCGTTCCTTGACGCCCTCGAAAATGGAAAAACGGAGCGTGAGGCGGTCATCAGCGAGTACGCCAACAGCGGAAAGCGAATCACGTCCCGGCGGACACTCGAGTGGAAGTACATCCTCGACGATTACCACGACCGAGAGGAACTGTTCGATCTCACAACTGACAGTACCGAACAGACTGACTGCTCTACTGACCGACCGGAAGTACTGGAGTCGTTCCGCGATGCCGTCCGAGAACGCATGTCTCATGAGGAGTTCGATACCGACGCATCGTTCGACGACGACGTGGACGAGGAGATGCGACAACAGTTAGAGGACCTCGGCTACCTCTGAGAACCTCGTGGACGAACCGCGACCTATTTTGCGGCGGTACTTCAACCGAGAGAATATATGACCGAGCAAGAGGCAAGCGACATCAGCCTCGGTGGCGAGACGGTCAAAGCGGCACTGGGGAAGTTCATAATGGCCCTCATCGGCTTTGTGGGGACTATTATCTTCGCTCGGTGGCTTGGCTCCGACAGCCTCGGTGGCTACTACCTCCTCTTGACGGCCGCAGCTCTCTCTAACCGTCCCGTTCAGGGCCTTGCCGAAGCGATACAGAAACGTGGATCGGAGTCGGGCTTCGAACTGGAGCAGACGCTCTCTGTCGGGACACTCGTCGTCATCGGATGGACCGCTCTCGCCGCTCTCATCGCGTACGCTCTCCGCGGCTACCTCCAATCGTTTTTCGGATTTCCGGGGTCAGTTTCTGCGTTTGTCGCCCTGTTAGCTTCACTGAGCGGCTTCTTCATCCTCCAGTCGCAACTCGTTGCACTCGGACGTATCAGTCGAAATCAGTGGTTTGACACCGTCCGGTCGTACCTCACATTCCCAGCACAACTCGGATTTCTCATCCTCGGATGGGGTGCTGCTGGCGTCGCCATCGGAGAAGTCGTGGCGACGCTCCTGTTGTACGTCCCGATGTACCGGTCGTTCGGGACTGGATTTGCACGTCCCACCGTCGAGACGATGCGGTCGCTATGGGAGTACGCGAAGTACAGCATTCCGAACGAGTACCTGACGCACACGTACAGCCAACTGGATATGCTCCTCCTTGGTTTTCTCGTCGGAAAGAGCGCGACCGGCGAGTACGGGGTCGCCCTCCGTCTTACTGTCCCCGCGGCGTTCGTTTCGATGGTCGCCACGCAGGGCTTGTTCTCGCGGGTCAGCAACCTTCGGTCGAAGGGTGAGCGTGTCGATATCGACGTACAGAACACGCTTTCATTCGCCAGTATTGTTGCTATCCCGATGCTTGTTGGAGGCGTTCTTCTCGATGAACAACTTGTCGTGACGGCGTACAGTGCTGAGTACAAATCGGCGGCGACATTGCTGGTTGGCCTCCTCGTATTCCAACTACTCAGAACACAGTCTCAGGTTCTTGACGGTGTCGTCGCCGGACTCGACCGTCCAAACGTCAAGGTGAAAGTAAATTCAGTACTGCTCGCAGTAAACGTCATCGTCGGTGTTGCCCTCACGGTTGCGTATGGGGCCATTGGTGTCGTGATAGCTACCGTTATCGCCGAAGCCGTTCGGTACGGTTTCTTAGCATGGTACGTCAAGCAGTCGATCCCGTCGGTCAGCCTGTTCCCCCGGTCGATGGCAGAACAGGCCGCCAGCGCCGTCGGGATGGGCATTGTCGTCTACGGTCTCCGGCAGACGCTCGCCATTGACTCGTGGCTAATTCTAGGCGTGGTTCTCGGCGCCGGCGCGGTCGCGTACACGGGAATTCTGTTCACCCTTAGTGAGTCGTTCCGCGTTACCATCACCGGTATCTCTGAGACACTGTATGGCGAGTGGCGTCGGTGGTCGCCACTTAGTCGGTCTTGACTGTTTGTTTTGTGTAATATGAAAGCAGGTCTTCGACAACTGCATCCCACGTGGGCAGTCGTTGAGTTCTTGTTTCACCTGCTGTCGCCTCCCGAATAGCTTTCTGGACAACAGACGGACGGAGGGCGCTGACACCGACGCAGTTCTCTCTCGACACCCAGTCTACCAACGCGCCCGCCTCTCGAACTACGCAGGGCGTCCCAGCGGCTAACGCCTCGGCAACCGTCATCCCGTACGCCTCGAACTTACTCAGTGTCACGTACGCGTCCGCACCCGCGTACAGACCGGGTAACTCCTCGCCATCCACGTAGCCCAGAAACTCCACGCGGTCTTCAACATCTTCCTGCCGCGCGGTTCGCTCCAGTTCGTCGTGGTACGGACCGCTCCCGGCCACGAGAAGGTCGTACTCTGGAAGCTCCGAGAGCGCACGAATCGCGTGCTGGACGCCTTTGTACTCCTCTAGTCGGCCAACCGTGAGAATGTACGGTCGGTCGCGTTCGCCGGTGTCTGCAGATGTGAAGCGATCCACATCGAGGCCGTTCGGAATCACCGTCGCATCCACATCAAAGTCGGTCGCCAACTGCTTGCGTTCCCATTTGCTCACGGCGACGACGGCGTCCGCCCGGCGGACGGCCCACCGACCGACTGGACGGTATGCAGAGAGGAGTTTGTCGCGTGTTGAATCCGCACTGCCGCCGTGATAGTGGGGTGTTACAACGAACCGACGGTCACCGATTCCGAGGGCAGCGAAAAACAACGGAAACGAGTGGTAGTTGTGGGCGTGAACGACATCGGCATCAGTCCGGCGGACTGCGGCGGCGAGTTGCGGGCAGACATGCATCGCACCGCCGGGTGCGATGCTCCGGAATCGGCGCACGTGAACGCCGTTCCGTCGCTCCGCTCGAAAGCCACCGTCGCCCGCATCGGCGGTCAAGACGGTCACATCGTGGCCGCGTTCGACGAGTCGTTCCGAAATCTCTCGAACGTGCGTTTCGACACCGCCCGACTGCGGCGGATACCGTGGCGTCACCTGCAGTATCTTCATCGATTGCTCACCGGTCACTCACTCGTACACGTCTCGCAGTTCCTCATCGACTTCCCAGATAGCCGACCCCTCGCCGCGAAGCAGTTTCACGGCGGCAAAGAACAGCGACACCTGCGTGTCGAACACTGCATAGAACGGTTGGAGCGGGCCCAACAGGTCACGCGATCCGAGGAGGGTAAACAGACCGAGTGATGCGGGCACCGCGAGGCCGAACGGGCCGGCAACGAGGAGGCCAAACAGCGTCGCCAGCGACACCGCCCCTGCCAACAGCCACGGGGAGACGACCATGAACCACCAGTTGAACGGGAGGACGATGCCACCGTACAGACCGTGGCGACCGAGGGCGTCGCGGTGTTGGAATAGGAGTCTGAGCAGTCCCATCGCGCGGCGGTCCTTCTGCGTCCGGCGCTTGCTGAACTCGGAGTGAGACGCCTCTTTGTACCGTACGTCGGGATCGAATACGACGCGCTTGCCGTTCCGTCGAATCAAGAGGGCAAGTTCGGTGTCGTCGGCGATGGAGTCGGGATCGATAGAGACGATGTCGTCGTTTTCGAACGCGGAGAACGGGCCGTGGAAGATAAGCGTTGAATCGAGGTGCGACTCAAGCGTCTGAATCTTCGCTTGGATGCCGCGGTAGCCTTCCTCGACTTCGCTCCCGCCGAGAACGTCCACGTTCCGACCCGTCACCGCACCAACGTCAGGGTCGGCGAGGTTCGCGGCGGCTTCACGGAGGGCGTCAGCGGCGACTTTCGAGTCGCAGTCGGTTTTGACGACCATCTCGTTTTCGGCGGCCGCGTAGGCGTCGTTGAGTGCGGGTGCCAGGCCGCGACGCTCGTCCTCTTCGATGAGATTCAGCGTCGGGGCTTCTCGGTCCGCGAAGAAGTTCCGGATGATCTCTCTCGTCTCGTCGTCCGAGGAATCCACGACGACGAGTTCGACCTTCTCCATCGGATAATCGAGCGAGACGATGTCTCTGAGTTTATTCTCGATGATACGCTCTTCGTTGTACGTCGGGAGAACGATACTCACAGTCGGTTCCGCTCGCTGTTTGTTCGCGGGCGATCCGTCCGGCTTCCAGACGGCGTACAGCGCGAGATACAGCAGATACGGGAGTCCCGTCAGTGCAACGAGTCCCGAAATTGCGCCGAAAAATCGGCGGACGTACGTTCGCATACCGGCGCTTTGCAGAGCAGCACAAAAATCCCCGCGGTCGGCGGTCGATCCATCAAATAGACGATAAACCGCTGACAATTCCGCAGAACGGAGAAACGTTCCGGAACCCCTTTTACTAATCCCTGTCGCAGTTGCTCGTAATGGACTACGACGACGTCTGTATTCTCATCCCGACGTACAACGAGGCCGAAACTATCGGCGGCGTCGTCAGCGACTACCACAGCGAGGGGTTCGAGAACATCCTCGTCATCGATGGGGGGTCCGATGACGAAACCGTAGACATCGCCGAAGACCGCGGCGCGCGCGTCGTCATGCAATCCGGGTCGGGGAAAGGCCAAGCGATCCGCGAGGCCGTCGAATATCATATCGAGGCACCGTACGTTCTGATGCTCGACGGTGACGCGACGTACTGCGCGAAAGACGCAGACACGATGCTCGAACCACTAGATGAGGGGTACGAACACGTCATCGGCGACCGATTCGCGGATATGCACGACGGTGCGATGACGCGGTTCAACCAACTCGGAAACCGCATCGTCAATCGCGCGTTCGCAACCATCCACGGCCACGACTTCGAGGATATTCTCTCGGGCTACCGAGCGTTCACCCGCGATTCGTTCGGACGGATGACGCTGACGGCTGACGGATTCGGCATCGAGACGGAGATGTCCGTCGAGTGCGTGAAACGCAACATCGAGACGACGGTGGTTCCGATCACCTATCGCCCGCGGCCCTCCGGATCGGACACGAACCTGCGTCCCATCCGCGACGGTGGGATCATCTTCTTGGAACTGTACCGACGGGCGAAGACGAACAATCCCCTGTTTTACTTCGGGAGCGTGGGCGGTCTCTCGACGGCCATCGGGATCGGGATCGCCCTCTACGTCGCCATCGAGTGGGTAACCGTAAACACCTCCCACGAGGTTCTCGCGGTCGTCGCGGCGGCCGCCATCCTCTTCGGCGTCCAACTGCTGATGTTTGGCGTACTTTCGGATCTCATCCTCTCGTTACACCGTGACACGCTCAGAAAGATCGACGAGGAGACCGGGACGAACGCAGACCAGACACCGGACTCCGGATCGAACTCGAACAGCGGTTCGACGCGCCCCCGCGGAGTCCGTCAGGATGGCGGTGACGAGGCCGAGACGACCGACCGGTCGGCGTCGAACCCGGACGATTAGAACGGAAGGAGCGCGCGAAGTTGGCCGAGGATGTTGTTCGACGCCGAGCGCCGGTACTCCTCGAACACTGGGTGGAGATGGTCGAGCAGTTCCGCCTTGCTGGTGTACTGAGACTGCGGAACTGATTCCAGCGCTTCGCTGAGACGAACGGTCCCGCCGGCGGCGTTGTAGGGGACGGCGACGTCGTCGAGCGCGCGGACGAGTTCGTCGTCGGTCACTGGGTACGTGATATCCGCCTCCGACAACTCCTTGGCGAGTGCAGCGATACCAAATTCGAGCGTGTCCGGTTCGTCCCCGTCCTGCGGTGGTGGTCGTGCGGCCATCACCCCAGCGTTATGACTCCGCCTGTTGAAAAACCCCCGACCGAGTTCCGTCGGTCCGCATCTGTTAACCCGACGGAGTCCCTTTCGGCAGGACGCCAATGACCGACTATACGACCGTGTCGATCCCGAAGGACCTCGCCGAGCGCGTCGAAACCACCATCGAGGGGACGAGTTTTTCCAGTACGTCGGACCTCGTTCGCTTCCTGCTCCGGAGTATCGTTATCCAACACCAACGGGAGGGGAAACTCACGGAGGCGCAGTTCGAAGATATCGCCGAGCAACTTGCGGATCTCGGCTACCTCGACCGCTGATCGGACGTGCGAACGGACCGATCGGTCGGTACAAACAGACCGGTCGGATGTGCGAACGGGGATCAGTCGCGAGCAAGTGACTCCGTCGGCGGTTCGGCCTCCACCACATCGAGCGAGAGTTGCTTGCCGGACCGGTCGAATGCAGATACTGACGACTCGTCCCACGGCGGGACGGCAACCAAGATAGCGGCCGCAAAGTCGTCCTCACGCGTCGGTTCGTCCGGTCCCTGCGGATGTGAAACGAAGCGGGCGCGCCCGCGTCCAGCGGGTGTTCCGAGGTCAACACCGAACACTGCTCGGACGGACTTGCCGGCATCGGGGAGGTAAAAGTGGGTCAACACCGGTGTCTCCGGGTCTACGTCCAGGTCGTCTTCGAACGCTTCGGCTGGCGTTGCCGCGAGGACGACCGTAACTCGCTCTGGTTCGGCGTCCGACGCCATGTCGAGAAGCGCGTCGTGCAAGCCGCGAGTGATGAAGACCACATCTGTTGTAGCGCGTGCGCCTGTAAAAGCGTGACCGCGTAAGTGACACTAGAATAGATGCTCTCGAATGAAATGATATTCAGCAGCTACGATAGCATCTTCTGGAACGCCTTGCGGTACGCTCCGGGGATGTTCGTTCGCGCATTGTCCAGCGCATCCTGAAACGCCCCCGCGGCGTTGCCCATCACGCCAGCCCCGTGACCGACGAGAACTCGGTCCGGATCGAACCGTCTCAGGGCGCGGCGCGGCGGGAACGGTCGGAGCATCGGGTGGACGCCGAGGCGCTCACCGGGCGCACAGAAGTACGACGCCGTACCGACTGTTTCTGGAACGAGAAGCGTCCCCGACGACTCGTGATAGAACCCGACTTCCTGCCACGGCGGAATCGAACTGTCGAGGATCGTGAACGCCTCGAACCCGGAGTCTGCGAGACGACGGCTAAATCGCTCGACGGGGGCGTCTAACTCGTCTGCGACGCCGGTCATCCAGTCGGCAACGTACACCGGAACGTCGTGCCGCGTCGCCAGTTTGGCCGCGTCGCGTTTGTGTCGGTCGAGCCCGACGACGATGCCCGACACGTCGCCGTACTCCGCGAGCAACTCGTCGAGATTTGGTGCGTCCACGGGATCGAACAGCCAGACGCCGCCGTCGTCGCCGACAAGAGCGTGACTGGCGCGCTGCATCTCCTCGTCGGGATACGCAAGCCATCCGACGCCGCCGTCCCACCGATCAATCGTTCGATACTCGGCCGTCCCGCTCCCCTTCATTGGCATGGACGAATCAAGGGACGGCAGCGGCATAAACCCGGGCGACAGAAACAGATTGTCTCATTTTCGGAGTTTACAGCAATCTCTGCCGCATTGGTTGGATACGGTGATATCTTCCGCATTCTGTCATGCGTGTAAGCATCAACGACGCGAAACGACGCGACGATATTTCACCCCTCGTCACGTAGAGGCGCTATGCTCACCCGCTTTTGTCGTCTCGGCTTAGAGGTCAAGTATCTCGAAGCGGCCCGGGAGTTCTACGAGACACGCCTCGGCCTCGTTCCTACCAACGAGTCCGACACCACTGTTGCCTACGACGTGGGCCAAACAACGGTTGTCCTCCGGCGGCCCGTTTCAGTCCCTCGCGGCGGCGTTCACACACATTACGCTTTCTCAACGACGCGCGAGGCGTACGATGACTGGATGACCGAACTCTCTGATCTCGACCCCGCGGAGTTCACGTTCGGGTCCTCCCACTCGTTGTACGTTTACGACGCCGACGGCAACTGCGTCGAAATCGGCGGCATCGACGAAGCAGGCGGGAAGTCGGAAGATGACAGAGAGGGTGTCTCGGGGGACGGTGAACAGACGCCCGCGAACCTCCCGTTGACGGGTATCTTCGAGGTCGTTCTCGAAGTCACCGACCTCGAACGCGCCGAAGCGCAGTTTCGTGCCCTCGGCTTCGAGGTAGTAGATCGGGGTGACGAACGGCCGCGCGTCCGTCTGTCGGGTCCGGTGGACCTCGAACTGTGGGAACCGCAGTTAGGAATCGCTGACGCGCGAGGCGGACTGCACGTCGAGTTGGCGTTCCGGACGGATGACCCGCACGCGGCAGTCGAGGCTGGCGGACCATGGGCAGTCGGACCGGAGGAGATCGAGAACGGCTTGCGGGTTCGGGATGCAGACGGGCACGTCATCGAGTTTGTTACCGACTGCTGATGACTGTGGGCACTGATTGCTGGATAGCGTCGAGAAGAACCCGGTCGAGTTGGTTGCGGTCGGTTCTCAGAGTCGGTCGGTGTCGATATCGACACCGGGAGGCGTTACAACGAGGAACTTCCGGAAGTGCATCAGTTGCCCGCCCATGTCTTTTATCTCGCGGGCGAATCCGGTAGCGAGTTCGTTCAGGTCGCCCTCGACAGCGAGAAACAGGACGTTGCCGTTCTCGATTGTCTCGATCCACGTTTGCGGATCGGTTTCGCCGTTGAGGACGCCGAGAACCACGTTTCCGGCCAGTTCCTCCTCGTCGAGATGCTCCTCGGCTGAAGAGAGGTCGAGGTTGAAATCGCTCATACCCGGTCCCATGCAGAGGGGGACGAAAAGGATTCGGTGCGACGCTCGGCGCGCACTCCGGTTAACGTTCGTCCAGTCGGCGACGCGCGCGAGCCGCAAGGAAAATTAATTCACAAATTCTGGGGTGGAATATTCGTTTGTGTAGTTCAACTACTGATTCCATGCGATAGAGGAATATAAGGTCATATGCACTCTTTCTATCCTATTGAAGCCGTTTACGTCGTGCGATTTTGCCGAATCAGTTAGCCGCCATGAGATACCGTATAACGTTCGTGATACTGTCTCAGGGAAATCTTTTTATATGAATGCGGGTCTGGGTCGTGGTACGATGTCTCAACGACACACGGAGGACACTTCGTCGGATTCCCCGGCGGGTCGAGTTCTTCCAGGGCACGTTAGCTCACATTACTGAATCGGAGATTGACGGTGTACGGATTTTCGACACGACGCTGCGCGATGGCGAGCAGTCGCCACGCACCTCGTTCAGTTACGAGGAAAAGCGCGACATCGCGGCGACGCTAGACGAGATGGGAACGCACGTCATCGAGGCGGGCTTCCCGGTTAATTCGGACGCCGAGTTCGAGGCCGTCAGCGACATCGCCGCCGCCACGGACACGACCGTTTGTGGGCTGGCTCGCGTCGTCGATACAGACGTGGAGGCCGCCCTCGACGCGGGGGTGGAGATGGTTCACGTCTTCGTCAGCACCAGCGACGTGCAACTGGCCGACTCCATGCACGCCTCGAAGGAGGAAGCGGTCGAACGCGCAGTCGAGAGTGTCGAACGAGTCAAAGACGCCGGTGTCGAGGTCATGTTCTCGCCGATGGATGCGACGCGAACCGACATGACGTTCCTCGCGGAGATTCTGTCCGCGGTGGACGACGCTGGCGTCGATTGGGTGAATATTCCGGACACGTGTGGCGTCGCCACGCCGACGCGCTTTGCTAATCTGATCCGCGAAGTGCGTCAGCACACCGACGCGCACATCGACGTCCACGCGCACGACGACTTCGGACTGGCCACTGCGAACGCCATGGCGGGCTTCGAGGCTGGTGCCGCGCAGGCACAGGTGTCGGTCAACGGCATCGGTGAACGCGCGGGCAACGCCGCCTACGAGGAGGTCGTCATGTCGGCAAAGTCACTGTACGACGTAGACACGGGAATCGACACCGAACGAATCACCGAACTCTCCCGCATCGTGGAGGAAGCAAGCGACATCCCGGTGCCGGCGAACAAGCCGGTTGTCGGACGCAACGCCTTCAGCCACGAGAGCGGTATCCACGCCGCGGGCGTCATCGAGAACTCGGACACGTTCGAGCCGGGTGTGATGACTCCCGAGATGGTCGGCGCACAACGCGAGTTCGTCCTCGGCAAACACACCGGCTCACACTCCGTCCGCAAGCGACTGGAGGACGCCGGGTTCCGACCGGACGACAGCGAGGTTCGTGCGGTCACCCGCCGGGTGAAAGATACCGGCGCGGAGAAAGAGCGCGTGACGACGGCAGTGTTGACGCGCATCGCAGAGGATGTCGGTGTCGGTCACGAAGACGAGACGGAGCACGAGGAGGTTCGAGCCTGATGCCCCGCGCCCCGTTCGCTCACGACGATGAGCCACGGGTGCGCACTCACCGCCCGCGAGTCAGCAACGCTTGCGCGGCACGAAACGTTGATAACCTTGCAGGAAAATCGACCGAATACGATGCGACAGCAGACCCTCGAACAGTCGGCCGCCGGTCCCGTACAGACGGGACTCGGTACCGACGGTACGGTCGCTGTCCGGTCGCTCATTATTGTAGGGGCCGCCTAGCCCCTTCCATCCCCTCACTCTCGATTTTCGACGTTTCGCACGGCACACAGCCGCAGAGAGATTCCCAGATTCACCAGACGATGGACCACGCAGACCGTACACGCGACCAACGACCGTATCACAAACAGAAGACACCTCCCGGAGGTGAACGATGAGCGAACCCGCGCCCCCGAAACCCGACACGGACGAAGACGGGCCGACCGGACAGACGCCCGTGACCACGGGCGCGTCGGCCGTCGTCCGCGCGTTGGAGAACGCTGGCGTCGAAGCCGCTTTCGGCGTGCAGGGCGGGGCAATCATGCCCGTCTACGACGCGCTCTACGACTCCGACATCCGGCACATTACGATGGCGCACGAGCAGGGCGCGGCACACGCCGCCGACGCGTTCGGCGTCGTCCGGAACGAACCGGGCGTTTGCCTCGCTACTTCCGGCCCGGGCGCGACGAACCTCGTCACCGGAATTGCGGACGCTAACATGGATTCGGACGGCATCCTCGCCCTCACCGGGCAGGTGCCATCGAACATGGTCGGCTCCGACGCGTTTCAGGAAACCGACACCATCGGCGTCACGACGCCTATCACGAAGCACAACTACTTCGCCGCCGACTCTGACTCGGTTGGCGATACGGTGGGCGAAGCGCTCGCTCTCGCCGATGAAGGGCGACCGGGACCGACGCTCGTGGACCTGCCGAAGGACGTTACCCTCGGTGAGACGGACCGCGAACCGGGTCCGGCGGAGACGCCGAAGACGACCACGCCGCAGACGGAACCGGACGAGGCAGCCGTCGCAAACGCCGCTCGCGCTATCGAGATGGCGGAGCGACCGCTGCTCCTCTTGGGCGGCGGCGTCATCAAGGCCGACGCCACCGAGGAAGCTCGCGCGTTCGCCCACGAGTACGGAATCCCAGTGGTGACGACGATGCCGGGAATTGGCTCGTTCCCCGAGGACGACGACCTGTGTCTCTCGTGGGCGGGTATGCACGGTACCGGCTACGCCAACATGGCGATCACCCACACGGATCTGCTGATCGCCGTCGGAACGCGCTTCGACGACCGCCTGACCGGCGGTATCGACACGTTCGCCCCCGAAGCCGAAGTCATCCACATCGACATCGACCCCGCGGAGATCTCGAAGAACATCCACGCGGACTATCCGGTGGTCGGTGACGCCGCGACGGCGTTGCGGCAACTGTCCGACGAGGTGGCACAGAAGCCGGACGCCCGCGAGTGGCGCGAGCAGTGCCGGACGTGGAAGTCCGAATACCCGATGGACTACGCGACGCCCGAGGACGAACCGCTGAAACCGCAGTTCGTCGTCGAGTGTCTGGACGAGGCCACTTCCGACCGCACCATCGTCACTTCCGGCGTCGGCCAACACCAGATGTGGGCCGCACAGTACTGGACGTTCACCGAACCGCAGACGTGGGTGTCCTCGCACGGACTCGGAACGATGGGCTACGGCCTGCCGGCGGCCATCGGTGCACGACTCGCCGCCGAAGACGACCAAGAGGTCGTCTGCATCGACGGTGACGGGTCGTTCCTGATGACGATTCAGGAACTGTCCGTGGCCGTCCGCGAGGAGTTAGACATCACCGTCGCCGTCCTCAACAACGAGTACATCGGCATGGTGCGGCAATGGCAGGACGCCTTCTTCGAGGGTCGTCGCATGGCCGCACAGTACAACTGGTGTCCCGAGTTCGACAAACTCGCAGAGGCGTTCGGCGCGCGCGGTTGGCGCGTGGACGACTACGACGAAGTCGCAGATGCCATCGAGGAGGCTATCGAGTACGACGGGCCCTCGGTCATCGACTTCCACATCGATCCGGCGGAGAACGTCTACCCGATGGTCCCCTCGGGCGGTGCGAACGGGAAGTTCGCGCTGACGGAGGACCAATTATGACGGACGCAAACGACGCGAACGGGGAACTGCCCAAACACGGTCTGAAGGGACCGGAACCCAACGAACGACCACATCCGGAGGGACGACGCAACTCGCAGGGCATCCGCATCGATCCTGAAGTCGAGGCGGAACCCGACACGCAACGCGCCGTCATCTCCGCGCTGGTCGAGAACGACCCCGGCGTGCTCTCGCGCGTGTCGGGACTCGTCTCTCGACGGCAGTTCAACATCGAGAGTCTGACCGTCGGTCCGACCACCGTGGACGGACACTCTCGAATTACGATGGTCGTCGAGGAGCCGGCTCCCGGCATCGACCAGATCGAAAAGCAACTGTCGAAGCTGAAGCCCGTCATCTCGGTCGGCGAACTGGACGACGACGCCGTGCGCGCGGAGTTAGTGCTCTTAAAGGTGCGCGGCGACGAACCGGACAAAGTTCACGCCATCACCGAGATGTACGAGGGGAAGACGCTCGACGCCGGCCCGCGGACCATCACGGTGCAACTCACCGGCAACGAACAGAAGATAGACGACGCCATCGACGCCTTCCGCCAGTTCGGCATCATCGAGATCGCCCGGACCGGACAGACCGCACTGGCGCGCGGTGACCAAGCCACAGTCCCCGGAGAGAAACCAGCAACCTCCGGCGAACCGACGACTCCAACAAACTACGATGACTGACGACGAACTCACGACGACTGTATACTACGACGAAGACGCAGACCGAACGCATATCGACGACAAGACCGTCGCCGTTCTCGGCTACGGCAGTCAGGGTCACGCCCACGCACAGAACCTCGCAGACAGCGGGGTTGATGTGGTTGTCGGCCTCCGCGAGAGTTCTTCCTCCCGTGCCGCCGCGAAAGATGACGGTCTCCGCGTGGCGACGCCCGTCGAGGCCGCCGCCGAAGCGGACATCGTTTCGGTCCTCGTCCCCGACACGGTCCAACCGGCGGTGTTCGAGGAGATTCGAGACGAACTCGACGCTGGCGACACCCTCCAGTTCGCGCACGGCTTCAACATCCACTACAACCAGATCCGTCCGCCGGAAGACGTGGACGTGACGATGGTCGCCCCGAAGTCGCCGGGCCATCTCGTCCGACGCAACTACCAGAGCGACGAGGGGACGCCGGGTCTCATCGCCGTCTATCAGGACGAGACGGGCGACGCCAGAGACGAAGCACTCGCGTACGCACACGCTATCGGCTGTACCCGCGCGGGCGTCATCCAGACCTCGTTCCAAGAGGAGACGGAGACGGACCTGTTCGGCGAACAGGCCGTCCTCTGCGGCGGCGTCACCTCTCTCGTGAAACAGGGTTACGAGACGCTCGTTGACGCGGGCTACTCTCCCGAGATGGCCTACTTCGAGTGTCTGAACGAACTGAAACTCATCGTGGACCTGATGTACGAGGGCGGACTCGGCGAGATGTGGCACTCCGTATCCGATACCGCCGAGTACGGCGGTCTCACGCGCGGTGACCGCGTCGTTGACGAACACGCCCGCGAGAACATGGAGGAGATTCTCGAAGAGGTCCAAAACGGGACGTTCGCCCGCGAGTGGATCGCGGAGAATCAGGCTGGACGGCCCTCCTACACGCAACTGAAAGACCGAGAGGAGAACCACCATATCGAACAGGTGGGCGAACCCCTGCGTGACCTGTTCGCGTGGGCCGACGAGGGCGACGCGGAGAAAGCAGAAGCACCGGCAGACGACTAACCACCTTCCCCCACATATCGTACCAATGACGCGAGATGAGACACGAGACGACGCATCGAATCGCATGCGAAATGTTAGCCATACAAATCCCTACACGGGAGAGACGTTCACGACAGTCTACGAACGCGGCCCGGCCGTCACCGACGGCGGACAGTCCGGCTCCAAGCCTGCGACGACGGGCGGTTTGGAGGCGATGAAAAACGTTGACCACACGCCCCCACACGGTGACGAAACGAACCGCGTTTGGAATCGCGGGCGGACAGCAATCACCGGCCGTAATCGGTCGGTTGCGGGTGACGTAGATGAGTAAGGGAACGCTGTACGACAAGGTCTGGGATAACCACACCGTCACGCAACTGCCGACCGGGCAGACGCAACTGTTCGTCGGCCTGCACCTCATCCACGAGGTGACGAGTCCGCAGGCGTTCGGGATGCTGCGCGAACGCGGCATGGATGTGGCGTTCCCCGACCGGACGCATGCGACGGTAGACCACATCGTCCCGACGTCGGACCAGTCGCGCCCGTACACCGACGACGCCGCCGAAGAGATGATGTCGGAGTTAGAGGAGAACGTCCGCGATGCGGGTATCGACTTTTCGGATCCGACGACGGGCGATCAGGGTATCGTCCACGTCATCGGACCGGAGCAGGGAATCACCCAGCCCGGAACGACCATCGTCTGCGGCGACAGCCACACCTCGACGCACGGCGCGTTCGGCGCGCTGGCGTTCGGTATCGGCACCTCACAGATCCGTGACGTGCTGGCGACGGGATGTATCGCCATGGAAAAACAGAAGGTCCGGAAAATCGAGGTCACCGGCGAACTCGGCGAGGGTGTCGAGGCGAAGGACGTCATCCTCGAAATCATTCGTCGTCTCGGAACCGACGGCGGCGTCGGCTACGTCTACGAGTACGCCGGGGAGGCTATCGAAAACCTCGGCATGGAAGGGCGGATGTCGATCTGCAACATGTCTATCGAGGGCGGCGCTCGCGCGGGCTACGTCAACCCCGACGAGACGACGTTCGAGTGGTTAGAAGAGACCGACGAGTTCGCGGACGACCCCGAGAAGTTCGAACGGCTGAAACCCTACTGGGAGTCCGTCCAGTCCGACGAAGACGCCGAGTACGACGACGTGGTCACTATCGACGGCGACGAACTCGAACCGGTCGTCACGTGGGGGACGACGCCCGGACAGGGCGTCGGTATCACCGAACCCATCCCGGCACCCGAAGAGTTGCCGGAGGACAAACAGGACACCGCGCGCCGTGCCCAAGAGCACATGCGCGTGACGCCCGGCGAGACAATGGAAGGCTACCCAATCGACGTGGCGTTCCTCGGATCCTGTACGAACGCTCGCCTCGCGGACTTGCGCCGTGCCGCCCGCCTCGTCAAGGGGCGACAGGTCCACGAGGACGTGCGCGCGATGGTCGTCCCCGGCAGTCAGCGCGTCCAGACGGCGGCCGAAGAGGAAGGACTGAAAGACATCTTCGAGGAAGCCGGCTTCGAGTGGCGTAACGCTGGGTGTTCGATGTGCCTCGGCATGAACGAAGACCAACTGGAGGGCGACGAGGCGTGTGCGTCCTCCTCGAACCGTAACTTCGTCGGCCGGCAGGGATCGAAAGACGGGCGTACCGTCCTGATGAACCCGCGCATGGTCGCCGCCGCGGCTATTAACGGGGCAGTGAGTGACGTGCGCGAGATGAAGGAGGTGAATCTGGCATGACGGAAACGATCCCGGAGGTCGATTACGTTTCGGGGACGGGTATCCCGATTCGCGGGAACGACATCGACACCGACCAGATCATCCCGGCGCGGTTCATGAAAGTCGTCACGTTCGACGGACTGGGGCAGTTCGCGTTCTTCGACCTGCGATTTGATGACGACGACGAACCGAAAGACCACCCGATGAACGAGGATCGCTTCAAGGACTCCTCGGTGATGGTGGTCAACGCTAACTTCGGCTGTGGGTCCTCGCGCGAACACGCCCCGCAAGCGCTGATGCGCTGGGGTATCGACGCCATCATCGGCGAATCGTTCGCGGAAATCTTCGCGGGTAACTGTCTCGCTCTCGGCATCCCGACCGTCACCGCCGACCACGAGACCATCGCGGAACTGCAGTCGTGGGTTGACGAGAACCCAGACAGCGACATCGAGGTTGACGTGGAGGCCGAGACGGTCACCTACGGCGGGAAGACCATCGATGTGACCGTTGACGACGCCCAGCGAAAGGCGCTCGTGGACGGCGTCTGGGATACGACAGCGCTGATGAAGTCGAACGAGAAAGCGGTCCGCGATACGATGGACTCGTTGCCTTACGTGGAGAGCGATGACTGAGCAAATCGTTGTCGTCGAAGGTGATGGCATCGGGGCGGAGGTCGTCCCGGCCGCTGTGGACGTACTGAAAGCGGTCGGCGACTTCGAGTTCGTCGAAGCCGACGCCGGCGACGCTGTGAAGGCCGAAACAGGTGAGGCACTGCCGCAGGAGACGTACGACGCCGTCGCCGACGCTGACGCGACGCTGTTCGGCGCAGCGGGCGAGACGGCTGCCGACGTGATTCTCCCGCTCCGCGAAGCGGTAGACTCGTTCGTCAACGTCCGTCCGGCGAAGGCCTACCCCGGCGTTGACGCACTCCGACCGGAGACGGACCTCGTCTTCCTTCGAGAGAACACCGAGGGCGTCTATTCGGGTCACGAGGACCGTCTGTCGGATGATCTCTCCACGCTCACGCGCGTCGTCACCACCTCGGCGTCAGAACAACTCGCCGAGTACGCCTGCGACTTCGTCGGCGGCGAGGGCGGCAGTTTCCAGATCGCCCACAAAGCGAACGTGATGCGCGAAACCGACGGTCGATTCCGCGATACCATCGTCTCTGTCGCCGACAAACGTGGCGTCGAAGTCGAAGAAGTGCTGATGGACGCCTTCGCCACGCGCGTCTGTCTGGATCCGACGCAGTTCGACACTATCGTCTGTCCGAATCTCGCGGGTGACGTGCTTTCGGACCTCGCGGCCGGACTCGTCGGCGGTCTCGGTCTGCTCCCTTCGGCTAATATCGGCCCCGACAACGCTCTCTTCGAACCGGTTCACGGCACCGCACCGGATATCGCTGGCGAGGGTATCGCCAACCCGTCGGCGACGATTCTCTCCGCGGCGATGCTCTTAGAACACCTCGGCTACGACGACGAGGGCGCGGCCGTCCGCGAGGCGGTCGAATCCACGCTCGCTGAGGGGCCGTGTACCCCTGATTTGGGTGGCGACGCCGCCACCGAGGACGTGACGAAAGCAATCATCAACAAACTCGACTGACTGCAACTCAGTTTTGGCGTTTTCTTTGGGATTTGCAGTTGTACAGTGGCTACTCTCATCTCCCAGCTGTATGCAAGCGAGTTATTTCTGCATGAACTATGCATGATTGAACGATTATCGAACGCAAACAATTAACAGCGGAAGGTGGCTACTGCGGAACACGACTGACACATGTTACCCGCAGAACGCAAACGACGGATCGTGGAACTCGTCTCCGCAGACGACGGGCGGTCCGTCGAGGGACTCGCCGATGAACTCGGGTACTCGAAAGCGACCATCCGACGTGACCTCCGAGAACTGGAGGACCGCGGTCTCATCGAACGATCACACGGCGGTGCAGTTCCGGTTACGACGGTCGGCAAAGAGCAGACGTACGGGCAAAAGGAGGTACAAAATATCGACGGCAAGCGGTCGATAGCCGAGCGTGCTGTCGAGGAGATAACCCCCGGGCAGGTCGTCTTCTTCGATGCCGGAACGACGACTATGGAAGTTGCAAAGCAGGCACCGACAGACGGATCGGTTCTTTCGGTGACGAACTCTCCGCGCCTCGCCGTAGAACTCGGGAAGGAGGAAAACGACGTGAAACTCACCGGCGGCACCCTTCGCAGTCGGACACGCGCACTCGTCGGGCCGACTGCAGAATCGTTCATGGAGCGGACGAACTTCGATCTCCTCTTTCTCGGAACGAACGCTATCGACGCTGACGGTGGTCTGACGACGCCGAACGAGGACGAAGCACGGATGAAGGAACTGATGACAGAGAAGGCGGCGCGAGTTGTCCTCGTCGCTGACGCGACCAAAGTCGGCAAACGATCGTTCGTCAAGTTCGCGGACCTCGGCGACGTAGATGTGTTTGTCACCGACGCGGAATTACCGCAGAGAGAGCGGCAAGCGTTCGAGAACGAGGGTGTCTCTGTCGTGGCGGCTCCGCCGGAATAAGCGACGCTGTCTCGACTGTATCGAGAACACCCCGAAACTGGGCGCAGTCGGAGTGTTCGTTCATCTGCTGAACCCGTCCTCTCGTATCTATCCTCTGCCGCTCTATTCGACCGTTTACATTCATAAACAGTCAGAAGCGAATATAAACCATATCATACCATTCAGAAATAAATAAAAAGAACTCCGAGACGTGTTGGAGTACGAATGTAGATTTATCCGGATTCGAGTAGCTATCTTTTGCGTTCCCTGATTTTGGCACTGACTGCGAAAACCGAACACGAACGAAAGCCCTCCGTATACGTTATAATCCCGGCACGTGAACGCCGGAATAGGTGACTCACAGTGCCGTTCTACCGCGGGAATGAACTCGCCAAGGTGTATGACGACGCGCTCGACGAGGGATTCGGTCTCATCGCCTCGAACATCGCCGAACCGAACGTAATGATGGGGTTGATGGAGGGCGCAGCGCGCGAGAACTCCGATCTCCTCCTGCAACTGTCCGGCGGTGCCGCGACCTTCGCGGGTAACGAGGACCCCGTCTCCGGACTGAAGGCGATGGGAACGTACATCGAATCCATCGCCGAGCAGTACGACATCGGCGTCTTCCTCAACATGGACCACCAGACCGACATGGACTTCATCGAGGCACAGATGGACCTCGGGATTCCCTCCTCGATCATGATCGACGCCTCGCACGAACCGTTCGAGGAGAACGTCGAACGAAGCCGTGAGGTCGTCCAGATGAAGGAAGACAAAGGTGCAGACGTACTGATCGAGGCTGAACTCGGGCAGATCAAAGGCGTCGAAGACGAGATCGAGGCCGAAGAGGCGTTCTACACTGATCCCGAACAGGCCGTCGAATTCGTGGACCGAACTGGCTGTGACCTGCTCGCCATCTCGGTCGGCACCCAACACGGCGTCGCAAAGGGCAAAGACCTCGAACTCCGCCCTGACCTCGCACGCGACATCCGCGTGGCGCTCCGCGACCACGGCCTCGATACGCCGCTCGTCCTCCACGGATCCTCGGGCGTCCAACCCGACCAACTGCAGGAGATGCTCCAGCACGGCATCTGTAAGGTGAACAAGGACACCCGCTACCAGTACGAATACACTCGAACTGCGTTCGACCACTACCGCGAGGATCCCGAAGCCATCGTCCCGCCGGAAGGCGTCGAGGACGCCCGCGACACCTTCTTCAACGAGACCGAGTGGTCCCCGAACAAGGACGTGTTCGACCCCCGCGTCGTCGGACGGAAGATACGCGAGCGCATCGCCGACGTTCACGCCGACCTGACGCATGTCTCCGGCAGTGCGAACCAGAGTCGGTACGTCTAACGCCGCCAGTCAGCACGTTTGAGTCGGCTCGGTGAGGGCTTCTGGCCCGTCCTTTGCCCCACTGCCCCCCGCGTTTAAGTCTACAGATACCCTTACATAGCGTATGCCTCAGATACATCTCGACGAGGAGACGGTGGCGCGACTCGACTCGCTTCGACAGGAAGACGAAGACTACGATGAGATTGTCACGGAACTCATCAACATCTACGAAGCCGAAGAACTCACGCTGTTTCACTCGGGCGACGAAATCTGACGCTCCGTCGCCCCCCGCTTCGAACTGTTCACTCCTGATACGCGATTCTAACTTGCTCCCATTTCCCTTTTGACTCTAAGTGACGCTGTAACTCGTCTGCGTACTCCTGAACGAGTTTTTCGGCCTCGGCCAACTGTTCGGCGTCGGCACCGCCACCGCCACCACCGAGTCCGAGTGCGCCCTTGATTGAATCGACTAGACCGCCTCCACTGGACGACTTCGACTCCGACGGTGCGCCGCCCATCTGCGCCATCTGCGAACGGACGTTCTCCAGTTCGGGCATAATCTGCGGCAGTTTCTCCGTGTCGGCGACGATACGCGCCTGATCGGGATCTCCCGCGTGTTCTATCTCGAACTCCGTCGCCGTCATGATGAGGCCCCACTCTTGGCTGGTAAACTCCGATGCGGCGATTCGATCGTTGAATTCGCGGTCAACCGTCATCCGGTCGCCGACGATACTATCTGTCCAATTAGCCATGTGTCGGAGTTAGTGTACGAGGTGTTTCAGCGTTTCCCCGCAGGAATCGCCGTACGGGCACACTTTTTCCGCTTACAGTACTCGATAGACGTATGGAACGGTACGACCTCCTCTACCGACTCTACGAGGAATTCGAGGCGGACACGCTTCGGGAGTTACAGGACTTCGTTGATCTGTTTCCCCCAGTCGATTCGCGTATCGCCCTCGACTACTGGCAGGACGCAAGCGACGAACTGGAGAGCAGAAAAGACGCGATTCGCTCGTCGTTCGCGGCGGGTGACGCATTCGCCGAGATAGCGGCCCGCTCGACCCGCGACCAGACGTTCACCGCGCTCGACTTACACTCGAAATACGGGCGCGCGGTGAACGCGCTCGTTCTCGACGTGGACGAAACACTTCGCTCGGCGGGACGGACGGACAACGAGATTCCGCGCGATACGCTCCACCTTCTGACGGAGTTCCACGAGGCGGGCGTTCCAATCGTCATCTGTACGGGACAGACGCTGGAGAACGTGAAGGGGTTCACCATCCAAGGACTCGGTAACGAACTCGTCCACTCCGGCGACGTGAGCATCGTCTACGAGGCGGGAACCGGCGTGTTCACGCCGGGGCACGGCTCGACCACCAAGCAACTGCTGTACGAAGACCTCGACCCGACCGTCCGCGAAGTGTTCTCCGAGGTTCGCTCTCGCGTGCTTCCGCAGGCACCCGACGACCTGCGTGAGTCCGTCCACCTGCAGGGCAACGAGTTCAACATCACGCTCAAGCCGAACTTCGACATCGGAAGCGACCCCGCCGAAGCAGTCATCGACGAGGGACTGGTCTACCTCGTGGATCTCCTCGGTCGAGCGGTTGCGGCCGCTGTGGACGGCGACTTCGGGGTCGAGAGCGCCGAACACTGGTCACGTGCCTACTACGCGGACGCCGACCCCGAAGTTGCAGACGTACTCGCCGCCGAAGACGCCGCACCCGAGTGCGAGGTTGATGACGTTCCCGACCCGATAATCGACCTGTTCGACCGCATCGACGTGGCGTATTACCACGCCGACGCCGCCGAAATCGGCTCGTTGGAACTGAACAAACCGAACGGCGTCCAAGCCGCCCTCGACGTGTTGGGTGTCGATGACCCGTTCGTTCTCGTCATGGGCGACAGTAAGTCCGACCTGCGCGTCATGGAGTGGGCTGCGGAGGCAGACGCCGGGATCGCTGCTGCCCCGAAACACGCCTCCCAAGACGTGCTGACGCACGTTTTAGAGACGGATGAGTTGGTGTACGACCGAGGCGACGCAGCGTCGATGCTCCGTACTGTCTACGTCCTTAATCTGCTGGACGAACGCTAAGGTACGTCCGCGGGATTCGTGACCTGTGTCCATGACTCGCATGCACGAATCACTTTTGCTCTGACGCGACGAATCACCGAGTTACTGGCTTCGGCGGCGTATACGCCGGAGTGCAAAGGTTTACAACTTATCGAGTAAACGCCAAACTATGAGCAAAGACTACGCAGACTTGCACGACCCGAACGCTGAGTACACGATGCGTGAACTCTCAGCTGAGACGATGGGTGCGACGGCGAAGCGCGGCGGCGGCCGCGACGTGGAGATTACCGACGTACAGACGACGATGGTTGACGGTAACTTCCCGTGGACGCTCGTCCGAATCTACACCGATGCGGGCATCGTCGGGACCGGTGAGGCTTACTGGGGTGCGGGCGTTCCGGAACTCATCGAGCGGATGAAACCGTTCGTCGTCGGCGAGAACCCACTCGACATCGACCGCCTGTTCGAACATCTCGTCCAGAAGATGTCCGGCGAAGGATCCGTCGAGGGCGTCACCGTCACCGCCATCTCCGGCATCGAAATCGCACTGCACGACCTCGCAGGGAAGATTCTAGAGATTCCGGCCTACCAACTGCTCGGCGGCAAGTACCGCGACGAAGTTCGCGTCTACTGTGATTGCCACACCGAAGAGGAGGCCGACCCCGAAGCCTGTGCTGACGAGGCCGAACGCGTCGTCGAAGAACTCGGCTACGACGCACTGAAGTTCGACCTCGACGTCCCTTCGGGCTTCGAGAAGGACCGCGCGAACCGACATCTCCGACCGGGCGAGATTCGCCACAAGGCCGAGATTGTCGAGGCGGTGACAGAGCGCGTGAAAGACCGCGCCGACGTGGCGTTCGATTGCCACTGGACGTTCTCGGGTGGCTCCGCAAAGCGCCTCGCGGCCGCCATCGAAGACTACGACGTGTGGTGGCTCGAAGATCCGGTGCCGCCGGAGAACCTCGCCGTCCAAGAGGAGGTCACGAAGTCCACCGTGACGCCCATCACCGTCGGCGAGAACCGCTACCGCGTCACCGAAGAGCGTCGGCTGATCGAGAATCAGGCCGTAGACATTATCGCACCCGACCTGCCGAAGGTCGGCGGCATGCGCGAGACGCGAAAGATCGCGGATGTAGCGAACCAGTACTACATCCCCGTGGCGATGCACAACGTCTCCTCGCCCGTTGCGACGATGGCCTCTGCACACGTCGGGACGGCGATCCCGAACTCGTTGGCCGTCGAATACCACTCGTACGAACTCGGCTGGTGGGAGGACCTCGTCGAAGAGACGGTCATCGAGGACGGATACATCGAGATTCCCGAGAAGCCGGGTCTCGGCCTGACGCTCGACATGGACGCCGTCGAAGCGCACATGGTCGAAGGCGAGACGTTGTTTGACGAAGCGTAAGTCCAAGTCACGTCCGCGAATTTCCGATTTTTGCGAACAGGCGGCGCGTTCAGCGAATATTCCGCAGCGAGTGCGCCGCACACCCGCGAATCGCTGCGGACCGTGGTCAGGTCACATCGCGGAGTGGTCCCGTATTCGTACTTGAACTCTCGTCCGACGAGGTGGGCGGTCTCGAGCCGAAAGGTGAGTGACGCTACTCTTCGACAGACGACTCACGGAGTCGGTCTACGATGGATTCTCCGACGGTCCGCGGGTCGTCCTCGATCAGTTCGAGTTCGTCGCCGACTGCGACCGTCCCGCCGGTGACGACGTTCGCGCAGATTCCGCCCCGCTTCCGTTTCAGGGCGCGTGCAACGCCTTCCTCTCCGGCGACCGCTTCGACGTGCGCACAGGGCGGTCGGGGTCGCGTCCCACGAAACGTCGCATCGCCGACGCGAAACGTCGTCTCCAACAGGTCGTGGAGCGTTGCGCCGCGGACGACGATGTTCCGGCGGTGTCGGCCGTCGGTGAGGTCGATCCCTGTCTCTTCTCGAATGGTCTCTAACGCCTCGGCGGCGACAAACGTGACCTCGCACACGTCGTAGGGCGAGTAGTAGCCCGTGCCGCGGAGGTAGCGGTCGCCGCGGATCCCACCCTCGACGACCTCGATGGACTCGTGGGACTCCATCGGCGCGCCGTCCTCCGGACTCGTCCAGAGGGTTTCGACGCGGCCACAGACTTCGGGCATTAGCACACCGACCGCGGATCGAACCCGAGTCCCTGCAGTGCGTCGGCGTAGTCGTCGTACGCTAGTTGAATCGTATAGCCAGCGACCATCTGTGCCGTCTCCCAGTCGTCTTCGGTTGCGCACACTTCCTCAAGGAGGTCGAGTCCCGCTTCGAGCGTCTCGTTCGTCTCCGCCTTCAGATCGCGGAAGATATCCGCTGTCGCCTCGTCGGCTTCGTTGATGAAGAAGCCGATGAGTTGGTTGTGGGTCTGCTGACTGACGAGCGGGCGGCCGACCATCCCGCCCGCGATACGTTCGACCGTTTCCGTGCGACCACGCAGATACGAGTGCATCGGTCCTGGTTCGTCGTCCGATTCCCACTCTTTATCGAGTTCGTTCGTGACGCGTCGCAGATGGGTATCCTCTTGTTCGGCGACGGTTGTGAACGCCCCCTGCGCCGTCTCGCTCTCCTCGTCGTCGGCCCACTTACGGAACGTCTCGCGTGCGGCGTGTTCGCTCGCTGCCGCCACCTCGAGGACGCGTTCGCGTGTCAAATCTGCGTCAGTCAACGCCACTAACAGTTGTTGAGAGCCGAGGCGTTCCAGCTCAGTCTGTTTGTCGTCTTCAACAACCGCACGAAACGTCTCTCCGTCCATATCGGACGCTCGTCCGCAGCGGCCCTGAATGTTCTCCCCGTTTATAGTATCAAATTTGGTAATTGACGGAAAGGTTGAATAGTCTGACTATAGTCACGGGGGACATGGATAACCAAGGGTTGGCCGTGACCGATGCCAACCGACGTACCGTGGACGGATCTGAACTCGCCGCGACGATGGGCCTCGATGACGAGGAAATCGCATGGCGAAAGTCGTTCAATCGATTCGGAGCGGAAGATGTCGAAAGGTTGGAATCTCTCTCGCCGCTTTTCGACGGTATCGCCGAAGATGTGGTCGATGATTTCTACGACCAACTCACGAGCGACGAGAACTCGAACGAGATTATCGGCCGGTCGAGCAAGGGTCTCGACGCTCTCAAGCGGGACCAGATCGCCTATCTCAAATCGCTCGGGAGCGGAGAGTACGGCAAACAGTACTTCGAACGGCGGGCACGAGTCGGGAAGATTCACGATATGCTCGACGTGGGGCCCAAGTTCTACCTCGGCGCATACTCCATTTACTACGAGAATCTCATCGAAGCAATCGGGGCGGACGTCAAACAGGAGTTCAGCGGGTCGTCGGACGATACAGATGGTCTGTTCGCGCAACTCCGCAGCAGCACCGCCGATGGCGACGTAGACGACGCAGTAGACGCCGTCGTAGACCGGTCGATTTCGCTTCTGAAGCTGTTTCTCCTCGATCAGCAGGTGGCGATGGAGACGTACATCCACTCGTACAGTCAAGAGGCACGCGAACAAGCCGAGCGACGCCGTCAGCTGACCACACAGGTCCAACGCGAACTGCGTGAGCCTATCGACGAAGTCCACCAATCTTCTCTTACTGTCACCGAACGTGCTGAGGACATCCGCGATATTGCGACAGAGCAGGTCGAGGACATGGAAGCGGTCGCCGGAGAAATCTCGCAGATGAGTGCGACAGTCGAGGAGATCGCCGCCACCGCCGAAGAGGTCGAGAATACGAGTCTGGAGGCGGCCGAGCGCGCCTCGAAAGGCGAAACCGCGGCGAACGAAGCCATCGAAGTGATGCAGGAGGTGAGCCAAGCGGCCACAGAAGCCTCAGAGGACGTTCGACGCCTGCAAACGAAGATAGACGAGGTTGACGAGGTCATCGAGACGATAAACGACATCGCAGAACAGACGAATCTCTTGGCGCTGAACGCCTCCATCGAAGCGGCCCGTGCGGGCGAAGCGGGCGAAGGGTTCGCCGTCGTTGCAGAGGAGGTCAAATCGCTGGCAGAGCAGTCACAAGAGCAGGCCAGCGAAGTCGAGCAGACCGTCAACAGCGTCCAGTCGGAAGCCGGTGAAACGGTCGAGAGCCTGACCGAGACGACCGAGAAGCTTCACGAGGGAATCGAACTCGGCGGCGAGGCGATGAGCAGCCTCAGCGAAATCGTCGAAGCGGTCGAACGGACGACCGAGGGCATCGCGGAGGTGGCTGACGCGACCGACAATCAGGCGATGAGCGCAGAGCAGGTGACTGGTGCGGTCGAGAACACGCGCGAACAGGCGAAGAACGTCGCCTCGCAGGTTGACGAGGTGGCCGACGCAAGCCGAGAACAGACGAATCAGATCAAAGCCATCCGCGAGTCGAGCAAGCGCCTCGACATGGGCAATGGTGGAGAGTCTGCAAGTTCAGACGGGACTCCCACCAGTGCGGATACCGAACCTCCGCTCTCGTCGGTCGGGACAGACGGTGGGGTAGACGAGATGCCCGAGTCGGTCCGTCAGGCTGAGGGGTCGGGCGACGAACCGTCGAATCCGTCCGACGAATAACGCCTCCGGGCGGCAGCTATATTCCTCGAACGATCCACTAGTCAGACATGACACCCGAGGAGCTTCACGACCGACTCGAACGGGGCGAGTCGGTGACGCTACTCGACGTTCGAAACCGCGAGGAGTACGACGCGTGGCACATCGACGGCGATTCCGTGACGACGACGCTCGTTCCCTACTCGAAGTTCATGACCGCAGAAGTGCAGGGAACGGTCGAAGAGACGGCCCGCAAAGCGGGACTCGACCCCGACGAACTTGTGGTCGCCGTCTGCGGGCGAGGTGAAGCAAGCGACTACGTGGCGGAACTCCTCCGGGATGTGGGCTATAACGCAGAGAATCTTGAAGACGGGATGCGCGGATGGGCGCACGTCTATGTCTCCGAGACGGTGCCGACAGATGCCGATGCGACGGTGTTCCAGTATCGCCGCCCTTCCAGCGGCTGTCTCGCCTACATGCTCGTCTCCAGTGGCGAAGCGGCCGTCATCGACCCGCTTCGACAGTTCGTGGACCGCTACGCCGCCGACGCCCGCGAGTACGGCGCGGACATCGTCTCCGTCATCGACACACATGTCCATGCCGACCACGTAAGTGGCGTCCGCGAACTGGCCGATGCAGTGGACGCAACGCCGGTGTATCCCGCCGCCGCTGAAGCGCGTGGTCTCGTAGCCGACTCCGCGACGAAGCTCGTCTCTGACGGCGACGAAATCCACGTCGGCGACGTGACGCTCACGGCCGTCCACACGCCGGGGCACACTTCGGAGATGACCGCCTTCCAAATCGATGACAGCTGTTTCTCCGGGGACGGTCTCTTCCTCGACAGCGTCGCCCGCCCCGACTTAGAACACGGCGACGAGGGTGCCGAAGACGCCGCGCGGCGACTGTACGAGACGTTCCAGTCGGTGTACGGTACGTTCGACGACGACGTTCGAGTTGCCCCGGCACACTGCGGCGAGGCCACCGAGCGCGCTGTGGATGGAACCTATACAGCACGTCTCGGCACGTTACGGGACCGTCTCCCGGCGCTCTCGATGGACGAAGCGGAGTTCGTCGAGTACGTTCTCGACGACATGCCACCGCGCCCAGCGAACTACGAGGAGATCATCGAGATGAATCTCGGGCGGAGTGAGGTGGAAGACGACGAGGCGTTCGAGTTGGAACTCGGCCCGAACAACTGCGCGGTATCTCAAGCGGACTGAGTCAGTCGCCGACACCGACCCTGGGTTCGCATGCGCGAGCGCAGCAGTTGCTGTCCGACTGATACCACTCCCGGGAACGGCAAGCGACGGATGGCCATCACCGGCTGTCCCCTGTTTCGGAGCTACCGCGGAGAAGTCGCCGTTCAGTCGTCGTCTGCAGCGGCTGCAGCGGACGCAGCGTCCTCTTCGATGCTCGGTGGGTAGACGCCCCGTTTCAGCTTGAGGTCGCTCTGCGGACGTGCCATGCACGTCAGCGCATATTCTTCGCGCTCTTCCTCAGTGAGGCCGCGAGCGGCGGGCTGGACGACGTCACCCTCCAGAATCTCTGCGGAACACGCCAGACACATGCCGACTCGGCAGGAGTACTCCTGTGCGATGCCCTCTTCGATACAGGCCTTGAGAATCGTCTGTTTGTCGGAGACCTGAATCGACTCGCCCGTCCCGACGAACTCGACGGTGTACTCAGTCATAGCATGCGATTTGCGGGACCGCGCCAAAACTCTTTATAGAGCGATTCGGTCGGCAAAAAAAGGTCGGGATTAGGGGGAACGTCGGGCGCGTGGTGAGCGATTCGGAGGCTTGAGTTCGCTGCTATCGCCGTTTTACTCGCTGTTTCCGGGATTCCCTTCGTCGTCGCCGTCAGCGTCGTTTCCGTGACCGTTGTTTCTGTCGCCGTCACCGATTGCCCCCAACTCGTCGGGCGTGTAGAGATACATGCAGTCGTTCGGATACGACCGGCCGAATTTGTCGGCGTCCTCACAGCAGAGGACGCGCCCATCGTCCATCACGAACACGTTGTCGATGTTGAGTACGGAGTCGTTCGCCACGTCCGCCGGGTCGCTGGCGTCGGAGCCGACGATAACGGGTTCGAGCGTCGAGATGTTGTAGTCCGCCTCGATTTCGGCGCGGTAAACGAGGCCACCGTCAACGCGGTCCATCCGCAGGTCGCCGTGCTGGTCGCTCATCCCGCCGTTGAGTTCGGAGATGCCGAGATAGATGTAATCGCCGGGTTGTGCGTCTTCGACGCTGTCGATCCCTTCGCTCTTGCGGAACTCGACCGTCGCGCCGATTGCCTTCGCGGCGGCGCGAGTTTCGAGGAACGGTACCTTGCGCAGGCTCTCGTCGTCAACGACGGCGTTGGGGTCGTCGGTCCATTTGTTTGCCCACGCCTGAATCTCCTCGTCGGTGATGAAGTCCTGATTGCCGTTCTTTGCGACCGCTTTGTCGGCTTCCGCGAGTGCCGCCTCGAAGTCCTCTTGCCAGTCCGTCTCGGCATGGGTTTCGAGGTAGTCAACCTGCGTGACGTCGTCGTACTCGGCTATCCACGAGGCGACTTCTCGGTTGGTCGCGTGACTCAACGGCAACCAATCGAGTTCGAGATCGACGTTTGCGGGCGGTTTGTTCTTTGCGGCGTCCTCGTTGGTCACTTTCGCCGCGTAGAGCGTTCCCGCCACGTCCATCGGATCGTCGTAACTCGGGATGGGTTCGTCGGCGACGAACTTGTACAGCCCTTTGGTGTCGCCGTCGGAGGTGAGATACACCGTCTTCTCGTCGGACTGCACGTCCGGCGCTTCCCACGCCGCGCGGCCGAAGACGTAGTATTTGACCGGTTTCGGTTCCGCCCACTCGGGTTTGCGGAAGTCTACGATGTAGCCCGTGCGGTAGACGTTCGGATACGTGTCTCCGATGGGTGTCTCGTCGCCCACGGGGTCTGCGCCGAGGTAGTACGCGTGGAGTTCGAGTCCGGCGAGGGCGAACGCGCCCTGCGGATAGACGCCGTCGTTGTACTCGTCGTACCACTCCGAGGAGCCGACTTCGGTGGGGTTCGGTCGGTTCCAGAACTGCGACGCGCCACGGTAGCCGACGCCGCTTCCGGCATCCATGATGTCACTCGTCGTGGCAGTTCCGGCCAGACGCGGGTGTGCGTACTCCTCTTCGGCCGATAGCGGCGTCCCCCACGGACTCCGGTCGCCGTAGCAGTTGATGCGCGTGCCACCGAGTTCACGCATCGCCTCGGTGTTGGCGAGGTTCGTCGTGTTCTCTCGGTCCGCAGTCCATCCGCCATCTTCATCCTGTTCGATGGGCATCCGCGTAACGTTACCCGGACTCGCCTCGAAGTTCGTGAACAGAACGCCCTTTGTCCCGTCCTCGTTTGTCGGAACGAACTGGTTCATGTCCGGCGTGTAGCCGAAATCGGAGTACCGAGTGCCGTCGAACTGCGAGATATTGACTCCGTCTGGCGTCGTCGGAATCCCGAGGTCTTCGTCGTCTCCGATGTTGTCGCCCTCCTGTGCGAGGAGGACGTACTCGCCGTTGCCGACGCGAACTTTCGACTGCTTTTCTTTCGTGTTCGGAATACCAATCTCCTGTACGTCGTCGTCGTCCCCGAATGAGAATCCCTTCACGTAGCCGATTCCGCCGGTGTTGAACGGTGCCGGATTCTGTCTGCTCGGATGTTGGAGACTGAAGATGAGAGTGCCGCTTTGCGTGACGAACGGCCCGGTCACCTCGGCACCGAACGCCGTCGTCGCAAACCGCGTCAGTTCGCCCTTCACCATCGGTGCGTGCGGCGTGTCGCCGTCTTCCGCCGCCGCCGTTCCAGCAACGCTTGCCCCGAGTGCCGCAGCCACTGATGTCGCCATCAGTTTCCGTCGAGTGAATTCGACCATACGGGGCGACAGACGACAGGACTGTTAAAATAATTTTATAATGCTTTGACGTAAATAGTGTGTGAAAACAGTACTCTATAGTGCTAAACATAGATTAATTTCTCAAAATATGCGGTATTGATTTAGATATGTCTATACCTATGTGTCCCCAAATGGGTGGATGCGTTCGACCTCTCTCACAGCCGACTGGTCTCTCTTACGGCCGCTGGGTCTCTCTCGCAGTCGCTCCGACGCCGTTACGCGGAGGCGATGTCACTCCAGCCCAGCATCACGCGCACCGGCACGAATTTCCGTTCCGCGCTGACGAACCCACTCTACGTACGTCTCGATTCGCTCCCGTTTCACGCCGAAGAACGACGCGACCCAGTCCGTGTCGATGCCGGGGCGGGTGAGAAAGTAGGCCGCGAGCGTGTCTCGACCAGCTTGAATGATCTCAGGTGGCACGCCTCGGTCCCCTGTTCCGGCTTCGTCGAATCCGTTCACATCGAAGTACACGTCAGCGTACAACTCTGCGAGTTCCGGGTCCTCGAACACTGCTCCGACGTGGTGCGGAGCCTCGAACCGGTATCTCGTCTCAGCGTCCCCGTCACGTACTGCTACGATTCGGACATCAAGAAGATACTCTCTGTGTACCGTTTCGCTCGCTTTTTCTGTCGAATCGGCGTCGCTGGATTGGGATTCGTCTGTTTGGGACATGCGTTGTGGCACTCCGCAGTCTCACGGACGTTCGGCGTACGGAGAGCGTCCGTGACACAGCATAGATGACACCGTCACCCGGTTCGGTGATAAAACTGACTCTAGTATGACATATTTTTGGCCACTGTGTCCTATATAGACGCTCTGTACACACTGGCAAAGGGAATACTGGTGAGCGAGGTCTCTCTCCGTCCGACAGTTCGTGTCTTACTGGCAGAAAATATCCGGTCCGTCGTCGTGACGGCGCAGTCGAGAGCGGACTTCACGCTTCTTCGTGGGACCGGACGGTGAGGACGGGGACATCCGAACTGCGAACGATTTTCTCAGTGACGCTCCCGAGGAGGTACCGGTCCAGTCCGCTCCGGCCGTGCGTTCCCATCACGACGAGATCACAGTCATTCTCCTCGGTGTAATTGAGGATATCTCTGTGTGCCGTTCCGTTCTGAACGCTCGTCGTTACCTCGACACCCGCGTCGTCGGCGGCCGACACCACTTGCTCGACGGCCTTTTCACCTTCCCCTCTGAGTGCTTCAGCGACGATGTTCGATCCCGCCTCCAGCGAGGAGTACGTCCCCGAATCGACGACGTAGAGCGCGTGGATGGTCGCGTCGTACTGTTTTGCGATGTCGATTGCGTGTTTGATGGCTCCCTGGCTCGCTTTGCTCCCGTCTGTCGGCACAAGTATTCGTTCGTACATACCAACTGCTACGGGCGGCAGCGATTAGAAACTGTTCACGAACCGAGGCTACTCGTCGTCGCTAACAGATTCGCCGCGGAAGGCGAGGATTGCCTCCTCACACGTCTGCAGACCGTCGATTCGCTCGTTATCCGACAGTGACACTGTCTCGACGACGCTCCACCCACCACCGTCCTCGTCGAAGACGAGGCCCTTCACCCACGAGTCGGTGGCCACGATGACGCCGCTTGCGTCTCCCTCCTCTTCGATAGGACTTGCAAGTTCGAGGGCGTCCGACCGATTCAGATCCATGAGTTCCTTCGCAGACAACGGCCGCGGTGGCAGCGATTCCACGATTGTCATGTCGGGTCGTCGGCCGTCGCGGTGCTTGTGCCTTCCGAACCGCCTCGGTTCGTCTCGATGACAGCGTCGTGTGCAGGGACGCGACCAAAAAGCTTCTACCCGATTACGCGGGAGTCTTTCTCATGTCATCCGGAGATGCGTCAGACGACGCCTCGGTGGGGGTTTTCGGTCTCGAATTCCGGACCGACCGCGTGACCCTCGCCGTCGTCGCGCTCGCCGCTCTCGCCCTCCTCGCTCGTCTCGTTGGTCTCGGTAGCCGCCCGTTCCACTGGGATGAGGCCCGCGTCGGCTACTGGGCACTCCGCTATCTGGAGACTGGTGCGTTCGAGTACCGCCTAATCGCAGGCGGCCCCCTCCTCTACCACCTCGACAGACTCGTTTTCGCCGTCCTCGGCGTCTCCGACATGACGGCCCGCCTCCCTGTCGCCGTTCTCGGCGCGGCGCTTCCGCTTTGCGCTCTCCTCTTCCGGGACAGATTCGACGACGCTGAGTCGCTCGTCTTCGCCGCTTTCCTCGCGTTCAACCCGCTTTTCGTCTACTACTCGCGATTCCTTCGCGGCGACGTACCGCTCGCGTTCTTCGCCCTCGCGTTCGCCGGATTCACGCTGCGCGCCTACGACCGGCGGAGCAGACGCGACGCCTACGCCGGCAGTATCGCGCTGGCGCTCGCTTTTGCCTCTTCGGGATTCGCTGCCGCCTACGTACTGTGTGGGGTGGTCGTCGTCATCCTCCTCGTCGATCAACCGAGTGCCGTGGTCGATGGCGGAACGTCTGCGCGCCGACTCATCGATTCAGTGCGGTCCCGCATCGCCGGACGAACGGTTCCTGCCGCCCGAGCGTTCCTGTTGTTCCTCGGAACGACGATACTCTGCTTTGCCCCGCGCGCCGGGCCACACGTCGATGTCGGCCTCACGAAACCTACGACGTGGCATCTCGTCCTCTACGAGGCCACCGTCGGCGCGCTCTGGTCGTTCTTCGGCGTCCGCGTCGCCCACCGCTGGCCGCACTGGACGCACGAACTGTTCCCGTACGTCGGTGACCTTGCCGGAACACTCGCTACTGCTGGGCTCCCGATAGTTGTCGCCGCCGTCGCCGTCTTTGGTTGGAACCGCTACGTCTCCTCGGAGCGCCGACCGCTACTCGATGCGTTCGCTTACTGGAGCGCTGCCGCGTTCGCCATCTTCCCCGTGGCGACGGAGGTGTCTGCGCCGTGGGTGGCAATTCACGTCGTCTTGCCGCTCTCGCCGCTCGCCGCCGTCGGCGGCGCGGCCCTTCTCCGACGCGCCGTCTCGCTTGCGGGCGGCGATGAACGCGACGCAACCACCGTCGCCGCCGTCATTCTCCTGCTTCTCGCCGTCGTTGCACAGGCTGGTGCCGTCACTGCCACGGACGTGTACGGGCCCTCGGACCGGACGAACGAACTCGCGCAGTTTGCCCAACCCAGCGACGACATGACTGCTCTCGTTGAGAACGCGACTGCAATCGCGGACGACGACCCGACGACACCCGAAGTGCTGTACGTCGGGTCGAAGTACGCTACTGCGTGGGACCCCGGCAATGAGTTCCCGCCGGTCGTAGAGAGTTGGGGTAACAGGCTTCCGCTCCCGTGGTACTTCGAGCGCGCCGACGCCGACACCGTGAGTACGAAGAATCTGACGACGTTCGATGAACGCGCGGCCAACGAGTCTACGCCGCCGATAGTCGTGTCCGAACCCGGTTTGTCCGGCGGCGTCGGCGACAGACTCGGAGACGCGTACGGATCGAAGACGTACCACCTCGGCCTGTGGGACCGCGAGGTAGTCGTTTTCGTCCGGCAGGTGTGACTCCTCACAAGATACCAGTCCATCGAATTCAACAGATTATCCCCATCCACATCAAATTCGAACTGGAGGATCTCTATCTCCGATTCTGCCTAACAGTCCTGTTCTTACTGATTCTAGACTCTGCTATCTGTTGTTTTCTCTGTCGAACTCTTTCACCTCTGCTTGTTCAATCGAAACAGTCTCTAGTAGATCAAGGGCCTCTCTGGAGATAATTAAACGATTATTGTCTGAGATACCAAAATCGTCTTGTCCCGCATCTCCGACAATCTGCATCCAGTAGAACTCGGGGAGTTCCATGTTTGGATGTAGTTCCTCGAACTGAGGCGATTTCGAGATCGTTACGTCGTCAATTTCATATCCTGATAGGTCGCTTGACGAGAGAGTATTCTTCAACTCCTCACTGATTACGAAATTAGATACTGTAGTCAGGAGGTCATCACCTAACCAGCCGTGAAACTCGTAATGGAGTTTCGTTACGTCTGGTGGGTGAACAGATCGGTCCATCTCGGTTTTTTCGCCAAACTGTCCAGCAACTTCGGGTTCGATGGTATAATACTCGGTCATAGATTCAGTCCCTCACAGAGGGTTCGAACATATCTCCATATTTATCGTCGATCTCGGTCGCTTTGTCTAGTAGTTGTTGTTTATCTGGACTTTTGTGTTTCAAATAAAAGTCATCCCATTCTTTCCTGATCTGGCTCAGGTGTATCTCTGCGTTCAGTTCTTTGGGGATGCCCCGTAAGTTCTCCAGCGAGTGCATCTCGGAGTCAGTTACCAACTCGGGCCACAGTTGCTGTACCTGTTGTTCTACCGCGTGGTGGATTACTACCTCTCCCTCAAGCCATGGATAAGCTTCGAAGAAATTTGTTCGATAGTCGTTTGAGCTGGCTGTTCCGAATGTGGCACTCTGGTTTTTTATTGGATGTGGTGGATGATCCCTATCACTATCTGTGAAGCGTTCTAGACTACTTTGCTTATCGGGTATACGCTGGACATGTACGCTGGCTTTCCCCATCCGGAAGATACCGAGTTTCCCACCTCGCATCACGCGGTTTGCAGTCTCCTCAGCTTCGCGTTCCAGACGCTCGTCGGGATCGATTTCGATTTCGCCCGTCTGCGGAAGCATCGATACCGCGCCACCAGTTTGTTGGCGCACGTGCGCTAACTCGTGGGCGAGAATATGCTGGCCTTCCGCCGAACTCGGATCGTATTCGCCGTGGTTGAACGCGATGTGATTGCCGACAGTAAAGGCACGAGCGTTGATGTCTTCACAGGCTTTCGCGGCCGATGGACCCGTGTGAATACGCACGTCACCGAGGGTGTCGCCCATCCGATCTTCCATCGCGCGCTGAATCGAGCTATCGAGTTGCTTTCCGGGCGAGGAAATCACGTCCCGAACCGAATCAGGGACGTTCGCGTCACCAGCCTTTGACGCCTCATGATGCGCGCCACGACTGCGCTGGACAGATTTAGCGTTCCGTCGTTCGACATCCTTTGGGACTTCGGCAGGACGCTGTTTTTGCCGTTCACGGAACGCACGCATGTCTCGGGGTTTACCCATCGTATCGACGGTCATGCCTTCGTCGGCCCACTGCCGAACTTGATCTGCGCCGTGTTTCTTGGCCAGTCGCTGAATCTTCGTCTCCAGCCCGTCCATGTAGATCTCTACCCCGAAGCGAGATTCACACTCTCGGGGCGTCAGCGAACCCCCACCGCCACCACGACTCCGATTCCGATTCGAGCCTCCCGTCAGCTCTTGAATAGACGGAACGGACGAGGAATCTTTGCTCGGAGGCGTCCGCTCGTTCGCAGACCGAAATCCCATTCGTACCGCGAACTTGATAGCCATCCAATATAATTGCTCGCTCCTTGATTGCAGCAGGCGCAATTTTGGAGATCATGTCAGAGCCCGCCCCGCACAGAACTAGCGATTCTCCGGAATCAGCGTTTGTAGAATCAAAGCTGATGTCAAGCCCTGCGAAACAATTCAGATATTCTCACTCTGAAACAGTCAGAGTGATTCTAGGAATTCGAGTCTTCTTCAGACAGTTAATCTGAACAGTGCCATCTGGTTCTTCTGGGACTCGTGAGCATCGTAATCTGATTGTCTATACTAAGAGGACTGGCGATAACGGGGCTGTTCTTCGGTTTCTTGGACGTAAAGAACCGTTCTGATCGAGATACTGGGAGAAATCCCGTCGAACTGAACCTAGCGGAAGCCCATCGCTTCGATCTGTTCTTGGTAGCGGTTCCGGATGGTGACTTCCGTCACCTGCGCCACGTCGGCGACTTCGCGCTGGGTCTTCTTCTCGTTGCAGAGGAGCGAGGCAGCGTAGATAGCGGCGGCCGCAAAGCCGGTGGGCGACTTGCCGGATAGAAGGCCTTGTTCTGCGGACACGTCGATGATTTCGGTTGCTTTCGCCTGTACCTCCTCGGAGAGGCCGAGGGCCGAGGCAAAGCGCGGGACGAACTGCTTGGGATCGACGGGCTTCAGTTCGAGACCAAGTTCTTGGGAGATATAGCGGTACGTCCGACCGATTTCCTTCTGCGGGACGCGAGAGACTTCAGCGACTTCGTCGAGTGAGCGCGGGATTCCTTCCTGTCGGCAGGCGGCATAGAGCGCGGATGTGGCGACACCCTCGATAGACCGACCGCGGATGAGGTCTTCGTTGAGCGCACGGCGGTAGATGACCGATGCGACCTCGCGGACGGAGCGCGGGACACCGAGCGCAGAGGCCATGCGGTCGATTTCGGAGAGCGCAAACTGGAGGTTACGCTCGCCGGCGTCCTTCGTTCGGATGCGCTCTTGCCACTTGCGGAGGCGGTGCATCTGCGAACGTTTCTCAGAGGAAAGCGAACGACCGTAGGCGTCTTTGTCCTTCCAGTCGATTGTCGTCGTCAGACCGCGGTCGTGCATCGTCTCGGTGATCGGTGCGCCGACGCGGGACTTCGACTGCCGTTCAGAGTGGTTGAACGCACGCCACTCTGGACCGCGGTCTATCTGGCGCTCGTCTAAGACCAAGCCGCAGTCATCACAAACCAATTCGCCTTGGTCGGCGTCCGTGATGATATTGGTGGACTCACACTCCGGGCACGCGATGCGTTCGTCGGAATCCTGCTCCACTTCCTGCTCTCGCTGACGCTGGCGGCTCGGACGTTCCATTATAAGGTTTGTGGTGGAGCGCGTATTTAACTCTTTGTGAAAAACCATCAAATTTGTTATGGTTTTTCCAGGTGGTATTGCCCGGTCATCAGCCGATCCAATTATCCCATTATCGGTCGAAATGGGGGGTATGCGCACTGGAATTGCTCTTCTCTCTATTGCCCTTCTGGTTACGTCTGGTTGTCTCGGATTTGCACCATCCGTGTCAGACGCGGGCGCGACGCCACAGGATGTCTCGAATCAGGACGGGCCGAGTGTTCGTGTTACCGTGACAGAAGTCGTGGACGGCGATACGATGAAAGTGAAATACACGAACGGGTCGCGTGATACTGTCCGTCTGTTAGGTGTCGATACGCCCGAAGTGTACGGTTCGAACACACCGGACGAGTTCGAGGGCGTGCCCGACACTGAAGCGGGAGCAGCGTGTCTTGAAACCGCCGGGGAAAACGCCTCAGCGTACGCAAAAGCGCGTCTCTCGGGCCAAGAAGTGAGTCTCGTATTCGACGAAACAGCCGACAGGCGGGGCTACTACGGTCGCCTTCTCGGGTACGTCTACGTCGATGGCCAGTCGTTCAACTACGACCTGATCGAGACTGGTCACGCTCGTGTGTATGATAGTACCTTTACCGAACGTGAACGGTACCAGACGGCTGAGAAAGACGCCCGTACAGCGGGCCGCGGTCTCTGGTCGTGCGCCGAGTCGGAGTCCGGCGGGACGATGACTTCTGACGGCGACAACGACGGCAACACCACCATCGAAATCGTTCGTGTCCACCCGGATGCTGACGGCAACGACAACGAGAATCCAAACGGCGAGTACGTCGTCTTCCGGAACGAGGGCGAGCAGGTGATTGACCTCTCAGGATGGTCCGTCGCGGACGCTGCGGACAACGAGTATACGTTCCCGTCCGGAACGACGCTCGAACCCGATGCAGAACTCACACTCAAGAGTGGAACAGGAACCGACCGGGAGGGAACAGTGTACTGGGGACGTAACTCGGCGGTGTGGAACAACGGTGGTGACACGATCACGCTCCGAGATGCCGATGGCACTGTCGTCCGCGAACGTCGCTACTAACGAACTCGAAGGGGGGAAGGATGGGGGGAATGGGGTGACGCAGAGCGTGTAACCCCGTGCAGGGCTAGCGTATGGAACCGCTTGAGTCTCTAGGACCGTTCACCGATAGCGCATAACTGACCGCAGTCGGTCGATAATTCTGCGATAATATTACTATTGAGCATTCAACAAAGCTTTTGTATGATTGGTGGATATGTGATAGCAACATGAGTACCACCCCCATCCAGCAGTCGTCCGCCGCGGAGGCAATCGACGCAGACGCCGTCACCGATGTGACGCCGATCTCGCTCTCGGCATCGAATCTTGATTCGACGGCCCCGGAGTACCTCCGCGACCTGAAGTCTGACCTCGCGGCTGACGGGTACCATCCGACGGTGCTGACCGTCGAGGTCTGCTTCGGTGAAGACTGTCCGTTCGCAACGCAAACTGTCGCTGACGACCTGCGCGAGTTCGTCCGCGCGGCGTCGTTCCTCGGTGCGGCCCGCCTCGAACTCACGGTCACGGAGGTCGCAGACGAGGACACCGTTGAGACGGCTCTCCGTGCGCTCGATGAACGCGCCCACCGCGAGGGGGTTCACTTTTCGGTGTCCGGACCGATATCCGCCTGATGGCGACGAAGGCCGCCCTTGAAACGCAACTTTCCGTCGTCGCGGGATTCGAGAACCCCCGCGTCGAACTCGAACAGTATCCGACACCGCCGGGGCTCGCCGCGCACGTCGTTCACGTCGCCGACCTAAACGGTGACGTGGAGGGAAAGACCGTCGTAGATCTCGGTACGGGGACCGGGATGCTTGCCCTCGGGGCCGCTCTCCGCGGTCCCGCCCGCGTCGTCGGCGTCGATATCGATGCAGATGCACTCGACACCGCCCGCGAAAACCGTATCCGCGTCGGGACGACGACACCGATTCACTGGGTCCGCGCCGACGCGACACAGGCGCCGCTCTGTATCGACGAACCGACGACAGTGTTGATGAACCCGCCGTTCGGCGCACAACACGGCCACGAACACGCTGACCGCGCGTTTCTGCAGACGGCCGCATCGCTTTCGAATGTCTCGTACTCGGTCCACAACACCGGCTCACAGGAGTTCGTTGAAGCGTTCGCCGCCGACGAGGGGGGTGAGGTGACGCACGCCTTCCGCGCGACGTTCAGCCTCGACCGTCAGTTCGACTTCCACGACGAGGACTCGAAAGACATCGATACGGAAGTCTTCCGGATCGAGTGGAACTGAGGGCTCTCTTTTCGATTACGGTTCCTCGATGGCGGCCGCAACTCACTGGTACTGCTCTCGCTTCGCTATCTTGACTCGCGTCTCGTCGTATTCGACGAACAGATTCTGCTTTTCTCTGGCGAAGGTGAGTCCGTCCAGCGTTACTGTCTGATTGTTCTCGGGGAGGCGCGCCGCCACTGATTCGTTCCCCTGTTTGACGCGCAGGTAGAACCCCTGCGCGGCCGCCTCGATACTGATGTTCCGACCCCCGATGACTGGCCCGGCCGTCGCTGGCTCTGAGGTGTGGACGACGCGCGCCGTGTTGTTGTGGCTCAAGAAGACTCGGTAAGCGGTGCCTCCCTGCGTCGTCACCCACCCGTCGCGGACAGTATACACCGTATCACGCCAGCCGAGCCCGCCGACACGGACGGCCGTCTGTCCGTCGAAAGCGAGTCGCCCCCTCGTAACCGCTGTCGTCCAGATACCGCGCTCTCGACTCCGGACGATGACGCCCGACGTTTTCACCGCCGTCGTCTCTCCGAGCGCCGACAACTCGAATGCGGCGGTCATCCCGTTCGTCACGTTCTCTGCGTACGTCACCTCGTAGTCTCCGACGCTGATTTCGTCGCCGGGTAAGTCGCCGTCAGTTGCGGTGTAGAGGTTGTACGGAACAGCAGGACCGGAGATAGCCGCCGCGACGAGGATGAGACACGCCGCGCCGGTCTGCCACCGACGGACGGCGAATGCGCCGCCGAGCGTGTCACGCAGGATGTATCGATCCGAAGCGACGACCGTGACTGCGATGATGACGGCCACGGTGACAACGAGAGCGACACCGACCGCGCGGTAGAGCACGTACGTCTCGCCGCCACGGAACCAGTAGACCGCCCACATCGACTGCTGGATACCAAACAGCAGGACTCCGGTCCACAGTTTGAGTGCCGATGGGCGCTCCGCAGACGGGCGGTTTCTGACGACGACGAGGCCGAGGAAGACGCCGATAAACAAACCGAGCGCGTGCCCTTGGATAGCGATATCGGCCCACCACGGTGTAATATACGCCGGATGCCCGCTCGCCGTGAGTTGCGGGGTCTGGAGCGCGTTGTAGACGACCCGAGTGGCCCGACTCCCCACGAGGGCGATAACGGTCACCAACGGATAGTTGACGAGTGCGAACCCGGCAAAGGCGAAGACAGCACCCGAGAATCCGATAATGGGGCCGAGAGCGAACGCGGCGGTGAGAATAGCGGCGACGAAGACGACGAGAGGAACGATGAGAAACGCGCGAACGTACGGGTTCGTCCGCCACGATCCGAACGAGGTACTGCCCCGTTCGCGCGGGAAGTGTCCCCACGCATACTCGGCGACCGGTGCGAACATCGCTGTCGCCGTGAGGTTCCCGATGAGGTGCCCGGGACCGTTGTGTGAGAATGCGGCGGTGACAACCCCGAGCGGGTAGAAGTACGACCACGCCCGGAACGGAATTGTGAGCGGTCTGTTCCAGTGATGCAGTCCCCCTTGGACGAACAGATAAACGGCGAGAACGCCGACGAGAGTGATCAGCGACCCCCACGGGACGCCGAGGACGAAGCGTCGGCGGAGGGCAGTCCCCCACCGACCTGCGGGCCGATCTGTGAAGAAGACGACGACCAAAGCGAGAACGAACGCGGCGAGGAGGGCCGCGCGCTGAACTGTTAGCACCCCCGGAATTTCCATCATGGGCGTAATTCGACGGCGCGGTTATGAATCCCTCGCCGTCTGCGAAAAGTCACTTCGCTGTCGGTTGCAGTCGCTACGCGTCGGATTCTGGTGTCGCCTCGTTCGGTCACAGCCGGAAAATCGACGGTTATAGCTTCGACTCGGCGTCTTTAGCGAGTTCTTCCATCCGCTTTCCGACGCGTCCAGCGTTGGAGAACTCGTCTTCGCTCATCGCCGCCGCGAGGGCGTTTCCGAGGACGAACACGGCGTGTTTGTGTTCGCTCTTGGATTTGTGGACGTGCGACGGATCCACAGCGAGTTGCTCGTACGGTTCGAACAACTCACTGTTTACGTGTTCCTGCGACGCGAAGTAGTCTTTTATCGTCACCATCTGCTCGTGCAGTTCGAGGAGTTCGTCCTTGTGCATGGCCGTGGGTACGTGAGAGGTCGTTTTAAGGGTTATTGGGTCTCGATGACACGCTCGTGGTCAGAAGACGTACTCGTCTTCGTGACCCATCATGCCGTCGTCTTCGAATCGGTCATCTTCATCCATGGGTCCGCTCGTTTTGAACGCGCGGAGCCCTGTCGAGAGGAGTTCCTCGATGGCCTCTTCGCGACTGACGAACTCCCCTTGCTCTACGAGCTGTGCGATCTGCATCTCTAGGTGTTCCGGAACGCTGATGTTGACTTTGGGCATCTGACGCCCGGGGGTTTGAAGGCGGGTTATTTAACTCCTGCGCCCGACTTTTACTGTTGGACGAATGTCTTTCCCGTCGTTCGTTGAGATTCGTTTTCGTGTTACGAAACGATGTTTTCAGAGTCGATACTGACGGCTTCTGAAAGTCGTCACCGTTAGGTGTGCCGCGACGAACTACCGTGTATGTCGAAAGACGTCACGGGACTCTACCGGGAGTTCGGCAGCGACAGACTCCCACCGGGACAGCGCGAGACGTCGCGCTTTCCGGTGCTGTCGAAGAGTGGAACGCCCTCGTGGGACCCGCAGTCGTGGGCGTTCGATGTTTGGGGTGCCGTCGAAGAGGAGCTGACGTTCTCGTACGAGGAGTTTCAGGATATTCCCGCCGAAACGCAACGACAGGACTTCCACTGCGTCACTGGGTGGTCGAAGTTCGACTGCGAGTTCACCGGCGTTACGTTCCCGACGCTGGCGGAACTGGCGGGCGTCCGAGATGATGCCATTCACGTCATGTTCCACGCGCTCGACGGGTACACGACCAACCTCCCCTTGGAGGACTGCATGCGCGAGGAAGTCATGTTCGTCTCCGAGTACGACGGCGAACCACTTCCGTCGGATCACGGCGGCCCTCTCCGCGTTGTTACGCCCCACAAATACGCGTACAAAGGTGCCAAGTGGGTCTCGGGCGTCGAGTTTCTCACCGAACCCGAACGCGGGTATTGGGAGAAGCGCGGCTACTCCAACACGGCCAACCCGTGGAACGAGGAGCGATATAGCTAATTTTCGGCCGTTCGAGCCGAATACAGCCGTTTCAGCCCATCGTCGCTGGATAGTCAGGTAAAAGGCTATGGCCTCCTGAGGTTCACGAAATGGCATCGTTGCGGACTGGCGAGATGGAGATGCATCTCGTCAGCAGGTCGGTTCCCGTGTCGGCTCCGTCGTTTCGCGCCGTTCTTCGCGCCGCCGACGCACCGCGCACGGTCTGGTCGGCACCTGATAAGGCAACAGTCGTCGGAAGCGGCGCGGCCGCGACGGTGACTGCCGACGGGCCGGATCGGTTCGACCGGATCCGCGAGGCCGCAGAGGAACTGTTTTCGTCCGGTGACGTTCACGCTGGAACCGAGGCCGCTCGTCCACGCCTGTTCGGCGGATTCGCGTTCCACGCCGACAGCACCGACGGGTCGCCGTGGGAGGATTTCCCCGGCGCGCGCTTTGTTTTCCCCCGCGTACAGGTAACGTACGCTGAAAACGGTACGTGGCTCACGGTCAACGCCGTCGGTCCCGACGCCAACGCCGAAGCCGTCGAAGAACGCCTCGCCCGCGAACGCGAGCGGATCGAGTCGCTTCCGGACCCCGGTCCCGTCTCGGACCCACCGGGCGTCGTACATCGACGGCGGACGACGGCGAAAGATGACTGGAACGCGGGCGTTAACGCCGCTGTCGAGCGAATCAGCGCGGGCGACTTGCGGAAGGTCGTCCTCGCACAGGCGCTTGCGGCGGATCTCGCATCCGACCTCTCGGTGCCCGATATCCTGGACCGACTCGGCGATTCCTATCCCGACTGCTATCGCTTCCTCGTCGAACCCGAACCCGACGCGGACCGCCCGCAAGCGTCGTTCTTCGGCGCGACGCCGGAACGACTCGTGAGTCTCCGCGGCCGAACCGTCGAGACGGGCGCACTGGCCGGCACGACCGGTCGCGGCGAGACGCCCGCAGAAGACGAGTGGTTGGCGCGGGAACTGCTGGACGACGAAAAGAACGTTCACGAGCACGAACTCGTCGCAGAAACCATCCGCGACCAACTGGCTCCGTTCGCCTCGTCGGTAAACACCGGAGACCGATGCGTGAAGCGACTCGCGACAGTTCAGCATCTCTGGACGCCCATCACGGCAACGTTAGCGACCAGCGAACACGTCCTCTCGCTGGTTGAGGCGCTTCATCCGACGCCCGCCGTTGGTGGCCTCCCGCCCGAGAAGGCTCTCGAAACCATCCGCGACACCGAACCGTTCGACCGCGGATGGTACGCCGCGCCCGTCGGCTGGATCGACGCTGCGGGCTACGGGTCGTTTGCCGTCGCCCTCCGCTCTGCTGTCTCCCGCGACGACACGACGACGCTGTTCGCTGGCGTCGGCGTCGTCGAGGACTCCGACCCCGATAGAGAGTGGGACGAGGTCCAACTGAAGTACCGCGCCCTCCTTGACGAACTGGAACGCTGAGTACCCTCCATTGAACTGACGCCGATTCTCTCACCATGACCGCACCAAACCGAAACGTCCTCTGGGCTCGCACGCTCGTAGACGAACTCGCCAAAGCCGGTGTCGATGCCGTCTGCATCACGCCCGGCAGTCGTTCGACGCCGTTGACCGAAGCGTTCGACAGACACGACGACATACACGTCTTTTCGCACCTCGATGAACGCTCCTCGGCGTTTTTCGCACTCGGACGCGCTCGACGGACCGGTGATGTGACGCCGCTCGTCTGCACCTCCGGCACCGCGGCGGCGAACTACCATCCCGCGATAATCGAGGCAGCACAATCGCGCGTCCCGATGCTCGTCCTCACCGCCGACCGCCCGCCGGAGATACGCGACTCCGGTGCGAACCAGACGATTGACCAAGAGAAACTGTACGGTGATGCGGTCCGCTGGTACAAAGACCTCGCCGAACCCGAGGCGACGCCGCGTAAACTTCGGTCGCTCCGGACGACGGCTGCCCGTGCTCTCACGAAGGCGACGGGGACGCCCGCGGGTCCGGTTCACCTGAACGTCCCGTTCCGCAAACCGCTGGAACCGGTCACGGTCGAGGGCGACGTCCCCGACGATCTCCCGGAAATAGCCGCTGAAGGCCGCGAAGACGCCTTCGTGGGAACGACGACCGGCGTTCCCGAACTTGACGACGACGCGCTTCGTGACCTCGCAGAACGCCTTTCGACGCCGCGGGGTCTCGTCGTCGCCGGTCCCGCCGATGCCCCCGGCATCGACAGTGAGGCGGTGGCAGCGTTCGCCCACGCGACCGGCTTTCCCATCCTCGCAGACCCGCTCTCGGGCGTCCGGTTCGGCGGCCACGTCCGCGTTGCGCCCGTCATCGGCGGTTACGACAGCTTCCTCGATGAGCAGGTGACGCAATCGTGGCCCGACCCGGACATCGTGTTCCGGTTCGGTGCGTCGCCCACATCGAAACCGCTCCGGAAGTACCTCGCCCGCGTGGACGCCGAGCAACTGGTCGTTGACCCCGCCGCCGGGTGGCGAGAGGCGGAATTCACCGCGACAGACCTCGTCGTTGCCGACCCCTCGCGCCTGATGGTTCGCTTGTCACGTCTCCTTGCTGGACCGGGCGGCCCTGAGTGGCGCAAGCGATGGGAGAACGCCGATGCGACGCACGAGTCCGTTCTCGAAACGAGCGACGAGTTCTGTGAGGGGCGCGTCCTCGCGGACGTGGTCGAACTCGCCCCTGACCCTGCCACGATATTCGTCTCCAACTCGATGCCCGTCCGCGATGCGGACCGCTTCTGCCCGCCGGGAACGAAGAACCTGACCGTTCTCGGCAACCGTGGCGCGTCGGGTATCGACGGTATCGTTTCAACCGCGCTCGGTGCTGGGTCAGCCACGACAGACGATCTGACGCTCGTCACCGGCGATCTGGCCTACTACCACGATATGAACGGCCTCCTCGCTATCGGCCGTTCGGACGTTGATGCGACCATCGTCGTCGTCAACAACGACGGCGGCGGCATCTTCCATATGCTCCCCATCGAGCAGTTCGACCCGCCGTTTACCTCGCAGTTCAAGACGCCACACGGACTGGACCTTGAACCGAGCGCGGACCTGTATGGACTCTCCTTTGCCCGCGTTGAGGGCGGAGACAGCGATGGCTTCCGCAAAGCGTACGAAACGGCAACGCAGAGCGAAGGGACACACGTGATTGAGGTCGTCACCGACGCAGAGACGAGTCATACCGCTCGCGAGTCGCTCCGCCGTCGCGTCGTAGACGAGTTGACCGACTGAGTCGGTCCGTTTGCGGTTGTCTCGCGGTTCCCCGCGATTCCCCGCGGTTCCCCGCGATTGTCTCACGGTTGTCTCACGGGTTTTCGCGGTCCTCCGAACGGACTTCGAGAAACCGGCTTTCCAGAGCAGAACCCTTTTTCACTGCGTTCCGAAGAGAGACAGTCGTGTCTTCACCCGCTCGAACGTTGCCAATCGGTCTGATGGCCACCTGACGCTTGTTTTGACCGGCGATGCGGCCTACGAGGCAGTCTTCGGCTACACGCCGGCGTCGGGGGGCGTTTCGGTCGAGGACGCACGTCTCCGGATGGTCGTCGAGACAGAACGTGGCGTCGTTTCCGGCGGGAACGCGACGGTTCGAATGGCTGCGAACGCGACGAACCGAACCGTAACCCGACTCCAATACGACGTGCGCGTTGACACGGCAGTCGAACGACCCGACGCACTCGGTTCCCCGACACGGTCCGAGTGGGTGTGGCGACTGTTCGCGTACTGACGGTGGGTGATCACCCACGGCCTGACACCGGGGACAGTGCTTTTGACCGCTCCCGTCCACATGACGGATATGTCTCGCGGTGCCACCGACCCCGAAACCGAGGCGCGGCAAGTTCGTCCCCAAGAGGAGAACGACGAACTCGGGCAGTGGTTAGAGGATCTGTTCGACGGCACCGCAGAAGCCACCGTGCTGGGGCTTCCGTCGCTCCTCATTGCCGTTTTCTCGGGCGAACTCGTCGCCTCGGCGGCGGCGCTCGGGGCAGCCGTCGCCCTCTCGTGGGGCGTCGCAGCCTACCGAAACGGCCGTCTCTCGCTCGGCCCCGAGTGGCCACCGGTTTCGGTGTTCTACGGCGGTATTCGATTGCTCTGGTACAACACCGTCTACCTTGCCGCCGTCTTCGGCGTTGTCACATCTGGACTGTTTCCGACGACGCCCTCGGGACTCGCGGCGGCTATCGTTGCTGGCGTCGGTGTCGCCACTGTCGGCGTTCTCACGTTCCCGTTCGTCGCTGCGGCCGCCGATTCGGTCCGTCGCGCCTGACTATCTCTTCTCGATCCGTCACCCGGTAAGCGAATCTTTTTGCGCGGTCCGTCCGCCTCGTCGATATGGTCTCGGACATTTTCGACTCCGACCGCTGGGAACAAGTGGACGGCGCGGCGGAGTTCGACGACATCACCTACCACCGCGCGGTAGACGTTCCGGCGGTGCGAATCGCCTTTGACCGACCCGAAAAGCGCAACGCGTTCCGACCGGGAACGGTGGACGAACTGTACGCCGCACTCGATCACGCCCGCAAGCAGGCCGACGTTGGCTGTGTCCTTCTCACCGGCAACGGCCCCTCCGAAAAAGACGGCGGGTGGGCGTTCTGTGCCGGCGGTGACCAGTCCGTCCGCGGTGGCTCTGGCTACGAATACCGCGACGACGACGAAGCCGACGACGCTGATGACCCACTCGTCCGCGAGGCGAAGGCTGGTCGCCTCCACATTCTCGAAGTCCAGCGTCTCATTCGCTTCATGCCGAAACCCGTCGTCGCTGTCGTTCCCGGATGGGCCGTCGGCGGCGGCCACTCGCTTCACGTCGTCTGCGATCTGACGCTCGCGTCGGACGAACACGCAAAGTTCCTCCAGACCGATCCTGATGTGGCCTCCTTCGACGCCGGGTTCGGATCTGCCTACCTCGCAAAACAGGTCGGTCAGAAGAAAGCCCGCGAAGTGTTCTTCCGCGGGAAAACCTACTCCGCAGAAGAAGCCGTGGATATGGGGATGGCGAACGAGGCGATTCCGCACGAGAAGTTAGAGACGGTTGCCTTAGAGTGGGCCGACGAGATGACGAACAAGTCGCCGATGGCCATGCGGATGCTCAAGTACGCATTCAACATGACCGACGACGGACTCGTGGGGCAACAGGTGTTCGCCGGCGAGGCGACGCGTCTCGGTTACATGACCGACGAAGCACAGGAGGGTCGGGACGCGTTCTTAGAAAAGCGCGACCCGAACTTCTCGGACTATCCGTGGCACTACTGAGAGTCGGTTGAGCGCGCGGACGGCACAGCGATGCCACGGACGGCTGAATACTCCGCTGTCATCACGCAAAGAGGACTGTGGGTCGGCGTGCGACCGCATCAACGGGGGTTTCGTCTTCGATTCCCGGAAGCCGAATCGTTGCGGTCGTCCCGTCACCTTGCTCTGTGGCCGAGATTCGGAATGAGCCACCGTAGCGGGTCACTGCCCAGTTGACCAGCCACAGCCCGAGTCCGGAACTGTGTTGGAGTGGCGTTTCACCCCCTTCTGAGACGACTTTTGCCTCCATTTCGTCGATTCCGGGACCGTTGTCCGAAACGACGATATCAATCCACTCGCCGTTGTTGTTGACTTCGATTACGACGTGAGGATCATTCGAGAGATTGTGTTTGATCGCGTTCTCGATGAGTTCGGTTACCATCTGTTTGAGTTCCGATCCGGCACAGATGTCCCGATCTGTTTGGATTGCCAACTGAATCGTCGCGTTCGGCCACTGCTCGCGCTGTTCGTTGACGACGGCGGTGAGAAGCACAGTGGGATCGAGTCGCTCAGGGATTCGTTCGCGGCGAGCATACTGCTCTAGTTCGCGTGCTCGTTCGCTCATCGATAACAGGTCCTGTGCGATGCGTTCGACCCGTCGCTCGGCGTCGGCGTTTCGGCTATCCGAGCCGTACAGGTGATTGTGCCATCCCAGAAGGGCGTTCATATCGTTTCGGAGATTGTGTCGGAGTACTCTGTTGAGAACCTGAATCAACTGCTCAGTTCGCTTTCGCTCGGTGACATCCTGTTGGAATCCCACATAGTGTGTGATTGCCCCGGTCTTGTCATCGACTGGGGCGAGGTAGATCTGGTTCCAGAACGGGGTTCCATCTCGTCGGTAGTTGATTAGCTCGACGACGACTGGCTCACCCGCGTCAATAGCAGTCTCAAGCCGCTGAGAACGCTCCGGATCGGTTTGTTCTCCTTGGAGGAAACAGAGGTTCCGCCCGAGCGTCTCCTCGGCGCTGTAGCCCGTTACGCGTTCGAATCCCTCGTTGACGTAGATGAGTGGTTCGTTCGGTTCCCGAATGTCGGAGATCGAGATGCCAACCTGTGCTTCGTCCATCGCCCTGTTTTTGATGTGGAGTTCACGCTGTCGCTCCTTTCGATCCGTGACATCCCGCCCGACACCTTGGACGCCGACAACGTCACCGTCTTCGATGACCGGCGTTGCGTTGACTTCGAGCACGACCACGGAACCGGTGTCGTCGAGAAAGTCGAGTTCCAGATTCTGCACGTTCTGGTTATCGAGTACTCGTGCGTACGCTTCTGCCGCAACTTCGGCTGCCGCCTCTGTCGTGAAATCAGTGAACTGCTCGCCGGTCAGTTCTGCTGGGGAGTAGCCCAAGATGCGCTTGACGGCCGAGGACGCGTAAGTGAACTGCCCCGTAAGCCCGACGCGAAAGAGGATGTCGAAGCTCGTCTCGGCGATAGCCTCGAACCGTTGTTTTTCCCGCTTGAGACGCTCATTACGCCCGCGAAGTTCCTGTTCGTGGGCCCGGCGTTCGAGTTCTCTGCTGACAAGTTTCCCGAGCAGTTCGAGAAACATCTCCTCTGAATCGGTAAAGGGAGTGCCCCGTTCGTCCGTATCGGCAAAACAAACCGTTCCGTAGGTCTCGTTCTGAACGACGATTTTGGTCCCGATATACGTCCCGAGGCCGAACGTATCGATAGCCTGCTGGCTGATATCCGATGCCGCGGCATCCTGTACGGCGAGTGGACTGTCGAGTTCGACAGTGAGACGACAGTAGGCTGAATCAAGTGGACAGGTTTCGCCGGGTTGGATCAGTTCGTGACCGCCCGTCGATTGAACAATCTCTTGGATTCCGTCATCGATACGAGTAAGGAATCCGATAGGTAGGTCGAAGAATTCGGCTCCGAGATCGAGGGCCCGAGCGATCTTTGCTTCGGTATCCCGCTCCGGATCGGCAAAAATGTCGTATAGCCGATGTCGGGACGAGAGGGGTGTCATATGGTCCCGTAGTTCGGAGAGTATGTAAAATTGTAGCTTCTTTGAAAACCTAACTCACGATTCAGACTTGGGTTTCGGGAGTCGCCGTTTAGCATCCCACTCAATAACCTATCATTCCTGTCATTACGGGTGAGTTCGAACGTGTTACGATGGCGCTTACTCGACAGCGATTATTGATGAGATACTGAGCGACTCGACTACCAGTCAGCCTCCCGTCGGCAAACCGAACTTTGACGCTCGCGCCGTCCTGAACGTGAGCCAATGAGTACGCAGGACATCTCACGGACGAAAGCGTGGGTAATGGCCGCGCGCCCGCAGACGCTTCCGGCCGCCGCCGCCCCCATCTTCGTCGGTGTCGGCTTAGCCGTCCACGATGGCGTGTTCGCTGCGCTTCCGGCGCTTGCGGCGTTCGTCGGCGCGGCCCTTATCCAGATCGGAACGAACTTCGCCAACGACTACTACGACGCTGTACAGGGTGCTGACACGGCAGACCGCGAGGGGTTCACCCGCGTCACTGCGGGTGGCCTCATTGCCCCCAAATCGGTCAAGCGGGCGATGTATCTCACTTTCGCCGCCGCTATTCTCCTCGGAACGTATCTCGTCTACGTCGGCGGCGTGCCCATTCTCGTCATCGGTCTTCTCTCGGTGGCGTCGGGTATCGCCTACACCGGTGGTCCGTTCCCACTCGGCTATCACGGACTCGGCGACCTGTTCGTCTTCATTTTCTTCGGCGTCGTCGCCGTCACTGGCACGTATTACGTCCAAGCGGCGGCCGTCATCGCCGACCCGCTTTCGGTTGGTATCCCGCCGAACACGCTCCCGTTCGACGCGTTCGTCGCTTCGCTCGCCGTCGCCGCTCTCTCGACAAACATCCTCGTCGTCAACAACGTGCGCGACAAAGAGGAGGACGAGACAACCGGAAAGCGGACGCTCGCGGTTCGGTTCGGCTACACGTTCTCTCGCGGCGAGTATCTCGCTATGCTCGCTCTCGCGTACCTCGTACCGGTCTGGTTCGCCACTCGCCAGACGTTCGGTGGCGTCGTCTTCCTCCCGCTCGTGACGCTCCCGTACGCGATTTCGGTTGCTCGAACCGTCCTCACGAAAACGTCGGGAGAGGCGCTGAACCCGGCACTCGAACGGACCGGTAAACTGCTGGCGATACACTCCCTCCTGTTTGGGATCGGCCTCTCGTTCGGGGGTCTTCCCCTCTGATGCGCTTCGACCCGTTCTCGCTGTCGCTCACGCGACCGCTCGGAACCGCGAACGGTCCTATCGAGTCACGTGAGGGGTTTCTCGTCCGTGTCAGCGCCAACGATGACGGGGAACAGGTGACCGGATTGGGCGAAGCGACGCCGCTTCCGGGGTGGACCGAGTCGTTGGCGGACTGTCGGGCAGCGCTGGAGCGCGGTGACCCGGACGCGACGACGCCCGCCGCGAGACACGGGTACTCACTCGCACGTGCCGATGCTGAGGCGCGTGAGACAGATGTCCGCCTCTGCGCCCGTCTCGCGGCCGAACACGGTGTCGGACCGAGCGCGGACGCCGTCCCAGTCAACGCCACCGTTGGCGACGACACGCCCACTGAGACGGCCGATGCGGTCCGAGAGATGGTCGAATCGGGATTCGATGTGGTGAAGATCAAAGTCGGCGCGCGGGAACCGGAGGCCGATAGGGCGCGACTCCGGGCGGCCCGTGACGCGGCCCCCGACGCCGAACTCCGCGCCGACGCCAACGGCGCGTGGGGCCGCGAAACCGCGGCAGAGATGCTCGATGCGGCCGCCGAACTCGACTACGCGTACGTCGAGCAACCGCTTCCGGCCGACGACCTGACTGGACTCGCCGAACTTCGCGGGTGCGGTGTCGGCGTCGCCGTAGACGAGACGTTGGCTTCACACGCCGTTGCGGCCGTTCTCGACGCCGACGCCGCAGACGTACTCGTTCTCAAGCCGATGGCGTTGGGCGGACCGGACCGGACGCTGGACGCAGCGCAGACGGCCCGAGACGCTGGCGTTGAGGCGATTGTGACGACGACGATAGACGGCGTAGTGGCCCGCCTCGGCGCGCTTCACGTTGCCGCTGCGATTCCTGACGTGCCCGCCTGTGGCCTCGCGACGGGGTCGCTTCTGGCCGACGATCTGGCTCCCGATCCGGCACCCATCAGGGAAGGGGCAATGTCGGTTCCTGACGGACCGGGACTGGCGGGTGACGCGTTGCAGGCGCTCTCTCATCCGGGCGACTCCTGACGCGGTTGGCCAGCGTTGCATGTGACGACGACGGACTGCACAGACGACCATGAACTTTTGTATCGTGCATCCGTCGTACCTCGCATGACGGAAGAAACTGACAACGCGGTTATTGTGTCTCAGGAGGGTGGCATCGCTACGCTGACGCTGAACCGGCCAGACGTGCGAAACGCGCTGACGACGGACGTGACCGCAGGCGTCCGCGATGCTCTCGATTCGCTCGATGACGATACTCGGTGCGTGATCCTCGAAGGCGCCGGCGGCGCGTTTTGTGCCGGTGGCGACGTGAACGCGATGCTCCAACTCCGTGCGGACGAGTGGACGACCGACGAAGCCGTCCGGCACGTCATCAACGACACCGCGGACGTGGTGAAACGTGTCTACGACTGCGAGTACCCGACAGTTGCGAAAATCGACGGACCGGCTGTCGGCGCGGGCGGTGCCCTCGCGCTCGCTTGCGACGTTCGCGTCTTCTCCGCTGAGGGGCAAATCGGGTTTAACTTCGAGCAACTCGGCCTCGCTATCGATTCGGGCGTTTCGTATCTCCTCCCCCGCGAAGTCGGTGCGGGTGTGGCGAAGGAACTCGTCTACACCGGTGAGATTCTCGATGCCGAACGGGCGGCGGACGTTGGCCTCGCTAACCGCGTCTTCGAGGAGGACTTCGAAGCCGAATTCGACGCGTTCGTCGAAACCATCGCGTCCGGGCCGACGGCGGCCCTCCGAACCTCCAAACGACTCCTCCGGCGCGGCTTCGAAGTCTCGCTCGACACCGCTATCGAACACGAGGCGGCCGCACAGGGTGCGATGTTCGAGACGGACGACCACGAGGAGGGCATCGATGCCTTCCTCGAACACCGCGATCCCGAGTTCGGCGGTCGGTAGCTACGTCGCCAGCATACCGACGATGACCGCCGTGAGGAGCAGATTGACGAACGAGAGGACAAGTAGACCCTTCCATCCGACTTCGATGAGTTGGTCGATTCGGAGTCGCGGCACCGCGGAACGCGCCCACTGCGTGAACAGAAACACCGCCCAAATCTTGACGAGGAACCAGACGAAGCCGGGAAGCACCGGTCCGGCCGGGCCACCGAGGAAGACGGTGGCGAGTATCGCACCACCTAAAAAGAGGTGGATGAACTCGCCCATATAGATGAGCACCCAGTAGACGCTACTGTACTCTGTCTGGTATCCGGCGACGAGTTCGGTCGGCGCTTCGGGCGCGTCGAACGGATTCCGGCCGACCTCTGCGAGGTTCGCTATCAGGAACAGCACGAAGGCAAAGGGGTTGACGAACGCGTACCACGAGGGTATCGTCACGCCCATCACGGTGAGAAGTGGGTTTGTCTGCGTGGCGACGATTTCGCTCATCTGGAGGCTTCCAGTGAAAAGCACCACCGACGCGGCGGTGACGACGAGTGGAATCTCGTAGGCGAGGTTGGCCGCGATGGCGCGCAGGCCGCCGATGAGCGAGAACTTGTTGTTCGAAGCGTATCCGCACATCGTCAGTCCCAGCGTTGCTATCGAGGCGACGGCGAAGGCGTAGGCCAGACCCGTCTCGGGGTCGGCCAACTGGAGTTCGATGCCGAAAATCGAACCCATCGGAATGACCGCAAACCCGAGAAGCGCCGAAAACGGGACGAGTATCGGACCGATATCGTACGCTGGCCGATCCACGCCGTCGGGCACGATGAGCTCCTTGCTGAGAAGACGAAACACGTCGGTGACAATGACGAGAAGGCCGAACGGCCCGGTTCGGTTGGGTGCGATGCGGTCGGTGAACGCGGCCGTCACCTTCCGCTTTGCCCAGATGACGACGGCCGCACAGTTCAATGGGACGAGTGCGACGATGACAGCGGCCACGAGCGCGGAGACGATTTGTTCTGGCAGAGATGGAGCACCACCGAACAGTACCCGAGCGATTGTTTCGGGGAGAAGCGTTGTCAGCGGAACGTGCATATCTGAGAATCGGTCCGCGTTCGGAGGTCGATTCTGCGGGAGATGTTCGGTATTTTATAAGTGGCTGGTCGAACCGCGAACTGTGAAGTACCTTCGTCTGACTGTCGAACCGGCGGACCGGGAGATTCATCCGGTTCATACGATCATGACGGAGCGGCCGTTCGTCGAACAAGTTCAGATGCTGCACTGGAACCTCTCGGACTTTGAGCTACCCGCCCTCCTGTTTTACGTCGTTGGAGATGCCACGAAAGTCGCGGACGGATTAGACGCGACACCCGAGATTGAGACGTTCGACATCACGCGAATCGATGACGGCCGGTTCTACTGTTTCACGCTGGGTGAGACGACAGACATAGAGCGAACACTATACGCGACGTTCACCAGAGACAAACTCATCGTCCTCCCGCCGCTGACCTACGACGCGTCTGGCGGGGTGAACTTCGAGATAATGGGACGTCCCGAGATGCTTCGCGACACCTTACAGCGCGTGCCCGACGGAATTGATATCTCGGTCGAACGGGTTGGGGAATACGATACGGCGCGGCAGACAATCGACGCCGCCCTCACGTCCCGCCAACGCGAGGCCGTTCTCGCCGCGATGTCACTCGGATACTATGAGACGCCACGCAAGGCGACGATCGTGGACGTGGCGGCGGAACTGGACTGTGCGAGAAGTACGGCGGCCGAACATCTCCAGAAGGCGGAGGCGCGTATCATCCGAACAGTGCTGTGAACGGAACGCTCTCTCCTAATTAAATTTAATTAAATATTATGTGGTGCGCGTCAGTAGCTGCCGAGGAGCGATGTCCCCGACGATTTTGAGACCTCCCCTAGCGACGTACCGAACCGAGTCGAACGTTCGAGCAGGGGTGCGATAAACAATGGAGACGCACCGCCGGTCGATACTCAAGGCCGCCTCGTACCGACTGTTCGCCACGTCTCTCGTGTTCGGTATCGCCTTCGTGTACACCGGCCAGTTCGGATCAGCGGCGAAAATCGGTATCTCCGCCGCAGTTGCGAAGACGGCACTGTACTACTTCTGGGAACGACTCTGGGACAACATCGGCTGGGGACGAAAAGAGCAGTAAACGGTGACTACTTGACCGCCCTCCGTGTCGAACCCGACATGAGTGCGGACCTCTCTATTACGGTATGGAACGAGTACCGCCACGAACGCGACAGCGACGATGTCGCGGCGGTGTACCCCGATGGCATCCACGAAGCCATCGCCGAGGGATTCGAGGAGCGCGGGTTCGACACGCGGACGGCGACGCTGGACGACCCCGAACACGGTTTGACGGAAGGAGTTCTTGACGACACTGACGTGCTGACGTGGTGGGGCCACCGCGCGCACGATGCGGTGTCCGACCACATCGTCGAACGCGTGGTCGAACGCGTCCACGACGGAATGGGGCTTCTCGTTCTCCACTCGGCGCACTACTCGAAACCGTTCAAATCTCTCATGGGGACTTCGTGCTCGCTGAAGTGGCGCGAGGCGGACGAACGCGAACGCATCTGGGTCATCGAACCCGGACACCCAATCGCCGAGGGTCTGCCCGAACAGATCGAGATTCCGGAGGCGGAGATGTACGGCGAACGCTTCGACGTACCCGCACCTGACGAACTTGTCTTCACCAGTTGGTTCGAAGGCGGCGAGGTGTTCCGGTCGGGGTGCTGTTACACCCGTGGATCGGGCAGGGTGTTCTACTTCCGACCAGGGCACGAGACGTACCCCATCTACTACCGCGACGACATCCGCGATGTGTTGGCGAACGCCGCGGAATGGGCCGCGCCGACGGACGGTCCCGATCCGAACTTCGGCAACGCGGATCCCCTCGAAGCGTTGAGCGACTGACGGCATCCATCCGGTTTGCCGACTACAAGCGTCTGAGGGGCAATCGTCGCACATTGGCAAGAATCTGCCACTCTCACTTCGACCTCCTCTCTACGACAACTGACCAGAAACCGACACACGACGTGTATTGACCGCAGCACGAGGTGCCCGAAGGGCTGCGCGCATTGCGTGCTGGCTATCATGACTCCTGTTCTACCAGAATTCGATCCACCTGCGCGCGTCCTCAAGTGGGCGCAGTACGAGGCGTTCGCGTTCGAACTGCTCGACGGCGACATCCGCGTGCGAAACGAGAGCTACGCCGACCCGGGCGCCCACGAATATCGGGTTCGAATTCGGGATGGCATTCCCCATTCGTGTTCGTGTCCCGCCGACGAAAGCGGTGACGGCCCGTGTAATCATCGGGTTGCGGTCGCAATTCGACCACGAATACTCGAACTTGACGTGCAGATGCACGTCATCGCTGGCGGCGGTTCGTCATCGAGCGGCGGGTGACGACGCAACGAATCTCCCTTGCGAGTGCGATCAGGTGTCTGAAGGTGTGCCGTGCTGAAACTGGGTCGACGCTGGAGACAGTTGTGAGAGGAGGATTTCCTACTGTGATAGAGTTCAAACACTACCGAATATAACACCTAACTAAATGTAATACAAATGAAAATATATATATAATAGTTAGAAGAATAACATGTTGATGGTCGAAAAAGACCCTCAATCATCTCGTCGGAGCGTTCTGAAATGCCTCGGGGCTACGGCTCTGGTTATGGGAACAATTGGTGAAGTGTCTCACTCAGCTAAGGCAAAAAAATCGATATCCCACACAACGTTACGAGGTAAGGTTTCTTCACCGATTGACGTCAAAGAAATTGAAAAAGAAAAGGAAAAATTCCTGAACAAACTGACAAAAAATAGAAGTCGTGCATTTTTGGATGCTGAACAGGCATTCAACTCGGAGAGTATTATTGGATACAACCTAATCCGTCTGAAAAAGGGGACAGTCCACGAGCAATTTGTTGTGGTAAACAGAGAGAATAAAAACCAGATAGAGACAAACAAACGGGTCAATAACAGTGGAACCAGCAGTGAGGTAACAAATAAGACGGGAGTTAGACCAAACACAGCTACTGAAAGTCCTTCATCAGTTAACAAATGGCTACATTCAAAAGCAGACGAACTTCTCATGCGTGGAGTTAATGAGGTGGAGTCATCGACCTCGACTACTCAAGCACAAGTCACATCTTCCGACGAAGTCGACTGGAGTAGCTGGGAGCAGTTTGGGAAAACGGACGTTTATTTCCAACTCCCGCCAGATGATCTTAACACACGTCCAGGAAATATTGAACTCACGAACAGAATTAGACGTTCTTCTGAAGATTCGCGGGTGAGTGCTCGAACAAAGATTCGAATGGAACCTGGACGACAGATTTGCAATGATGATCGAGATGAATACTGTTCACCGAGCGTTCAGACTGGGTGGCTCAATAGGCGATGCGTGATCAACCATGACTGGGATCAATACAAAAATGATGTTTCAACCGAGGACTTGATCGTTGGCACTACCCCAGAAGGCCAAGAATCAGATGTTCAGGGAACTTATACTGGTTCGATTTCACTCAAGCTTGATAGAAACCCAGAGTTAAATCTTGGTTACAGTACTAGCGTCACATACCCGGGTTCTGATCTTACTGATAAAACTACTAAGGCTACAGGACGAGCAGAATTTGAATGGGAAGCAAACACACCTAAAAGTACGTCTGCAAAGAATAATGCAATATTTTCAGTAGCTAGTGGGGCAAGATATAAGCCTTCCTGTAGTGGGCAAATTGTGTTCTTAGATATCGACATTGATTTCGTCCACAGCTTTGATCTGGAAGGGAACTGGGTGAATAAAATAGTGAATGATAAACACTACAGTTACTACGCAGACTGCGAATAGTAATGTCGGGAATTGAACTGTCACGGCGTGCTGTGCTTGCGCTTGGTGGAACCGTAGGTAGTGCCGGTGCCGTTGCCGGTCTACTGTGGAATCAAAGTCACCAGACACCAACACTTGGAGCGGATGCGTATACTGCATCAACTGCACCAGCAGGCAGTAGTCCGTTGCTGTTGGCAAATATCGACCGTAAGGAGCCAGCACAAACGGCCACGTCAGTACTCTACGAAATACTCAGTTCGCGTGAGTTTGAAGCGATACCGAAGGCCGTCCGAGGCATGTTCAATTCGTCCGAAACTGCTATCGATGTAGAGAACGTCGGGAAAATAGTCTATTTCGGGTCAGAAGCAGACCCCCGTGCAAGTGGTGTAGTGATCTGGGCAGATTGGCAAGCTGACAAACCAGCCAACATATTAAAAAAAGAGAGTAATATGACAGTTCACTCAGACACCCTGCATAACCAACGCATATATACAAGTGGTAGTACGAGCGCTGCAATACTTGGTGACGCCGTCTTTGTGTTTGGTTCAACAGCGGTCGTCGAAGATACCCTTGGGGTCTGGCACGGCACTGGACAGCCAGAGACTGGGGCCACACTAGATGCATTTTCACGAACACCGTCGCAAGCAGCGATTCGGTTTACCTTTGACAGTCTCCAATTCAACTGTAACCGTCTCGCTTCTGGCTACTCTGAGGCCTACGAAACAATTAAGCAGGGATACGGTTCTGTTTCGGAATCGGGAACAGAATTCACACTCCGGTTTCGGGTTTCTACAGATGGGTCTGCACGTGAAGTGGCGGCTGCACTCCAAGCAGACCTCAAAGAAGCCAGCGAAAGAAGCGAGGAGACGAATCGGAGGGACGCCTCTCCGAAGGTAGTTTCGCAAGTTTCTGTTAGCCACGAGGCGGATACTGTCTCTCTTCTGTATCGCCCTGTTACGAACGAACACCAAAGCCATGCAGGCGACGTGCTTAAAGACGCAGTCTGTCTTACTGGCCTATCCGACTGATAATTCGAGAGCCGACGGGTCCTGTAACCTCCCTGTACACCAGCATACTCGCAGCGTGTTATAGAAGTCGTGAGAAACAAGAAAATTAAGACGTGTTACCGTAGCGAATGTAACGGTAGCATGAACAGATAGAACTGTGGGCACTGTCTAGTTAAGCGGAGCGAGTGGATTTCGTCCGCGTGAGGCGGTCTGTGAGAATTGGTGCATTCGAGAATACCGGTTCGACGGGTTTCGAACGGGAACGGCGCTCTCCGTATCGAGACGACCAAGCACTCAGTGGACGACCGAGGCCGACATCGAGACGACTCACTCGACTGAATCCGCGTAACTAGACAGTGCCCAGTAGCCCTATCTGTCAATCAATATAAATTGTCTGCGGCCCACCTAGCGACTATGGCAGAACCGACTGCGGGACAGCGTCGTCTCATCCTCGGGTTGTTCGCTTTCGCGTTCCTCGTCTTCGTCACTGGAATCGTCGTCATCGCGTACCTCTCGGGGGTCATCTGACGACTGCTTTGGAACCGGCTTCCAGCGTTCCCCGCTTAGTCAGTCGTCCTCGTCGTCCGGACGGTGAGTGACGCCTTCCTGCTGGTCCGCGCGCTTTCGACGGAGGGCCGCGGCCGCGTTCGAGGCGTCGTATCCGAAGCAGACGTGTTCCGCGTATGACTCGGCCACCTCTGTCGCGTGGATGAGGTCGTCGAGGTCCATCTCCGCATCAACGGCGTACAGTTCGATGGCGAACGGCACGTCTACCGGGTCTAAGAGCGACTGGAAGCCTTTTGCGATGGTTTCCAGCCAGTAGGTCGTCCCGTAGTGAACGTCGTACAGCGGCACGACGAACTCGTCTACGTACTCCGCGAGCGCTTCGATATCGAGTCCTGCACGGCGGTAGAGATGACCCGGATACGGGTCGGGATAGAGCGTCAGATAGGTCCGGCCGGGGATTCGGTCGGCCGCTTCGGCGACGAACTCGGTGATGATTTCGGCGCGCCACTCGTACCAGTCGTCTTCGTCGCCATCGACGCCGTTCTCCTCGACCCACTCATCGAACAGGCGTTCACACCGGTCGCACCGACAGTAGCCGTCTCGCGGGAATCCCACGTCGTCCAGTCGAACGTCGGGGTTCTCATCGGCGCAGTCCGTGACGATTTCGAGGAGCCCCTCGCGGTAGTCCTCGTTGGTCGGGCAGATGTACGCCCAGTCGAAGTAGCGTTGATCGCGTGTCGCGAGGGTTCCCTCACCATCCACGGGGACGAGTTCGGGGTTTGAGTTTGCGGCGGCGGTGTCGCCGAAACACGACACCATATTCACCGCTTCGGGAAGCGGTTCGGCCGCCCGCCCGGTCACGTCTTTGACCTCGTAGAACGCCCTGTCGAAGTCGGGCCACTCCACCTCGTCGGGGTTTCGCGTGACGACGCCGTACATGCACCGACGTTACCGAGCGAGTGCCATGAGTCGTTCGTTCGGCGTCGCCACTTGTGCCACAGAGCCGAAAAAACGGGGAAGAATTCGCGGGCGATTCGATGTCGTCGTCTTACTCTTCGACTTCGACTTCCACTGGCTCGCTCCCGCCCGAGACGAGAACGTAGATGACAGCTACCAGTGCGAGTGCGAAGAGCAGTTTGGCCTTTCCGGACATACATGGCCGTACGACGCTTCGGTACAAAGTGATTTCCCCTTGTATCGGAGACAACTTCGAGACGCCGACTGATTTTTCGTGTCGGAATCAGGCGGCGTCGAGGTTCGACGCAACTTCGTCTTCGCGGACGATGGTTCCGCAGTACCCACAACGCAGGCCGTCGGAGAGAACCTCGAACCGCGAGGCAACCGGTTCGTCGGCGTTCGTGATGCAGTTGCGGTTCGGACAGGAGACGACGCCCGTCACCTCGTCGGGGCGTTCGACGCGTTTCTTGTCTACGACTTCGTAGTCGCGGACGATGTTGATTGTCGCCTCCGGCGAGATGACCGAGAGCACATCGACTTCTGACTGACTCAGCTCGCGGTCTTCGACCTTCACGATGTCCTTGCGGGCGAGGCGGTCCGAGGGAACGTTCATCCCGATGGAGACGCTTTCGCCGCCGGATCCGTCGATACCGAGAATTGCGAGGACGTTCAGTGCCTGCCCGGCGGTCAGGTGGTCGATAACGGTGCCGTCGCGGATCTTTGAGACGCGGAGTTCTTTGTCGCTCATCGTTTGGTACCTCCGGTGACATCGAGATCGGTGTGCGCGTCGCGTACGTCGGAACGCATCAGTTGTCCTCCAAGAGCATGTCCAAAAGCGCCATTCGAACCGGCACGGCGTTGTGTGCCTGCTCGAAGTATTTCGCGTGCGCTGTCTCGTCCACCTCGGGGGCGATTTCATCAACGCGCGGGAGCGGATGCATCACCGTCAGCGAGTCTTTTGCGTCCGAGAGATCGTCGGCGTCTATCTGGTACTGACCGGCGACTTTCCGGTACTCGTTCTCGTCGGGGAAGCGTTCGCGCTGGATGCGCGTCACGTAGAGGACGTCGAGTTCCGGCAGCACCTCGGACAATTCGGTGTGTTCGCGGACCTGCGCGCCCGATCCGTGCAGGTCATAGCGGACATTCCGGGGAAGACGGAGGCTCTCGGGACTGATGAAGTGCTGTCGGGCGTCGAAGTTCGTCAGCGCCTCGGCCAGCGAGTGGACCGTCCGTCCGTACTTCAGGTCGCCCATGATGCCGATAGTGAGGTCGTCCAGTCCAGCGTTCTCCCGAATCGTGTACAGGTCGAGGAGGGTCTGCGTAGGGTGTTGCCCCGCGCCGTCGCCCGCGTTGATAACGGGGACATCGACGAACTCGGAGGCCATCTTCGCCGCACCTTCGAGCGGGTGGCGGAGGACAATCGCATCCCCGTACCCCTCGACGACGCGGACGGTGTCGGCGAGGCTCTCTCCTTTCTTCACCGACGAGGACTCGACCGGTCCCATATCGACGGTTCTGCCGCCCAATCGTTTCATCGCGGTGTCGAAGCTCATCCGCGTGCGGGTGCTTGGCTCGAAAAAGCACAGCCCGAGTACCGTCCCAGCGTGCCGCTGTCGCCACGCCGCCGGGTCGGCGTCGATATCCGCCGCGCGGTCGAGCACCGCCTCGACGTCGTCCCGCGAGAGTTGAGTCGCGGAGATGAGGTGGTCCTGACGCATCGTCGGATAGGAGGGTGGGACCGACTTGAATCACTCGTCTTCGAATCGAGAAAGAGTCGTTTCGGTACTATTCGGCAATCTGCTATCGAAACAGTATGTCCGACAAAGAAGTGCCTGCTCAGCGACCAGTCATTCGATGTCTATCTGATCGCCCGTCAAGGTAGGTTTCATCTACGTAGTCAAAGATGTAATCGACGGTCGCCGGGTCGTACGTCCAAAATCCGTAGAACCGGTGCGGTTCGCGTTCTTCGGCGAGAAGCGCACACTTTGCCTCGTCGTTACCGCCGCCATCGAAGGCGACGAACCACACGTCGCGAATCTCCTTTGCTCGGCTCGGGTAGACCTCGAATGTGCCGTCGTGGTCGGGGAGGTCAGTGTCGGGATGGGCGAGAACGGTCACGTCGAGGTATGACTTGCTTCCCAACTGTTCGTAGACAGGGATCTGTTTCTCGAAGTCTGAGTATCGCTGAAATCCGGAGTAGAGTCGCCCGCTGGAGCGCCACGCTCGGTCCTCTATCTCTCGGGACGCTGCCACCATTCGCTTCGTATCGTACGAGGTGAACATTGTCTCGTCCAACTCGTTTAAGATCGGTTTGTACGGCTTCGCGTCGAACTCGGGGGTCCGTAACTCTCCACCGTCCGGAAGAACTTCCGAAAGCGCCGTCGCGGCCAGAACACGGTCTCCCTCTGCGAGGACGACGTACTCTTCAGGTCCCGAGTCCGACGGTGCTGCCGTTACGCGCACGTTCCGATCAGCGAACCGCTCTGCGACGGACTCTACCGTCTCATCGTCGGCGTTGTGGACGATGAGCGTCTTCTCGCTCCTCTCAACGCCCGATATTAGTCCAATAAGTGACATGATGACATTTTTAGTGTAAATTTATATAACTGTTTCTGCGGGTACTGCGGAAATAATCACGCAGTGTGTGAAAAACGGGGTAGTCCGTCCGGTTGATGCGTTTCAGCGAAGATTTATGGCCAGTTGCCGTTGTCCGAGTAGGCGTCTACGACGCGCTGGATAGCGACGACGTAGGCGGCGGTGCGGAAGTTCGGCAGGTCGTGTGAGTCGTACGCCTCGACGAGGTTATCGAACGCCTCGGTGATGACGCGTTCGAGTTCGTCGTTGACGCGCTCTTCAGTCCAGTAGAAGCGCTGGCGGTTCTGGACCCACTCGAAGTACGAGACGGTCACACCGCCCGCGTTGGCGAGGATGTCGGGGAAGACGTACACGTCGCGCCCGGTGAGTTCGTCGTCCGCTTCGGGCGTGAGCGGGCCGTTGGCGGCTTCGACCACGACATCGGCCTGCACGTCCTGTGCGAGTTCGCCGTCGATGGCGTTCTCCAGCGCCGCCGGAATGAGCAGGTCGACGTCGAGCGTGAGCAACTCTTCGTTCGTCATCTCCTCGTCGGCTTGGTCGTACCCGCTGACCGACCCCGTTTCGCGCTTGAACTGCTTTGCGGCCGCCGTGTCGAATCCGCCTTCGCGGTAGATTGCGCCGCTGGAGTCGGAGACGGCGACGATGTTCGCCCCGATGTCTTCGAGGAGGTTCGCCGCGACGGACCCGGCGTTCCCGTACCCTTGCACGGCGACGGTAGCGCCTTCGATGTCTTTATCGAGGTAGTCGAACGCTTCGCGTGCGGTCAGCATGGTCGAGCGGCCCGTCGCCTCGACGCGGCCCTCGCTCCCGCCGGAGGAGATGGCTTTGCCGGTGACGACGCCGGGTGCCGTCTTGTGCTCAAGCTTCTCGTACGTGTCCTTGATCCAGTTCATCTCCCGCTGACCGGTGTTTACGTCCGGTGCGGGGATGTCTTGGTCCTCGCCGATGAGTGGGCGGAGTTCCTTGGCGAACGACCGCGTGATACGTTCGAGTTCGGCGGCCGAGTGTTCGCGGGGGTCGATGACGATACCGCCTTTGCCGCCGCCGTACGGGATATCAACGACAGCACACTTGTACACCATCCACCCCGAAAGCGCCTTCACCTCATCGCGGGACACGTTCGGGTGGTATCGAATACCGCCCTTGTACGGCCCTCTATCGCCGTTGAACTGGGATCGGAACGCTTTGAATCGCTTTCGCGTTCCGTCGTCCATATCGACCGAGAGGTTGAGTTCGAGGACGCGCTCGGGATGCTTCAACCGTTCTACGACATCGTCTTCGACGTCGAGAAACGCCGCCGCGTCGTCTATCTGTTCCTGCAGACTCTCGAATGGATTCGCCTCCTCGCTCATACTGAGGGCACTGCCCGGAGGTAGGTTAAGTCTGACGGGGATAATATCATAGAATGATGATAATACTCACTTAGGATGTTTCTATCCCCGCCCGCACGCAGTCAACGGATACGTTCTGTGCGGCGCTCGATGACGGCTGGCCGAGTCAGGGCCAGACGCCGCGTCGTTCGTGCGCCTCTGCGATGCGTTCGAGTGCGACGATGTAAGCGGCATCACGCCAACTCACGTCGCGTGCTTCGACTTCGTCGCGCACGGCGTTCCACGCGTCGTTCATCTCCGATTCGAGTTCCTCGTGGACGCGTTCGAGCGACCATGCTCGGCGGTTGATGTCCTGCAACCACTCGAAGTACGAGACGGTCACACCGCCCGCGTTGGCGAGGATGTCTGGAATGACGGGGATGCCGCGCTCCGTGAGCATCTCGTCGGCGGCGAACGTCGTTGGTCCGTTCGCCCCTTCGACGATCACGTCCGCCTGAATGTCGTCGGCGTTGTCGGCGGTGATGACGTTGCCGATGGCCGCGGGAATGAGCACGTCAACGTCGAGTTCGAGAATCTCCTCGTTCGACAGCTTCTGCGGCGCGTCGTACGTCATCACGGCCTCAGGCTCTTCCTTGTGCGTCGGTACGTCGCGCGTGTCGAGTCCGTCAGGGTCGTAGATTGCACCGTTCACGTCCGAGACGGCGACCACGTTTGCACCCCAGTCGTCGAGGAGTCGTGCCGCGTTCGCGCCGACGCTCCCGAACCCTTGGACGGCCACCGTCGTCTCCGAGAGGTCCCAGTCGTAGTACTTGACTGCCTCGCGGGTGATGATGGCGACACTTCGGCCGGGTGCGCCGTCGCGGCCCTCACTCCCGCCGATAACTGGCGGCTTGCCAGTGACGACGCCGGGCGTCGTTTCGCCTTCCTGCATCGAGTAGGCGTCCATGAACCACGACATGGTCTGTGCGTCGGTTCCCATGTCGGGTGCGGGAATGTCGGTATGCGGACCGACCACGTCACGGAGCTCCTGGGCGAATCGGCGAGTGAGCCGCTCGACCTCTTCTTCGGAGAGGTCTTTCGGATCCACGACGACGCCGCCTTTGGCTCCGCCGAACGGGAGGTCCATCACCGCGCACTTCCACGTCATCCACATCGACAGGCCGATACATTCCTCCCGCGTCACGCCCGGGTGGAACCGCAACCCGCCCTTGTACGGGCCGCGAACGCTGTCGTGCTGGGCGCGGAAGCCGGTGTACGCTTCGAGGGTCCCGTCGTCACGGCGAATCGGGACCGTCACCTCGTGGACCTGCGCGGGATGCTTCAGCCGCTCGACAATGTTCGGGTCGAGCGTCAGTTCGGCCGCGGCGCGGTCTAACTGACGACGAGCGGTCGCCAGCGCAGACTCGGGTTCCGCTTCTGTCTCTGTCTCGTCCGTAGATACGGCAGTTGATTTCGAAGACATCTATTGCTGTGACGTGCGGCGTCGCCGCTGCCGGACACACCGCTGTCCGACTCGTTGTGTCGAACTGACTACACTCCGTCGCGTTCGACGGGCGACACCTGCCATCGGACCGTCTTAATCGGTGGTGTCTAATAAATATTAATGTCCTTATGGTATATTAATTCATGGAGTCACTGTAGAACATTGCCGCACGTTCATTAATCACTGGTGTCCGAAAAGACGGCGTATCGCCGGCTCAATCGACGGAATACTCGGAAAGTTTACTCACGGACGAGCAACCGATTCGAGTTCGTTTGCGCCGACGGACGCAGAACGTGGGTTACCGGTCCGCCGACGCGCCGGCGCGTTCGAGGATCCGTTCCGCCTGTGCGATGAGCGGTGCGTCAATCATCTCGTCGTCCACGCGGAAGACGCCCGCCCCCGACGTTTCGGCCTCATCACGGGCGTCGAGTACTTTTTCCGCCCATTCGACTTGATCCGGCGAGGGCGTGAACGCGTCGTTGATCACTGGCACCTGTGCTGGGTGGATCGCCATCTTGCCATCGTAGCCCAGCGAGCGGGCGAACTCCGTCTGTTCTCGCAGGCCCGACTCGTCTTCGAAGTCAGTGTGGACGGTGTCGATGGCGTCAATTTCCTCCGCGGCGGCGACGACGACAACGCGTTCGCGGGCGTACAGTACCTCCGTTCCTTCCTCCGTACGGGTCGCTCCGATGTCCGCCGCGAGGTCCTCCGCGCCGAAGATGAGTGCCGTCGTCGGTCCCTCCGCGGCGATGTCGGGCGCGTTCAACACGCCACGGGCAGTTTCTATGAGGGCGAAAACGGGCAGCGTCCATCCCCGCGCAGCCAGTTCGTTGTCTACCTCACGGATATCCGCGGCATACCCCGCTTTCGAGACCATGATTCCATCCAGCCGTACGTCAACGTCGCCGTCCGGACCGAGGACGCCGTCCAAGTCGTCTGCAACCGTCTCGCTTGCGACGCGGACGAGAATCTCGGCGTCCGGATCGAACGATGGGTCCGAGAGAACGTCTCTGACGGCGGCCCGCGCATCGTCTTTCTTCGACGGTACCACGGCGTCTTCGAGGTCGAAGCAGAGTACGTCCGCCCCCGCGGACGGCGCTTTACGCATCAACTCCGGCCGGTCTCCCGGCGAGAAGAGGAGGCTTCGTCGTGCCATACCAACACCACTCGGGGCGGCGGTTTGAAAGTATACCACCAACTCCGACGCACCTTCGATGCGGCAGCGTCCTTCGGGGCGACCGAGAACCGTCACGGTTTTTCCGGAGAGACGAGACAGTCTGCACATGACCGGCCGTTACTACGAGGACTTCGAGGTGGGCGAGACAATCGTCCACGAGAAGCGACGAACCGTCTCCGAATCCGACAACCAGCGCTTCTGTGACATGACGATGAACCAGCAACCGTTGCACCTCGACAGCGAGTTTGCTGCGGACACGCAGTTCGGCGACCGCCTCGTCAACGGTCTGTACACGATGTCGCTGGCCGTCGGACTCTCTATCCCGGACACCACCGACGGCACTATCGTCGCCAACCTCTCGTACGATAACGTCGAACACCCACACCCCGTTTTCCACGGCGACACCATCCGTGCGCAGTCCACCGTCACCGATAAGCGAGAGACGTCGGACGGCGAACGCGGCGTCGTCACGATGCACGTCGAAGCGTTCAATCAAGACGACGAACTCGTCTGTGAGTTCGACCGCACGGCGTTAGCGCTGAAGCGCCCCGACGAATAACGGAATCGCCGTCGTTCTCTCCCGACGCCTTCGAAAGCTGTTCTCATATCGTGAGTGTCATGACCGAACGGTTATCCCTCCCCATTCCCTCACGCCGTCTATGGAACCAGAACTGGATTGGTTAACGCTGGACGACGACGAGGAAATCGTCTGGTCGGATACACCGCACGGTGCGAGTATCGTTCCCGCGCTGATCGTGGGTGTCCCGCTCTCTTTCGTTCTTATCGGGATTCCCATCGTCGTCTCGGCGTATCTCTCGCTTCGCAACACCCACTACGTGGTCACGACGGCCGGTCTCTACCGAAAGTCGGGGATTCTCTCGCGTGACGTGCAGAAAGTCGGCTTCGACAAAGTGCAGAACACCTCCTACAGTCAAGGTATTCTCGGATCGTCTGTTGGTTTCGGTAACGTCGATATTAGCACTGCCGGGGGGTCGGGCGTCGAAATGCGGTTCCAATCCGTCGAGAACCCGCGCGACGTGGCCGAACTCGTCAACCGCCACGTCAAGCAGTCCACCGGCGGACGTGACGACGCTGGGGACAAGGAAGCAGTCTTGGACGAGGTACTGACGGAACTCCGCGAAATTCGTACGCTGCTCGAACGCGACGAGTCGGCGGCGCTCGACACCACTCGAACCGCTGGCGAAAGCGAACAAGTCGAGATGAACACGATAGACGAACTCGTATCCGAGCGTCCGGACGACGAGGAGAACGAGGCTGGGAAATCAGACGCCAGCAGTACTGACGAGACGGGTTCGTCGGACCGTAACGACGAAGCGAACGCTTCGGACAGCGGCGACGAGACGGACTCCGCAGACGACAACACAGAGACCGGTTGGACGACCGACGACGATACCGACCCGCTCGAATTCGACCGATGAGCAACCCTGATTGGATCACGCTCGACGACGGCGAGACGGTCGAATGGACTGGCAGTCCTCGACTCGTGAGCGTGTTCGCACAGTTACTCGTTGCTGTCCTCGTCGTCGTCGGATCGGTTGCCCTTCCGGTCGTCATCCGATTACCGTTGATCGCCATCGGTCCCGGCATCCTCCTTGCTCTTCTCATCACCATCGCAAGCGTCTATCCCATCTACACGACCGCATTCCTCGTCACCGACCGCGCGGTGTACACGAAGCGAGGTCGGCGCTCTCGGCGGGTGACGACGCTCGAACTCGACCGGGTGCAGGACGTCTCATATAGTCAGTCGGCGGTCGGCGGCGTTCTCGGTTACGGCACCGTCACGGTCGAAATCGCGGGCGGTGGCAACGTGTCGCTGAGCGCCGTCGGCGACCCGAAAGCGGTTGCAGACCTCGTCGGCCGTCTCACCCGCGGTACCGCCGACACGATCCCCGGGTCAGTCGAACAGTGGCGGGCCGTACGTGACGAACTCCGCGGCATCCGCTCGGCGCTCGAATCCAGCCGCTGAGATTTTAACGTAAAGGCGACACCAACCCCGCCGTCGCGGGTCAATGCAGGTTACCGCGGGAGTGATTCGCCGCCAGAGTCAGTAGCCACCGAAGATGACGAGAAAGTTGGACAGCGATGCGATAGCCCACGGCGTTGCGACAGCGAGGGGGATGAGCGGACGCCCCATCGGCGGCGCGATGCGCGTGAAGACGACGGCGACACCGATGACGAACGTCTTCAGCGCGACCATTGCCGGGAGCGGCCCGAAGAGGACCATCGTTGCGCGGGCGACGGGATTCGCCTCCTCGAAGCCGAGGCTGAGACCGTAGGCGGTGAGCGCCACGTCGAGGAGGTATGTGACAACGACAGCGACCCAGAGTACACCCTCTCGCTCCGCAAGGAGGTCGAGGAGGTTAGTGACTGTGGTTGCCGACGTCGAGACGTTGGGGGCTGCCATATCACGCCTCTCGGCGGGAACACTCCTCAGTAGTCGGTGCATAGCGAGTGATTCTCCTACTAAGGGGAACGTTACCGTTCGGTAAACGTCGGCATATATTCCGGTGGAGGGCCATCAGTCCGCCTTAGATAACGGTGCCGTGCTTTTTATCCGGGAGAGATTTGTCAACGTCCGCGTAGAACGCGAACCGGCCGGCGAGTTCGGCGCGGAGATCCGAGGGTGGCACGATTTCGTCGATGACGACTTCGCTGGCCATCCGGTGGGCGTCGATGTCTTCGCGGTACTCCTCGCGGAGTTCGTCCTCGCGTTGCTTCCGTTCTTCGGGGTCGTCTATCTCCGCGAGTTTGTTGGCGTAGACGGCGTTGATCGCCGCTTCCGGACCCATAATTCCGATCTCGCCCGACGGGAGAGCGATGACGCTTTCGGGGTCGTAGGCGGGGCCGCCCATCGCGTAGATACCTGCGCCGTAGGCTTTGCGGACGACCACCGTTTGCTTGGGAACCGTCGCAGACGACGTCGCGTAGATGAACTTCTTGCCTTTCTCCAAGATAGCGTCTTTCTCGACCTGCGACCCGGCCATGAAGCCCGGTGTGTCACACAGGTAGAGCAGCGGAATCTCGTAGGCGTCGCAGGTCCAGATGAACTCGGCCGCCTTCTCGGCCGCGTCGGGGAAGATAGCGCCCGACCGCTGGGTTGGTTGGTTGGCGACGACGCCGACGGGCCGGCCGTCGATGCGGGCGAACGCGGTGACGATTTCCTTTCCGTAGTCGGGCTTGAGTTCGAAGACGGATCCGGCGTCGACGACACGGTCCAAGAGGTCGTGAACGTCGTACGGGCGGTTCGGCGCTTCGGGAATGAGTTCGTCGATGCCGTCGGGCGAATACTTCGGCGGCACCGTCTCAGACTGCGGTGGTTTCTCACCGGCTTTGTCGGGCAGATACGACATCAACTGTGCGACGAGTTGGCGGGCATGCGCCTCGTCGCGGGCAACGAGGTCCGCGCTGCCGGACTCCTCGGCGTGCATCCGTGCGCCGCCGAGGTCCTGCATGTCGATCTCCTCGCCGGTGACCATCTCGACCATGCGCGGGGAAGCGATAGCCATCGCGGACATTCCCTCGACCATGATGGTGAAATCCGCGAAGACGGGCGTGTAGGCGGCGCCGGCGATACACGGACCGTACAGGACGCAGATCTGCGGAACGCGCCCCGAGAGCATCGAGTGGTTGTAGTAGTACTTGCCTATCCCTTCGCGGTTGGCGAAAAAGCCCGTCTGCTGATCGATACGTCCGCCGGAGGAATCCATCAGGTAGAGGACGGGCTTGCCGTTCTTCAGGGCGCGCTGCTGCATTCGAAGGAACTTCTCGACGCCGTGGCGCGCCATCGACCCTGCCTTTACGGTGAAATCGTTCGCCATGAAGTGGAGGTCGCGCCCCTCGAACGTCGCCGCGCCCGTGATGAGGCCGTCGGCGGGCAGGCGGTTGCCCTCGTCGTCTTCCTCGACTTCGGGGCTGTCGGGGTGCCATCCGTCGAAGTGAGCGAACTTGCCGTCTTCGAACCGAATCCCGTTCTCGGTGTCTGTTTCCTCGCTTGCGGATTCGCCGGTCGAGTCAAACCAAAGGTTGAGTCTGTCGCGGACGAACAGTTTCCCTTGATCTGCAAGGCGGTCGCGGTACTTTTTCGGACCCCCTTCGAGGATGTCACGAATCTCCTCGCGTAAAGCGGCCTCCCGCTCCGTCGGCTCCAGCTCGTCGTCCAGCGGATACTGCGTCGTCGGTGCCTCAGCCGTCGCCGCCGGTGCGTCCTCGCCGTCCGCGTATACTTCGACTGCCGTGCCGAGGTGTCGTGCGAGGGCACCCGCGATGGCGGACGCTTCTTCGTCGGAGGCGTCCGCGCCGATTCGGACCTTCATACCCGGGACTGCGCGCGGTTGTTCAAAATGGTTTTCTATGTAGTATTTGCCGACCGCCCGTATCAGTCCTCGGCGAAGGCGGCTTCGAGTTTTTCAATAAGTTCCTCGTTGCCGACGTACACCGGCGTCCGCGCGTGCAACTCGTCTTTTTCGACCGCCAGCAGCGACTGCTCGCCGTCGGAGGACCGCCCGCCTGCCGTCTCGATGATGTATCCAACTGGGTACCCCTCGAACTGAACGCGGAGTTTCCCTTCGGGACTGTCCTGTAACGTCGGGTACGCGAAGATACCACCGTACGTGAGAATCTGGTTCACGTCGCCGATCATCGACCCGCCGTAGCGGAGTTTCATGCTCGCGTCGGATTCGATGTCGCGGGCGTACTCGGTGAACGATTCGACCCAATCGGGGACGCGCCCGCCGAAGCCGTACACGGTCGGGTCGTCCGGAAGCGTGATATCCTCGCGGACAGCCTCGTACTCGCCGTCTTCCTGAATGACGTACTCAGTAACAGTGTCGTCGCGGGCGACGATCATCGTCGTCGTCGCACCGTAGAGGACGTACGCCGCCGCCAGCATATCGGCACCCGTCGCCGGAATCGGGGCGTCGTAAACGGCGACAATGGTCCCCATCGTGTTGTTCGGTTTCAGGTTCGAAGACCCGTCGAGCGGGTCTACACAGACGGAGAGGCCCGAACCCGTATCGATCACCGCAGGACGCTCTTCGCTCGCGTACTCACCGACACCGTCGATGTCACCGATTCGTTCGCAGAGCAGGTCGTCGGCGTAGACATCCGCTTCCATCTGCGTCTCGCCGGACGGATTGTCTTCCTCGGCGTAGATGCGCCGTCCGGGCAGTCCGGAGCGAATTTCGGGGGCAGCGCGGGCGACTACGTCGAAAATTTGGGTGATAGTCGATTCGTCCGATTCCGTTTCCGTGGGGTTTGTCTCATCCTTCGTGGCCATCGGTCAGAACACACCTCCGTATGTCGAGACGGAGCGTGTAGGGGGCGTCTCGGTGCGTCATCGACGGTCGGGAAGTCAGTCGGTCAGGGGGGATACCGTCGGACGTACCACCGGTTCTCATCAGTTCCGAGTCCGGTCAGCAAATATATAAAGATGGTGTCGTTAGGGTGCTATATCCGCACCCACAACAGACGATTATGCAGCTCTAAGAGGCTCTATAGCGTCGCAAAAATTGCTCTCAATAAATTAATTCGAAGAGTAAATAGTTCTCGTGCGTTGGGTCAGTCGAAAGACGCTCGTGCCGCCTCGCACCACCGTTCGACGCGTCGTTGGTCGAGTTCGAGCGCGTCAGCCACACTCTCTGGGTCAGCAGTGGCGAGTCGGCGGACCGACCGGATACCCGCGTCCGCGAGTCGGTCCGCGTGAGTGTCGTCCACACCGCCGAGGACCGTCACCGGCGTTGGCGCACTCTGTTCGCGCCATTCTGCCTCCGCCTCGGTAGTGAACACGTCCGATTCGTCGTCGCCGCGCACTGAGTCCGACGCGGTGTCGTCACGCACCGATTCAGTCGCACGCTCACGCCATGCGGCCTCTCCAGTCGTCTCTGCGTCGTCGGCATCGGCCTCAGTTGCCTTCTTCCGCCATTCGACCTCTTCGTCTCGGGTCGGGTCCTCGTTTCCATCCGCGGACGCTTGCGCTGTCGCCCGCCACGCGGATTCGCCGTCGGTCGGTGAGGCCTCATCGGAGTCACCGTCAGCCTCGAACTCTGCGCTTTGGGTCTGCCATTCCGACTCCGCGTTTGTCGCGTCGCCGGAGCCGTCCGTCTCTGCGGGAGCATCGTCTTCGGCCCATCCCGACGAGGCGGCGACCCACGCGCGCTCTTCGTCGTCCAAGCCGCGGACCTGCGAGGACCGCCGCGACAGATCCGAATCCGTGGAGTCGAACGACCACGACAGCGAGTGTTCGCGCCGAATCTTCGCAGCTACCCCCGGATGGACGCCCTGTTCAGTTAGATCGCGGTAGGAGATACGCTTGCGAGTGATATCTTCCACGCCGATAGCCGAGTCGCGCAGTGCCTCGGCGGTCTTCGGGCCGATGAATCGTAACTCTTCGAACGTCTCGGGGACATCCTCGTCGAGTTCGTCTTCGTCGACGACGGTCCACGGAAGTGGAATCTCACCGTCGCTCGCGGTGGGCGCGGCCGCACTCCACGACCCGTCCGGCTCGCTTTCGTCTCCCCCCATCCCTCTGTCCTCCGACCCGCCGACGGCATCGCCCTCGGCGCGGTCGTCTTCCCCATTCTGGTTGTCGCCACCTTCGTTCACGCTTTCACCCGTTGAGGAGTACCTTCACGTTCCGCAACTTGAGAGTTTCCGTGATTGTCCGAATTCATTCACGTCCTTGTCCCGGGGACGGATTCCATCGTCGGTCCGTCACGTTTAGAAGCCGTCGCTGCGCATCGACGTTCATGGACATTCGTGAGTTACCGGATGTAGAAACGGTCGGCGTCGTCGGCGCGGGAACGATGGGCAACGGTATCGCGCAGGTGGCCGCCATGGCCGGGTACGATGTCGTGATGCGGGACATCAAGATGGAGTTCGTCGAACGCGGCCTCGACAGCATCGAAGACTCCCTCTCGCGGTTCGTCGAGAAAGATCAACTCTCGCAGACGGAAGCAGACGACGCGCTGGACCGCATCCGCGGGACGACAGAGTTGGCAGACCTTGCCGTTGCGGATCTGGTCGTTGAGGCTGCTGTCGAAGATATGGATGTCAAGCGCGACATCTTCGCGGACTTAGACGAGGTGACGGACGAGGACGTGGTGTTGGCGACGAACACGAGCACGCTCTCGATCACTACCATCGCCGCCGCGACAGACCGCCCGGAGAACGTCGTCGGTGTTCACTTCATGAACCCCGTTCCCCTGATGAAAGGTGTCGAAGTCGTCGTCGGCGAGAAGACGGATTCGAAGGTAGTCGAACTCGCCCACGAGTTCTCCGAGGAACTCGACAAAGAGACGTGGGAGTCCGACGACAAGCCCGGATTCGTCACGAACCGCATCCTGATGCCGTGGATAAACGAAGGTATCCGTGCCTACGACGAGGGCGTCGCCACCAAGGAGGACATCGACCGCGGGATGACGCTCGGAACGAACGTCCCGATGGGGCCGCTGACGCTGGCGGACCACATCGGCCTCGACATCTGTCTGGACGCCTCCCAGACGCTGCACGAGGAACTCGGCGACCGGTACAAACCGGCGTACCTCCTCAAGCGGAAGGTGGACGCGGGAGACCTCGGAAAGAAAACAGGGCAGGGATTCTACGACTACGACTAGGCGACGTTTCTCCCTTCTGCTACCACGTACACTTCGAACATAGCTCCTCGCCGAGTTCGTCGGGTTCGGCTTCCTGCTCCGCGCTGGTGTCTACGACTGATGACTCTACGCAGGCGAGGATGTCCGTCCGATGCCACCGACCGTCTGCGTCTTGAACGACAGTCACAGGCATACGTTCGAATCATCTCAGCCGCGTTAGGAAAGACTATCGGCGCTATCGACGGACGGCGGCGACGACGACGCCGGCGAAGAGGAAGACGAATCCGGTCCCGACGAACACGAACGCAAACGCCCGAACCGTCGGAAGGATGTCGCCCGCAGCAACGTACGTGAGTGCGCCTGCAAACCAGAACACAAGCGCGACGAATCCACCAACGAACAGCGCCGTACGAGCGTCGAAATAGTCGTCTGCGGGCACGAGCGGCGATTCTCGTTGTAGCATGTTAGTTCTCACGTTGACAGACTGAGTATCAACGCTGAACATCTGCGCGAACCATTTATCCGGAGGTCGCCCTTCACCTCGCGCATGATACGGGTTGAGGGGCTTCGCAAGACGTACGGCGACTTTCCCGCCGTCGTCGGAAGCGACTTCGAAGTCGAGGAAGGGGAGATATTCGGTGTTGTGGGACCGAACGGGGCAGGGAAGACCACGACGCTGAAGATGCTCTCGGGGCTTATCGAACCGACCGAGGGGACGGCGCGAATCGGCGAGTACGACGCCGGCGACCCGGAGATGCGCCGTCACCTCGGCTTTTTGCCCGAGGAATCGCCCCTGTACGAGGACATGACCGCGCGGTCGTATCTCCACTTTTTTGCGGATCTGTACGACGTGCCCCGGGAGGCGGCGACGCGCCGCACCGAGGATACGCTCGACCGACTCGAACTCGAACACCGCGACCGGCGGTTAGGAGATATGTCGAAGGGGATGAAGCGGAAGGTCGCCATCGCGCGCTCGCTGGTCAACGACCCCGACCTGCTCATCTACGACGAACCCGCGTCGGGATTGGATCCGTTAACGACGAACTACGTGTTGGAGTTCACCCGCGATTTGGCCGAACGCGGCAAGACCGTCGTGTTCAGCGCGCACAACCTCTACCACGTCGAGAGCGTCTGCGACCGCGTCGTCATCATGAACCGCGGCGAGATAATCGCCCGCGGCACAGTACCCGAAATTCGGGAGCAACATGGCGAAACAAGCTATCACGTATTCACGACCACCGCCGTCGAGAACGCGGAGACCACCGACGACGGCCGATACCGCCGTGTCGTCCCCGATATGGATGCCGTCGAATCGGTCCGCGAGGAGGCCGAGGCGGCGGACGGCGAAGTAGTTGACATCCGAACCCACGAGCCGAGTCTTGAGGACATTTTCTTGGACCTCGCCGGACGACCGCCCGAGACGCGCGCGGACGACAGGGGACGGGCCGCCGCCTCGCAAACCGACGGCGGCCGCTCCGCGACCGGCCCGGAGCGGGACCAACAAGAGGAAGACCGGATCGGGGGCACGCAGTGAGTCGGTCACTCTCGGACCGTCTTCGCGCGGTTCTACGGATCGCCCGGTGGGAGATCGAGCGCTCGGCGAGAACGCTGGACCGGCGGACCGTTGTGTTCCTCCTCGTCGCTGTCGTCCTCGCGGGCGGTATCGCCTCTGCAGGCATGTTGTCGGGCGGTGTCGCGCTCGACAGGGATATCTACCGCGTCGGCGTCGCGTCCGATAGTCCGTATTACGAACCCGTGGCTGCCGCACCTGCGTTGACTCCGAAGGACCCCGACCCAGACGCTCTCAAAAATGGCGACTTGGATATTCTCATCGACAGAGAGCGTGTCTTCGGTCCCCCAGTGGTTACGCAGAAGAACCGGGCCGCTCTCGCCGCGCTCAACGATGCCGTCCGGCGGTACAACACGGCGATGATGCAGCAGGAGGAAAACCAGACGGCGGCGTTCCCGGTTGCCGTTTCGCTCCAGTACGTTTCACGGAGTACGTCGCTTCCGGACGGTGCGGTGGCTGACGGCGGCAGTGACGGCGGCGCTGCAACCGGTGACGGCTCCGGAACCGGCGCGGACTCGTCCGGAACGTCGGCGGGCGGTTCGTCCAGTTCCTCGTCTAACGCTGCGTCCGGGTCATCGGCGACCGACGGGACGAGCACGTCCCAATCCGGTGACACGGCCGCAGACGGGAGCGACGGCCCGCTCTCGATACCGAACCTTGGCGGCATCAACCCCTTCTCGGGTGGCTCAAGCGGGTCGCCAGCCGAGATTCAACCGCCGTTCCCGTTCGGGTCGTTGATGCTGGCGTTTGCCTTTCTCGTTCCGATGAACTTCGTCGTGCAGGCGTACGGGAGTACGATGCTGAACGAACGAATCAACCGGCGGGGAGAACTGCTCCTCGTCGCTCCCGTCTCGCCGGGCGATATCGTTCTCGGGAAGACGCTGCCGTATCTCACTGTCGTCCTCGGCGTGACTGCGGTCATCGCGCTCGCTGTCGGCGGCGGACTCGTCTCCGTCGCGGCGGTCGTCCCGATCGGACTGGTGTTCTTGGGCGCGACGTTCGTCGGCGCGATGTTCGCCCGGTCGTTCAAGGAACTCACGTTCGTCACCGTCGCGGTGTCTGTGTTCCTGACGGCGTACACGTTCGTCCCGGCCATCTTCACGCAGGTGACGCCCATCGCGCTCATCTCGCCGCTGACGCTCGTCGTCCGCGACTTACAGCCGACGGCGACGGTGAGTCTCGGGGCGTTCCTGTTCTCGACGGGACCGTTCGTCCTCTGCGGCGGCGTGCTGTTCGCTCTCGGCGCGGGCGTCTACCGCGAGGAGGACATGTTCACCCAGCGGTCGGTGCCGTTGAAATTCCTCGATGCCCTCGACGCACGTGTCTCTCGCCCCCGTGATGTGGCGCTCGTTTCGGGGCTTTCGATTCCGTTCGTCTTCATCGCGGAACTGCTGGCTATCGCCGTGCTGTTCGTCCTTCCCGTCGAACTGACTGTTCCCGTCCTCCTCGTTTTCGTCGCGCTCATTGAGGAGGCGGCAAAGAGCCTCCACGTCTACGCGGCGTTCGAGAAGGCTCGGTTCGAGCGGACGACCCGGACAGCACTGGTTTTGGGCGCACTCTCGGGGTTCGGCTTCTTCGTCGCCGAGAAGTTCACCGCCGTCGCGCAAATCGTCGGTCTTCCCGAGTTGACACTTGGACGGGCCGCACTCGGTCCCGCCGGTGTCGGTCTCGATATCGGCGTCCTGCCAGCGGTTGGGTTACTCCTCGCGCCGCTGGTTCTCCACGTCGTCACAGCAGGCATCTCCGCCGTCGGTGCATCGCGCGGGAAACGGTGGTACGCCGCGTCATTCGTCGGCGCGGTGGCGGTTCACGCCGCCTACAACCTCACGGTGGTGAACGCCCTTGCGTGATCCGCGCGCGACGATTGCCAAACGCGAACTCTCGACGCTTCGCAAGGAGAAGACAATCGTGCTTGCGCTCGTCCTGCAAGTGTTTATCGCGGCGTTTTCGTCGTTCCTCGTCGTCGGTCTCGTCTCGCTGTACGATCCCGGACAGACCGGAGAGTACGGGGTTGACGTAGCAATCGCTGGCGATGCGTCCGAGGAACTCGTGCAGGCCGCAACCGATGTTTCCGGCGTGAATCCGACCGTCTATTCCGACGAGTCGGCGGCGATGCGCGCGTTCGAATCCCCCTCGAAGACCGGAATTGATGCGGTGTTAGTCGGTGAGTCACGCGACGGCAGGGTGTTCGTCTCAGCGACGGTGCCGGACTCGAACGTCCAGACGACGGTCGTCGTCGTCCAACTTCGCGACGTGCTTCGGTCGCTCGAACGGTCAGAGCGCATCGAGCGTGCGGAGTCGTTGGAGACGCTTCCGGTCCAACTCCCGCCGGAGACGCAGTCGAGTCCGTACTACGGCTTCACATACACCGTTCTCGTACCGCTTTTGCTCTTCCTGCCGGTGTTCATCAGCGGGTCGCTCACGGTGGACTCGTTGACCGAAGAGCGAGAGCGCGGCACGCTGGAACTGCTCCGCGTCGCGCCCGTCTCACTCCGCGAAATCGTGGACGGCAAACTGCTCGCCGCGACGGCACTCGCGCCCGCGCAGGCGGCGCTGTGGCTCGTCCTTCTTGGATTCAATGGGACGCGAGTAGCGAGTCCGGTGATGCTTCTCGTTCTCGTCGCGGCGCTCTCGACGCTCGTCTGCTCACTCGCGGCGGCGACGGCGTTACTCTCGCCTGACCGTCGCTCTGCACAGTTCCTCTACTCCATCGGCGTGCTGTTCGTCTTCGGCGGCACCACGCTGTTTCCGAACAACCCTGTGAACACGGCGGCCAGACTCGCTATCGGTAGTGCCGATGCGTCCGCGCCGTTCGTCGTCGCCGCATACGCCGTCGGCGGTATCGGCATCTACGTCGCGCTTCGGTATCTCGTTGGCGACGTCAACGCGAACGCGCTCTGACCTCTCGCCGGTTCGTTCTCACATTGTTTTGACTCCGCTGAAGCGGAACGCACACAAACCCGGAGTACGCACGGTCACACATGGGAATCGGAGGCACGGCGAAGAAGCTCCAGAAAGTGGCCGAGATGGCCGAAGACGTATACGCTCGACTGAACGAACTCCGCGAACAACTGGCTGAGATGCGGCAGACAGCCCAAGAGACGCGGGAGAGAATAGATCGACTGGAGACTGAGAACGCCGAACAGCGCGCACTGCTCGAGGCGCTTGCTGAGCAAGAGGGAATCGACGTGGAAGCAGTGACCGCCAACGCACACATCCACGAGGCGGAGTCGGACGCCGACGACGCGGCGAGCGACTCCTCCGAAGAGACGGCTGACGGGGCGGCAGACGCCGCTGACGCGGACGATTCAACCGGCGGGAACTGACACGCTCGACACGTTTCGACACGCTTCGTTCTCTCTTATCGCGTTTGCACTGTAGTCCGGGCAACTGACACCGGACGTGCATGGTAACTTTGAGGTGTGGGGGAAACATTTGCCAGCGCATGACCACCCATCGAGAACCGCTGTCTTCGGTCCTCGAAACTGTCGGTGAGACACCGCTCGTCCGCGTTCACGCCTCGCCGGACGAGGCACCGGTGTACGCCAAGTTGGAGTCGTTCAACCCGGGCGCGAGCATCAAAGATCGCATCGGGAAGTACATGCTCGAACGGATGCTCGAAGACGGCACGCTCCCCGAGGGCGGCACCGTAATCGAACCCACGGCGGGGAACACCGGCATCGGCATTGCCGTCGCCGCGGGCCAGCTCGATGTCGAAGCCGTGTTCGTCGTCCCCGAACGTTTCAGCCTCGAGAAACAGCAACTCATGCGCGCGCTCGGCGCGACCGTCGTCAACACGCCCACCGAAGACGGGATGGGCGGCGCGATAGACCGCGCACACGAACTGGCTGAGGAAGTGGACGACGCCGTCGTCCCCCAGCAGTTCTCGAACCCGCTGAACACCGAAGCGCACTACGAGACGACGGGACCGGAAATCTACGACGCACTCGACGGCGAAGTGGGAGCTATTGTCGCGGGATGCGGAACCGCGGGGACGCTCATGGGAATCGCCCGCTACGCTCTCGAACAGGACTCCGAAACGTACGTCGCCGCCGTCGAACCCGCCGGCTCACTGTACTCGACAGTGCTCGGTGAGGACGCCGAAGAGGACCCCTACAAGACGGAGGGTATCGGCACGCACGACCCGACGACAAACGAACTGTTCGATCCCGAACTCGTGGACGAAGTGATTCAGATACCCGACGAAAACGCCCACGCCGAGGTGCAACGCCTCGCCGGCGAGGAGGGCCATCTCGTCGCTTCCTCCGCCGCCGCAGCGAGTCTCGCCGCACGCGACGTAGCCGAGCGAATCCGCGACGGTGAAATCGACGCCCCGCACGACTCGGTGGCGACTATCTTCCCCGATTCCAGCGAGCGGTACCTCTCGAAAGGAATTTACGGCGACTTCGAGTCCTGGGAAGGATAGTACTCGTTCGTGACGGTCGGTTTTGCGGGGATGCTGTGAGTCGGGTCCTCACAGATCTTTCGTCTTCACCGAACGAGACGGCCGTGCTCGACCTTCATGCACCTGTCTTGGACGTATTCGAGACCCGACTCTTGCACGCGCTGTTTTGCGTCGTCGTTCGTAATTCCGAGTTGGAGCCATACCGAGCGCACGTCGCCGACTGACTCGTGGCGTTCGACGGCCGCCGCTGCGATGTCACCCGCTTCCTCGCTCGGGCGGAACACGTCCACGATGTCGATGTCGGCGTCACCGGGAACGTCTGCAAGCGAGTCGTACGCCGTCTCCCCGAGAATATCGTCGGCGAAGGGGTTGATCGGTATCACGCGATAGCCGTGATTTTGCAGGTACGCGGGGATATCGTGGGCAGCTTTGCCGGGCGTCGTCGAACACCCGACGACGGCGACGGTGTCGGCGTCCAGTATCTCGCGGAGTTCGTCGTCAGTGACCATGCGTGGGCGCACGCGACCCACGGCCAAAAGTCGTCGGTGGGCGTGCGTTCCGTCGGTCAGACAGCACTCATCTCCTAGAGTTCGAGGAACGCTTCGAGAACGAGTGGACGGGAGCGTTGTGAGACCGTTCGACGTCCCGAGACTCAGTTGGAGGCGAGTCTGACTTCGGGTTCGCCGTCTTCGGATGTCGTGATGATGCCGTCGAACAACTGCTTTAACGTGTTCATCGTCTTGTCGTCGTGTGCGCTGGAGTCGATAACGAACAGGCCAAGCCCCTCGACGCTCTGGATGCGCCCGGTGAAGACGTGGAGGAAGCGAAACACCGTCTGCAAGTCGGCGTACATCAGGAGCGTCGAGAGCGAGTGAAGCATGATGCGGTTCTGCTCGATATTACGATCCTGATAAAACGCCTGTAGGAACTCCGAGAGCTTGATCCCGATCCCGGTCATGTCAACTGGAGACGAGGTGTATTTGATTCGGTCGTCGTCTCGAATCTCACCGACGCCTTGCTGTCTCGTCACACAATCGACGACGGCGACGGGCTTGCCGTCGTAGGTCGTCCGCTTCTCGAAATCCGAGAGAACGCGCTTTGCGCCGTCCTTCGTGGTGACGATTATCGCTCCGTCTCCATTCGTCGCACCCTCGGAGAGGATATCGAGCGCAAGCGACCGCTTGCCGGTGAGTGGTGGCCCACTAATGAGGAGATTCGTCCCCGGGGGAACTTCGGCATCGACGGCCGGTGAAAGGTCATACATAGGCGTGCCTCTGTGACGGCCGACCAGCTAGTGGGTAGTCGCTTGCACGGCGGGTGACCTCACCGAAAGTCATCGAACGGTACAACGATATTGTGAGCCAATAATATTCTTTTTGATTCTATGGTCGTCGTTTCGAAGGGAGATGTCAACGCCATGTTTGATCTCTTCACTGTGATGCTATCTGCCGTTTCGACCGTAAGCCATCACGCCTTCGTTCGAACCGGTAATCTGCGTTCAGATAGGTACACAGGTGCAGACCTACTATACCTGACGGTAGTGGCGTTACACAACGGGGCCGGTCAGGGCGAACGCCCGTCCGGCGATGAACGCCGCCGTGGCAAGAAGCATCCCGTGCTTGATACGTTTCTGAGCGGCCGACGGATCCTCAAACGATTGGACGCAGGCAGCCAGCATCAGGATATCAGCCGGGATGACGAGCACGAGGTACGCCAGTCCGAACCCGCTGTTGAAGTACGGATACACGCTCGCGCCAACGGCGGCGACCATCGCGCTGACGCCAATGAAGAGTGCCGGACGTTCTCCGACGACGATGGGGAGCGTTTTGAGACCTTCCTCTCTATCGCCCGCAATATCTTCGACATCTTTGACGATTTCACGGGTCACCGTCGCCAAGGCTGCGAGACCGAACAGGATGAGGACACTCGGAGCGAGCGCGTTGTTTACTGCTGCGGCCCCGAATAGGAACGTGGACCCGGTGAGATAGCCGACAACGACGTTTCCAACACCGGGTAGCCCCTTGAAGTATTCAGTGTAGGCGACGAGCGCAAGGAGGTTTACGACGGCAATTACGAGCGCCTCGACGGGGAGGAAGACGGCGCAGACGACGGCACCGAGAAACAGCACGAGACTGAACGCGAGTGCCCCCCGAGCGCTCACCGCTCCCCGAGGAATCGGTCGGTCCGGGCGGTTTATCATGTCGATCTCTCGATCGAAATAGTCGTTAACCGCGTTGCCCGCACCCGTCGCAAAAACGGTCGCGAGGACCGCCGCGAGGACGTGATACGGTGTCGTAAACACACCGGCCGCGACGAACGACCCGGTGAACGTCAGGATGCCTGCAGAGAGAATATTCCCTGGACGTGTCAGTTCGAGCAGGCCTCGTGCCGTCTCTGCGGCACCCGGTGGAGACCCGTCGCCGACGGACGATTCTGTCTCTGCGGCGGGTGGCATACGAGACACATTTTGTCCCGCGATGATAAATGACGCGGAGTCAGGGGTCCGGTCTCGGGATCGAATCCGTGGGTTTAAATTATGCCGTCCCGCTACGAAGTAGTGAGGGCGCTTAGCTCAGTCTGGACAGAGTGCTTGGCTTCGGACCAAGTTGCCACGGGTTCAAATCCTGTAGCGCCCATGATTCTTCCGCGAACAACGTGAGTGGAGAATCATCTCCGCGAAGGGTTTGAAACAGGGAGCAACGCGAAGCATTGCGAGTGAAGCTCAAATCCTGTAGCATCCATCCCGATTCGTTTTGGTTGGTATTGACCGGACAGTGTCCGATTCAACGGCCGAAGCGCCTCCCAGTGACTCGTACTATCATACGTTGGCTCGGTTGAACGCCAGCTTGAGGCACCGTCTTGCAGTTCACTTACTCGGACATGGCCGCGGAGGACGAGGGCGATATCAAGCGCATGGCCCTCATTGATGGGACCATCGACGACTCTATGCTGTTGTGTCCATAACGACGAGTCGAAAATAGAGTATGCTCGCGTTGGGGCAGGTAAAACAGCACTCGACGACCCTGGCGAGACGGACGAGTGACCACTCTCGGAGAAATAGATAAACACGATGGCTTCAAGCCCTTCCACAGACGATCTGCCGGTATATCTCGCTCCGTTGCCTAACTGGGTTGAGTCGATGACACTCCGTCTCACGTGGGTTGTTGTCGCCGTCAATCTCGTGGGGACCGTGTTCGGGTTCTGGTACTATCGGTTTCAGTTGCTGAACAGCCACCTTGTGATCTGGCCTGCAGTGCCCGACAGCCCACTGGCGACGTTGCTCATGGCCGTGAGTCTCGTGTCGTGGAAGCTTGGACAGGATCGTAATTGGATTCACGCACTGGCCTTCGTCGGGAACCTGAAGTACGGCTTCTGGGTGGTTATCGTCCAAATCGTAATCAACGACGTCCTCGTCTCTGGTGATCCTTACCACTGGTTCTTGCTTGTCAGCCACTTCGGGATGGGACTACAGGCACTCGTGATCTACCGTTACGCCGAGTTTACTGTCCCATCCGTCGCTGTTGCCACACTCTGGTTCAGCTTCAACGATATGGTCGATTACTTCCTCCCTCTCGTCGGGGACTATCACCACACGTACTTCGGCCCGAGGCTCGTTAGTGCGGGTGACCACGGAACTCGCGCACACGACGTTGCTGCGGCCTCAGCTATCGGTCTGACGATACTCGCAACGTTTCTCGCACTCGCAATCCGCGTTCGACGTTTAGAAAATAGAACCTAATCCGCGAAAGCTACGCAATCCAGAGGGTCTCGAAGCAGCATCTGCATAATAATATAAAATTTCTTATACTACAACTCATCGATTGACTGATTCGAGGAACTGCTGTGCTATGACGTGTGTGAAGCCACCCAGTGACGGTAGAACGCGCCGCTAACCGCAAAGGCGACGGCTGCAACTGCGACGCCGACGACGGCGGTACCGTCGAGGAGACCCCATTGGAAGATCCCAACGGCAACGAAGACCGCAGCGCCCGCGGCTTGGATGAACGCCATCGGGAGGAGATGTTCCATGGCCGTCCCGACGAACGCATCGATGCCGGTTCGGACGGCGAGGCCGAGCCACGCACCGACGATAACTGCTATCGGAGCGTTTGGGAACGTCGCTCCGAGATTGATCGTGAGGATCTGGGTCTTGTCCCCGAACTCCGCGATGGCGATGGCGACGAATGCGATGACGAACGAGCTTGATCCGCGGATGCGCTTATAGATGCCGTCTGGGATGATGCCGGCAAAGAGGTCGCTCCCGCGGGTACGCCCGTCAGTACTCGTATAGATCGAATAGGCTTGGTAGCACGTCCAGATCCCGACGAGAACGAAGAGCGCGCCGGTGAATATCGGCGTAACACCGGCGGGAAGTGCGCCGAGGACGGCCGACCCTACCGTCACCTCGATGATGTTCCAGATGGCGAACGCCGCGACAGCCCCAGCGAAGACGCGCTTTGCGTCGTAGATCGTCGCGAGCGTGATGACAGCGAGTTGTCCCTTGTCTCCAAAAGTCGCGAGAAAATTCGTCACGAACGACGTCACCGCGGGCCCGAACTGGTCGTACTGACCGATGAGTCTGCTGATCCCGCTTGCGTGGATCGGTACCAGCACGCTACGCCGTGGCCTCCGTTAAAGATTCCACGCGGATGCTCGCCGCGGTTTCCGTCGGGAACGAGACCCTTTTGCTGTCCACGCAGCCAGTCACCGTATCGATAGGCGTCAGCTCAACCATGTCGAGGCGCGCCCCGGGTTCGACGCCACGCTCTTCGAGGTCGGACGTGCGTACTGGTGGTTCTTCCCTCTGCTGAAGGCCGTATATCGATTTCAGATAATACTCTATAACGTCGCTCAACATCACTCATCTACTAATTTGTCATGTCTAAACTTTAGTTTTGACTAACTGTCACGACTAACAACGAGAACGCCGTCGGGCAACCAGAAGCGTCACTGCGTGTCCTCTCAGGTGTAGCAGGAAGACGAATCGCAGTCCCGCTCACGCCGACTCGACCTCCTGTCGATGGTAATCCGTGGCGAGCGCATCCTCCATCGCCACCGTGAAATTGAGGCCCGTAACGGATCTTCTCACCGTCACAAATTGCATTCGTTGGTGGCCGTACTGAAAACCCGGTCAGCAAATCGTATCAGCGAGAGGTAAATACCAAGTGTTATTCCTCCGAGACAGCACCCACAACATATCAATGGACGATTCTACTCTGAAAAACCGACGGCGGTTTCTCGAAAGCGTAAGTGTTGGCGGTGCAATGCTCCTCGCGGGGTGTACAGACCAACTTAGTCTCGGCGAGAGTGACCTGTCCAATAGTCAGAACGGCAGTCAGGAAGGAACTACAGAAGCGACCGGTGACGCTGCTGTCATCGCTGCCCTCGACCGCGAGGCGATCCAGAAAGAACAGGCCGCTATCCAAAAGGATGTTCAAAACGGAGATATGAACCGGACGGAGGCACGAACAAAGATGGTCGAACTCCAAGAGAAGTACGTGACCCAGGCCATCGATTCACTCACCGGAACCTTACAAGAGACCGACGGCGTGACTGTCGGCAAGACGTACCAGTCTCTCGCCGCAGTAACTGTCGAGGGCGATGCCGGGGCGATTCTGAGCGTGCTCGACTCCGACAACGTAAATGCGCTCGTGTCGGTTGCCGACGTCGAAGCGCAAGTAAAGAGGCAGCAAACGCAAGCCTAGCGAATTCGAGAGACACCCACAGACAATCGCGAGTGGGAAGTCATCGAAGGTGTGAGCGAAGCGAACGGATCCGAAGGGGTTAGTCAGTCGGAAGAGCCGACTCCTCTCTCGATTTTGATTCGTCGTCCATCCGAGTAAACAGCGTCGCAAGCCCCGGCCCGGTAACGTTGTGCCAGACGCTGAACAACGCCGGAATCAGGGCGGCACTCGCACTGAAGTGCGCTGTCGCCAGTGCGACGGCAAGTCCACTGTTCTGTCGGCAGACCAAAGCGCAGTGCTGCGGCTACGGCCGTGAGAAGACATGTAGATCATCGACCAAATCTCACAAAAACGTGCCGGTCAACTCATCCCCGACTCAGTATTCGAGCGTCACCGTATCGCCGACCGCGAGGCCGAACGCGTCGTCGCCGCGACCACGGTTGACTGCGAACTCGACGTTGCCGTGACTGCCGACTGTGACGAGGCGGTCGCCGGGTTCGACGGCAGCGTACGAATCGCCCACGGGGGCTGGTTCGCCGTTCACCGAAACCTGTTCGAGACCGTCGAGGACGCGTCCGGGGACGTTGGTGACGACGTTGCCGAAGTCGTCCACGACGAGCACCTCGCCGGTTGCCTGTCCGTCGCCGACGACCGGTGCCGGGAACGTGAGGTCCACGAACTCCTCGACGGGCGTGATTCGCTCGATGTCCGTTACGGCCGAGGCGTCGTGAACGTTCGCGGCGGCGGGAGCAAACACGTCCCGTCCGTGGAACGTGTTACTCGGCACGTCGTCGTAGGCCACGTCGTACACGTCGAAGTCATCGCCAGCGATTTCCCGGACCGCCGGTAGCACGACGCCGTTGTCAGGCGCGACGAACGTGTGTTCGCCCGCCTCGACGACGATGGCTGCGCGGTCGGTGCCGACGCCGGGATCGACGACGACGAGGTGCGTCGCTGCCGGAAAGTACGGGAGGACTTCCCGAAGCCAGAACGCCGTCGCTCGAACGTCCTGTCTGGGAAAGTCGTGAGCGACATCCACGAGTCGGGCGTCGGTTCGACTGAGCAACACACCCTTCATCGCGGCCGGATACGGGGTCCCGAAGTCCGAAGACAGCGTGATCATCGTATCAGTTTCTCGCCCGCCGCGGGCCATGTCGTTTTCGGCGTCGGATCGGTGCCCTCGTTTCTCGCGTCCGAGGCTCAGAGGAACGTCGCCACCCCCGGGTCGAACCCGAGTTCCAGACGGTCTCGTTCGGGAACTGCCGCCACTCTGACGACGACTGAACGACCCGCCCAGCGACAGTGCAGGCGAGTTACGTCCCCGAGGAACTCCGTGGTCTCCACCGTAGCCGTGAGGCGGTTCGTCTTCGGCACCGTTGCTGTTTCTCCCGCTGTTTCCGTCGGTGCTTCCGTCATCGTCGCCGCCGAGAGATGTTCCGGACGGACGCAGAACTGAACTGTCTCACCCACGTCGGCGTCCGTGGGCGGGAGCTCGAAGCTGGTGTCAGCGACGCGAACGACCGTCTTCTCGTCAGTGGCGTCGAGAACCGCTCCCGAGAAGACGTTGTTGTCACCGACGAACGTGGCGACGAACTCCGTCTCTGGACGGCGATAGATGTCCTGTGGCGTGCCGACCTGTTCGACGCGTCCACCGTTCATCACGGCCACGCGGTCGGAAACGGCCAACGCTTCCTCTTGGTCGTGCGTAACGTACAGCGTCGTCACGTTGAGTTCCTTCTGCACGCGCTTTACGCTCCGACGGAGCTGTTCACGGAGGCGTGCGTCTAGCGCACTCATCGGCTCGTCTAAGAGGAGTACGTCGGGCTCGGGAGCGAGTGCGCGGGCGAGGGCGACACGTTGCTGTTGCCCGCCGGAGAGGTTGTCGGGGTCGCGGTCGCCCATCTCGCCGAGATTCATCATTGCCAGTAGTTCCGAGACGCGTTCGTCCACCGTCATCCCGGTGGGCGGGTCGTCGAACTTCAGGCCGTAGGCGACGTTCTCGCGGACGGTCATGTGTGGAAAGAGTGCGTAGTTTTGGAACACCACGCCCACGTTGCGGTCCTCCGTCGGTGTCGAACTCACATCTTCCCCATCAAACCGGACGACGCCGTCGGTTGGCGTTTCCAGTCCGGCAACGAGACGAAGCGTCGTCGTCTTTCCGCATCCGGAGGGACCCACGAGCGTGAAGAATTCACCCTCATCCACCGAAAGCGACACCTCGTGAAGCGCAGTCGTCGCTCCGTACTCCTTTCGAACACCGTCGAGTTCGAGTGCCACCACGTCACAACACCTCTACGGGACCGACCGATAGCACGCCGAGAACGGCCGACATCGTCTCCGTTGAGTCACCAGCCGAAGATATAACCGTCGAATCAGTCGCCCACGGTGGTCGGTCCATCGAGCGACATTCGCCTCAGTCAGCGGACGCCGACTCGCTCGACTCGGAGAACAGGCCGCGACTCGTCGAAAAGCGGTAGAAGACGAAGAGACCGATGGCGGCCGCGACGTTCGAGAGCGTTACGGCCCAGAAAACGGCATGGACGCCCATGCTGAGGACGTAGACGCCTACGACGGCAATCGGGAGGCGGACCACCCAGTACTGCACGAGCGTCGAGTACATGCTCAGGTCGGTGCGTCCGGCACCGCTGAATCCGGCTTCGATGACGTAGATGAACGCGAACGCCCAGTAGCCGTACGCGAGGATGCGGAGATAATCGATCGTCCATGTGAGCGTTTGGCCGCTGATTTCTGGGATAAACGTCTGTGCGAGGAGTGTCGGTGATGTCCACTGGAAGAGGCCGATGACTCCCAAGGCGACAGCACCGAGGAGAACACCGAAGCGAGTCGCCGCAGCGGCCCGCTCCGGCTCATCAGCGCCAATATTTTGCCCGACGACGCTCGTCGTCGCAGAGGAGAGTCCCTGTATCGGAACGAACGCGACAGTCGAGAGGCGTGCACCGACGGTGTATGCGGCAATTCCGGCTGCTCCGCCCGCCAACGTGACGATCGAAATCATCACCGCACGAGCGATCTGGCGTCCGGCGTTCTTCGCCGCGATGGGACTTCCGGTGCGGATGATTTGCCCGAACATATCGCGTCCGAACCAGAAGGCGTCTCTCCGGAGCGAAAACGAGGTGCGACCGCTGAGAGCGATAGCGACCGCGAGGAGGCCGCCGCCCGCGTAGCCGACGCCGGTCGCAATGGCGGCACCGAACACACCCCACTCGGGGAACGGACCCCATCCGAAGATGAAGAACGGGTCGAGGACGACGTTCAACCCGATAGCGGTCAGATTCACGAGAAACGCCGAGCGAGTGTCACCGAAGCCGACGAAACCGCTCTCCAGTCCGTCGCTCAGACTGGACATGACGAGTGAGAGACTCCAGCCGAACATGTACGTCGCACCAAGTTCGATGACGCTCGCCGTCGGGTACAGTTGTTTGAGGACGGGTTCAGCGAAGAAGTAGACGACGCCGACGAGTACTGTCGAGATGAGAAGCATCAGAACGACCGCGTGGACGGGGGTGCGACGGGCTAATGCCTCTTCGTCTGCGCCGACGTGCTGGGAACTGGTGACCTGACTGCCGACAAAGATGGCGGTAATGGGTATCGTCAGCAGCGCACCGATCGGAATTACTAGTCCGATAGCAGCGACGGCATCTGTCCCTAACCGACCGACCCAGAAGGTATCTATCACCTGTTGGGCGACGAGGGCGAAGTTCTGTGCGACGAGGGGAAGTGCGAGGAGGACCAGCGTCCGCGGTATCGGGCCTTGCGTGATGTCCTCGTTACTCACGTCGAACACGATATTCAATTGACAGAATCAGGGACTTAATAGATTTCGATTATTTATTCGCCGAACAGTCACCGCCTTCGTCGTTTGCCGCCCTCGTTGTCTGCCGGTCTCGTCGTCCGCGGTCGAGTTCGACACGTCGGCACGCCGTCAGGCTTATTCGGCCGTTCGACGAAGGTTTCGGGCATGAATCGATCACTCGCTGCCGTCGCCGGTGGGTTCTCGGGTACCACCGTGCTGACCGTTCTACTCCTCCTATTCGAAGTCGAGACTCGTTCGCAAATAGGAATGTTCGAGGTCGTCGCCCGGTTTGTCGGCGTTCCCGGCAACACCACCGTCGGATTCGCCCTGTTCGTCCTCGCGGGAACCGTCGCGTGGCCGCTTCTGTTCGTCGCCGCCGAGGAGTCGATTCCGGGTACGGACCCTGCGATAAAGGGGCTGGGCGTCGGTGCCCTTCTTTGGATTCCGTTCGTTCTCCTCGGTCGCGGCGACCTCGCGGGTGCCATCGTGCTCGCGTTCGGCGGCATGACGCTCGTCGCGCACCTCGCCTACGGCTACGTCACCGGGGCCGTGTACGCTCGTCTGACCGGTCGAACGCCGCCCACCGAATCGTTCGGTGACGAAGCCGAACCCATGTAGCGTCTCCGTTGGGTGGTCGGATGGTTATAGAAAACTGAGAACCGTCTTGGAACTTATCGGGCAGTTATCCGAACATGTTCCCGCGTACGTCCCGTGCGCAGATGGATCATGTCTCTGCCGTTTGTACCACTCCTCGCCGTCGTCAGTGCCTTCCTCGGTGGATGGTTGTACTGGCGTCGCGGCGAATCGACCGATACCTCCCGAACCGAATCGCTACGAGACGCCGTCTCCCTTCGAACCGACGGCGGTGAACGACGCGCCGACGGTGGCGAACGGCGCGCGGATAACTCCGCATCCCACGGAGAGACGCTCCCGGGTGTCATCGGGTCACTCTACGGCCGCGAACACAAAACGGGCAAGCCGTACGGCTTGATGCGATGGGTGACGAGTGTCGATCACAAGGATATCGGCATCCTCTACCTTCTCTTCGGCCTCGCCGCCGGACTGTGGGGTGCGACCGACGCGGTGATGATCCGCACTGAGTTGTTCACGCCGACGACTGACGTGTGGGATGCACACACCTACAACGCGCTGTTTACCACTCACGGGCTTACGATGCTGTTCTTCTTCGTGACGCCCGTGTTCACCGGCTTGGCGAACTACTTTCTCCCGCTCCTTATCGACGCCGACGACATGGCGTTCCCGCGTATCAACGCCATCGCCTTCTGGCTCCTGCCGCCGTCGTTCGTCCTCGTCCGCGCGGGTCTCCTGACCGAAGTCTTAGCGAAAATGATCGATGCCGTCGGGCCGCGCATCGAGTTCCTCTACGCCCTCGAACCGCCGACACCGGGGTGGACGCTGTACGTCCCGCAGGCGATTCAGTTGACGAACCCGCAGGTGGACTTACTCCTCCTCGGTTTGCACCTCTCGGGACTCGCCACGGTCATGGGTGCAGTGAATATCATCGTCACCATCTTCACCGAACGCGGCGAGCGGGTTGGCTGGTCCAACATGGATATTCTCTCGTGGTCGCTTCTAACCACGAGCGGGATCATCCTCTTCGCGTTCCCCATCCTCGGAAGCGCCCTGTTGATGTTGCTCTTAGACCGGAACTTCGGGACGGCGTTCTTCGCGCTCGAAGCCGGTGGTCCAATTCTCTGGCAACATCTGTTCTGGTTCTTCGGCCACCCTGAGGTGTATATCCTCGTCCTTCCGGCGTTCGGGTTAACGAGCCAGATTCTCCCGAAGTTCGCCGGACGCCGCCTGTTCGGCTTCAAGTTCATCGTCTACTCGACGCTCGCCATCGGTGTGCTGTCGTTCGGCGTCTGGGCGCACCACATGTTTGCGACAGGGATGGACCCGCGTCTCCGCGCATCGTTCATGGTGATCACTCTCGCTATTGCCGTTCCCAGCGCCGTCAAGACGTTCAACTGGATGGCGACGCTGTGGAACGGGAACGTGCGGCTCGAAGCGCCGATGCAGTTCCTCCTCGGCGGCATCGCCCTGTTCATCGTCGGTGGTGTCACCGGCATCTTCCTCGCGTCCATTCCCGTGGACCTCGTTCTCCACGGCACGTACTACGTCGTCGCGCACTTCCACTTCATCGTCGTCGGAATCATCGCATTCTCGATGTTCGCGGCGTCGTACTACTGGTATCCGCTGTTTACCGGTCGGATGTACAACAAGCGACTCGCCACGATTCACGCTGTCCTCAGCATCGGCGGTGTGATTGTGACGTTCTTCCCGCTTTTCATCCTCGGACTGATGGGCCTGCCGCGCCGGTCGGCGCAGTACCCCGTCCAGTTCACGTCTCTCCAACAGATAGCGACCGTCGGCGCGTTCATCCTCGCTATCAGCGTCGGCATCTGGCTGTTCAACATGGTGAACTCGTTCCGAGCCGGCCCGGTCGTTCGTGACCCCGACCCGTGGGATCTCAAATCGACCGGCCAGTTCTCCCGCGAGTGGCAATGGTTCGAAGACCGGATGTCCCGTGACCTTGCTCGTCCGAGAGTACTCGCCGACGGCGGCCGTGAGGTCGTGGCTGTTGCGGACGATCCTTCGGCAGACGATTCTCCGGCGGACGGTCCCCCGGAGGACGATCCTTCAGTGGACGGTCCTTCGGCAGACGATTCTCCGGCGGACGCTCACCCAGCGGACGACGTGACGGAGACCGACGAGTAGCCGGTTTCACTGCGACTGAAGACGGCGACGCGGCTGGTTCGGACGGCCGTCCGCTTCGGCCCGCCGCCAAGTCCGTGCGCTTTTAGCTCGACTCAACGACGTACGAGTATGTCTGAAGCGACGTTCACGCTCCCCGACGACGCCGTCGTCGGAATGGTCCACCTCCACACACTCCCCGGTGCGCCGAACTACGACGCCGAGGCCGGACTCGATGCCGTGCGCGAGTCGGCACTCGAAGACGCCGCCAAACTCGACGCGGGCGGCGTCGATGCCGTGATGATCGAAAACTTCGGCGACGCCCCATTCTATCCCGACGACGTGCCGAAGCACACCGTCGCGTCTATGACTGCCGTCATCGATGCGGTCGCCCGCGAGGTTGACGTTCCCGTCGGCGTCAACGTCCTCCGAAACGATGCCGAGGCCGCCCTCTCTATCGCGGCGGCGACCGGTGCCTCGTTCGTCCGCGTGAACGTCCACGCAGGGTCACGCGTTACGGATCAAGGCGTCGTCGAAGGTCGCGCGCACGAGACGATGCGTCTGCGCGACCAACTCGATGCCGATGTGGCCGTCTTCGCTGACGTGGGTGTGAAACACTCCGAACCGCTCGGTCCCGAGACGCCGCTCGACGTTGCCGTTGAGGAAGTTGTTGGTCGCGGACTCGCTGATGGCGTCGTCGTCTCCGGCTCTGGAACCGGCGCACCGACCGACGATTCGGACCTCGAAACCGTCGCGCATGCGGCAGATGAAGCTGGCGCGCCTGCGCTCGTCGGAAGCGGCGTCACCGCTGAGACGGTCGCCGAGACACTCGAATACGCCGACGGCGTCATCGTCGGAACGGCGTTGAAAGAGGGTGGTGAGACGACGGCACCGGTCGATGAATCGCGCGTTCGAGCGGTTGTTTCGGCCGCTCACGCAAGTCAGGAGTAAATACCGCTCCGTTCCACATCGAACCCGGCAGGCAACGCTGAAACGACGCCTGCGTGACCAACGCGACGCCGATACGCTGTTTCTCGTCTGTCGGTGCTACTCTTCTCACTTCGATTCGTCGGTACTACGCTCCTAATTCCGATTCGACTAACTCGACGGCGTTCTGCACGGCTCCGACCGACCCGAGGTGTCCCGCACCGACGGTTGCCTTCATCGCCTTCGCGGCGCTTCCGGTGAGAACCGTCGGCCCGAGTTGGGCGACTGCCCCGTCGCCGACGCTCACGATCCAACCCGGAACGTCGAAGCGGTACGGGTCCATCCGCGGGGCGAACTCGTTTGTGGCGTGCACGTCGTGGCGGACGAGTTTGGCGAGATTCGTCGCTACCGTCCGGGCCTCTCTGAGTGCCGCGGAGGCGGAGGCAGGGACTGGTTCCCCGTCGGCGTCTACGATGCGGGCGGCGTCGCCGACCACGAACGTATAGTCGTCGAGTCGAAGGTCGCTCCGTACGACCGGTCGGTCGCCGTTCATCGCCGTCTGTCCGGCGATGCCGCCAGCCCAGACGAACGTGTCAGAAGTGAATGTCTCTGTCTCCGTCTCAACTGTCTCGCTGGTGGCGCGCTCGACCGCTGTGCTGGTCCGAATGTCGATGCCGCGCGCTTCGAGTTCGTCGCGGACCGCCGCGCGGAAGTTCGCCGGGAAGTTCGGCGCGACATCGTCTAACTGCTCGATAACGGTAATGTTGGCATCGACATCTTCCTCGTCGGCGAGGGCGGCCAGTTCGCCCGCAGTCTGGACGCCCGAGAGTCCCGCTCCACCGACGACGGCGGTGACTGTGTCGCCTTCGTCCGTCGCCGAGAGGAACGATTCGCGGATGGCCGTCGCGTCCGCGACACGCTTGAGAGGCAAGGAGTGTGCTTCGACACCCGGGAGTCCGTAGTAGGCCGTCCCGGCCCCGAGACAGACCGCGGCGTAGTCGTAGTCCAACGTCTCCCCGCCGTCGAGATGGACGGTTCGCGCTTCTCGGTCGAGTCCCTCGACGCGGGCGACGCGAACCGCCGCACGGTCGAACAACTCCGTAAGTGGGACCCGAATCGTCTCTGCGAGGCCCGGACGGCGGATCACGCGGTGGACTTCGTGTTGGACGAGATGACTGTCGGATTCGTCCACAACGATGAGTTCCGCATCGGACGGGAGACACGATTCGAGTCGGCGGGCGACCGTCACTCCGGCGTACCCCGCACCGAGTACCAGCACGCGCATATGCGGAACGGTTGGTGCGAGTGTCAAAGAACGTGGGGGTCGTCAGTGGGAGATGACGGCAAGCGAGTTCGAGAGAGACGGTAACGAAAGCGACGAGTAGTCGGTTAGAACAGCGCTTCGGACTCGTCGAGAATCTCAGCGGGACCGCCGACGCCCCACACATCGGTGTCAACGTCGCACGCGGAGATGGCTTCCTCTACTCGGTCAACGTGCGCTTCGGTCGTGTTGACGTAGACGCTTGCACCCGTGTCGGTGGAGAAATAAACGGGTATCTCTTCTTCGTCTCGCAGTTCGCGGACGGCGTTAAACACAGCGATGGTCTTCGGTTGCCAGTAGACCCACCCGGCGGGACCGGTCATCGTCGTGGCCGTCAACGACAGCGAGTCGTGTTCTGCGAGTTCGAAGGCGCGGTCGAAGTCGGCCGCGTGGAGAGCGTCGCGCATCTCGTCTAACTGGTGGTGGACGTGCGCCATCCGGGCTTGGAACATGTGGCTATCGGCGGCCTCCTTGTGCGCCTGTTCGGTTTCCTTGTAGGCAGGAACGTGCGCGGCGACGGTCCGCAGTTCGTCTTCGAGTTCCGTCTCGATTCGTTCCGAGCGGCAGTCTTCGTCGTTCATACCGGAATAGAGATGCGAGAACGCGCCGGTGACAGCGCGCGCGGCCGAAGAAGACCCGCGTCGGGCGATTGTCGAAATCTCCGGGCGAGACATTCCCAACTCAGCCGCTTCGGCGAGCGCCATCGCGGCGGCGGCGAACCCGGAAGAAGAGGACCCGAACCCGATGTTCGAGGGGAAGGAGTTCTCCGATTCGAGACGCACTGCGTGGTCGATGTCCGCGAGCGAACGGACGTGTTCGACGACAGCATCGATTCGTTCCGCGCCGCGTCCCGTCACTTCCTCACCGCCGATAACGTACGTGTCCTCGGACGCGTCCGGCTGGAACTCGACGGTAGTCTTCGTGTGACTCGGCGCGGTACAGACGCTGATACTATCGTGGTACGGAAGCCGCAACTCCTCGTCGCGCATTCCGTGATACTTCACCAATCCCTGAATCGGGTGTGCCTTCGCGGTGGCCTTCATAATCCTATCCGCGAGAGACGTGAGGTTAAACGTCCCGATGGTAGCTGAGGCGTCGCTCCAAGGAGGCGAATCGGTGCGTCAGAAGAGAGACACTGCCTGCGACGGTCGTACTTATTTTTCGGTGGATTCGGTTTCGCGTCCGCGGTCCCAGACGTTGGTGACTGATTCCCCTGCCGGCGGGGTGTGACTGACTTCTTTCATCGTGTGTCGTTCTTGCTTCATCGTGTCACTCTCTGACAGGGGAGCCCTCTTAACGTTTTCCTGAAAATGGTTATAACAATTTGTACCATACTAATGTATATTAGGATTTGGCGGCTGACTCATTACCACACATGACACGAACGGGGGCGGCGGTCGAACGAACATCGGACGGAAGGCGTCTCGTCGTCACGCGGGAACTGGACGCGCCCGCCGACGACGCGTGGGACGTACTGGTAGAGACGCGCACGTGGCCCGAGTGGGGTCCGTCAGTAACCGCTGTCCGCGGCCCCGACAGAATTTCCGCAGGCGTAACGGGCGAGGTTCAAATCGCGGGGCTCGGTCTCTGGGTGCCGTTCGAGGTGACAACGTTCGACGCCGACGCGCGGCGGTGGACGTGGACCGTCGCGCGCGTTCCGGCCACCGGCCACCGCGTCGAAGCACTCGGAGACTGCCGGTGTCGCGTCGGGTTCGAGATACCGCTGCTCGCCTCGGGGTACGCACCCGTCTGCAAACGCGCTCTCTCGAAGATCGACCGACTCGTAGCGCGGTGAGCTACCGCAAAAACAGGAAAACGACGCCGCATCCGGCAACAGAACAACGACGCCGCAGCCGGCAACAGAACAACGACGCCGCAACCGATGGAAACACCAGAACGACGGCTTCTAGGGTGGCCGTTCCATCGAGAACCGGTCGGTCAGCCGCGCGTACTCGTTTCCGGCCAGTCGGCCGACGGCATCGAGTTTCCGCGTGTCCATCTTTCCGTCGGTGAGAACTGATTCGTCTACGTGCGCGTGGACGACTTCACCGAGAACGACGGTCGAAGCGCCGACTTCCAGCGTGTCTGCGAGGCGGCACTCAAACGACACCGTCGCCTCCGCGACGCGAGGCGCATCGACAACCACGGAGTCTGCGGGTGTCACGCCCGCGTGTTCGAACTCGTCTCCGTCGGGTTCGAGCGTCGCGCTCGTCTCGTTCATCGCTTCGGCCACGTCTTCGGTAACGACGTTGTAGACGAACGCACCCGTCTCGATGGCGTTTCGAGCACTGTCTTTCCTGTCGTCGCCAGTTCCACCCGACGAGAACAACAGCGTCGGCGGGTCGGTCGTCGCTACGTTCGAGAAACTGTACGGTGCGAGATTGTGCGTCCCGTCGGGCGCGCGGGTACTCACCCACGCGATCGGTCGTGGAACGACGGCCCCCGAAAGGAGTCGGTACGGCGATCCGAACGCGTCCGGCGGTCCATCCACGTTACCACACCTCTCGGGAAATCTGTCTATTCGTCGCCCGGTGGCGTATCGTCTGTTGACTCATCGTCCCGATATGGGTGACTGACGGCAAAGTGCTATCGTCGCATCGGCAAGTCGTCACGCGATGAGAGTCACAGATAGACGTTCGTATTGTTCTCTGTGCGTGCGAGCAAACTGGGACCGCACCGAACATGGTAGGATTCCTGAATCACGCACAAGTGTCACAAAGGATATACATATGGTCCCTGTCTACTAACATCAAGTAGACCCTCCAACGATGAATGATCTTTGGGACACCGCGGGTTACATCGCAAGCTCGCGGTACAGAGTATCTGTTTGTAAGTATCTCGACCGTGAGGGACCCGAACTCCCGTCCCGCATCGCGTCGAAGCTCGGCTTTGCACAACCACACGTCTCTCGGGCGCTTTCGGAACTTCGCGACCGGAACGTCGTCGAACTTCTCGTCCCCGAATCACAGCAGAAAGGGCGACTGTACGGTCTGACGCGTGAGGGAAAACAAGCGCTCACTCGGCTCCGCGGAGACGCGGCATCGGTGTCTGTTTCCTTCGTCGAGGAACGTTCATTCCCGCACGACTCGCTCATCGACCATCTCTGCGACGAACACGGCGAGGAACTACGGCTTGTCGTCGCCCGCAACGGCGACGATTCGGACGTGTTCGTCGCCTCCGAAGACGTACAGAAACGCTACGACGAACAATCGATCGCCAGACTCATCGCCGCACTCAGAGCAGGTGAAACGACGATAGACGACAAACTGATGGACGTTCCGACCGGCGAAAACCAGTTTGCTGTCCGCGGCCTCGAACACTCGCTTTTGGTCCGGTTCTCAGTCGATGACGACGCCGAAATACTCGTCGCACTCGAACCCGACGCCGATGTGAACGTTCCCGCGTTCATCGACGCGTGCCGACGCCGACTCAAGGACTGAGACGTTCGCTGGGAGGCGAATGCCCAAGTTCGACGCGTCCATAACACGGCTATGTACACGGGCAAGACGGAGAAGCCGTGCTGTCTCTGTGACAGTCCCGAGACAGTGGCCCGAGTGGATCTCCCTCCCCGAGCGGTCCGACTCATGAAACACTCCGGTCCAATCGCGTGGCGCGACATCGTCGGCGAAGTGTCGATCCACTTCTGCGAGAGCGACTGGGAACTCGTCCGTGACCTCGTCGTCGAGATGGATATGAATCCGCTCTCGCGGTGCAACGTCGCCCGAGCGTCGTTCAGTCTCCGCGAGGACTTCGAGGCACTGCTGAACCAGACGCGCGCGGCACCTGACCAGACCGAACTGGAGTCTCGCCTGCTCGCGGACGCGCGCGAGACGATAGCCAACTACGGCGAGGACCCGATGATCGCAGAACGCGACTACGTCGAAGCGTCCATCGTCGTTGACGCACTCGCAGCGCTACGGTAGCGCTCGCTGCACGGCCAGCACGAAGCCTCCTCCCTCCGATCTAAATTTTATTTTGGAATCGCACAAAACCATTTATCGATTCAATACGTAGTCAAAGCCAGCCGATGAGTTTGGGGGACATCATCAGTGCGGTCCGGGGGCGGCGGCGGACACTCATCATCTACGACCCTGTGTCCGACCAGTTAGTCGAACAGTTACGGGAGCATACGGCACCGTATCCGTTGACGGTCGAGCGACGGACCGACGGCGGTGCGTTCGCAGGGCACGCAGAACTCACCGACGGCGATGGGTTGACGATACACACCGACTGTTCGGACCTGTCGGCGCCGGTCTCTCACCAGGAGTTCGAGGCGTACTTCGCGGACGTGTTATCCCGAATCGACAGGACTACGTTCACCTCCTACGACGGGTCACAGATGGCGGCGACCTCACGGGAGATAGAGGACCGCGCGTGGCGGTTCGGTCGCGGGTCGCTTCATGCGGGGTTCCAGCACGCTTCAACGCTCAGTACGCAGGAACAAGTGTACCGCGACTTGGCTCGCAAGAGCCTCGACATCCACGCCTACGCCGTTCCGGACAAAGACGCTCCTCCGCTGGAGGGCGTGAACGTTCACCTCGTCGAAGCTGACGAGATAGCAAAGACGTGGTTCGTCGTCTACGACGGAAATGGCGACGACGAGTCGAAATGTGCTCTCATCGCTGAGGAGCGCGACCCCGGCGTATTCTGCGGATTCTGGACGTATGATCCTGGTGTGGTAGACGAGGCACTGTCTCATCTCTCCGCGCGGTACGTCGCTCCGTCGTAGATCGAGTTCCCCCTCCCTCCGTTGTATATTTGAGTCCCCCGCCGCAGATGCTGTTGTAGAATTCTACTACAACTCAAACGAGGAGTCTGTTTGTCGAAATTTACAACACCTTATATAGCAAGCACAACTCTGTTTACATGAGGACACAGCCGGGGAGCCCGCACCGGTGCCCACGATTGCGGGCAGTCACATCACATGATACGGAAATCGCTCACGCTGTTTTTGGTCATCGCGGTCGTCGCAAGTACAGTTCCTGTGGCAGCGGCCACGTCCAACCCGGATATCCAGACCATCGTTCCGCAGCCAACGGTCTCACCGGGTGTGGAAAATACGGTCAACTTCCAGCTGGTGAACGACCCGAACGGTCCCGAAAACAACGCGATCACCGCGACGAACGTTCGTGTTCGCGTCAGTGATAACGCTCCGATAAACGTTCTAACGGAGCGATTGTACGTCTCGAAACTCGCTGACGGCAAACCAGTGATGAAGACGCTTCGGATGCAGGTTCCGTCCGACATCAACAGCGGAACGTACAGGATTCCGCTCACGGTTACCTACGAGTACGAGTCCGGAACCGGTGACTCAAAGCAGATTACGCGCTCTATGGGCGTTTCCGTCAGGGTCCAGAGCGGTCCACGGTTCACTGTTACCGACACGAACTCGACGGCTACTGTGGACGGTCGCGGGACGCTCACTGTCACCATGCGCAATACCGGTCAGGAGGCCGCGTCCGACGCGACGTTCACGCTCGCCTCGAACAACAACGATATCGCGCTCGGTGGCGGCGCGAAGGCGACGCGTTTCGTCTCGAACTGGGAGAAGGGGGCCACGAAAACGTTCGAGTACGACGCGCGACTCGGTGAATCGGCACAGCCCGGCAACTACTCGCTCGAAGGAACCGTCGCGTACAAGGACGCCTCGGGCAACTCGAAGACGAGTCCGTCACTCACCGTCGGAATGCGGGCACTCCCCGAGATGACCTTCGACGTTTCCGACGTACAGAGTTCGGTCCGCGTCGCTGACAGCGGCAAGATCAAAGGCACGATCACGAACACCGGACCGCTGACGGCGCACAGCGCTGTCGTCGCGTTCCAGTCGAACAGTCCGACCGCACAAGCCGTCGAGACTGAGTACGCAATCGGGTCTTTGGAACCGAACGAGTCCACGTCGTTCTCGTTTACAGTCAGCGTTGACAGCAAGGCCAACCCCGGTCCACGGCAGTACGGCGTACAGGTCAACTACCGCAACGGCGACGGTGATCCAGTGCAGAGTGACACGGTTGACCTCCCCGTCACGGTCGGCGAGAGCGACGCCGGATTCGATATTCGTAACTTAGAGAGTACGCTCCGCGTCGGTGAGGAAGGAACCCTCAGCGGGACGCTCGTCAACACCGACGACGACCCGGTGACGAACGCCGTGTTGCGGTTCAACCCTGCGGGACAGACGATTACGCCCGTCGAGACGGAGTACGCAATCGGTCGTCTCGACCCTGGAGAAGCACGGGAGTTCAGCTTCGACGTCGAAGTCTCCTCGTCTTCCAGTGGCGGTCCCCGACAGTTCAACTTCCAAGTGAACTACCGCGACGAGGACAATCAACAGCGAACGACCAATCCGATTGAGGTCCGGACAGACATCGGAGCGAAGTCCGACGAGTTCGAGGTGACGCCCGTGAGCAACGCGTACGCGGCGGGCGAAAGCGGCGAATTCCGCGTCAACGTCACGAACACGCGAGAGGAAACGCTGACCGATATCTCGGCGAAGATCTTCCCCGAGTCACCGCTTTCGTCGTCGAACTCCGAAGCGTTCATCGAGGAACTGGAACCCGGCGAGTCGGAGACGATTGTCTTCAAACTCAGCGCCTCTGGCGATGCGCTAGCGAAGACGTATCCCGTCAAGATGGACTTCCAGTACGAAGACAGTCAGGGTGAAACCACCATCTCCGACGCGTACCAGGTTCCCGTCGATGTGACCGAGTCCGACGGTGGCGGATTACCGCTCGGCCTCATCGCTCTCGTTATCGTCGCTCTCGGCGCAATCGGCTTCGTCTATTACCGTCGGCAGGACTAACGGATGAACTACGATTACCAACGTATCGTCGATTGGGTTGACGACCACATCGTCGAACGCCCGGGGAAGGTCATACTGGCGTTCCTCCTCGTCACGGCCGTCTTCGCCGTCGGTCTCGGTAACGTCTCTACCGAGTCGGGGACACAGCAGTTCGCCGAAGACATCCCTGCGCAGGACGCCCTCGATCAGGTAAACGACGAGTTCCTTCCGGTGTTCGGCGAGGATACGGGGAGTACGCAACTCATCCAGCGGGACCCGAACGTCCTCTCGAAGCAGTCGCTCTTGCAGATGCTCCGCACGCAGGAGCGAATCGAGGAGAAGCCAACGTTACGCGTCAGCCAAACGTCGTCCGCCGCGGCCGTTGTCGCACAGACAATCGACCCGCAGGCGACGACGCTGGACCGGCAGATAACGACGCTCGAACAGGCGACCCAAGCGGACGTTCGGGCGGCCGTGCGACAGAATGCGGACAATCCCGCGTTCACCGGTACACTGAGCAACGATTTCAACAAAAAGAGTGCCTCGGCGTCGTCCACTATCGGCGTCGTCAAGCACTCGCTGACGAGTGAGGTCTCTTCGTCTGCGGGGCAGTCCGGGTCGAGTCCGCTGACGCCCATCCAACAGCAGATTCAGCGCATCGTCGCCACAACCGATGGCGACATCACGGTGTTCGGGACCGGTATCATCGCCGATGAGTTCGGGGCGGTCATCTCCGACTCGTTGCTCATCGTGACGCCCGCCGCAGTCATCCTTATCATCCTGTTCCTCGTGATCGCCTACCGCGACCTGCTGGACCTACTGTTAGGGACGTTCGCCTTGGCGATGGCGGTCATCTGGACGTTCGGCTTCCTCGGATTGGCTGGTATCCCGTTCAACCAGATTATGATCGCCGTCCCGCCGCTGTTGCTGGCGGTCGGGATCGACTTCGGGATACACGCGATCAACCGCTACCGCGAGGACAGAGAGACCGGACTCGGGATCGAAGGCGCGATGCGCGTGGCGACAGACCAACTCTTGGTCGCGTTCTTCATCGTCACGGGAACGACGGTTATCGGGTTCCTCTCGAACCTCGCCTCCGACCTCCCGCCGATTCGTGACTTCGGTGTCGTCGCCGGTGTCGGTATCACGTTCACCTTCCTCATCTTCGGCGTTTTCCTCCCTGCCGCGAAGGTGTGGATGGACCGCCGGAAGGAGTCGTGGCCGATTCCGACGTTCAGTCAGAAACCACTCGGTGAAGAAGGGTCGGCGCTCGGTGACGCCCTCAGCGTCGGCGTCACTATCTCCAACAAGATTCCCGTGATTTTCCTCGTCCTGACGCTCCTCATCAGCGTCGGCGCGGCCGGGTACGCGACGGGCGTTGACACGTCGTTCTCGCAGGAGGACTTCCTTCCACCGGAGGACGTGTCGCCGCTTCTCACGTCGCTCCCGGAACCGTTTGCCCCCAGCGACTACTCCGTCGTCGGCACGCTGAACTTCCTCGAAGATAAGTTCACGAGTACACAGGGGGGATCGGTCACCATCTACGTCGAGGGACGGATGGAGAACGAGGTCGCGCTCGAACAGATCTATCGCGCGGGAGCAGACCCGCCGGAGTCGTTCGTCTCCGAGAACCGTCGGGCGGAATCGACGAGCATCGTCACCGTCATCAAAGACTATGCGGCACGGGACCCCGAGTTCCGTCGCCTCGTCGAACGGAACGACGTGGACGACAACGGCGTTCCCGACGACAACCTCGGAGAGATATACGACTATCTGGAGACCTCGCCGGTCTCCTCACAGGCCGACCGGTATCTCGCCGAAGACCATCGAAGCACGCGTGTCGTCTACACCGTTTCGGGGGACGCTTCGGACAAGGAAGCCACCGAGGACGCCCGCATCGTGGCCGACCGCTTCCGGTCCCGGTACGATGCCACCGCCACAGGTAACACCGTCGTCTTCCAAGAGGTGTCGGATCTCATCTTCAGTTCCGCCGTGACGAGTCTGATTCTCGCACTCGGCGGGACGGTGGTGTTCCTCGTATTCATCTACTGGTTGCTCGATGGCTTGCCGTCTATCGCTCTCGCCAACCTCGTCCCCATCGTGGTGGCGGTGGCGGGCGTGGCCGGGACGATGCGCCTGTTAGGCATCTCGTTCAACGCCTTTACCGCAACCATCCTCTCGCTTACCATCGGGTTGGGTATCGACTACTCGGTCCACGTTGTCCACCGCTTCCTCGACGAGCGGAAGGAGGCGGACCTGCAGACGGCACTCGAACGGACTGTCGTCGGGACCGGCGGCGCGCTCATGGGCAGCATGTTCACGACGGCGTTCGGTATCGGCGTCCTCGTGCTATCAGTGCTGTCGGTGCTGGGACAGTTCGGCGTCCTCACGGCGCTCTCTATCGTCTACTCGTTCGTGGCGTCGCTCGTCGTCCTGCCGTCGGCGCTCGTCGTCTGGGACCGCTTCGCCAACGAGAGCCCCGACGTTCCGATGGTCGAACCCGGATCGGAGACAGACGACGTGGAGTCGGACAGCGACTCCGATCCCCTCGCAACGGACGGTGGCGAGTGTATCGAGTCGTCCCGAATATCGACCGACGGAAGCGCGGTTACCGGTGCTGGAGACGACGATTCGCAATCCTCATCAAGCGCTACCTCCGATGGAGGTGAGACGCGATGACAGATGCAGACGAAGGGAACGGCAACGCACAACCGAGCGAACACGAGGCCATAGAGGCGCTCGAACACCTCGGACTCTCGAACTACGCTGCGCGGGTGTTCGTCGCGCTCCAGCGCCTCGGCGTCGGGACGGCCAAAGAGATTCACGATGTCGCGGGCGTCCCGCGGTCGCAGGTGTATGGTGCGGCCGAGGAACTGGAGAGCTTGGGCTTAGTCGAACTCCAGCAATCGACGCCGAAGCGGTATCGCTCGGTGAGCTTAGACGCCGCCCACCGCTGTCTCGCGGAGAACCTCCAGAACGAGGCGAACCGCGCCTTCAACTACCTCGAAGCCGCCCGAGCAGAGCGCACGGCGGGTGAAACCCGTGACGACGTGTGGACGATCCGCGGTCACGAACCCGTGAACAACCGCGTCATCGAACTGGTCGAACAATCACAGGAGCGGGTGCTGTTCGCCGCCCCATCGCTCTTGTTCATCACCGACGACCTCGTCAAAGCCCTTCGAGAACGGGCGGCCAACAACGTCGATGTCCGCGTGGTCAGCGAATCCGCGGACGTGCGCGACCGGTTCGAGACTGTTCCAGACGTATCGGCGTCCGGCCCGGACGAGGAGCCACCGGTTGACTTCACCGGCCGCGTCCTCCTCGTGGACCGCCGCGTCGTCCTCCTCTCGGTCGTTCCCAACGTGCCGGGCAGCGACGAGACGGCGATCTGGTCGGCTGACACGGCGATGGCCGACATTCTCTCTCAGATCATCGAAGGCGGTATCGAGTCGATGATCGGCTTCTAACTCTTCGAGCGGCCATAACCGCTTCCGAACCGCGAGGTTTGTCGTCCCCGGTGACTATTTCTCCCGTCCTCTCGGACACCCGAACGATGACTGACAGAGTGCGGGTTGCCGAGGCGGCGGCGGCAGCAGGTGCGGACGTAGCGATGGCGATGTTCGAACGCGACATCGAAACCGAGGAGAAGTCCTCGAAGACCGATGTCGTAAGCGAGGCTGACGGGGCCGCACAGGACGAGATTCTCACTACGATCGCCGACCACTACCCCGATGACGTGGTCGTCGGCGAGGAGGGCAACACGCCGAAGGAGATTCCGGAAACGGGCGATTCGTGGGTCGTCGATCCTATCGACGGCACGTCGAACTATCTCCACGGCTTTACCGTGTGGTGTCAGGCCGTCGCCGCGGTTCGGGACGCCTCACCGGTCGCCGCTGCGGTGACTCGGCCCGCCGTCGGTGACACGTACGTTGCGGACGACACGGAGTTCCGGAAGAACGGCGATCCGACAACGGTGAGCGACGAATCTGACCCCGAACGATTCGTCGTCGCGCCGACGCTCCGCGTCGGAGACGACAACCGCGACCAGTATCTCTCCGTCATCGAAACCTGCTTTGCGGACCTCGGCGACCTGCGACGCATCGGATCAGCACAACTCACGTTGGCGATGGTCGCCGCCGGATCGATAGACGTGGCACTCGGTATCGGTCGGTCGCACCCGTGGGACACCGTCGCCGGCGTCCACATGATCCGGACCGCAGGCGGTACCGTCACCGACTTAGACGGAAATCCGTGGCGGCACGACAGCGACGGACTCGTCGCCTCGAACGGCCAAGCGCACGATGCCGTTCTCGACGCATTCGATTTCTGAACGTCGAAATCGACTCGTGTAAACGCCGCACCGGCTCCGTATGAACGCCGCACCGGCTCCGTGTAAACGCTGACCCGGTACGTATGAACGTTGACCCGTCTCAGACGCGTGATCCGACGCCGACGGTTCGCGTCGCACCCCACGTGAGGACGACGATACCGACGACGAACCCGGCGAGTGCAAGCATCAGCGGAACCGGCTTGAGCAACGTGCCGCCGAGAAACGGCCCACGGACGAGTAGAAATCCGGTCCCAAGCGTGACGATGAGACCGAGAAGCGAGACGATACTGTAGAAGTAAGTGAGCACGCCGAACCCGGCGCGGTCGGTCTTCGAACGACGAGGCATACCGTCTCAGGATACCGCAGGGTCTTATAGCATTTGTCGGCTGATTCACCCGACGCGTATCGTGGGGGTGGCCACAACAGACGCGGTGAGGGTTACCACTCGATACGGAAGCCAGACTCGCCCTTGGGGGCTTCGTACTCTACTTCGACTGACTCCACGTCGGCCGCCTCACTTCCGGTGTGACACCACTCGATCATCTCCTCGACCGCGTTTTCGGACCCTTCGAACACCGCTTCGACGCGGCCGTCGTCGAGATTCTTCACCCACCCCTCTATGTCGCGGTTGCGGGCGGCGTCTCGTGTACTTGCTCTGTAGTACACGCCCTGCACTCGGCCACTGACGAACACGTGAGCACGCGTACGGTCGTCACTCATACGACCTCCTACAGATCCCACCGACAAATATCGGGCGGCCGAGAGAGGGCCGCGAATCGAAGCCATCTAAGTGACGGGCCGCTGAGTCGCCCATATGGAACTGTTCGGTACCGCCGGGATTCGCGGTGACGTAGTCACGCGCGTCACACCGGAACTCGCGCTCTCAGTCGGTCGTGCGGTCGGTATGGACGCGGTAGCGTCAGATGGACGAGCGGAAGTCGTCGTCGGTCGTGACGGTCGAACGAGTGGCCCCGCACTGGCTTCTGCCGTCGAAGCGGGACTGGAGTCCGCCGGAGCGGACGTACACCGCGTAGGCGTCGTCCCAACTCCTGCGCTGGCGTTTGCCTCGCGCGGCCGCCGCGGAATCATGCTCACGGCATCGCACAACCCGCCGACCGACAACGGAATCAAGGTGTTCGTGGACGGCGAGGAGTACGACCGGACGCTCGAACGGGGAGTCGAAGAACGCGTCGCCTCGGATCCCGACTCGGCTCCGTGGGACCAGTGGGGCGACAGCGAATCTGTTGACGTGCTTCCCGACTACCGAAACGCCGTCATCGACTACGCACGCGACCACGGCGCCGACGCCGACGGCCTGAATATCGTCGTAGACTGCGGTAACGGTATGTCCGCCCTCGGGACGCCGCAGGTCCTCCGGGAACTCGGCGCACGCGTCGTCACCCTCAACGGACAGGTGGACGGTCACTTCCCCGGGCGCGAGTCGAAACCGACGCCCGAGACGCTGACCGACCTCCGCGCATTCCTCGCGGACGACGAGACGGAACCCGGCGGCGACTTCGACTTCGGCATCGCACACGACGGCGACTCCGACCGGATCGTCATCGTCGGTCCCGACGGCGACGTGATTCACGAGGATACCGTCGTCGCCATCGTCGCAGAACACTTTGTCCGTGACTCCGATGCCGACGACCCGGTGGTCGTAACGACGCCGAACGCCTCGGGGCGCATCGACGAACGCGTCCGTGAGGCTGGTGGACGAGTCGAACGCGTCCGTCTCGGCGCGCTTCACGAGGGCATCGCCGCCGCCCGCGAAGACGGTGGCGACGTAGTGTTCGCCGCCGAACCGTGGAAGCACATCCATCCGGGACTCGGCGGATGGATCGACGGTGTCGCCTCCGCCGCCGTCCTCACCCGTCTTGTGGCAGAGTCCGGACTGGACGCCCTCCGCGAACCTGTCACCGAGCGTCCCTACAGAAAGGTAAGCGTCTCCTGCCCGGACGAGAAAAAGCAGGCGGTCATGGCGTCGCTGGAGACGACGCTTCCGGATGCGTTCCCCGACGCCGACGTAGACACCGAACACGGTGTCCGTCTCGAACTCCCGGACGCTTCGTGGGTTCTCGTCCGACCGTCCGGTACCGAACCGTACGTCCGTGTCTACGCGGAAGCCGACGACGTGGACGCACTCGTCGGCGAAGCCAGCGACGTGGTGGAAGCAGCTATTGAATCCGCCGACTGATTGTGAGATACTAAACATTTCTCGCGGAGACGTGGGGATCCGTTCGGACGATCTAGCGAGGATTCAGCAAACTGAAACTCGAAACGACGCACTTATGCTCATCTCGTGTTGGCTAACGATATAGGTGTCCATAGATATGGATAGACGCAAGTTCTTGAAGGCGACAGGTGTCGCGGGTATTGCAGGTCTCGCGGGATGTAGCGGTGGACCAACCGGTGGCGATTCGACGGCGACGGAAACGGATACGGAAGCCGACACCACCGAGTCCGGCGAAACGACGCAGGAAACGACCGAGGAGAGCGGACCGGCCGCGAACATCGGTATGGTGTACGCCCTCGGCGGTCTCGGTGACAAGTCGTTCAACGACGCCGCAAAGCGCGGTATCGAGCGAGCGAAATCTGAACTCGGTATCGAGTACAACGAGGCACAACCTTCTGCGGCAGAGGAGTTCCCGACGTTCCAGCGCCGGTTCGCGCAGTCGGCGAACCCCGACTACGACCTCATCTGCTGTATCGGTTTCGCACAGAAGTCCGCACTGAAGCAGACATCCAAGAACTTCCCCGACCAGAAGTTCATGCTGGTTGACGATCAGATCGACCGAGACAACGTCGCCTCCTACACGTTCAAGGAACACGAGGGGTCGTTCCTCGTCGGTCACCTCGCGGGCCTTCTGACGACACAACAGTTCGAGGCCGGTGCCGGTAGCACGTCCGGCAACTCGAAGAAGGTCGGCTTCGTCGGCGGCCGCGAAGCACCTCTCATCAAGAAGTTCCAAGCCGGATTCGAGGCAGGCGCCAAGCACGCTGACGAGGAGCTCACGGTCTCGACGGCGTACGCCGGGTCGTTCTCCGACTCCGCGAAAGGGAAAGAGATCGCCACCTCGATGTACGAAGACGGCGCGGACATCGTCTACCACGCGGCCGGTGGGACGGGTCTCGGTGTCTTCCAAGCGGCCCAAGAGCAGGGTAAGTTCGCCATCGGTGTCGACTCCGACCAGTCGAAAACCGACCCGAACTACGCGAATGTCATCCTCGCCTCGATGGTCAAGCGCGTCGAAACGGCCGTCCACACGTCCGTCGAGAATATCACCGAAGACGAGTACAACGGCGGCGAGAAGACGACGCTCGGCCTCGAAAAGAACGGTATCGAGTGCGTCTACGGGCAGGAGATCGGAGGCGGCATCCCCGAGGATGTCAAGACGGCAGTCAGCGAGAGCCGACAGGCCATCATCGACGGCGACATCTCCGTTCCGGATACCACCGAGTAAGCGACTGAGACAGTCGCACACCGCGATCCGAACGCGACACAACGTCCGATTTTCTCCTCTGTTTTATTCGAATCGACTAGCGGTGTCTCCGAGCGAATCGCAAACGAACATTCAGCGACCGCTATCGGTTGCGGTCAGATTCGCCGTTCGCAGTATCGCCGTCTCGGCGTGGATATGTCCAGAATTTAACCGAGCGATGGGTTTACCGGCGGACGAGAAACCAAACGAGTTTAAGCGAACACCCAAGATAGGAGGATAAGATGACCACCGCGGTCCACCTCGACGGAATCACAAAGCGGTTCCCAGGTGTCATCGCCAACGATGACGTCGATCTGACCGTCGAGCGCGGCACGGTACACGCACTTCTCGGGGAGAACGGGGCAGGCAAGACGACACTGATGAACGTCCTCTACGGTCTCTACCGACCGACAGAGGGTCGTGTCGTCATCGAAGGAACGGAACGAAAATTCTCCTCTCCCAAGGACGCTATCAAGGCGGGCGTCGGCATGATTCACCAGCACTTCATGCTCGTCGATCCGATGACCGTCACTGAGAATATCGTTCTCGGGAACGAACCCCGCAAGTGGTTCGGACTCGCAGTAGACAGAGAAGGTGCGCGACGTGACGTGCAAGCGTTGTCAGACCGATACGGATTCGACGTCGATCCCGAGGCGACGATAGAGGACGTGAGTGTCGGCGTGCAACAGCGCGTCGAGATTCTCAAAACGCTCTACCGTGGGGCCGACATCCTCATTCTGGACGAACCGACCGCCGTACTAACGCCACAGGAAGTTGAGGACCTCTTCGACGTGCTTGAGGAACTCACAGACCAAGGAAAGACCATCATTTTCATCACCCACAAGTTAGGCGAGGCGATGCACGCCGCCGACGATGTGACCGTCCTCCGTGACGGCAAGAACGTCGGTACGGTGAAAACCGAAGACACCACGCGTGAACAGCTCGCCGAGCTGATGGTCGGCCGCGAAGTGTTCTTAGAGACCGACACGAACCCGATGGAGCCGGGCGATGTCGTCCTCTCGACAAACAACCTCAGAGCCGAGGACAACCGCGGAATGGAGGCCGTTTCGGATGTCTCCTTCACCGTACGCGAGGGAGAGGTGTTCGGAATCGCGGGCGTTGATGGGAACGGCCAGTCCGAACTCATCGAATCGATCACCGGTCTCCGAACGCCGACTGACGGGTCGGTCACCTATCTCGGTTCGGACATCACCGATGCGCCACGGTCAGATCGGATCGACGCCGGGATGGCGTACATCCCGGAGGACCGCCACGAACGCGGTCTCGTGATGGATTTCGACCTCGTGCAGAACGGCATTTTAGGCAGTCAACACAGCAAGCCGTTCGCGGAGCGAGGGAACATCGACTGGGGCACCACACGGCGCCACGCCGAAGCGATCATCGACGAGTACGACGTTCGGCCGCCAAACCCAGACGCCAACGCAGAGTCGTTGTCCGGCGGAAACCAGCAGAAGTTCATCGCGGGCCGCGAGTTCGAACGCAATCCCGAACTTGTTGTCGCCACCCATCCGACCCGTGGCGTAGACATCGGCTCGACGGAGTTCATCCACGACCGACTGCTCGAACTCCGGGATTCGGGGAAGGCCGTCCTCCTCGTCTCCTCGAAACTCGACGAGGTGCAGGGTCTCTCGGACCGCCTCGCCGTCATGCACGACGGCGAGTTCATGGACGTAGTGGACCCCGACGTAGTTTCTGAAGAGGAGATCGGTCTTCTCATGGCCGGTGAACACCCGGAGACAGCGGACGCCGCCGAAGCCTCCGACGCCGTGGCGGACGGCGGTGCGGGAACAGACGGAGGTGACCAATGAGTACGATCACGGACGCACGACGAACTGCCCGCTCGATGCTTCGGCGTCTCGTTGCGCTTTCGGGCGTCGAACGACTTCTCATCAGTCTCGCCGCACTTGTCCTCGCAATCTTCGTCGGCGCGGGACTCATCCTCGTGTCCGGCCGTATCACCACCTGTTCGCAGGCCGCCGCCGTCTACTTCGGAACCGGATTCTGTTATGACCCAACGGAAGTGTTCTTCGTCCTGTTTAACGGCGCGTTCGGTAATCCGCTGAATCCAAAACTCTTGACTGGACCTCTCGTGAATCCGTCGTGGAATCCGTTGCACGGTCCGGTCACGTTCTCCGGGCCGCTCGTGACGAAGGCGCTCTTTACGGCGCAGTGGAACCCGCTTAACTTCAGCGCCGCGCTGACGCTGAAGGAGACGACGCTCCTCGTCTTCACGGGCCTCTCCGTCGCGGTCGCGTTCCGCGCCGGACTGTTCAACATCGGCACACAGGGACAACTCGTCATCGGTGGACTGGTGACGGCACTCGTCGTCGGCATTCTCGTCCCTGTCGTCCCCGGCGGGTTTGCTGGAAGCATACTCCTGATCCCTGTTGGTACCCTCGCCGGTGCCGCCGCGGGCGGACTCTACGCCGCCATTCCCGGTGCGCTGAAAGCATACGCGGATGCGAACGAGGTTATCACGACCATCATGCTCAACTTCATCGCGGCGAAGTTGGCGTACGTCGCTGTCTCGGAGTTCTTCAAAAACCCGGACTCGCAGGTCATCGAGACGGCACCGCTCCCGGACTACGCGACGCTTGGCTCCGTGGTGTTCCCGCAGGGGAGCGACTTCTCCATCCTTTCGCTTTTGTTCGCGCTTCTCCTCGTCATCGGCATCTGGTACCTCATCGAGCGTACATCGTACGGATTCGACCTGCGGACGAGTGGTATCCAACCCGAAGCGGCCGAATACGGTGGCGTCGATGCCAAGCGCACCGTCGTCACCAGTATGATGCTCTCCGGTGCCCTCGGCGGCATCGGCGGAGCAATGTGGGTGTTGATGGTAATGGGTAAGTGGCAGACTGGCGTGCCATCGCTTGGTTTCGACGGCATTACCGTCTCGATTCTCGCGGGCAACAATCCGCTCGGTGCGATTCCGGCCGCATTGTTGTTCGGCACGCTGAAGTCCGGGTCGCTCGCGGTGCAGTTCAACACAGGCGTCCCGAAGCAACTCGTCGGCGTCCTTCGCGGTCTCATCATCCTGTTCGTCGCCATGCCGGAGTTCTTCCGTGCTATCGGCACGAACATCGTTGACCTCGAAGAACCCGATCAGAAGGCCGTCGCTACGGACGGCGGACGCTCGGTTTCGACCGAGGGAGGTGACGAGTAATGAGTACACAAAGTCAACTGAACGGACTCCTCGAACGCGACTGGTCGTACCGTGAGACGCTCGCCGGTGGTGCAGTCGGTATTTTCCTCGTTATCACCATGCTCGGTCTCGTCTTCCCGCAGAGCATCTGGGCCAACCTGTTCGAGATTCTCACGGACCGAAGCACGCTCAGTTCGGCGCTCCGACTCTCCGTTCCTATCGTCTTCGCCGCGCTCGGCGGCATCTTCGCTGAGAAATCCGGTGTCATCAACATCGGTCTCGAAGGCCTCCTCATCATCTCGGCGTTCGTCGCCATCCTCGTACCGGCGGTACTCGGCCCGGAAGGAACGACGCTGTTCCTCCCGAATCTCTGGGTCGGATTCCTTGCAGGCATTCTCGCGTCGGTACTGTTTGCGGCGCTGTTCGCGGTGGTCTGCATCCGCTACAAGGCCGACCAGATTATCGCTGGCCTCGCGGTGTGGCTCATCGCGCTTGGTCTCGCGCCGTTCTCCGCGACGGTGTACTACGGGGGCGTCAACACCGACTACATCGGCACGACCCTCCCGACGTGGGAGATTCCGGTTCTCTCAGACCTGCCGTTCTTCGGTGCGGTTTTCAGTGCGACGCCCGCCGTCTACGCGATGCTTATCGCCGTCCCGGCGGCGTGGTTCGTCCTGAACCGTACATCCTTCGGCGGTCACGTCCGCGCCTCCGGAGAGAATCCACGCGCACTCGACACCGTCGGCGTGGACGTGTCCCGCGTCCGCTATGCCAGCGCACTGCTTTCGGGGTTCCTCACTGGCATCGGCGGCGCGGCACTCTCGCTCGGTCTCGGACAGTTCCTCGGAAACAACCAGACGATGGTCAACGGAAAAGGGTTCATCGCCATCGTCGCCTACCTGTTCGGCAACTACAACCCGTTCGGCGCGTTCGGCGCGTCGTTCCTGTTCGCCGGACTGGAGGCCGTCCAGATTCGCCTCCAGCAGATTCAGGGCTATGCGGTTCCGGACGAACTCATCCAGACGATTCCCTACGTGACGGTTCTCGTCGTCCTCGCGCTGGTCGGCCGTACCCGGATTCCGAAGGCGGCAGGCGAGCATTACGATTCCGGCGAAGACTGAACTTCCTTTCTCAAATTTTGTAACGGGGTCGGGAGAGTTAACTATCGTCCAGACGACCCTCCGGCAATGCGACTTCGAGACGCCCTCCGCCGCGCCGCCAGTTATCAACTGCGAGCGTTGCCACCGACAGTTATCGGTCTCGGACTCGTCGGGGCGGGCGTCTGGTACGGACTCAATGGCGGGACCACGCTGGCAACAGCCACGGCGACTCGTCTTGTTCCGGCGGTCGTCCTCGCTGGCGTCGGTCTCGGTGTCACTGCTGTCGGTCGGACGGCGGTTCGCCTCGATGCGAACGCTGCCGCCGTTTCCGACCGACTCGACGGGTCGAGCATCGACGAGGATGACTTGCGCGAGACGGTCGTGCTTGCCACCGAACGCGCCGTTGCGGACTCTATCGACGGCGCGACTGCCGAAATCGAGGCCCGCGTCACTGATGCGGTCGAGGAAGCGGTTGCTAATGCCACGAAATCGGGGGCAAAATCCGAGATGGCCGCACCGACAGACCCCGCGTCACGCGCTGATATTCTCGATTCGAATTCGGCGGAACCGGACGCGCTCGCGGACGCAACACGCCGTGCGAGCGAACGCGTCGAATCCTATCTGGAGTCCGAGGATGCCGACGTTGGTGACTTCCGCCAACTCGCGGAAGGTGCGACAGTGTTAGACGAAAGCGACTCGGGAGCGTCGGACAGCCCCGACCGGGCGGTCGTCAAAACCGACGGTCAGGCGGAGACATCGAAAGACGAAGCGGCGGAGATGCCGGGAGCGAACGAGACTGAGACCAGAAACCAAGCGACCGAGGCACCGGGAACTGAGGAAGCAGGGTCAACGAAAGACGACGAGTCGGTGACAGCGGGCGACGGCGCGGAAATTATCGATGACAACCCCGCCGACCCCGACCTCCCGGACGGCGGCAATACCGACGACGCGGAGATCATCGATGCCGATACGGAGATGGTGTTCGGAAGCGACGTGAAAGATCCCGACGACAAAGCGTAGCGAACAACTTTGCGATAGTGGTCCCAAACGTAACGTAATTATGAGCACACTCGACGCTGAGATCGACGCGCTTGCGCGTCGTATCGAACGACAGATCCGACGCAACGAGGCGAGATTAGCCGAGTTACCCGACTTCGACCCAGAATGGCGTCAGACGGCGTCCTCACTTGTCCCCGACTCCGACGAACTGTTTCTGTGACGATGGCCCTCGATTCTGCGATGACTGCTCTCGAACCAATCTGAGCGTTCGGCGCGTCGGTATCCCGACCGCGATTGCGTCTCCAGTCAGACTGTCCCACCCGTCAAACAACAAATAAAGAGTTTTCCGCTCGCCCGCGAGACTCCGAACAATGACTACCACCCACGAGTACGACGTCGTCGTCGTCGGGGCTGGCACGTCCGGGTGCTATGCCGCCGCGACAATCGCCCGTGAGGGTCTCGACGTGGTCATCGTCGAGCGAAAGACCGCCGACGAGGCAGGTCACATTGCCTGCGGCGACGCCCTGAAAGGTGCCGACGCGTTCCCTGACGCCATTCCGAAATCGCAGATCGAACCCGCCTTCACGAACACGGGCGTCGATCACGGTCGATTCGAGATTCCGCAGGAGGACACGGTGTTGGATATCCCCATCCCCGGCGAACTCGCCGTCATCGACCGCTGGGAGTACGGCCGTCGCCTCATCGACGGTGCGAAGAACGCGGGCGTCGAGTTCCACTACGACACCGTCGTTCAAGACGTGACACAGAACGACGACGGCCGCGTGACGGGCGTTCGTGCCAAACAGAACGGTGACGTGGTCGAGTACGAAGCCGACATGACTGTTGACGGTGCCGGGTCGCTCTCGATCCTCCAAGACAAGACGGACTTCTCGGGGACGACGTTCGATACGAACGTTTCCTACTCGCAGTTCTGTTCGGCCTATCGCGAAATCGTAGAGGTCGAGGAACCGGTCGAGTGGTCCGACGCCCTCGTGTTCAAGCCCGCCGAAGTCGCCGCCGGCTACATCTGGTACTTCCCGCGCACGGAGACGACCATCAACGCCGGTCTCGGCTTCCAGATGACCGAGGAACCGATGAAACTCGTCGATGACCTCAAGCGTGACCTTCGGGCGCGACCGGAGTTCAAGAACGCGACGGTCTCGGACAAACTCGGCGCGGCCCTGCCGACGCGCCGCCCCTACGATTCGGCCGTCGCACCCGGTTTCGTCGCCGTGGGCGACGCCGCAGGCCACGTCAACCCCACTACCGGTGGCGGCATCGCCGGCGCGGCGTACGCCGGCAAGTACGCTGGCGAGCAGGCCGTCCGCGCCATCAGCGACGGCGACGTGAGCGAGGAGGCGCTGTGGCACTACAACGAGCGCGTGATGGATCACTTCGGGGGTCGGTACGCCGGACTCGACATCTACAACATCCTCTCGACCGCGGTTGACGTGGACGAACTGATGGGTCTGATGGCCCGTCTGCCGGGCGAGAAACTCGCCGAAGCACTCTACTCCGGGACGACCTCGTTCGGTCCGAAACTCATCGCACAGACGGCCAAGGAATCCTACGGCTTCTGGAGCGAAATCTACCAGTTCTACAAGACGAAGAACGTCGCAGACGACCTGATGCGTCACTACGAACGGTATCCGCGCCGTCCGGGTGCGCTCGAAGGTTGGAAGGCCGAGCGTGACCGGATCATGGACCACGCATACGAAGTGACCGGCGCGGATCCAAAGTACTGAAGACGACCGACGAAGCGACCGAACCGCGGACGTACCGTTTACGGGCGCATTTCCGCGACATCGAGTATCGCGCCGGCTAACACCTCGACGCCGATGCCGATGGAATCTTCGTCTACGTCGAACGTTCGCGTGTGGTGTCCGCCGGGGTGGTCCGTGCCGACGCCGATGTAGGCGGCGAGTCCGCCGTTGTCTTGTACTTCTTGCATCAGGTAGGTGGCGTCTTCGCTCCCGCCGAGTACGTCGCGGTCGATGACGGATTCGACGCTCGCGTTCGATTTGGCGACGTCCGAGACGATGGCGACGAGTTCGTCGTCGCTCGTCGCCGACGGGGCTTTCCCCTCCGTGTTGATCGCCACCTCACAGGCGTGCATCTCGGCGGCAGACCGGATGACACGGCGGGATTTCTCTTCCATGTACTCCATCAGTTCGGTCGTCTCCCCACGTACCTCGCCGCCGATGGACGCCTCTTCGGGGATGATGTTCGTCGCCGTCCCGCCTTCCACGACGCCCGCGTTCACGCGCGTCGCGCCGTCTGCATGCCGAGGGATGCTGTAGAGGTTCTGGATAGCTGTCGCCATCGCCTGTATTGCGTTATCTCCCTGCTCCGGGCGTGCGCCCGCGTGTGCCGGTGCGCCTGTGAACTCGGCTTCGAAGTGCGAAACGGCGAGGAAGCCGTCGATACCCGCGACGATTTCGCCCGAGGGATGATCCAGCCCGATGTGGGCCGCAAGAAGGTAGTCTACGTCGTCGAGATGCCCCGACTTCGCCATCGATTTGCCGCCTGCGATCTGTTCTTCGCCGGGTTGGAAGAACACCTTCAACGTTCCCTCGAAGTCACTCTCGGCTATCGCGTCGAGAACGCCTAAGCCGATGGTCGCGTGGGAGTCGTGCCCGCAAGCGTGCATGTACCCCTCGTTTTCCGACCGGAACCCGCCCGCGGCAGGCGCGTGGTCGGCGTCTTCGGACTCGGTGATGGGGAGGCCGTCGATGTCAACTCGGAGGCCGACGGTCGGTCCCTCGCCGCGTTCGAGAACTGCCACGGCACCGGTGTATCCACCTTCGAGTCGTTCGAGGATATCCTCGCGGGCACCGGCGTCGCGGGCGCGTTCGAACCACGTCGTCAGTTTGTCGCCGTCGGGGACGGCCATCCGGTCGTCCTCGGAGAGAACTTCCGGGCCAACGTAGAGAGCGTCCAAATCGCGTGTTTCCAGTTCGTCTACGAGACGGGCGGTCGTGTAGAATTCACACCACGCGGGTTCGGGATGCTGATGCAAGTCGCGTCGAAGTTCGACGAGTTCGGAGGACGTCATACGCCTCGGTGGTCGTGAATCGCCATAAACCTCTGCGAGTGCGTGCAGGGTTGCCGCGATAGGGAAAAACACCAGTTGTTGTATATGAAATATATTTCCAATTTGGTTAATGTTTGAAACTGACGCGACCGAGAACGGGCAGTTTATAATGAATGAAGCTGGAGGTGCGTGTGAATGTCTGAACTGAGCGATGACCCCGACCTACGGTTTTACGGTGGGCGTCTTGCGAGTGCTGTCCCGATAGCGTTCTTCATCGTCTGGGCAATCGTCCAGAGTGGATTGCTCGGAGTCGGTGACACAACAGGACTCGTCGTTGGGATGCTCGCCGGTCTCATCATCGGGATGCTATTCGTGAAAGGCCCGTGGAAGGACTACGCGGACGTTATCTTCGACGGGATGACCGAACGAGTTGCCGCGACAGCTATCGTCGCGTGGTTGTGGGCAGGTATGTTCGCCGAAACCATCCAGGCTGGCGGCTTCGTTGACGGTCTCGTGTGGGCCGCCGACGCCGTCAACGTTGGTGCGGGACTGTTCCCCGCCCTCACGTTCCTGCTTGCGGCACTGCTCGCAACTGGTATCGGAACGGGATACGGCACTGCAATCGCCTTCACGGCGCTTGTCTTCCCCGCAGGCGTCGTCCTCGGGTCGAACCCCGTGCTTCTGTTCGGGGCCATTCTTTCGGGTGCCGTCTTCGGTGACAATCTCGCCCCGGTGAGCGACACGACCATCGTCTCGGCAGTGACGCAGGACGCCGACATCGGTGGCGTTGTCGCCTCGCGGATAAAATACGCCGTCGTCGCCGCAATCTTCGCCTTCGCGGCGTACCTCATCGCCGGACGGTCGATGGCCAGCGCACCGTTGGACGTGGGTGGTGTCAGTACCGGCGGGTCCGCGCTCGGACTCGTTCACCTGCTTTCGATTGGTATCGTCATCGTCACGGCCGTCGCCGGACGGCACATCATCGAAGCCGTCTCGTGGGGACTCATCACGTCCATGGTCCTCAATATCGGTCTCGACCTCGCAGACGCCTCGGCGATGCTCGCGTTCAAGGCACCGCAGAATTCGGGCCTCGTCCAGCAAATTGATGCGCTCCCCGTCATCGGTGCGGTAGTCGTCCCGGTCGAAGCCGGTAACACGGCCGTAGCTGGGAGCCTGTATGCGGGCGCATCGGGTTTCTTCCCGCTCATCGTCCTCGTGCTTCTCATCGTCGCAGGAGCGCAGGTGATGCAACGCGGCGGCGGATTCGAGGCGATTCAGGACTTCCTGTTGAACAGCGTTGCGACCACGGTTCGTCGCGCCGAGATGACGATGGTTATCGGCACGGCCATGGTCAATGCGATGATCACGATCAACACTGCTGCCGAAATCGCTATCGCGCCGTACATCCGCACGCTGGGCCGCCGGTTCAACATTAACGGCTACCGCCGTGCAAATATCCTCGACGCCAACACCTCCGCACTCGGGTATATCTTCCCGTGGGGCGGCGGGTTGCTGGCAGGATTCACGGCAATGCAACAGTTGCCCAATGAGTACGAGTGGTTCACGCAGGCGATGGTCGTCAACCCGGCGAGCGTCTGGCCGTACGTGTTCCACGGCTGGTTCCTCGTTGCCGTGTTCATCCTCGCCGCGTGGACTGGCTACGGCCGCGAGTACGTTCCTGACCGCGTGAGTGAGGAGGTGAGTCGCGTATGAGCCTGTTAGAGCAACTGACCGCCGGTCTGCGATTCCGCACGACCAAACCGACCTACGACGCGGGCGACGAACTGACCGCGTTCGTGACGGGTGCGAACGGATCGACGCTCCTCGTCCGTGTCGGAGACTCGGTCATCGAACTCCCCGACGAAGATCCGTCGCTGGTAGACGGAACGGTGCGATTCGAAGTCGAGTCGTTCGACAAATCGACGCACCGCGGACGCGGTAAACTGCTCGAAGTCGTCGAAGAACCCGAGTAGAGAGAAGAGACGGAAACCCGCCGCGACGTTATTTGTTGCGGTGCCCGAGCGGCTTTTTCTGTTCGACTTCGATTTCGACGTGGAGACTCTCGGGGAACTCCATGTGGCCTACCTCGCGGGCGATGTGGTCGTTCCCGTGGATTTCGAGTTTCCGCGAGTAGACGGTGTAGTTCCACGAGGAGAACTCGTCGCCGGGTTCGAGGTTGCGGTACTGCGGGACGGTGTGTTGCTCCGGCGGTGACGCGTGCGGTCCTTTGCACTCTGCACCTTTCCGTTCGAGCATCTCTTGCAGGTCTGATACCTGTTCTTCCAGTTCGTACCGGTTGCCGCTCTGGAAGGTGAGCTTAGTGACGAAGGTCATGGCTGGCGTTAGCCATAGGTGGACTGCAAAGCGTAAAAGCGCACCTACACGGTCGTCCCGTGCGGCGCACTCACGAACGCCCACTTCGCTGTCGCTGAGCGTGTCGGTGAGTGGAAGAATACCTACCCACATCCACCGATAGCCTCTTAAAACCCGACACATTTACGTACAGTAATGCCAGTGCAAGCGGTGAGCGCTGGAGCCATCCTCTTCCGCGACACCCGCGGCCGAAGGGAGTATTTGCTCCTGAAAAGCCGACCAGGGGACTGGGAGTTCCCCAAAGGCGGGGTCGAAGGGAAAGAGGAGCTTCAGCAGACTGCCATACGTGAAGTCAAAGAGGAGGCGGGAATCCAAGAATTCCGTCTCGTCGATGGCTTCCGCGAAGATTACGACTACGTATTCGAAGCGAACGGTAAAACAATCCACAAGACGGTACACCTGTTCATCGCCCGGTCGTTCGAGGCGAGTGCCGAACTCTCCACCGAACACCGGGACCTTCAGTGGCGCGACTACGAGCAGGCTCTCAACACCATCACGCAGGACGGCCCGCGTGACATCCTGAAGAAGGCACACACCTATCTCGAAGACGTTGCCACCGAGGACGAAGAAGACGGGACCCGACAGTACCTCGCCTGACTGAGAGCCGTCCCGCGGGTATTCTGACACGTTCGGCCTGCCGTGAGAGTGACGTTGTGCCGCGTGACGACGCGGTGTGAGTACTGTGCTGAACAACCCCGCGTGAGCGATGCCGCCGTTCGTCGGATCCGACGACCGCCGTCGAATCCGATACCGGTGTTGTATATCGAACGAGCAGAACACGTCTAAGTGTCGGCTTCACCCTTCGGGGTCTCGCCTTGGTTATCTGTAGCCGTGGCGACCTACACGCGAACCCGAAATCGACTTCTCCCCGCAGATTCGACCGACGGACGTGTATCCCGGAGACGCCGAGTTCGGCTTCGAGTTGCTTGTCTGTCGGTGGGCCGAGGCGGCATGGCCACCGGGCGAGTCGAGCGACGCCGTTGCGCGTGGGTCGGCGGACAGTCGGACGGCGTCCGAGGACGACGTTGAACACGGTTCGACGGGCAACTGGGTGAAATCCAGTGATGCCGTTCTCGTCGCGCGGCAACTCGGTACCAAGCGACGACGCTGGGACACCATCGTCATCGAGTGCGACCCTGCCGGACTCGCCGCGCGCGCGCAGTTCGGGGAACGCGAACTTGATTCGGACCTCCTGCACATCGTTCGCAACGCACCTGCGGAGTGGGCATGGTATCGGGACGCCCTGCCGTATCCGGGGTATCCGTGGCGCTACGTGCGTGCGGCCGTCCACCGCGCCGCCGGACGCGGCGTCGTTGAGAAACGTCGCAAGGGGAACCGCATCGAAATCCGCCGAATCGCGCCCTATCCCGATTGGGTACGGCGCATCGTCGCCATCGAGAACAAGCCGGACTTGGACGCATCCGCGGCGCGCGCCCTCTCGGGCCAACTGACGCGCGACGTGGAGACGGCGCTCGCCGACGAAGTGTGGGTAGCGACGCACGCAACGGACAATCGCGTCGAACCCGCGCTCCTCGAAGATGTCCCCGTCGAAGTCGGTATCCTCGCGTTCTCGTTCGACGCAAGCGCCCCCGGCGACGAGTGGGCCGATGCGACGGTTGAGTGGCACCCGAGCGACGTAACGCCCGCCGACGCCGAAGCAGACGAGGACCGCCGCACGACGCGCCTCGAACTCGCAGAGCGCGCGTACGGTTCGGGCTGGCGGTCGTATCACGACACGATGCGGCCCGACTGCCGTCACTTCGAACTCAGACGGTTCGGGCGCGCACTCGTCCCGCATTGTGCCGCGAAGGGGCGTCCACAGACCGCCGCGGAGTGCGCTGGCTCCTGTCCCGACTTCGAACCCGAGCCACCGGTGTGGCGAACTGGTGAGTGGCCCATCGCCGGCGGGCCGGGGAAGGGAATTAAGCGACTCCTGCGCGACCGACGCGGGTGGGTCAGAGAGCGCGAGTACGCGAACGAGGGGACAGACAGGGACTCAGAGTAGCGGACAGACACGGACTCAGAGTAGCGGACAGACAGGGACGTAATACGAACCCGGTCGGTGGCGGATGCGAGAGCGGGAGCGAGCAGAGATGTGGATGCGAGAACGGGAGCGAGCAGAGATGTGGATGCGAGCGCAGGCGGATGGCGGCTGCGATAACGGACGTACGTAGGGAACTTTTCAGTCGGTCACTTCCACGTCAACCTCGTCGCGTTCGACGGCGAGGTGGAACGTGGGGACGGTTCGGTAGACGACTTCGACGACGCCCTTCCGTCGGAGGCTCTGGAGAGCGCGGCGGACGGCGTCAACATCTGGGTCCTCGTCGAATTCCTCTCGAATCTTGTTCAAGACGCTGACGACGCTCTCGGAGCGTTCGTCAGGTCCGGCGAGTACCTCGAACACGCGGGTTTCGAGGGCAGGAACACGGATGACTGATGGCACTTCGTCTTCGGACTCGCCGACTTCGACGCCGGGATCGACATCCACCAACTCGGCCGCTTCCGCCGTCGCGCGAATGAGACTGTTGTCGTCGCGGTAGTAGTATTCCTTGAGGTTGTTTTCGAGGTACTGGTGAACCTCACTCCCCGACTCCAATCCCCACTGTTCCTGTAACTCTTTGTTCTTCGTCGGTTGGAGGCGAACCACATCCGCCAACCGTTCTTTCGCTTCCTCAGAGAGGGTCATATCGTGGTCATTTACTGGGGGCGTAATAGTCCTGTTTCATGTCCGCCGCCACGTTCGACGCTCGTACTTTTCACATTGATTCCATACCACATGATAGCGTCGCCTTTCTCGCTCACCGTCGGGCGAACGTTTACCCTGTCGCCTTGCGTGCCATCGTCTATGTCGTGGGACACGATCAGACTCGACTGGGACGACGACGTAGCAACGCTGGTTATCGACCGACCCGACCAGATGAACGCGCTGAACGTTCAGACGCTGGACGCAATCGAGGAAGCACTCGCGGAAGCAGGCGAGAAGGAAGCACGGTGTCTCGTTGTCACCGGTGAGGGTGACGAGGCGTTCGTCGCCGGTGCCGACATTTCCTACATGACGGACCTCGGACCCGCGGCGGCACAGGCGTACGCCGAACAGGGCCACCGCATTGCTTCGACCATCGAATCGTTCCCCGCGCCGACAATCGCCGCTGTCAACGGGTACGCCTTCGGCGGCGGCTGCGAACTTGCACTCGCCTGCGACCTCCGTGTCGCCTCCGAGCGCGCCCTCCTCGGACAGACGGAAATCGACCTCGGAATCATCCCCGGATGGGGCGGAACTCAACGCCTCCCCGCCCTCGTCGGCGACGAACTCGCGCGGCGGATGATATTCTTCGGTGAGCGCGTGGACGCCACGGACGCCTTCGAGCGCGGACTTGTGGGTGAAGTCGTCGCGCACGACGAACTGCGCGACCACGTCGCCGAGATGGCCGAAGAACTGGCAGCGAAACCGAAGTTTGCACTCCGCGCAGCGAAGGAAGCACTCAACGCGTTCCACAACTCCCCACGTTCGACCGCCCTCGAACACGAGGCGCGGGCGTGGAGCGGTCTGTTCGGGACGCACGACCAACGAGAGGGGATGAACGCGTTCGTCGAGAAACGAGACGCAGACTTCGAGTAACGAGTCGCTTGCGACGTCCGGCGTGAACTATTCGGCGTGGCTCCCGCCACTGTGTCCGATGTTGCCCTCGCCGACGTTCGCCTCCGAATCAGAGTCCAACTCGCCGACAGCCGATTCGAGTCGCTCCATCGCCGATGCGATGTCGGCGACGAGCGTGACTTGTTCGGCGTTCGCGTCCGCGGCGGTTTCGACTTCTTCTGCGACCTTTTTCGACCGTTCGGTGGCGGTATCGATCATGCTCGCGACCTCCTCGGTCCGGACGGCTTGATCGTCCGTCGCGCCAGCGATGTCTTCCATGCCGGTCGACGTCGCGTTCACCGCGTCGAGAATCGACTCTTGGTTGTCAACCATCTCCCGAACCGCATCGGCGCTGCTACGGACTTCGTCAGTAACCGTTTCGATGCTGTTGACCGTCTCGCTGGCGTCCTCGCGGGTTTCGTGGATAATCTCCTCGATGCGCTCGGACTCGTTTTGCACCTCGTTCGCCAGCGATTTCACTTCGTTTGCGACGACAGCGAAGCCTTCGCCCGCCTCGCCCGCCCGCGCCGCCTCGATGTTCGCGTTCAGCGCGAGGATGTTCGTTTGATCGGCGATGTCGTTAATGACCTCGACAATGTCGTCAATTTCGGCCACCTGCTCTGCGAGTTCCCGCGTCTGCTCTGCGGCCTCCTCACCGCTTTCGGCAACGTCTTCCATCCGTCCGACGGCGCGTTCGCCGGCCTCAGTACTTTCGGCCGCCAACCGTTCGGCCTCCTCGGAGCGTTCGTTTATCTCGTCGGCAGAGGCGGCTATCTGCTCGACTGTTGCCGAGAGCGACCCGACTTCGCCCGACACCTCCTCCATATTCTCGGCCTGCTCTTGAGCCATCGAGGATGCTTCGTGGACCGCATCGCCGACGCGTTCTGTGACATCCGTCGCCTGGTCAACAGTGTCCGTGACTTCCTCGGAGAGTGTCTCCTGTGCCTTCTTTATTTGATTTTGTTGTTTGACAACTGGCGTCACGTCTTCGACAATTTCGACTGCACCGACGCTCTCTCCGTCCGGTGCGAAAAATGGGATCGCCATCCCGCGAACCCAGCGCGTTCCTTTTGCCGTCGGGACTTCCCTGTAATCGTCCTCACGAATCACGTCGCCCGTTTGTTCGGCAGTCTGGGCGAGCGTTTTGTCTTTCCCTTCGGTCTGAAACACCTCGTAGGCGTCGCGTCCGATAACGTTGTCCGCGCCTCGCCCATATAGCTCTGAGACAGTATCGTTAAAGTAGGTCAACTCGTGGTCGTCGTTTACGGCAAAGCCGGGTTGCGGAATATTATTGACGACCTGCTCGAAGAGGCCGCGCCAGTAATCCCGTTCGTAGCGCAGTCGCTCAAGTTCGTCTTCCGCGTCGGTATTCGGATGAAACCCACCGCTCGACCGAGTTGACGTGTCCTTTCCGTCACTCGAATCGCTCGCGTTGCTCGAATCATCCGACGTTTCGTCCACGGTGACCCCACCATCGGTTCGTCGCTCGGCGGTCTCCTCGTCCCGTTCTCCTTTCGCCCGTAACTTCCTAAGCAAGCCCCTCATGGAAAAGAACGACTCCCCGCGCATAATAAACCTCACACGCTGAATATCAGTTTGGATAATCCCGCCCGTCGAACAACCCTCATCTGTGTGACTCACCCACAACCATAACTGTACTGACGGCAATGCTCAACTATGGACGAACGGATCAAACTGAGCCGTATGGGGGACCGACTCGACGACCTCTCGTATCCGTTGACGAGGGACGACGCGGCTACCAAACTCGCGGATGTGACGATTCTCATGGCCGATGGCGAGGCGAACCTCGGTGAACTCGTCTCCGAGGTCGGGAGCGACTCGTTCACCTCGTCGGGCGATCTGTACGAGGAACTGCAGAACGTGATGCCCGTCGAAGCTATCGGCGAGCCCGGGCAGTCGGAGGGAGACGCCTGAGCGGTTCGGCTACCACACCACTTCCAGGCGGAGCATTCCCCGGCGCTTAAGTGTGAGAAGCGACTGCCTCAGGTAACAATGGAGTTCTGCGACGAATGCGGTTCGATGATGAAGACAGACGGCGGTGTCTGGGTCTGTGGTAGTTGTGGATTCGAGAAGGCACGAGACGCGGCACAGGAATCGCACATGACCTCGACAGCTTCTCGGGAGGACTCGGAAATCGTTGACATGTCCGATGTTGACGACGCCGAGATCGGTCCAACGACAACGGTGAAGTGCCCCGAATGCGGTCACGACCGCGCTCGCTACGAGATGAAACAGATTCGCTCCGCCGACGAGTCCGAGACGCGCTTTTTCACCTGTGTCGAGTGCAGTCACAAGTGGCGCGAGGACGACCACTGAGAAAGGCGGGTTGTCCCACTCTCGGAACGAACAGCAATCGAACGTCTTCGTGTGAGTACCGACTGATCTGAACGTCGTCACCGACGAGATCTTTCTCTCCGACAGTCCGAGTTAAGTTCTTTCAGAACCTATGACAGATATGCCGACGACTGGGCGGTATACTCCCGATGTTCCCATCCCTGACGGCTGGGAACAGACGTCTTCGGAGACGGAGACAATGTTCAACGCGATGGTAGTTACGGTCCGCGCTCACACAACTGTTCTCGAAGACACCCGTCTCCGCGAGACGATTCGTGACCGTACCGGGATGGATGGGACGTGGCGGTTCTTCTTCGCCAGTCGGCTTCGCTTTCGCCCGAAGACGGGTATGTCGAGGACGCTCTCCCGATACGTCACCGAACGCGCAAACGACGGCTTCGTCAGCCAACTGCGAGAACGAGGCTTCCACGACGTGGAGACCACCGACTCCCGTCGGTTCGCTGTTGGCAAGTCTGAAGCAGATCTGACGCAGTATCGCGCCCACGTCGTGATGACTACCGACGCGGAGCGATCAGTAGACGTGACCGCCGAGGGTTGCCTTGCGGTGTGGCCGACAGATGGCGGCTTTCTGTTGGCCGGTGGTGCATACCCACTGACAGTCGAAAGCGGCGTGCTGGATGGCACCGTAGAGACGTTTCTCGCACCCGAAACGCACAGAGAAGAGCTGTTAGAGATGATTCGCTCGGTCGAGTGACGAACCCAGTGACGGTTACTCGTACCGTGCGAAGACGAGGTAGCCCGTGTGGCCGACGCCGGCTGTGGACGGGCGTGAGCCGCGTTCTTCGAAGTCCATCCGCCGTTGAATGGTCTCGAACGTCTCCACTTCGTTCAGTCCCGCCTCGCGCGCCGCCTCGACGGCAGCACGACTGTTCTCTACGAACGGCGAGTAGACGGCGACGTAGCCGCCAGAGCGGAGCAGTTCAGGCGCATGGGCGACCACGTCAGCGGCGTCGCCGGTATCGAGCGTCAGGAGGTCGAACGGTCCTTCTTCGGCCACCGAATCGAGTTCCTCGGTCACGTCGCCGGCGCGAACGTCCACGTACTCCTCGACGCCCGCAAGGCGCATGTTCTCGCGGGCGACATCGGCAAAGTCGGGATCGCGCTCGTACGTCGTGACTTCGGCGTGCATCCGGCCGAGGTAGGCCGAGAGGACGCCCGTTCCGGTTCCGGCGTCGAGGACGCGGTCACCCGCGGCCGCACCGGTGTGGCCGACGATGAGGCCGATGTCACGCGGCATCATCGGTGCGCCGGTTCGTTCGAGGTGATTGAACAGATCGGGACCGCGGAGTCGTCGGACCACGAACTCTTCGCCGAGATGTGTCTCGACGGTGTCGCCGGGCTCGGCATCTTCCGGGACGGTTAGGACGCCGAGATCGGTCTGGAGTTCGTCGCCGGGCGCGCGAAGGTACTCGCGGTCCTCGTGGACGAGCAGGTACACTTATTCGAGGCGCGAGATGGCGGCCGCCAAGTCGCCGTTTTCAGCTTCCAGCGCTTCGCGCGCGTCGCTTTTGCCGACGCCAGCGCGTTGGGCGACGAGTTCCACGTCAGACTCGGGAATCTCCTCGTCACCGCCCACGTCGGACGACTCGTCGGCCGACTCGACGGCTGACGCGTCGTCACCGCTCCCGAGTTCGCGCGACTCGGGTTGACCGACGATCTGATACGTCTCTTGGCCCTGCGCGTCCATGCGCGTGACCTGCGCGTCGGTGAAGACGAGTTCTTCGTCGGCCGTCTTGATGACGACCTCCTCGGCATCGAGTTCCGTCACGTCGATGCCCATCTGTTTCATCATCTGTTTCATCTTCCGGGGGTTCATACCGCCTCCGCCAAACATACTCGCAGGGACGGCCCCCGGCGGCAAAAAGGGTGGCGAAGCGCCGCGGTCGTCGCGTTTGTAACTACTCGGTGCGGACGCTGACGGCCAATCCGCTCCCGACGGGCAGTATCGTCGTCTCGAAATCGGGTGCGGCGCGCACGGCATCGAGGTACGCGGCGATACCGCGCGTAGACGCGGAGGCGTCGTCGGGTATCGGTTCGCCCTCAGAGTAACCGACGAGGGTGTCGAAATCGGCCGGGCCGCGGATGACGTTGTCGGCGACGACGACGCCGCCGGGTGCGACTTTCTCACGAACTTCATCGAATCCATCGACGTAGCGTTCTTTCTGGTGATCGACGAGGACGCAGTCGAATGGCCCGTCGTACTCGGTGACGATAGAGAGCGCGTCGCCGTCGCGGTAGTCGAAGGAGACGGGATATTCGCCGGCAGAAAGCCACTCCCGGGCCATATCGAGCTCATCGGGATCGTGTTCGGTCAGGACGACGCGTCCGCCGGCCATTCCGCGCGCCCACCACGTCGCTGAGTAGCCGAATCCGGAGCCGAACTCGAAGACGGACTCAGCATCGGTCAGGCGGGCGAGGACGCGGAGTGTGCCGCCCGCAGCGGGCCCGACGACCGGGAATCCCTCCTCGGCGGCGTAGTCGGCCATCTCCGCCTGTACGTCATCGTGTTCAGGTGCCAGTCCGGACAGGTATCGACTCAAGTCGTCCATAGTCGCTGTTCGAGACGCGGGTATGTCAGCGTACTCCCGTCTGTCAGTCTCGACCTCGGAGTCACGGCGAACGCTCCGTCCAATCCACGCTGTTAAGTCGCCACCCACCCTCATTTTCGACCATGTTCGACCCCGACGAGTTGGATCAAATCCGCGAGGCGAAGGCGGAGTGGGAGGAGGAGACGCTCTCGCCGACGTTGGAGCGCTTCGGGGAGCGTGAAGACGAGTTCACGACCGATACGGGCGGGCAGGAGGTTGATCGGCTGTACACGCCCGACGACATCGCTGACCAGAACTACTGCGAAGACGTCGGCTTCCCGGGCGAGGAACCGTACACGCGCGGCGTCTACCCGACGATGCACCGCGGCCGCCTGTGGACGATGCGACAGTACGCCGGGATGGGGACCGCCGCCGAGACGAACGAGCGGTTCAACTACCTCATCGAGAACGGGTCTTCGGGCCTCTCGATGGCGTTCGATCTGCCGACGCAGAAGGGATATGACTCCGACGCCGCGATGGCGGCGGGCGAAGTCGGCAAGGCGGGCGTTGCCATCGACACGCTGCGAGACATGGAAGTCGTCTTCGACGGCATCCCGTTAGATGAGGTCTCTACCTCGATGACAATCAACGCTCCCGCGGGGGTTCTGTTGGCGATGTACATCGCCATCGGCGACAAGCAGGGCGTTCCGCGCGAGCAACTCCGCGGCACCATCCAGAACGACATCCTGAAGGAGTACATCGCGCGCAACCTTTACATCTATCCGCCGGAGTCGTCGATGCGACTCATCACGGACATCTTCGAGTTCTGCGCAGAGGAGACACCGAACTTCAACACGATCTCCATTTCGGGCTATCACATCCGCGAGGCGGGTTCGACGGCGGCACAGGAAATCGCGTTTACGCTCGGTGACGGCATCGAGTACGTCCAAGCCGCCCTCGACGCCGGACTCGACGTGGACGACTTCGCCCCCCAGCTCTCCTTTTTCTTCAACGCGCACAACAACATCTTCGAGGAAGTGGCGAAGTTCCGCGCCGCCCGCCGCATGTGGGCGAAGATTATGGAGGACCGGTTCGGTGCGGAGAACCCCAAATCGAAGCAGTTGAAGTTCCACACGCAGACTGGCGGTTCGACGCTCACGGCCCAACAGGTCGAGAACAACGTCGTCCGCGTCGGCTATCAGGCGCTCGCGGCCGTCCTCGGGGGGACGCAGAGCCTCCACACGAACGGGAAGGACGAGGCACTCTCGCTTCCGACCGAACAATCTGTTCGGACGGCTCTGCGAACGCAGCAGATCCTCGCCCACGAGTCGGGTGCCGCAGACACGATCGATCCCCTCGCTGGGAGCTACTACGTCGAGTCGCTCACCGACGAACTCGAAGCAGAAGCGTTCGACATTCTGGACGAAGTGGACCGCCGCGGCGGGATGCTGGACGCCGTCGAGTCTCAGTGGGTCCAGCGGCAGATTCAGGACGTGGCGTACGAACGCCAACAGGAGATCGAAGACGGCGAGCGAATCATCGTCGGCGTCAACGAGTATCAGGTGGACGAAGAACCCGACGCCGACATCGAAGACGTGGACGAAGAGGACGAAAAACGGCAGAAAGAACGACTGCAAGCGGTGAAAGACGAGCGTGACGACGAGGAAGTCGAGGCCGCACTTGCTGCGATAAAAGATACCGCTCGCAGCGATGCGAACCTCATGCCGCCTATCGTTGAGGCCGTGAAAGTCTACGCCACCGTCGGCGAAATCTCGAACGCGCTGCGCGATGTGTTCGGAGAATACCGCCCCTCGACCTGAGGCGGTTACCGTCGCTCCCGGGCGATGCTGAATGTTCACATGTCTCAGAAAGGTTGATCATCTGACATTCTTTTAGTAGGTGTACGATGCACTGCCGTACCTAACTGCGCGTACCGTGTTCGGGCCGCCGCCCGTCGTTCCACTATCCAGACGAGAGGCGGTCGGCCCACGGTGCGCCGGCCGTTTCTCTTTCGACGCGGCCACATCGCCAGCGAGGCGTCTCCCGCGTCGCCGTCCAGTTCTCGAACAAACGCTTCGTCGTCTCTGCACGTTGCCACACTATCGGTCGTACGGCATCGACCGACGAACTGTCCGCAGTTGCAGACGAGACGAGTCACACCCGACACACACATGTCACGCCAACACTCTGACGCACCAGACCGTCACAGCCCGTCCGCACCCCTCACAGCCCCTCACACCGAGGCATCTCGCCGCTGCGCGGACCCCTCAACGGCCGTCCAACTCGGCATCGTCGTCGGATTCGTCGCCGCCCTCGTTGTCGCGTCGTACCCCGCCGCGGTGACCGCTTCGGTGGCCATCGTCACCGCCGTCGGGATGGTGACCACCGCCGTCGGTCGGGCGATAGACCGCGCTGCTGCCCGCGAGACGACGGTTCGCGTCCCCGGCGCGGGCGTCGAAGTCACTGTCGCCCACTCGTCCAGCGAGTAACCGCACGGTCCCGCAGTCCAGAACAGCCTTTTTAGCCAGTTGATTATAAAGAGCAAGGAGAATACCCGGGCCTTTAGGCGCGGGATGAATCCGACACTCTGACCGCCAATCCACCGACTACACTCCAACCGGATATTCAACGTCCGGTCGTTGATTTTAATACTCGTTCTCACATAACATGTTATGAAGACAGTTCGATGCTGGAAACCACCCGCACCTACGTCGCACGCATTACGAACCACGAACAGGTTCGTGACGACCTCGACCAGTGCGGGTTCTCCGCATCCAAACTGTGGAACGTCGGTCGCTACTACATCCAACAACGGTGGGACGAAGACGACGAGATACCCGGCGAAGCCGAACTCAAATCGGAGTTGAAAGACCACAAACGCTACAGTGACCTTCATTCGCAGTCAAGTCAGCGAGTTCTCGAAGAACTTGCTGAGGCGTTCACTGGCTGGTACAACTCCGACGACGGCAACAACCCACCGGGCTACCGGAAACGTGGCGACGACCACCCGCGCTCCACCATCACGTGGAAGAAACGAGCCATCAAGCACGACGACAAGCACGGTCAACTCCGTCTCTCGAAAGGGTTTAACCTGAAAGAGAGTCGGTCTGACTTCATCCTCGCGGAGTACGAAACCCGCCCCGACGTAGAAGTCGAGAACATCCAGCAGGTGCGTGCCGTCTGGAACGGCGACGAGTGGGAACTCCACCTCGTCTGTAAGAAAGAGATTCCAGTCGAAGACGCACCCGGAAACAACACGGCGGGTATCGACCTCGGTATCAGCAACTACCTCGCCATCGACTACGAAGATGGCGAGAGCGAACTATATCCGGGGAACGTGCTGAAAGAGGACAAGCACTACTTCACCCGCGAGGAGTACCAGACCGAAGGCGAGAACGGCCCGTCGAAACGTGCGCGGAAGGCTCGACAGAAACTCTCCCGACGCAAAGACCACTTCCTTCACACCCTCAGCAAACACATCGTTGAGCGGTGTGTGGAAGAAGGCGTGGAGAAGATAGCGGTTGGCGACCTTAGTGACATCCGAGAGGATGAGAACGGCGATTCGCGGAACTGGGGTGCGTCGGGGAACAAGAAACTCCACGGATGGGAGTTCAACCGCTTCACGAATCTGCTCGAATACAAAGCCGAGGAATACGGCATCCTCGTTGACCGTGTGGACGAGGAGAACACGAGCAAGACGTGTTCGTGTTGCGGGAAGATTCGGGATAGCAACCGTGTGGAGCGTGGGTTGTACGTCTGTTCGTCGTGCGAGACGACGATGAACGCAGACGTGAACGGTGCGGTGAATATCCGACGAAAGATAACTCAGAGTCCCCCAACAGGGGATATGAGTAACGGCTGGTTGGCACAGCCCGGAGTCTTCCTGTTCGACCGCGAGAGCGGGTCGTTCAACACGAGAGAACAGGGAGCCTGCAAACCGTAATATCCCAACGCTCGGGATTCCTCCGGCTTCAGTCGGAGGAGGATGTCAATTAAGCGATGCCCGGAACTCCCGAGCCAGCCCTCGGTTCGTCCCGCTGGATGACTGACTCAGGTGTCGTCCGGTCGGTTGGACGCTCCATTTCGGCCGCGCACCCACCGGACGATACCCCCGACGAGTACCGCTTCCACGTAAAGGAAGAGTGTACCCAGCGGATAGAATAGCCACGGCAGGCGGAGGCCGAGTTGGTTGTACGCTACGGTGTCGAAGAAGAACGCGACAGCGAACGCGGGAAACAACGGGAAGAACAGTTCACCGGGAGCGACGCGAGCTTCGAACCCTCCCCACATGAGGAGGAGCAGGGCGAAAACTGCGAGCGAGGTGCGACTCGTCGCCGCGTGCCGAAGTGTCCCGACGACCCCGGTGTGGGTCATCTCACGCGTCGGGACGCCCCGGTGCGTCGGCGTTGTCCGACTTCGTGACCTCGCCCGCTCCGTCGCTTGTCGTCTCGTCAGCGAGTCGGACGGCCGTCCCGTAGGCGAGAATCTCCGCCGCGCTCTGGGCCACGTCGGAGGTGGTAAAGCGGACGTTGACGACGGCGTCTGCGCCAACTGCCTCGGCTTCTTCTTGCATTCGCTTTTCGGCTTCGTCTCGTGCGTCGGTCATGAGGCCGGTGTACGAGTTGAGTTCGCCGCCGACGAGGTTTCGGAGGCTCTGCGTCACGTCTCTGCCGACGTTGCGCGCACGGACCGTGTTGCCGCGGACGACGCCGAGTACCTCGACGACCTCGCGGCCGGGGACCGATTCGGTTGTGGTGGAGAGCATGCGTACTGACTGCACAGCCTGCGGATTTATTCGTTCCCCTGACGACCACACGCACGATGGAGTTCGACCACCTCGGCGTCGCCACCGCCGACGCCACCGGTCTCGCAGCCCTGTTCACCGAACTGTTCGACGCGCCCGTCGCGCACGAAGAGGAGTTCGATGGGATGACCGTCCTCTTTCTCGAACTGGAAGACGGGTACTTCGAGTTGCTCGAACCGCACGAGGACGGCGCAATCGGGCGGTATCTGGAGAACAACGGCCCCGGCATCCATCACGTCGCCCTCCACACCGACGATATCGAGGGCGCACTGGAGACGGCGCGCGGTGCGGGCGTGGAACTCATCGACCACGAACCACGCCCCGGTGCGTGGGGTCACGACGTGGCGTTTCTCCACCCCAAATCGACGGGCGGCGTGCTCGTCGAGTTCGTCTCGCACTGAGCTATCGTCGCACGGAGTGATCCACAGAAACACGTTATTACAGACGAGAAACATTTTATCGCAGACGGCTGAGTTGTCGAACATGGATCGGAACGAACTCTGTAATCTGCTCACGCTGTTTCTCGTCTCGGTCGTCGTGGTGAACACGGACTTGGGCGACGTGTTCCCCATGAGTCTCTTCTCGACGCTCGCCTACCTTGTCGCCTTGCTTGTGATGATTCTCGTCCCCGCGTACCTCTTTGCTGACGGTATTGTGGACATACAAGAGCTGATTCGATCTTCATCCGACGGCTCGCGCGAATGAGCACCGAATTCTCAAAGAGCGGCCGAACCGGGTCGCCGAATCACGAAAAGTAGTTTACCCCGCCCCGTGAGGAGGGAACGATGCGCGATTGGCTCTCTCACCGCGCTCGAACGTCGCCGGACGCGACGGCACTCGTGCGAGCCGTAACTGGTGAGGCGTGGGACTTTACCGAGTTAGACGGGATGGTCGATGAGATGGCGGGCCGACTCGTCGCGCTCGGGGTCGCGCCGGGGGATCACGTCGGCGTCGTTCTCCAACCGCGCGTGGAGTACGTCACCCTGATCCACGCGGCGATGCGACTCGGCGTGACGCTCGTACCGTTGGGCGACCGACTCACTGCGCGGGAACTCGCAGAGCAGATCGAGACGGCGGACGTGACGGTTCTCGTCTGCGGCGCGGAGACAGAAGCCCGCGCTGTCGAAGCCACCGACGATGTGCCGCTTCTCAGCGTCGAGTCCACGACGACGACGGAGGTGGTGTCTCTCACGTCAGTCCTTCCAGATCCGATACCGCCCGCTTCGTGGTCGCTTGCGGACGTGCAACTCCTCCTCTTTACGTCGGGGACGACGGGGGAGCCGAAGGCAGTGAAACTCACGATGGGGAATCTCCTCGCCAGCGCAACCGCCTCCATGTTCCGTCTCGGATTCGATCCCGACGACCGCTGGTTGGTGACGCTCTCGCTACACCACATGGGCGGTATCGCCCCCGTTCTCCGGATGCCGCTGTACGGGATGACCGTTGTTCTCCGCGACGAATTTGACGCCGGCGCGGCGGCCGACGACATCGACCGCTACGACGTGACTGCCGTCTCGCTCGTCCCGACGATGCTCAGGCGGATGCTCGACAGTCGCGGCACCCTCGCGTCGTCGCTCCGGACGGTCCTTCTCGGCGGCGCGCCCGCTCCGCGCGAACTCGTCGAGCGGTGCCGCGACTACTCTATTCCAGTGTATCCCACGTACGGGATGACCGAGACTTCGTCGCAGGTGGCGACGGCCCGCCCGGACGAGGCGTTCGACCACGTCGGTACCGTCGGCCGTCCCTTGTTCTGGACGGACGTGACCGTCGTCAACGAGGACGGCGACCGACTGCCGCCGGGCGAGACGGGTGAGTTCGTCGTCAGCGGTCCAACAGTCTCGCCGGGGTACTACAACAACCCCGAAGCGACGGCGGCGGCGTTCGACGAACGCGGTCTCCACACGGGCGATGTTGGCTACGTGGACGAAGGGGGCCGTCTGTACGTCCTCAACCGTGTGGACGACCGTATCGTCACTGGCGGCGAGAACGTGGACCCCGGCGAGGTGGCAGACGTACTTCGTTCGCACCCGGATGTCCACGACGTGGCTGTCGTCGGTATTCCCGACGCTGAGTGGGGCGAGTGTGTCTCTGCACTCGTTGTCTCCGACACCGACGAACTCGACAGATCCGGTCTCCGGGACTTCGCACGGGAACAGTTGGCCGGGTTCAAGATTCCGCGCGTTATCGCGTTCGCAGACGAACTTCCACGGACCGTTTCGGGGACCGTCGAACGCGAGGCGGTGCGCGAACAACTTATCGAGCGCCGTGAAGCGGTTGCAGGAGACACCGACGAATCGGATGAGAGAGAGGCGGGAGACGTGGGGGACGCGGGAAGCGTGAGTGGTGAAGACGACGCGGGAGAGAAAGAAGCCGAAGACGACGAGAAAGTAAACGACGAGAAAGTAGACGAGACGGACGCTGAAGGCGATTTAGGGACAAACACTGAGGCACGGGCCGACGGCACACAGTCATCTTCCAACACCGATAACTGATAGATTGTTTATTGATACCAACTCATCTGTGTAGCGCGAACAGTTCACAAACGATAATTACAGTTGAGTTCCTCTGTGGGTGGTATGCCTGGTGCAACTGACCAGACGCTCCGACCGTTTCTCTGGCGCGCACAGAAAATGTTCCCCGACCGCGAGGTCGTCTCGCGAACACATGAGGGGAGAGAGCGCTACACCTACTCCGAGTACGGCGCGAGGGTCGCCCAGTTGGCGAACGCCCTTGCGGGCGCTGGTATCGAAGACGGCGACCGCGTGGGGACGTTCTGCTGGAACCACCATCGCCACTTCGAGGCGTACTTCGCCGTGCCGTCGATGGGTGCGCAACTACACACGATCAACCCGCTTCTCCCCGACCACCACATCCAGTACATCGTAGAGAACGCCGCTGACCGACTTCTCTTCGTGGACCCGTCGCTGGTGGAGAAACTGGCAGGGGCGTACGACGAGGACGCGTTCGAATCAGTCGAGCAGTTCGTCGTGATGGGGAGTGAGGTACCCGACACCCCGCTAGAGAACGTCACCGACTACGAATCGTTCGTCGGCGGCGAGGAGACCGACTACGACTGGCCGAACTTACCGGAGGAGCAACCGGCGGGGATGTGCTACACCTCCGGGACGACGGGAAAGCCGAAGGGAGTCGAGTACACCCAGCAGATGCTGTGGTCGCACACGATGGCGTCGCTTCCGGAAGCAGGTCTCGACCTTCGGTCGTCGGACGTGGTGATGCCCGTCGTGCCGATGTTTCACGTCAACGCGTGGGGGTTCCCGTTCTCGACGACCGCCGCGGGCGCAAAGCACGTCTACCCCGGCCCGTCGCCGACGCCCGAAGACCTCGCAACTCTCATCGAGGAAGAGGGCGTGACGATTACCGCTGGCGTCCCGACCGTCTGGTTGGGTCTGCTCGAGTATCTGGCGGAGAACGACGCCGACATGTCCTCGTTGGAACGCATCGTGATCGGTGGGTCTGCGGCCCCGAAATCGGTCATCCGTCGCTTCGACGAGGAGTACGACGTGACGGTTACACACGCGTGGGGGATGACCGAGATGGCACCGCTCGGCACCGTCGCAAATCTCAAACCCGGAATGGAGTCACTGCCAAAAGAAGAGCAGTACGAAAAGCAGGCCAAACAGGGGCTTCTCGTCCCCGGACTGGAGATGCGCGTCGTGGACGACGACGGCGAGGAAGTTCCGTGGAACGGAGAGGACTTCGGTGAACTGTGGGTTCGCGGACCGTGGGTGACGACCGAATACTTCGAGCGCCCCGAAGCGAACGAGGAGGACTTCGAGGTTCCCGCGGGCGGAGCGAGCGGGCAGTCGGCGGATGAAGTGTCCGGAGTGTGGCTGAAGACGGGTGACGTGGTGACTGTAGACCCAGAGGGCTACGTCAAGATCGTTGACCGCGCGAAGGACGTTATCAAATCCGGCGGGGAGTGGATTTCCTCCGTCGAACTGGAGAACGCGCTGATGGCGAACGACAACGTCGCCGAAGCTACCGTTGTCGGCGTGCCGCACGAACGCTGGCAGGAACGACCCGTCGCGTTCGTCGTGCCGACCCGCGGAACCGACGAGGACAGCCTGAAAGCGGAACTCATCGAGATGGTCGAAGACGAGTTCCCGAAGTGGTGGGCACCCGACGAAGTCGTGTTCATCGAGGAGGTGCCGAAAACGGCCACCGGCAAGTTCGACAAGAAAGTACTCCGAGAGCAGTACGACGACCAGTCACTCGTGGAAGGAAAAACACCCGACGACGCCGCACCTGACGCGAACGACTGACTCGCGCAGACAGTATCCTATCTTTGAAACGAAAAACTCGTTTGAAGGTTTCCACAGTTCCATGGATTATTTTACCTTACAATTCTATATGAGACCATGGACCTTCTCGACGAGAGCATCGTCCCAGAACACGCCCGGGACGTAAAGCAGACCGCACGTGAGTTCGCTGAGGAGCATATTCGCCCCCAGGCAGAGGAGTACTACGAGAGCGGCGAGTACCCGTGGGACATCCTCGAAGCAGGTATGGACGCGGGGCTTGTCGCCCAAGACATCTCCGAAGAGTACGGCGGCAAGGGCTACGACCTCCTCCAGATTCTCGCTATCAACGAGGAACTGTACCGCGTTGACGCGGGTATCGCGCTGACGCTCATGCTCGCCTCGTTCGGTTGTGAAATCGTCGAAGACTACGGAAGCCAAGAGCAGAAGGAGAAGTACCTCCGTCCGGTCGCCGAGAACGAGCAGATTTCGGGGCTGGCCGTCTCGGAACCCCAAACCGGTTCCGACATGGCTGGTATGACGACGACGGCCGAAAAGACGGACGATGGCTGGGTGCTGAACGGCGAGAAGTACTGGGTCGGTAACGCCGTCGAAGCCGACTGGCTGACCGTCTACGCGAAGACGGGCGACACCGACGACCGGTACTCGAACTACACGATGTTCATCGTGGAGACGGACACCGAGGGCTACGAAGCCGAACACATCCCCGAGAAGATGGGGATGCGCGCATCTAAGCAGGGTCACATCGTCTTCGACGACTGCGTTGTCCCCGAGGAGAACGTCATCGGCACGCCCGGCGGTGGATTCTACATGCTCGCGGACTTCTTCAACCACGGCCGTGTCGTCGTCGGCGGACACGGCATCGGTCTCGCCGCACACGCCATCGAGGAGACGTGGGAGTTCGTCCACGAGCGCGAGGGATTCGGCCGCAACATCTCTGACTTCCAGTCCACCCAGCACATCCTCGCAGACATGCGCATGGAGTTCGAGGCGGCCCGCTCGCTCAACTGGCGCGCTGCGGAGAAGGTTGCAAACGGCGAGAACGCTGGTTTCTGGGCGGCGTCGGCGAAGACGAAGTCCACCGAGACGGCGATGATGTGCGCCGAACGCGGCATGCAACTTCACGGTGGCCGCTCCGTTCTCAACGAGTACCCCATCTCTCGCGTCTACCGCGACGTGCGCATCCCGGTCATCTACGAGGGTGCAAACGAGATTCAGCGCAACCTCATCTACCGGCAGTCGAATTAACACCCGCTCGGCGCTGCAGTGCGAGGCTTTCGCCTCGAATTTCCGTCACGGCGACCCACCGAACCCCCGTTTTCCCTTTGTAGCTCAGTGAGCCAGTCGCACCGCGATGAGGAGAAACACGACGACGGGCACGACGAGTGCAACGCCTTGTGCCGTTTCGTCCGAGGGCAGGCCTAGCTCGAACAGCCACTTCTCCAAGCCGTACCGCCGCGGCGTGGTGTCCGGGGGGGGCTCCGACTGGGTGGTAGCGACCGATTCGGTCTCCGTTGACCGCGGAACCGGCGTCACCGTCGTGTGCTCCGCGTTCAGGGGGTAGTCGTCTCGTCCATCCACCACACCGTCGCCGTCCGTATCCGCGAGCGTCGCGTTCGTCGGCAGTTCGGACTCCCGGCCGTCGTCCAGAGCGTCGGCGTCCGTGTCGGCAAGTGTCGCGTTCGTCGCACCGGCGAGTTCCACAGCATCACTGAGTCCGTCGCCATCGGTGTCGGCGCTGAACGGATCAGTTCCGAGCGCTGCCTCCTCGCCGTCCGTCATCCCGTCGCCGTCGGTATCGGCGTCGGGGTGATTCACGTACAGGGACGGGTCGTCGGGGACCGGCGGAGTGGCGTTAGTGCCGACGTAGGTGTCAACCCAGTCGGCCATCGAACCGTCGCCAGTCACGTCCACGACGGCCCGCCGGAAGTCCTCGTGGTCGTGGAGTTCGCCGTATCTTTCCTCGGACCGCTTTTCGAACACGTCGCGGAGCGTCTGCTGTCCGTCTGTCCGCACTCGAATCTCCGCGTCCAGTGCCGCGAGGACGTGCGCTCCTTTCTGGTAGGGGACGAACTTGCTGTTCCACGTTTCGGTATCGCGGAGGACGACACCCGAGTCCGCGTACTTGTCTGTGGTCACGTACGAGTGAAACTCCTCGAACGAACCGACACCAGCGTTCACTGAGAGGAGCGCGCCGTAGTACTGCGCGGAACCCTCTCGAAGCCATTCGGCTGACCCGAAGAAGGCACCCAGTCGGGTGTGAACGTACTCGTGGCTGACGACGTTGCCGACGGTGTCGGTGCCGACCGACCGCGGCCGGAGGAGTATCGTGTGCTTGACGGCACGTCCGGCGAGATCAGAGGGTCCAAACGCCGATTTCGGCGGGATGAACGTGACAACTTCGTCGTACTGGAAGCCGGTATCGAACTCGGTGGCGAGCGTCTGCAAGTGGTCGGCCGTCTCGTTCATCGCTTCGGGACTTGTCGTGTTCGGCGCGGCGACGACCGTCACCGTGGGACCGTCCGTTGTCCGAGACGCGAACCGGTGCGGGCCGAGATACGCGTACGTTTCCGAGGCGTATCCCTCTCCACTGACTGCGGTGTCGAACGTCGCTGAAACCGAGTCACCACGGTATCGCCACGACAGCCCCGTCTGGGGAAGTGCGGCGAACGCCCAGTCGTCGGCTCCGACGACCGATTGGACCCTCTCAATCGGCGGGTCGGAGATGTGGGCTGTGAGGACGATGACGGGGTCTGGGCCGTCAGTCCACTTAAACCGCGTCTGGTTCAGTCGTTCGACGTGCGCCGTCCGCGCTACCTCGTAGTCCCCACCTGACAGGGCAGGCACTTCGACCGTCAGTTCCGTGACGGAGTCGGGGATGTCGTAGGTGAGCGTTAGCCGGACGTTGGTTCCGTCGCGCTCGACCGTCTGCGTCTCGTCTATCGTCGTGTCGGCCGCGAACGCCGTTCCGCCGCTAGCGAGGAGCGAGACGACGATGCAGAGTGCGAGAAGGACTCTGCGAACGCTCACGTTCATCCCCCTGAAGTTCACGCAATCGCAGTTAAATTCATCCCTCTTCAAACTACGTCAGTTTGTCAATCGCAGTTCGGTTCCCACGAATGCGTTGCCTTCACTGGACAATATCGCACCACCGAAGGGAATCGATGAGCGAACTCATTAGACACGAACGGCGCGCTGAAAACAGTCACCTTGGTTTGAACAACAGCACAGCCGACAGATACGGAGGCGTTTCCGAGACAGTATTTCGCTGTGGTCCCACAACCTTGGAAATCCTTAAGGCCGCATGTCCGGTAATTCTCGGTAACCAATGAGCCTGCCAGACCTCCCTGACCTCGATGCCGATGTCCCCGAGATAACGGCGGAGACGCTGAAGTCTCGCCTCGACGACGGCGAGGAACTCATGCTGCTGGATACCCGGCCACCGGCCAAACACGAGGAGTGGCGTATCGACGCTGACTCGGTGACGTACGTCAACCGGCCGTACGACAACTATCTCGACGGAGAACTCACCGACGAACTCGTCGCGGGCCTCCCAGACGACGAGGAATTCGTCGTCTTCTGTGCGAAAGGCCACACCAGCGAGTTCGTCGCCGGGAAACTCCGCCTCGCGGGATACGACGCTGTCGCCCTCGAAGACGGCATGGAAGGGTGGGCGAGACTCTACGAATACACCGAACTCGACACCGACTTCGACGGCATCGTCGGTCAGTACTACCGGCCGTCGAGCGGCTGTCTGGCCTACCTCATCGTCTCCGATGACGAAGCGGCGGTCGTAGACCCACTGCGTGCCTTTACTGACCGGTACGTGACAGACGCGGCCGAGTACGGCGCGAGCATCGAGTACGTCATCGACACTCACGTCCACGCCGACCACATCAGCGGACTCCGCGAACTCGCCGCCGAGACGGGTGCGAAGACGGTTCTCTCGGCGACCGCTGCGGACCGCGGTGTCGCATACGTTGTGGACGTGTTAGTCGAAGACGGCGACACGATCACCCTTGGTGACGCGGACATCAAGGTGATTCACACCCCCGGTCACACCTCCGGCATGACCTCCCTGCTCGTCGGCGACGTGCTTCTCACTGGTGACGGCCTGTTCACAGATAGCGTTGCTCGCCCCGATTTAGAGGCGGGTTCCGAGGGTGCGACCGACGCGGCGCGGACGCTGTACGAGACGATTCACGAGCGGATTCTCCCGCTCTCCGACGGGACGCGCATCGCCCCCGCTCACACTGCCAGTGCGACAGCCACGTCCGTAGACGGTACGTATACGGCCTCCCTCGGAGAACTGACTGCACACATGGAAGCACTCCGGTACGACCGCGATTCGTTCGTTGAGTACGTCCTTGCCGACATGCCACCGCGTCCAGCGAACTACGAAGAAATCATCGAGACGAACCTCGGTCAGACCGACGTGAACGACGAGGAGGCGTTTACGCTCGAACTGGGACCGAACAACTGCGCGGCTGAATCCACCATCTGACCCTCGATGGTCGGACTCTCACTCTCCGCCGCAGGCGCTACCGTGCCGCTCGTTGTCGTCGGTGACCTCTTTCCGAACGGATGGATCGACTACGCTCTCGGTGGCGTCCTCATCGGCCTCGGCGTCTCCGTCATCTACCTTTCGACGGGTATTATCGCTGGGGCGAGTACGTTCCTCGAATCGACGCTCTCGTACGTCTCGGATCTCCCCCGCTTCAATCGGGGCAAGTACGTCCGCTCTCGTGACTGGCGCGTCGTCTTCACCGGCGGAATCGTCCTCGGTGCGGCTCTCTACACCGTTACGCTCGGCCCCGGCGGGTGGACCACGCAGGTCCAACCGTGGCGTCTTTTCCTCGGCGGCACGCTCGTCGGCGTCGGGACGCGACTCGGCAAAGGCTGTACATCCGGTCACGGCGTCTGCGGCATCGGTTCCGGGTCAAACACCTCGTTCGTCAACGTTGCCACGTTCATGCTCCTCGCCATCGGGACGGCGCAACTTGTCGCCGCACTGGGGGTGTCGCCGTGACGAGTGAGAACACACATCCGTTGTTCCTGCCCGTTATCCTCCTCGGCGGCGTGCTGTTCGGGTTCGGACTCGGCCTGAGTCAGATGGCGCGACCGGAGGTCGTCTTGGATTTCCTGCAGTTCGAGGATTTCGGACTCCTCTTCGTGATGGGCGGGGCCGCCGCCGTCACCGCGGTCGTCTTCACAGTCGGCGTTAGACTCCACCGAGGCGCACCGCTTACGGGCCGGCCGTACGAGCGTCGCGAGAAATCGTTCGACCGGAACGTCCTCGTCGGCGGCACCGTTTTCGGCGTCGGTTGGGGCCTGTCCGGCATTTGTCCGGGGGCGGCCTACGCGAGTCTCGGTGTCGGCAACGTGCCCATCCTCTGGGCTATCGGCGGCATGTTCGTCGGCGCGTACGTACAGGGGTATCTTCGGGCCGCACTCTCGGAGCGCGACGCGGCAGCGCCGACGACTGCTGACTGATTGGCGCGGCATCCTTCCATCCAGAACGGTAGAGAGCGGTCGAGCGGTGAAAGGCAGTCGAGCGATGGAGGGCAGTCGAACGGCGAAAGACAGTCGAGTGGTTGAAGACTGTCGAACGGAGCGGTTTGGACAGTGTTGCACCGTTCAAACAAACCCTTTTGAGCGCGGACCACCAACGTATCACGAGTATGCCCGACTCGATGGCCGAGTATCTCCAAGCGGATATGGAGTGTGAAGGACTCTTGGAGTGCATTCACGGCCTCAAGCAACTGGACAAACTGGTGTTTCGCACGCTCGTCGAATCAGCCGAACCGCTGACCGTAGACGAGGTGGCTGATCGCGTCGAGCGCGAACGTTCGACGGCGTACCGCGCCATCCAACGGCTCTTGCAGACAGGGTTCGTCCAGAAAGAGCAGGTCAACTACGACCAGGGCGGCTACTACCACGTCTATCGTCCGACGGACCCCGACGAAGTCGCCGACGACATGCAGCGGATGCTCAACGATTGGTACGCGAAGATGGGGACGCTCATCCAGGAGTTCCGCGACAAATACGACGAAGAGGTACCGCGCGCCGAAGCCGCCTCCTCGAAGTGACCTGTTCTGTTCTTCGGACCGGTTCGGCCCGTCCCTAACGGCTTAGGCCGGTTGTCTATGCCAGTGAAACTGGTATCTGTAGATGGCGAACCATAATGTCGAAGAGCGAAACGGGACTGACGGAGTTGACGGAGTACTGTGATATCTGTGGCGTACGAACTCCGCACAATGTCTCGATTGAACTGAAAACTGAAAGCACGAAGCAAACCAACCAGGAGTTCTCACGCGAGCCGTATCGCGTCACCGAGTGCGTCAAGTGCGGTGACGAGAACCTCCAGCGAATGAACGACGCGTGACAGACCCCGCTCCTGTATCGGCGCGCAACCGTCCACGTTCACTTCCGACTCCCGTCTGGTGGATGGGTATCGGCCAACCAGACCGCTGACATCCGATGTGTTCATCGGAACTATGACCCTCACTGCCGCTGACGTGCCCCTCAAGCGCCCGACCGTCCTCGTCGCAGACGACGAGGTTGCCCTGACAGATAGCATTGCCGTGTGGCTGTCCGACAGCTACCGCGTCCGGACGGCATACGACGGCCACGAGGCACTCAGAGAATTTGGTCCCTCCGTAGACATCGTTCTCCTCGACCGGCACATGCCCGGTCTCTCAGGAGAGCACGTGATGGCGCGACTGAACGAGATGAGTGCGAATCCGCAAGCGGCGCTTCTCACGGCGACGAGTACCGACGATTTCCGCTCGGAAGTCGATGAACTCGGTTTCGATGCCTACCTCACAAAGCCGATTTCTAAAACCGAACTGTTGGGCGTCGTCTCCGACCTCGCCGCCGCCGCATCGGAATCAGCACAGCACTGACCTGTTGGACTGTGTTGTGTCGGAGCCACACCGTTCACTCGGTCCGTTGTACTGTTGCTTACTGGCGAGTAATTCCGTGATCCCGATTTCGGATTCACTCGTCAGTGGCGATTCGCAGAATCAGCGCTCGAACGGCCGTTGGTCGTCAGCGACTCTGCAGTTTCTTCGAAGAACGTCTGCATCAACTTCTTCTCGCCAGCACGGAGGTGTTCGTGGAACGTCGGCGCGGTGATACCGAGCGATTCGGCGACTTCTTCGGCCGTACTCCCGCGCGGCCAGTCGAAATACCCGGAAACAAACGCCGTCTCTAACACGTCGTGCTGTCTGGACGTGAGTTTGTCTTCCAGTTCGCGCTTGAACGCTTCCGTCGATTGGACGGACCGTTCGACCTCTCGCTTTGCGACCACTCCGACCGCTGGGAACGCCGACTGGACGGTGTCGTTCAGGACCCGGAGGTCCGCGCCCGGCGAGACGGTGACGACAAGCGACCCTTCTCCGCCCATCGCGGTCAAGGTGTCCACGCTCGCACCGAACTCGATGAGGGGCACCAATACCGTCGATGCATCGACACGAACCTCGAACAGTGACTTCTCCGGTGTGTCTGTGATGGTTCGTGCGTGCTGGACGTCCTCGTGAGCGGTGAGATATTCGAGGACATCCTCCGCGGCGGCCTCCTCGACGCTCGTATAACAGGAGATTCCGCCATCGGTCGCCGGTGAGAACCCCTGTAACGAGACGCGTCCGTTGACAACTGCCGACAGATCGACAAACAGGTCTCCTCGGTCCTCGTGCGTGAACTCCAGTTCGACCGCAGTGTCGCTGTAGAGCAGGCGTTTGGATTCGGCGGCGTTGATACCGTGTCCGATAGTTGCGCCGAGTTCGTCAAACACCGCTCGGTCGTCCTCGCCGAACGTCACGTTGTCATCGGTGTAGACGACGAGTGCGCCGTACACCGTCTCCCGGTATGCGATGGGAACGACGACGGTCGAAAGTCCCTCGGGCGTGACATCCGGTGTTTCCGTTCGATCAGACGTGAACACTGCCTCGAAGTGGTCGGGGTCTATGCCATCGATCAGTTCGACGGTACGGTCCTGTAACGCAGAACGGATACGTGGCGTCAGAGAACCTATCTGCCCGTCGAACACCGGTGGCGCGACACCTGCGGCAGTTCGGCAACTGATCGTCTCGACCGTGTCGCTGTACCGGGCAACCCACGCGGCGGTGTAGGTATCGAACGACGCTAACGACTCACAGACAGCTCTCTCTATCTCCTCACGCGTCGTCGCATCGACAAGCGCCTTATCGACCTCCCTGAGTAGATCGTTGATATGATGGAGACGGTCCAATTGGCGTTGCCGTCGTGCGATTTCGTTCTCGTGACCACGCCGAACCTCCTCAACCTGTTCGCGGAGTTGTTTCAGAACCTCGGGGTCGCGGAGGTCCTCGTTGTCACGCGATTTGAGGGCTTGTTCGGTCGATTCAAGTGCGAAGAACTCCCGGACTTCCTCGTCGAACTCCGAACGGACGACTAGTTCCTTGACTGCCTCGCGAACGTCCGTCTTCGTCACCGGCTTCACGAGATAGTCGTCGAACGGCATATCGACGATCTCGGTGTCCGGTTCGACGGCCGTCATCATTGCCACGTGACAGTCGAGTCCTCGTTCTCTGAGTGCGTCCAGAACGTCGTCTCCCGAAATCTTCGGCATTCGCCTGTCGAGGAGGACCACGTCAACGGATTCGTCAGCTTCCGCTAAGGCGTCCTCACCGCTGTACGCGGCGCGAACGTCGTAGTCGTCTTGGAGCCAGTATACGCAGGTGTCCGCGAGGTCCTCGTCGTCGTCTACGACGAGGACAACTGGCGTCGCTGAGCGTTTGTCTTCCTCCTCGCCCAGCGCCCTTTCAGTGGACATGTTGACATGTTTTCGAACTTGCCCCATGGGTATATATCTGCCTCCCGCCGTACCGGAATTTATTCAGCCAGCGATATCGTCGAATGTAAGTAATCCGAGAAATATCGATCAGGTCGTTTGGAGCGTGATGGTGAATACGGCACCTTCAGGGTCGTTATCGCTCACATCGATTGTGCCGCCGTAACTGTCAACGAGTTCCTTGACGAGGTAGAGTCCAAACCCGCTTCCGGGTGTTGCGAGTCCTTCGACGTCCTTCTCGACGATTCGCTGTTTTTCCTCGTCGGGGATTCCCGGACCGTTGTCCGCGACGCGGACTGCTACCGCTCCATCTCCGCGCTGTTCGACACTGACGGAGACGCGTGGAACGGCCTTATCGTTGTGTTGGACGGCGTTCGAGAGGACGTTTTCGAACACCTGCGGAAGTAAGTCGTCTGCAACCACTACCACGTCGGGTATCGGCCCGTCGGTGGTAATCATCACCTCGTCGTTGTCGTCGTCGAGACGTTCGAGTTCGCGCACCAGAATCTTCCCCAGCGGTTTCAGCTTTAACTCGTGGGATTCGCTGTCCACGATGGCTTTCGTGAACGACCGCATCGTTTCCACTAAATCTACCATCTCACCGACACGCTCCCGAACTGTCGTGAGGTGACTTCGGCCGGCATCGTCTACGAAGTCTTGGAGAATTTCCGAACGGGCACTGACGACGTTCAATCCGTTGAGGAGGTTGTGCCGGAGGATGCGGTTCATGAACTCCAGTCGCTTGCGCTCGCGGCGGAGTTCCCGTTCGCGCTGTTTTCGCTCGGTGATGTCCCGCCCCTCCGGAACGAGGAGTACGACCTCACCCCGTTCGTCCGTGACCGGCGTGATAGAGAAGTCCATGACGAACTCCTCTCCAGTATCTGGGTCTTCCCCTGTGACCTCGTACCGGACGAACTCACCTGTAGACGCCAATCTGATGGCATCTTTCATTTCATCGACGTTTTCTTGATTCGCGTCCCACCACGTCTCCTCCCAGAGGTGTTTGCCGACCAGTTTCTCCCGTTCAACTCCGGAAAACTCGATGGCGGCGTCGTTTACTTTCAGTACTGTCCCGTCGGGTTTCATCAACCCCATCAGCTGGAACGTCCGGTTGAAGACGGCGTCGAGGCGGCGTTCGCGCCGTTTTCGCTCGGTCATGTCTCGGATAACCTTGACGAAGCCGCGACACGACCCGTCTTCGTCTTTGAGCGCGGTGAGCGTCACGGACGCCCAAAACTGACTGCCATCCTTGCGGACCCGCCACCCTTCGTCTTTGCACTGCCCGTCTCGCCGCGCCGTTTCGAGCACTTCCGAGGGATGGCCGTCTTCGATCTCCGATTCGGTGTAAAACAGCGAGAAATGCTCTCCGAGCACTTCAGACTCTTTGTACCCCTCGATATCCTCGGCTCCCCGATTCCAACTGGCGATGTGCCCGTCAGCGTCGAGTCGGAAGATCGCGTACTCTTCGACGTCTTCGACGAACGTGCTGAACTCCTCGCGTCGGCGCTTCAGTTCGCGTTCCTCCTGCCGGCGTTCGACGGTGTCGATTGCATGCGTGACGGCGTCTCCGAGTTGTTGTAGCGACTCCGTCGGTCCGTCTTGGGTACCAAAAGCGCCCTTACGGTCCGAGTACAGGCAGAGCACGCCGTAGTTCGCGCCGCGATACTCCAACGGGACGCACGCGCACGCGTTGAACCCGTGTTCGAGAGCTTCCGCTCGCCACTGCTCCCAGCCGCTACTGTCCTCGATACTCGACGTGATCTGGACTTCGTTTTCGGCGGCGGCACATTTTGCAGGCCCTCGTCCGATCATCTTGTCATCCGGCAACTCCTCGACAGAGCCCTGTTCTGCACCTGCCCATGCTGACGGCTCGATGTCGTCGCCGTCCACGCGGCCGACCCAGACGAATCTCAGTGGCGTCGTCTCGATCAGGCGGTTGCAGACTAACTGTTCGATGTGGTCGCGCGAGACGGCGTTCTCGCTTGCGCTACTCACCTCGCTTATCACCTGTGTGAACGTTTCCAAGATGTCGAGACGGTCCTGCTGGCGTTCGAGACGTTCCTCACGCTTTCGCCGGTCGGTTACGTCCCGAAAGTAAACAGTGAGCCCGGTCTCCGACGGGTAGGCGCTCACCTCGAACCACTTGTCGAGGGGCGTATAGTACTCGGTGAACGTGACGGGGTCTTTCTCCTCGAACGCCCGTTCGTACTGTTCTTGGAACGTCGAGCCGATTGCGTCCGGAAACTCATCCCAGATGGTCTCTCCGATGAGTTCGTCGGCGTCGCGGTCCAGCAACTCCGTTGCCTTACTGTTCAGATATGTGAAATGGAATTCGGGATCGACAGCAAACACTGCGTCTGAAATCCGTTCGAGATGTTCGTAGATGTCCGCATCAAGTCGGTCTCCCCCGCGCCTCGTAGAGTCCTCCATTGTTTTTGTGGTATCTCCCATGGAATGTGTGCTCGCTTCGTCGTCGTCCGTCTGCAACTAGGGCTTCGCCCGCCCGCACCGCCGCGTACGGCCGGGGAGGTGTGAACGTGCAGACGTTGTTGTAGTGACTCTTTGGTCGGAACATATACTCCTTTCCCCATTTACCACTGACATGTTGGCAATCTTATCATGGTTGGTGTTTTCACATGACACAATATTCACCCCGATTGAGTCCCTATCGAACTGCTATGAGAAAGAACGAAATCGTCCACATTCACGCGCTCTTGGTACTCATCGCGGAGAAATTCGTCGGACAAGGACTCATCGAAGCCGAGGAGTTCGCGGAGTACCGGTTGCTCGGTACCTCGCCGATGTCGCTTCGTGCGCCGCGGGCGGACCACGAGGCGGCCGTCCGCCTCCTCGCCGACACCCTCTCGACGGCGGTTGAGCGATACGAAGCCGCGGATCACAGGGCTGACGGGAGCGGGCAGCGTCTTCGACACCCGTCGTCGCGTTCTACTAGCCGCCGCTGAGCCGTTCCGCACCCGAAGAGAACGAGGAACCTACAAGGCACCGCCCGACGACGTGCCCGTATGCGACTGCAGGACTACTGGGGGGTCGGTCCGAAGACGAGCGAACGACTCCGCGAGACGCTCGGCGTCGAACGGGCCGTCGAAGCCATCGAAGGTGCCGACATCAGAACGCTCGCTGACGCGGGTCTGCCTCGTGGGCGAGCGGTTCGTATTCTCCGTCGGGCCAACGGTGCGACCGGGATGGACGCGCTCGGGACCCGAGACGTTCACGAGGTGTACGACGACTTGTTGACGCTGGCCAGCGAGTACGCCGTCACTGACCACGCTTCCGACCGAATTCGCGTTCTTACGCCGTTAGAACACGTCGAAGCGCGAGAAGAGCGACTGGACGACGTGCTCGACGCGCGCGAGGCGTGGTCGTCACTCGACGAAGACGCGAAGACAGCCGTCCTCGACGCCTTCGACCGCTACGACGAGGCGGGCGGAACAGACCGTGCGGCCGTCGAAGCCGCCCTCTCGCTCCGTGAGGCGGGGCTTCGCGGGACGACGTTCGACGCCCTCGACGGCGTGGACGACGACGCACTCCGCGATGCCGCGGGTGCCCTCGGCTACGTCGAAAGCGATGGCTCTGTCGCGGCGGGCGCAGACGACGAACTCGACCGCCTTCGTGACAAACTCGATGCCGTCCGCGAACTGGAGAACGGCGCGCTGGACGTCCTCGAATCCGTTCGGTCGCGTGGCGTCCGCAGTCTCGATGAGTTCCAGTCGGCCTTCGTCGAGTACGTCGCCGAGGAGTCCGGTCTCCGACGGGGACGGATCGAAGCAGCGACGACAGGCGACGCCTACGACGAGGCGGACTTCGCTTCGACGACGCTCAGAACGCTGGTCGAAGAACTCGAAGCCGACGTGGATGCGCGAGAAGAGAGCGTCGCAGCGGATTTACGGGCAGACGTAGAAGCCGCCAGAGCGGACGTGGACGCCGCGGTCACCGCCGTCTCCGACATCGCCTTCGAGCTGTCACTCGGTCGATTCGCCGCGGAGTACGACCTCACGCGTCCGACGCTCGTTTCCGACGGCGTAGCCGTTGTCGGGGCACGGAATCTCACGCTCTCGGGCGACGTTGATCCAGTCTCGTACGCCGTCGGTGCGCACGAACTCGACAGTGGGACGCTCACTCCTCCCTCCGGCGACCGCGTCGCCGTCCTGACCGGTGCGAACTCCGGCGGGAAGACGACGCTTCTGGAGACGCTCTGTCAAGTGGTGTTGCTCGCGTCCATGGGTCTGCCCGTCCCCGCCGAGTCGGCAGAGGTCGGCGACTTCGACACGATTGTCTTCCATCGACGCCACGCGAGTTTCAACGCTGGCGTCCTCGAATCGACGTTGAAATCTATTGTCCCGCCGCTTGCCTCCGGCGGCCGAACGCTGATGCTCGTCGATGAGTTCGAAGCCATTACCGAACCCGGCCGGGCGGCGGACCTGTTGAACGGGCTCGTCTCGCTGACGGTGCGGCAGGACGCACTCGGCGTGTACGTGACCCACCTCGCGGACGAACTGAGTCCGCTCCCAGACGAGGCGCGCATCGACGGCATCTTCGCGGAGGGCTTGACAGAAGAGTTGGCGCTTCGCGTGGATTATCAACCGCGCTTTGGTACTGTTGGCAAGTCCACACCGGAGTTCATCGTCTCCCGTCTCGTCGCCAACGCACGCGACCGCGCCGAACGACAGGGATTCGAGGCGCTTGCGGCCGCAGTCGGCGAAGAGGCGATCCAGCAGACGTTATAAAGAACAAGGAGAATACCCGCGCCTTTAGGCGCGGGATGAATCCGACATTCTGACCGGAAATACACCGACGACATTCCAGCCGGATATTCCATGCCCGGTCGTTGGTTTTAATAATAACTCCCTCATAACGTGTTATAAGGCCAGTTCGATGCTGGAGACGACCCGCACCTACGTCGCCCGAATCACGAACCACCAGCAGGTTCGTGACGATCTCGACCAGTGCGGGTTCTCAGCCTCGAAACTGTGGAACGTCGGACGCTACTATATCCAAGGCCGATGGGATGAGGACGGTGAGATACCTGACGAAGCCGAACTGAAGTCGGAGTTGAAAGACCACGAACGCTACAGTGACCTGCATTCTCAGTCAAGTCAGCGAGTTCTCGAAGAACTTGCTGAGGCGTTCACTGGCTGGTACAACTCCGACGACGGCAACAACCCACCGGGCTACCGGAAATGTGGCGACGACCACCCGCGCTCCACCGTCACGTGGAAGAAACGGGCCATCAAGCACGACGACAAGCACGGCCAGCTCCGTCTCTCGAAAGGCTTCAACCTGAAAGACGGACGGTCTGACTTCATCCTCGCAGAGTACGAAACTCGACCCGACGTACAGGTGGAGAACATCCAACAAGTGCGTGGCGTCTGGAACGGCGACGAGTGGGTACTTCACCTCGTCTGCAAGGTCGAGATTCCAGTCGAGACCGCGCCGGGCGACAACACGGCGGGGATCGACCTCGGTATCAGCAACTACCTCGCCATCGACTACGAAGACGGGGCGAACGAACTGTATCCGGGGAACGTGCTGAAAGAGGACAAGCACTACTTCACCCGCGAGGAGTACCAGACCGAAGGCGAGAACAGCCCCTCAAAGCGTGCGCGGAAGGCTCGACAGAGACTCTCCCGACGCAAAGACCACTTCCTCCACACCCTCAGCAAACACATCGTTGAACGGTGTGTCGAAGAGGGTGTGGAGAAGATCGCAGTTGGCGACCTCAGTGACATACGCGAGGATGAGAACGGCGACTCGCGGAACTGGGGTGCGTCGGGAAACAAGAAACTCCACGGATGGGAGTTCGACCGCTTCACTCGCCTGCTCGAATACAAGGCCGAGGAACACGGCATCCTCGTTGACCGCGTAGACGAGGAGAACACGAGCAAGACGTGTTCGTGTTGCGGGAAGATCCGGGATAGTAACCGCATGGAGCGCGGGCTGTACGTCTGTTCGTCGTGTGAGACGACGATGAATGCGGACGTGAACGGTGCAGTGAACATCCGCAGAAGGATAACTCAGAGTCCCCCGACAGGGGATATGAGTAACGGCTGGTTGGCACAGCCCGGAGTCTTCCTGTTCGACCGCGAGAGCGGACGGTTCACACCGAGAGAACAAGGAGTCTGCAAACCGTAATATCCCAACGCTCGGGATTCCTCCGGCTGAAGCCGGAGGAGGATGTCAACTGACGTGACTGGCGACTAACGCATCTCCTTGAGACCGACGAACGCGTCGTGGTCGGCGGACAACCACGCCGACATCCGGTCAAGACAGTGGCTCCGGCGCGGATAGACCGTACACCGGTCGGGGCTGCCGTCGTACTGGACGACAACGCTGTGAAGTTCGTAGTCTCGGCCGTCGATTTCCCGAAACTGACTCGTTTCGGCGTCGGTCGTTGACCACGGTTCGGGTGAACCCTGTGGAGTGGCGGGTGAGTCGGACATGAGCGTCCTCATCTCGAACTCCTCCCCTCCAACACATAACCTCTGCTAAGTCAACTCAATAGTCTCTGAGTTGTATAATTAGACCTCTATATCGGGTAGACAGATATGTCCCTGTCTGTGAACGGGCATCTCCGTTCGTCGGGCGAGCTTTGACCCGGACGTTTTTCGGCATCCATCGCCGAGAGGTGGTATGTTCGAGAACCGCTCCGAACACCTTCCCGATAGACAACCGTTCAAGGGGTACGGAGCGGCCGTCGTTGCGGGACCTGATCGAACCCTCATCTTCGTCAGCGGATACGGCACCGAGAACCGCGTTTTCGCCCCCAAAGACGGCGGTGGTGTCTCCGACGTGACGCCGGACGCGCTCGCGGACCGGACCGGGCACGCGCTGGGGGTCGTCGCCGCCGATATTGACGCCGACGGTGTCGAGGAAGTGTACGTCCACAACACCGACACCTACGGTGGTATCGCCTCGGAGCGAGACCGACTGTTCGACCCGACACCGAACGGATGGCGCGACATCTTTGCACTTCCCGTCAACGACGGGCGCGATAACGTCCGCGCGGGGCGGTCTGTCGCCGCCGTTGACCGTCTCGGAACGGGCCGATACGGCTTGCTTTTGGCTTGCTACGGTGCACCCATGCGGTTCTACGAACTCGGGGACAACGGCGAGGTAACTGACATGGCCGCAGAGATTGGCATCGACTTTCTCACCGGTGCCCGTTCGCTCGTTCCCGGTCCGATCGTTACGGAGCGAACGGACGTGTTCGTCGGCAACGAGCGCGGACCGAACTATCTCCTGCGTAACGAACGCGGGCACTTCTCCGATGTCGCCCCCAATTTCGGTCTCGAAGCGCCGGGCGAACACGCCCGCGGCGTCGCCCTCGTAGACCCCGACGGCGACGGCCAGTTCGACCTCGTCATCGGAAACTGGGAGGGACCGAACCACATCCTCGAACGCCGGGGCAGTGAGTTCGTGGACGTTGCGCCCGATGAGTGGATGGCCCCGTCACGCACCCGGACAGTTCTCGCTGCCGATTTCGATAACGACGGGTCCTGTGAGGTGTTTTCCAACGTGATGGGTGCTCCGAACCGACTGCTCCGCCGCCGAGAGGGTGCGTGGGTCGCCTGCGACCCCGGTGCGGCGACCGAACCGCGCGGTCTCGGAACTGGCGCAACCGTCTGTGATATGGACGGCGATGGGACGTTGGAACTGCTCGTCGTCCACGGCGAACTCGACTCACAACCGCTGTCACTGTACGCTGTCCGGAACGAGAACGCGTGGCTCCGGATTCGTCCGCTGACCGAACACCGCGCGCCCGCCCGTAACGCCGTCGTGACACTCCGAACCGACCGTGACACGCAGACGCGTCTGATCTGCGGCGGGTCGGGCTATCTCTGCCAGACCGAACCAGTCGCACACTTCGGTCTCGGCGGCGACACTGCGCCGTTTTCGACGCCCCGAACGGTCACGGTTCGCTGGCCCGACGGGCGTGCGCGAACTGTTGAGGCACCCGAACCGGAGTCGGAACTCACGATCACGCATCCAGCGAACCGAAACTGACCGCTGGGCGGCCGATGAGTCGGAGTTGACGCCCGCCCCAACGACTACGACGCGCGAGGCAAGTTCCGCCACCTGAGTCGGAGTGAAGTGCGTTCGGCTGTTTTCATCGTGGAGAGATGGTAGACCCGACCTCTAACCTCGGGGAGGATATCGACGAATCCGACGCCCCGTCGTGTTCGAACTGCGATGAACCGATTATCCAATCCGCGACGCACCGCGTCGTCACGTGGGTCGAAGACGAACAGGTCAAATATCGGCACTTCTGTTCGGACGACTGCCGCGACGAGTACGGTGAGTAATTACCCGTGGGAGGATGTCAGTCCACGGACGACCAGAACCGATCCACGCCGAACCGGAGCATGTCCGAACTGACCGGCGAGAACTCTTCTCGCTCGCTCTCGGGGAGGTACTCGCGGACGCTGTTCCACGAGTCTCGTGCGTAGCGTGCATCGACCAACGCACGGATGCCGACTTCCTCACTACCGCGGATGACGCGCCCGATCGTTTGTCGGGCTTTCCTGACGGCCGGGACGGTGAGAGCAGCCTCAAATCCATCGCGTGACGCTGACGCGCCCCGCGGGCTCCCGCTCGAATCGCTCGCAGGAACGTTCCCGAACTCCCGGTCGTACGCTGTTTTCACGGCCCGCGTTCGCGGACTCGACGTGTTGATGATGGGGACGCCGCAGACGACGGCGGCCGAGAGCCTGTCGCCGCGATAATCTACGCCTTCGGTGAGCGTTCCGCGCAGACTCGTCACAAGCACTTTCTCCTCGCCGCCGAAGAAGTCGGCTTTCAGGCGTTCTGTCGCGCCGTCGTCGGAAGATTCGTCTAAGAGCACAGTCTTTGACAGTCGAGTGTCGAGTTCCCCCGCCATCCACTCGGCCTCGGCGTAACTCGGCATCCCGACGAGAACGTTGCCCGGCGACCGGGAGATCTCGGCGCAGGCGTCCACGTACGCCCGTCGCGTCTCGTTGTCTTCGCCCGGTGCCCCGCGATTTTCGTAGGTGAATTTGGGAACGTCTACGGCGAACGACGCGCGATTCTCCTCGGGGAATCCGAGTCCGTACGTCCGTTCGACCACGGGCCGTCCGTCGGCTTCGAGCGCATTCAGGCCCGATACCTCGCGGAATACGTCGAGTGGCTCCAACGTCGCGGACATGAGAACGCCCCCGCCGAACTCGCCCAGTTGCTCGGCGATGGCGTCGCCGGGGAGACAGTTGTGAAGTGCGAGATGCGCGTTGTACGCTCGTCGCCACGAGTTCTCTCGCGCCGTCTCGTCCCACGTCCGGTCGAGTTCGATTTCGCGGAAGAACGACGTATGATCTGTGCGCGCCCAGTTTGCAAGCATCCGCCCGACGGCGGGCGCGGCGCGGCGTTTGTCCTCGTCTTCGGCACTGTTCAGAATACGGGCGGCGACGGCACCGACCGTTTCGGCGCGCACCCATGCCCCCTCGTCGTATCCTTCCGATTCCGCCCACTCTGTCAACTCGTCCGTGGCGGGCTCTTCGGGGTCGCGGAGCGGTATCTCGTCGTCCTCCAGTCGCGTCAGATCGGCACGCCAGTCCGGCATCGTCCGGTCTAAGTACGCCGTCACTCGCCGGTCGAGTTCCTCGCGCACGTCCCGAACGAAGTCGCGTGTCTCCTTCAGTTCTCGAAGCATCACGTCGGCGTCTTCGAGTTCGCCGCGGACGAGTTCGGCGTCCTCGGTCCCCTTCCCGCTGTCGTCGAACTCGACGGGCTGGATGACGCGCGTGAGTTCGTTCTCCGCGTCGCGCAGGGTGGCGTCGCCGACGCCGTCACTGACGAGTTCGCGGACGCGCGGTTCGAGCATGTGCGCCTCGTCGCAGACGACGAATGTGGAGTCGTCTGCGAGTGCGCCCGTGAACGATCCGACGGTAGTTGGGTCGAACGCGTGGTAGTAGTTGCCGACGACGACTTCGACGTGCGGCAGCACGGCACCCATCACGGAGTGCGGACAGGTGCCGTAGCCCGCCGACAGGCGAACAAGCTCCTCGGTATCGACGAGACCCAACTCGGTCACGTCGAACGGAACGGCTTCTATCGGGTCGCCATCCTCGGGTAAGTCGTCCAGAAACGTCGCGTAGAACGGACAGTACTCGGTGTCCTCGTACTCGGTCGTTTCGGGGAGGTACGGCGTCGGCTCGCCCGCTGTCTCAAGATAGGTCGGCCCGCCGCCAGACGAACCGGTGTCGAGGAGGCCGGTCTGTGCGGCGCGCGCCTCTTTCACAAGCTTGCCTGTTGAGGTGAGGCCGCCATCACCGACGAGATTTCGCGTCCGTTCTCGCAAACCCTCACAGCGGTCGTAGACGGTGGTGTCGTCGATTCCGGCGACGTTCTCTCGACTGTACGGACACACATCGGACTTTCCGACTAACGTCAATCCAGAGACTGGGTTCCAATCCTCGGGCAGATTCTCGTTGATCGTTCGCAGATCCTTCTCGAACTGCCTGAGTTGTTGCTTGACGCTCGTCAGGACGAACACTCGCTCGTAGTCGGAGTCCGGGTCGCGGACCCTGTCGATTCCGGCCGTGAGCGCGAGCATCGTCTTTCCAGTCCCGCACGCTCCCTCCACGACGAGGAAGCCGTCGTCCTCGGCGGCGTCAATCGCCGCTTCGATGCCGTCGGCTTGTTCGGGGTAGGGTTCGGGGTGGCCGAACACGGCCTGCCAGTTCACGGATTTCACTCCCGCCGCGGTAGTCATAGGGATGTCGGTGATGGCCGCGCTTCAGTATTTGAACGTTCGTTCGGTGTCGCTCTTCGGGATGGTTACGTTCGTCCCGATACCGTCAGTCCACCCCGCCTCTCTGGAGTGAGCTACGGTAGATCCCGCGGCGTCTTCGCTTCCGGGCGAACCGGTCACGGTCGATTCGGGAACATCGAACGGCCGGGAGGCGGCCGACGCCGCAGCGTACGCGTTCAGCCCCTCTTCTCGACTCGTTTGTTCGAGAATGTACTCGGTTTGGGCGGGCGTGAGGTTGCCCTGCGAGGCGACGAGTGCGGCCGCACCGCCGACGAACGGCGTCGCAGCCGAGGTCCCGTAGAACGCGCCGCTGGAGTCGGTTTCGACCCCATCGGGTGCCGAGAGATCGACTGTCCCGTCCGCACCGAGCGAACTGTACGACCGGACACTTCCGTTCGGCCCGAGTGCGCCGACGGTGATGATACCTTTCCCGGTGGTCGGAGCGACGACGCTTCCTCTCGGATCAGTGTTCGACAGCCGATGTCGCGCCGAGAATAACTGTACCGTTCCCGGGTCAGCGATGCCGCTGCGTGCGTAGATGGCGACGTAGTAGTGTCCTTCAGGAACGACGACGTCTATCGCCTCCATACCGCCGTACGACCGTCGAACTGACTTCGCAACGACCGGGTCGTCGGACCCCGGTAGGTCGCGGTACAGATACAGATCGTAGTCGGCAGGGGAGTCCCACTGGGCGCGGATCGACACCTGCCCCGAGATGGGACCAGTACCGAGAGCGTTGGCCTGTCCATCGTCGGAGAAGTTGACCCATCCCGATTCGGTGCCGGTGCCGGACCAGTGGTGTCCGGCGTAGTTTCCGGCAGAGGTGACATAGATAACGTCGTGGTCGATGGCGTACTGCGCCGTCTGCGACAGGTTCGCGGAGGCACTCATGGTCTTGGGGAAGTAACTTCCAGAGTCTACGATAACGTCAACGTCGTGTTCGATCAACCAGCGGACTGCCTCGTGATATCGCTCGGGCGTCGGTTCCGAGCCGATGGCGGCGAGGTAGAGTTCTGACTTGGGAGCGGTACTGGTAACGATTTCACCAACGGCGGTGCCGTGGGACGTATCTCTGTGAGACCGCCGCCGTCCACCGAATCGTCTGTCGTCAGCGACGTGACTCGCGATTGTCTTGGCGTCGGTGTCGAACGACTTGCCCACGATGCCGACGGTGACGCCTTCTCCTGTGATGCCGTTCGTGTGTGCCTCGAACGCACCGACAGATCGGAGGGCGTCGTACTGATCCACTACGTTGATTCGTTTGCGGATTCGCTCTCTTGCGCGCGCCTCACGCCCTTCGGGAGCATCCGCCGTAGCCGACGTGTCTATCGTCGGCACGTCATCACCCGTCGTCGGGTCGATAGTACCGCCGGTGAGGAAGACACTCACCGGTACTGCGGTCGATATGAGCAGAAGAACGGTCACGACCACGACTGTCGCCTGTCCGCGAGGATGCCTCATCTCACTCCACGCGCGATTGATACGCGCGAACGGCGAGGAAAACGCCGAGGACGAGCAAGCCACCGCCGAGGAAAGCGACGCCCGGCGGGAGGAGGCCCAGCAGTGGCTCCGCCCCGCTGCCGACGCCGTCAATCACGCGCGGCGTCGTCTCCGGGCCACCGAGGTCTGTCACGCCAGCGCCGAACAGTGTCTGGACGGCAAGTGCGGAGACCAGCAGTGCCGCCCCCGCACCGACGTACTTGCCCAATCCGTCGAGAACCGAGTCCTTGTCCTGTGTTCCGCTGACACAGACGACGAGAGAGTCCTGTGTCGGAGCGTACACCTTCATCTCGCGTCCCTTCACGGAATAACGCGTATCGGCGACGCGTACGAGTCCCGCGTTTCTGAGATTGTCGAGATGGTGTCGGATATTCTGGAGGGAGGTATCGACGGTATCGGCGAGTTCCGACGCCGTGGAGGGCTCGCGCTGGAGGGCAGCGAATGTGTCGCGTGCGGTGTCCGAGGAAAGACACCCAATGAGTTGCTCCGCCTCGTCGTCCTCAAGCGAGAGGACCCGAAGGTCACCATCGGCGTCCGCATCTCCGCTCGCGTCGGTGACGCCCGCGTCAGACGGTAGCAACCCGGCCATGCACATCCGTTCTGTCGTGTCAGTAGTAAACATTTCGGACGTAACACCGCAGTGTAACATACTCGCATAGGTCAGATCGCCGACGCTCGACGGGTTGTTCCCGGAATCTGACCGGTCACGTAGAGCAGTGTTAGAACTGCGACGACGCCAGCCAGACAGAACGCGAACGTTCGAAACACCGTATCGAAGGCGTACCCGTATCCGGTAAGAAAGCCGACGACGCCGCTCCCGCTCGCTTCGAGCAGGAGTGAAACGCCGCTGAAGACGGCGTACGCACTGCTTCGGACCGCCGCGGGAAGCGTGTCGAGTACCCACGAATCCAGCGCCGGAAACAGGCTGTGGATTGTGTAGCCGAGAACGGCGGTCACGACGAGAACAGGGGCGTATCCACTGACTTCTGTGAGTGCGAACAGCGCGGCGACGTAGACCGCGAGCGTTACGAGAATATAGGGGACTCGCGGGAATCGGTCCGCGAGTCGCCCCGAGAGCCAGAATGCCGGGACGCCCGCGGCGAAGACGACGGTGAGCATCGTACTCGCCTGCGCCGTCGTGAACGGCTTGGCATCGACGAGGTAGGAGACGTAGAAGTTGAACAGGCCTTGCCAGACGAACCCGGCAGTCGAAATCATCAGCATGCCGACGAAGATGAGTCGCCAGTGGCGGAGTGCGCCGAGGAAGTCGCGGTCCGTATCCGTCTCAACTACCGCGTCAACGCCGCGAGCGGTGTACGCGAGAACGACGGTCACGGCGGCCGCGAGGGCGGCGAGAAGCCAGAACGTGGTGCGCCAGTCTTCGAGAGCGACGAACGTGACAACGACCGGTGCGGCGACGACGGCAGCGAGTTGGGCCGCAGTGCCGTGGACGCCAATCGCGCGCCCGACGGCGTCAGGATAGAGTTCTCCGACGAGCGGAACGGCGGCGACGAAGTACGCGCCCGAGGCGAGGCCGATGCCGAACGCGCCGACCTGCACGGTTCGGATCGACGATGCGGTGGCGGTGAACGCGGCGGTAACGGTGAGAAGCGCGCCCGTCCCGAGGACGACGCGGTGGCGCGGGATATGCGTGAGGAGGTAGCCGACCGGAATACGCGGCAGCGCCGTTCCGACCCACACTAACGTCGTCATCAGTCCCACCGCTTCCGGACTGGCACCGAGTTGGTTCTGGAACGTCTCGACCAACGGCGCGAACGCCGTCCGTCCGAAGTTGACGAGGAAAACTAACCCACAGAGCGTCCCGAACAGTCGTCGCGTCACGGCCGTCGGTTCGGTAACCGGCGTGAGGAAGGTATCGGAAGGGGCGAACGGTGTGTGGGAAATGTACGTGAAGTGGGTGGACCCGTGTGACGACCGCGAGGCCACCCCATTTACGACGCCACCCGACGAACGCCCGGCTATGATAACGAGCGACCGAATGGCCGCGGTTGACGAAAACGCCGAGGCGTTCGGCGTACCGCGGAAGCAACTGATGGAGTCGAGCGGTAACGCCGTCGCTCGGGCCGTCCGCGACATCGCCGACCCGGGCGCGCAGGTGGCCGTCGTCGCCGGACGCGGAAACAACGGCGGCGATGCGTTCGTTGCCGTTCGCTTTTTGGACGATTACGACGTGACCGTCCACCTCCTCGGCAGACCAGAAACGATTTCGACGGATATCGCCCGCGAGAACTGGGATGCGCTCGAAGCGTCCGAGTACGACACCCGAACCGTGACCGATTCGAAGGCGCTCGGTCTGGGCGACCCGGATGTCGTCGTTGATGCGATGCTCGGCACGGGGGTCACCGGCGCGCTCCGCGAACCCGAGGCGACGGCCGCCGAGGCGGTGAACGACCTCGATGCGACAGTCGTTGCGGTTGATGTACCTTCCGGCGTGGACGCCGATACGGGGACAGCCGCGGGCGTCGCTGTCGATGCGGACCGCGTAGTCACGTTCCACGACGAGAAGCCCGGACTCGCTTCGCTGGACGCTGCGGTAACCGTTGCAGACATCGGTATTCCGGCGGCGGCGGAGCTGTTCGTCGGACCCGGTGACTTGCACCACACCCGACGGTCGCAGAGTCACAAAGGCGACCACGGCGAAGTCCTCGTCGTCGGTGGCGGGCCGTACACCGGTGCCCCTGCTCTCTCGGCGCAGGCCGCACTCCGCGCGGGTGCTGATCTCGTGCGAGTCGCCTGTCCCAAGTCGGTCGCGCGCGAAATCCAAGGCTACAGCGAGAACCTCATCGTCCGTCCGTTCGATGGCGATCATCTCCAACCGTCCCACGTCGATGGACTCACAGCACTCGCGGCCGATCACGACGTGGTCGTTTTCGGCCCCGGACTCGGCGACGAGGATGCCACGCTCGACGCAGTGGCCGACTTCCTCGAATCGTACGAGGGAACCGCCGTCGTAGACGCCGACGCGCTCCAAGTCGTTCCCGAGGTAGACACCGACGCGACGCTGGTCTGTACGCCGCACCAGGGCGAACTGTTGAAGATGGGCGGCAAGACAGCGGACGACTGGCGCGAGCGGACGGATCTCGTCGAGTCGTTCGCCGCCGAACTAGGACACGTCCTCCTCGTGAAGGGTGCGTACGACATCATCTCCGACGGCGAGGTGACGCGCGTCAACCGGACGGGGAACCCGGGGATGACCGTCGGCGGCACGGGCGACGTTCTTGCGGGAACGACGGGCGCACTCGCCTGCGTCCGCAACGCCAGACATGCGGCCGCCGTCGGCGCGTACGCCAACGGGAGAGCGGGCGACGCCGCCGTCGAGGAGAACGGATACGGTCTCCTCGCTACCGACTTGGTTGACCGTCTGCCCGTGGCCCTCCGGAGGGACGAATGACCGACGAGACACCGGTCGGCGGTGCTGACGGCGACAGCGAGGACGGAACCGGCGACGAACGGGACTTGACGCACGTGGATGAGGAGGGGAACGTCCAGATGGTCGATGTGGGTTCGAAACCCGACACCCGCCGCCGCGCCGTCGCTCGGGGGACGATTCACCTCACCGAATCGACCGTCGATGCGATTCGAGACGACCAAATTGGGAAGGGAGACGTGCTGGCGACGGCGCGAATCGGCGCGATTCAGGCCGTCAAGCACACGTGGGAGACCATCCCGATGTGCCATCAAATACCCATCACGAACGTCGAAACCACCTTCGATGTGGCCGACGAGCGTGTGACGCTCACGGTCACCGTCGAGACGACGGGGAAAACAGGGTGTGAGATGGAAGCGTTGGAGGGCGTCACCACCGGCCTCAACGTCGTCTGGGACATGGTGAAAGCGGCGGAGAAAGACGACGACGGCCAGTATCCCGACACGCAAATCTCCGACGTACAAGTGGTGTCAAAAGAGAAACACCAGGAGTGATCGAAATACGACAAAGACACCGATACGTACCTGTCGTCGGTTCTGTTCCCAATACGTAAATCATCCAATAGTTATCAGAAATGATATCCTTTCGGTATTTATATAAATGGATGACCACCACGCCTGTCCATGGAGGGGCATCCTACACGGGTAGTTACAGTAACAGTTGCGGCACTGGTGATTCTGGCGAGTCTTCCTGCCGGAATCATCGGTGTTGCGTCCGCGGAGACGCCGACGGTTCCACCGGAATCTCCGGGCTTGAACGTCACGACCGAGACGAGAACGGTCGGTTCGACGTCGAACGTCACCGTCGCCTATAATCTCACAGGTGAGATTGACGCCGCGGACGTGCGACTCGAACTGTGGAACGGGACGACGCGGTATAACCAATCAGCGCCGGGACAGACAGAGGGCACGCTGAATCTCACGGTTCCGGCGTCGCTACCGGGGGGCGATCACCGGGTTCGCGTCATCGCTATGAACACGAGTACGCTCACGTCGAACGCCTCGGCGGCGGCCGTTGTCGAGACGAACTCGCCGGTCGTAATCGAGGACTACAATCTCTCTACGACGACGCCCGCAACGGGCGAGGAGGTGACGGTCAACGTCACGCTCAACAACACGGTGGGGTCACAGCAGAACTTCTCGACTCGCGTCTACAAGTCTGATAGCGCAATCGCCGACGCCAACAACACGACCGTTTCGCTCACTGCGAACGGGCAGACGCACGTCGAACTGAACGTCTCGTACAGTTCCGATTCGACCAACAACCTGACCGTCAACGACGAACCATCGACAGAAGTGACCGTCGGTGACTCTGGCGGATCAGGTTCGGGCGGATCCACCTACACGTCCGTTTCGGCCGGGAACGTCACACTCCCCGTCGGGCAATCCGGGACGTTCGATGTGACGTACGACCTCGGTGACGAGATCGACACGGCTGATGCGAAACTGGAGGTATCGAACTTCACCACGACGCTCGACACGAACACGTCGCTCGTGGACAACGACACCGTCCAGATGAGTCTCCCGAAACAGTCGATGGCGGGCGACAAGCGACTACAAGTCGCCGTGCGGAACACGTCGTCCGACTTCGTCGTCGCGCAGTCGGTCCTCAACGTCTCCGTGCGGGGGAACGTCACGGTCGAATCGGTGACGCCGCCCACAACGGCAGTCGCATCGGCGGCCAAGAACGTCTCGGTGACGCTGAACAACACCGGATCGTCGTCTGAGTCGTTCGAAATCTCCGTCTTCGACGACGCGACGAGTCGGTTCCCCGTCGGTTCGAAGTTCGTCAGCGTGCCGGGGAACACGAAGACGATCTACAACGTCTCCGCGTCGTACTCGGAGGGGACGCGAACGACGTATCTTGGCAACGAGAGCTACGGGACGACGACGGTGTATCCGGCCGCGACAGTCGATTCGGTGACGCACGTTTCCGGACCTGCCAACAATACGGCCCTCTCTACGTCGGTCGATTCAGGCGGGATGCTGACCGTGGAACTCCGTAACGGTACCGACCAAGACCTCGCGCCGACCGGTCTCACCGAAAGTTCCCGCTTCGAGGTCGTCGTTCACCTGAACCACTCGGTCGATCCGGGGCTCGTCATCGCCAACGCGCGGAACGTCTCGTGGTCGGTACAGAACACCTCCGAACACTACGTCGTCACTATCGCCGCGCAACCGCTCGAATCGCAGTTCATGGCGAACGCGCCCAGTCTGGACAACTGGGACTCGCTGTCAGATTCGGAGGACAAGGCGGACGACAAACTGCTCTGGTACTCCATCTCGTTCATCGACGAGGACGCGTTGTACAACCAGAACATGACGAACATGACCATCGCAACGGACGCGCAGACGTTCGGGTCGCCGCGGTACGACGAGGCCAACGACTCGATCAACATCGAACTCGCGGCACCCCACTACACCGTCTCGGACACGCAGAACGACGGCATCTACCAGGCGACGATTCCGAGTACGATGCTCGGACAGTGGGGCGTCTCCAATCCCGACAACCTCACCGGGACGTACCAAGGGCAGTCGCGGTCGATAACGACCACGAGCAACGACGACGGGAGCATCGACATCTCGATGAACATCCACTACTCCAGCGGGGAGGTGTCGCTCAGTCCGGACGCATCGGGCGACGATACCAGTTCGTCGGGAGACGATGACACTTCCAGCGACGACTCATCCACTGACGATACATCGAGTTCGTCCGACTCGGACGACGATGACGACTCGTCAACCGATTCGACCGACGACTCGACGACTGACGACTCAACTGATGACACGACAACTGAAACCACAACGACCGACGACGCCGAAACCAACGAATCCGACGACGCATCGAACGAGACGGACCTCCTGCCGGAACTGACCGGCGAGGTCAAAGAAGTGGCGGCAATCCAGAACACCGACGGCAGCAGTTCCGCGGTGGTCGAGAACGTCACCGCGAACGAGACGGTTCGCATCCGTCTGTCGAACAAGTCTACGGACGCACAGAACGCAACGTCCAACACGTCCGTCAGCGACGATATCGGTGAGAACGCCACGGAGAACGATTCGGCGGGCGCGACGAACGCTTCCGACCGTCCGGCGGTGAACGGACTCGACTTGAACCTGCGTAACGACACAGATTCGCTCGGCGTCAACGTCTCCGATTCGGACACCGTGCCCGACGGGACGCCCGAGTTGGAGAGTCAATCCGACGACGCCGAGGCCGTCGGCTACCTCTCTATCGACGTGTCGGGAACCACCGACGACGACATCGAGAACGCGACGATCACGTTCTCCGTCCCGGCGGCGAAACTGGCGGCAACGAATACGTCGTCCGACGACGTGACGCTCCACCGGTACCACGACGGCGAGTGGCAAACGCTGGAGACGACTCACTTGGGCGGCGACCGCTACGCTGCAGAGACACCGGGGTTCTCCGTCTTCGCAGTGAGTATGAAAAAGTCGATGACGGCCGACACGGACACGAAGACGACCGCTGCGGAGACGACGGCGACCGAGGAATCGACACCGCAGTCGAGCGAGACTGAAACGGCGTCTGCGTCCCCGACGAAGACAAGTACGGGCGCGCCCGGATTCGGCGCTCTCGTGACCTTCGCGGCGCTTCTGGCCGTCGCCGTCCTCGCGCGACGCCGAGCATAACACTCGGGAGTCGCTGTTTTTCACGCACGAACCGAGAAAAATCGCTGGAGGATCGATAGCGCCGCTACGTCTGATACCCGCCGTCGGGTTCGGCCTCTGCTTCTGCCTCCCCGTCCGTGCCCGCTTGGACCTCTGCGGCCTTCGCCCGCGCTTTCTCAACGATTGCGGGGCGGGCCTCGAACTCGACGAGGACGTTCTCGCCCTCGTACGCCTCGTTTTTGACGTTGCCGTGGTCGTACAGCCACGAAACGAGGCTCATCGTATCGTCGGACATGGGAAGGAGCAGTCGCTCCTCGCGCCAGTCGGGAAGTTCGCGCTCGATTCTATCGGCGAGCGCACCGACGTTCTCGCCGGTCAACCCGGAGACGGAGACGGGGTTCGGTGCGAGTGCCTGGAGCGCGTCCATCTTCCGGCCGAGTTCGTCGGCATCGACTTTGTCGATTTTGTTCAGCACCGTCACGATGGGCGCTTCGTTGCGTTCGTACAGCGTGTCGTGACAGGTGACGAGTTTGTCCCGCATCTCTTCGACCGGTTCGGAGGCGTCCACGACGAGCAGAACCAAGTCGGCGCGGTACACCGAGTCGAGCGTCGATTTAAACGACTCGACCAACCAGTGCGGTAAGTCTGAGACGAATCCGACAGTGTCGGTGAGGAGAACGTCTCGCGTTCCGGTGTCGGCGCGGCGCGTCGTCGTTCCGAGCGTCGTGAACAGGCGGTCTTCGGACTCGGCGGTCGGATCCAAATCTGGGTGCAGGTCCTCGTTCTCACCGACCTCCAGATCTTCGGCAAGTCGGCGCATCAGGGTGGATTTGCCCGCGTTCGTGTAGCCGGCGAGGGCCACGAGGTCGAACCCGGACTCGCGGCGTTGTTCGCGCCGTGTCTCCTCCTTTTCGGCGATGGAGTCGAGTTCGTTTTTGATGCGCGAAATCTGGTTTTTGATATCCTGTTCGCGCGACTCGTCGTACTCGCCGAGACCCATGAACCCCGGTCGTTCGTCGCGCTTTGCGAGCGACGCTTTCGCCTCCGCACGTGGAAGTTCGTACCGGAGTTCCGCGAGTTCGACCTGCAGTTGCGCCTTTCGCGTGTTGGCTCGTTGGCCGAAAATCTCTAAGATGAGCGTGAATCGGTCGATAACTTCGACGCCCTCGGGAAGTTTGCCGCCGATGTTGTACGTCTGGTATGGACCGAGGCGATTGTCTACGATGACCGCCGCGGCGTCTGTCTCGGCGACGAGCGCGGTCAGTTCGTCTACTTTCCCCTCGCCGAAGTGGAATGCGGCGTCTTCCTTGCGGGACTGTGAGAGCGTGCCGACGACTTCGTATCCCGCGGCGCGCGCGAGGTCAGTTATCTCCGAGAGGTCGGCCGACTCGCCCGAGTTGACGCGTTTTGCGACGATAGCGTTGGTGCCGTCGCTCATCGAATACACCCGGTCGTCGTCTGGTGTTTCGCCTGCACGGATGCAGGACGTACGCCGCCGAGGCACTTGAACGCTACTCGGTAAGACTCAACGATGATGGCGGTTTGTCACCTCGATTATGCTGCATACCATGTTATCATATACCATGTCTTGGTTGCACATACTCGGACTTGTATGTTCCCGTACGCCACATGTACCGTTCGCCTCGGTGACCAGTACGAAACAGGACCTGTCCGTTCGCACAAAGATTATATCCGATGACGCGCCACGTGCGGTCATGCCCGACCCGTTACAGCTGTCGCTTGATCCCACCTCGCTCGGATTGGAGTTCGGGAGTGGTGCGGTCATCGGCGGCATTATCGGTTTTGCGGCGAAGAAAATCGCCAAGATAATCGCCGTCATCATCGGCTTAGAGCTCGCACTGTTCAAATTCCTCGAATCGCGCGGCATACTGGCCGTAGACTGGGAGAAACTCACTAACGGCTTCATGAAGAGTACCGAAGCGGCCACGTCCGGAGCGCCGCCGAGTTGGATTTCGACGATCCTCTCGACGCTCTCTATCTCCGCTGGTTTCTCCGGCGGGTTCCTCGTCGGCTTCAAGAAGGGATAACGCCGACCGCTACCGCGTACTCAGTTCGTCTTTGTCTTTCACGATACGCGTCTCGGCCTCGCCGGACGTGTACTCGTTGACCATGTCGTAGAAGTCGTTTTGCAGTCCCGCCGGGAACGTAACGACGCCGACCCACGAGCCGTCGTTCTGCCACTCCTCGCGTTCTAAGTCGCCGTACTCGCGGACTTGTGCCTGCGTTTTTCCTGCATAATCTGCGGGAATTTGGACCGCAACGGTCACCTCGTCGAACCGGATGGGGATCACGGGACGGAGTGCATCAAGGGCCTCGTCAACCTGCGATTCGACCTTCTCCATCGGGTCAACCTTGAACCCCGCCTCTTCGAGGGCGCGCTCGATGCGTTCCGGCGGGTGTGGGGCGTTGTCCATCTGCGGGTTGACCGCGTTTCGAGCGATGGTGTTGATGAGTTGTTTCCGCTTCTGTTCTTGCATCTCGCGGCGCTGCTCGGCGGTTATCTGAATCTCTCCGCGCTTGACGACCTCCGGAATAATCTCCATCGGATCTGTCGTCTCGAACACTGTTTCGAGGTCGTTTTCGGCGGGTCGGTCGCCGCGAGAGGCGTCCTCGAACACGTCTTCGGCGGCGATAACCTCCTCTAAGTCGCCTTCGAACTCGCCGCGTTTGATAGCGAGTGCCGCATCCGGATCGATAAGTACCTCGAAGCGTTCACCGTGGGATTCGAGTCGAGCGGTCACCGCTTCGTCGAGTGAAATCATACCCGGTGCTACTCACTCCGAATTAAAAAGCCCTCCCCGAATCGCGCTACTTGCGGCCGGGCGCATTCTATCGCTGTCCGGGACTCTGTCGCCGCACGGATCCGGTAAAAAGCGCTGAAAAGCTGATTCGGTCGGAGTCACAGAACGGAGCGTCGGCAGTGCGTCCGGAAGTTAGCTCGAAAGCTGTTCGACGACTTCCACGAGGTCGTCTTTATCCTGCACGCCGATCACTTGCTTTGCCTGTTCGCCGTCAGCGTAGAACTGCAGCGTCGGCACTGAGCGAATCCCTTGATCGCGGGCGAGTTCCTGTAGTTCATCGATGTCTACTTTCAGTACGAGCGCGTCCGTCTCAGCGGCAATCTCATCGACGGTTGGTTCGAGCATCTTGCACGGCCCACACCAATCTGCATAGAAGTCCACTAACACGACGTTCTCGCCTGCGACAAGTTCTTCGAGATGATCTTGGCTTTCGACGTGGACGGGCGTTCCTCTACTCTCGGGCGTACTCATAGCCCATCGGTAATCACCGGACACGCTTAACTATTGAGAGGAGATGCCGCGCTGCCGCACGACCGCTCTCGTCTGACGTGCGCCGTTTGGGCAAGCATGGGGTGCCGAGCATCGGATCGTATCGTGGCCGCTGCTAGCCTCGTGACGGTGATCATCTCAGACAACGTCGTAGGTGAGCAGAACGCCGTCGTCGATTCGCTCGACGTCGCGGAGGTCCAACGTCGGGAACGACTCGACAAATCCGTCGCCGTCCGCCAGCGTTGGCGCGTCGCGGCCGCCGAGAACGACCGACCCGACGTACACGGAGAGTTCGTCTACGAGTTCGTCCTCGAACAGCGAGAAGATGACCTCTCCGCCGCCTTCGACCATCAGTCGGTCGATCCCGCGGGCTTCGAGTTCCGCGAACGCCTCGGGGAAGGAGACGCGTGTGTCGCCGGCGGTGACGACCGTCCCGCCGGTCTTTTCGAGTGCTGACACTCGATCTGCGGGCGCTGATTCACTCACGAGAACGTACGTCGTCGCGGCGTCGTCGAGGATGCGAGCGTCGGTCGGCGTCCGAGCACGCGAGTCGGCCACGACGCGGGCCGGATGCGGTTCCCGACCGTCACTCTGCCGCTCGTCTCGGTAGTCGGCGTCGTCTACGGTCAGATGCGGGTCGTCTGCGAGGACGGTACCAACGCCGACGAGAACGGCGTCGCTGTCGGCGCGAACGCGGTCTACGCGGGCGAAGTCGTCCGCACCGCTGATTTTTATCTGTTCGCGCCGTCGCGTCGAGAGCTTTCCGTCTGCACTGGTGGCCGCGTTGACGACGACGTGCATACTATCCGATGAGCGGCGCGCGGTAAGCGGATTTCGGTCGATGGGACCGACGGACAGGAGTTATATAGCTTACCGTGGTATTTCGTGACACTAATGCCGCCCAAAGTGCTGATGCTGGGGTGGGGATTCCCGCCGAACGTGAGCGGGGGTCTCGACACCCACGTCGGGGAGATGTTTGACGGACTCAGAGCGCGCGGCGTAGACATCGACCTCGTCCTTCCGGCGGAGTACGCGCCGGACGAAAGAGAGGGTATCTACGGTGTCCCGACGGGGGAAGGAGACATCATCACCCGCATCGGCCGCCTCAGTTCGGCGTTTGCCGAACGCGCCGAGGACGCCGACATCGTCCACACGCACGACTGGTTCGGCTACGGACCGGGGTCGCGGGCGAAATCGAACGCGGACGTAGAGTGGGTGACGACGTTCCACTCGCTGTCCTCGGACCGTAACCTCGACCCACCGAAACGAGAAGTCGAAACCGAGCGCCGAATCGTCGAACGGTGTGACCACCTTCTCGCGGTGAGCGAACTCACGGCGAGGCGGGTCAAAGAGCAGTACGGCGGCAGTCCGGAAGTCATCTACAACGGGTTCTCGAAGTGCGAAACGACGGGGCGAGATCTGAAAGCGGAACTCGATATCGACGGCAACATGCTGTTTTTCGTCGGCCGCCACACCGACCAGAAGGGCATCTCTCACCTCGTCTACGCGATGGAGAAACTCTGCCGGGACGACGTGACACTCGTCGTCGGCGGGTCGGGCCACCTCACAGAGCAGTTGAAGAAGTTCGCTGACCTGTTAGATGTCGAAGACCAAATCGAATGGGTCGGCTACGTCCCCGAGGAGGCGCTCGGCGACTACTACGCCTCGGCAGATTTGTTTATCTCACCTTCCCTCTCGGAACCGTTCGGCATCACCATCACCGAAGCGCTCTCGGCGGGCACGCGCGTCGTCGCCACGGAGAGCGGCGTCAGCGAAGTCCTTCCCGAAGACTGCGTCATCGAAGTCGATCCGTCGTCGGACTCCATCGCCGACGGCATCGACTACGGACTCTCGCTTGAGGGGCCTCCGGAGTACGACCCTGTGACGTGGGAGGACGTGGTGGACGACACAATCGAGTTCTACGAGCGAATCGCGGACGAGTAGCGGCAACTCATCCGCGTCGCAAGTGCCAAGCACTACTCACCAGTCCACTCGAACCCGTCTCCTGTCTCCCGAACGCTTCCCGAAATTGGTCGTTCACCGTCGGCATCGAGCGCGTGAGCAACCGACGAAGGTTGTTGTCGAGGAAGAATCGGGCCGCCCATGCGGGGAACTCGTCGGCGAGTACGATTTCGGTCGTCCGCTGGTGCGTCGAGACCGTCTCCCTGATGTAAGTGGACGCTAAACGACGGGGACGGCGAATTTCTCAGTAACCGGTACTTCACGATACTCGCTCAGTTCCCCCTTGCTATATTGGATGGTGTATGCTATCTATTAGCATGTTCACCGTGCTACTGCCGATTGACGGGAACGAAGAACACGGTGCCGCTCAGGCCGACGCAGTCGCTGTGTTGCCGAACGCGGTGGAGACGGTCGAAGTGACATTGCTGTACGTGTTCGACGACGAGGACCGCGCTGAGGTCACCGCACCCAAACAGATCAACGGCGGACGTGCCGCGCACAACCGACTCATGGACGCAGGCGTGAGTGTCGAGGAGATGTCGCGCGTTGGCGACCCCGCGGCCGAGATTCTCGCGGCGGCAGCAGAGGTAGATGCCGACTACATCGTTCTTGGCGGTCGCAAACGATCACCGCTGGGATCGCTGCTCTTCGGCAGTGTCTCACAAGCGGTTATCTTGGATGCCGACCGGCCGGTCACGATTACGGGAGGGAAGGCGGAGCGTCAATCCGGCTAACGGAGCAATCGAACGTCCGTCGCCGGTTCGGGGTGGCGAATCCGGTAGCCATCCGTAGTCGGTACCAATCCCTCACGGGGGAGACTCTGCCGGGCCGCTTGATACGGCGAGTCGTCGCGGGGAGACTGGTACGAACTGTCCTCGCGGGCGGGTTGGTAGGGGCTGTCCTGTCGGGCCGATTGGTACGGACTGTTGTTCTGTTGGCGAGCGCCGCGTTCGAAGTCTTCGGGCGGCAGGTAGATCCGTTCACCCGATTCGGATTCGACGACGACGGCGGTGTCTCGGTCACCGCGCATCGTGATGACCGTCTCACCGTCTTCGATACTCAACGAGAAGGTGACCTGTTCGTCCGCCGTTCCGGTGTCCGCCTCGCTCATACGCGAGTGTGTGACTGCATCACACTTAGCAGTTCGTACTCCGGGAACTCTTTTTACCGAACGGGAGTGTACTCCCGACGATGAACGTGGACGAACACGCCGAGGAACTCGCCTCCACCCTCGGAGTTGACAAATCGGAGGTCAAATCTGACCTAGAGGACCTGTTGTCGTACAGCGTCCCGATAGACGAAGCGAAACAGAGTATCCGCCGGAAACACGGGGGCGATTCCGGTGAGAGTACTGCACCGACTGCTAAGGGCGTTTCCGACATTACTCCCGAAGACGGCAACGTGACCGTCACGGTGAAGGTGCTGACCGTTGGGCGACGCTCGATCCGCTATCAGGGCGAAGAACAGACCATCCGCGAGGGCGAGTTCGCGGACGCGACGGGGAAGATTTCCTACACCTCGTGGGAGGACTTCGGGTTCGAGCCTGGTGACTCGGTGACCATCGGCAACGCCAACGTCCGCGAATGGGAGGGTGAACCCGAACTGAACCTCGGGCAGAGTTCGACTGTCGCTGTCGAGACGACACCCGTCGAGACGCCGTACGAGGCAGGCGGTGACACGGATCTGGTGGACCTGCGCGCGGGAGACCGCGGCCGCAACGTCGAGGTACAGATACTCGAATCCGAAGAGCGAGTCATCTCAGGGCGCGAGGGCGACACCACCATTCGGTCGGGCGTTGTCGCCGACGAGACCGGGCGTCTGCCCTTCACCGACTGGGGTGCGCGGCCGGAACTCCGCGAGGGCGAGACGTTCCGTTTCGAGGACGTGTACGTCCGCGAGTTCCGCGGCGTCCCGCAGGTGAACCTCTCTGAGTTCACGACGGTGACGCCGCTGGCGCGCGACGTCCCGGTGAACGACGAAGCCCCGCGGATGCGCATCGGTGAAGCCGTCGCTTCCGGCGGGATGTTCGACGTGGAAGTCGTCGGCAATCTGCTGGAAGTACGCGACGGTTCGGGGCTCATCGAACGCTGTCCCGACTGCGGGCGCGTCCTTCAGAACGGACAGTGTCGCACCCACGGTGACGTTGACGGCGAGGACGACATGCGCGTAAAGGCGATTCTGGACGACGGGAGCGGTACCGTGACGGCAGTCCTCGGACGCGAGCTGACCGAGCAACTGTACGGCGGGACGATGGCCGAAGCAATGGAGGCCGCCCGCGAGGCGATGGACAAGGAAGTCGTCGCCGACGAAATCAGAAGACAGGTCGTTGGCCGGGAGTTCCGCGTCCGCGGCAATCTCTCGGTTGACGATTACGGCGCGAACCTCGAAGCGACGGAGTTCGCGGAGTCAGAAGACGACCCGACAGAGCGTGCAACGGCTCTTCTCGGGGAGGTGACAGCATGAGCGCAGTCGAGAACCGCCGCGAGGTGGCCTACCGAATCTTCGCCGCGGAGTTCGACGACGCCTCCCTGTCTTACTCCGAGGGCGACGAGGAACGCGCGCCGAACTACGTCGTCACGCCGACGGGCGCGCGGGTGAACCGCCTGTTCGCCGTCGGCGCGCTGACGGAAGTCGAGTCGGTCAACGACGAAGTGCTTCGCGGGCGTATCGCTGACCCGACGGGCGTCTTCGTCACCTACGCCGGGCAGTACCAGCCCGAAGCGATGAACTTCCTCGACCGTTCGACGCCGCCGATGTTCGTCTCAATCACGGGCAAGGCGCGGACGTACGAGCCGGACGACTCGGATCGCGTGTTCACCTCGGTTCGTCCGGAGAGCATCAACGAAGTAGACGCCGGAACGCGGGACCGATGGGTGGTTGCGGCCGCCCGTGCGACCCTCGAACGCGTCGCCACGATGCAGGCGGCACTGGCGATGGATCACCGCGGGGACGACCTGCGTGCCGCGCTCGAAGCCCGCGGCGTTGACGAGTCGTTGGCGATGGGTGTCCCACTCGCTATCGACCACTACGGCACGACTGAACACTACCTCGAAGCAGTTCGAACGCTGGCAGTTCAAGCTCTCGAACTCGTCGCAGACAAACGCGAGGCGGTCGATTCGCTGACCGTCGCACCCGACGAAACAGGGCCGAGCGAACTCGGTCCCGTTCCGGACGTGGCAGCGGCGACAGCCCCTGAGGGTGGCGACGTAGCGATTACCGAATCCGACGAATCCGAGGCGAGCGGATCAGAACCCGTCAGCGACGAACCCACCGAAAGCGCGGCGACCGCGGCCGACGAACCGGCCACAACGGAGGCGGATGCGACGGCAGAGAAGACGGAACCGGCGACAGAGACGGAACCGGTAACAGAGACGGAACCGGCCCCTACGACAGACGAGACAGAACCGGAGACACCGACCGAGTCAGGCTCGGCTGAGGCAGCGGCTGACGCCGAGACGGTAGCGGCGACTGACTCGGGGACATCCGAAGCAGCGGCGGATACGCCCGAACCCGAGTCGTCTGCAGGCGGACTCGGTGATTTCGATGCGGGCACATCAGAATCTGAGACGTCCGAAACAACCGCCGACACGTCGGATTCGGCGGGTGGGCTTGGCGACTTCGACGCGGATGACTCAGTTCCCAGCGGTTCCGGCGACACGGAATCGGCTCCTGAAGCCATCGAACCGGATGCTGAGACTTCTGACCCGACCACTGACACCGAGACGGCGGCTGACACCGAACCAACCACGGATACCGAGACGGCGACCGCCGATTCGCCGTCCGAGGCGGTGCAGGCAGATGCCGCGGCGGATGCCAGCTCTGCTATGACTGGCGAGATGTACGAAATGGACGACGAGGAACGCGCCGAAATCGAAGCGGAGTTCGGCGCGGAGTTCTCCACCGGGAACGAGGTTGCTGACCCCGGCGAGGCCGATATTGATGTTCCCGACGCCGACGAGTTAGAGGCGGAGGGCGCTGAGGCGAGCGCCGAGACGAACGGTGAAACGCCGTCGGGTGTCGCCGACTCATCGGACACCGTCGAATCGGACACCACCGAAGCAGCGACCGAACCGAAGACGGAGATGGACGAGCCGCTCGAACCCGAGACCGACGAGACGCCCGAATCGGACACTGATGAGACGGCGTCGGACGAGTCCAAAGAATCCGGCAAATCCGAACAATCTGACGAGTCCGAACAATCCGGCAAATCCGAAGTGGCCGCCGACACGACCGAGGCGACCGACGAGCCCGCAGAAGACGTTGACCTCGAAGTCGCCGTCGTGGACGTGATGGCCGACTTAGACGACGGCGACGGTGCGGACCACGACGCAGTCGTCTCCACTATCGTCGAACAGTACGGCGCGGACGCCGACGCGGTCGAGGATGCGATTCAGGACGCCCTGATGAGCGGCAAGTGCTACGAACCGAGCGAAGGGACGTTGAAGTCCATCTGAGCCGATGGCACGGCGTGGCGACGGACCGATAGTCGAACCCGTTCCGGGCGACCCGGCGGCCGTCGCGCACCTCGGCCCGAACGCGGGCGACGAGACGGCGCTCGTCGTCGCCGATTACCACGCTGGAATCGAGGCGGGCCTGCGCTACGAACGCGGCGTCGAACTCGACAGCGACGCCGACGTGCGACTCGCGCGCCTGCTGCGCCTGTTAGACGAGACCAACCCGGATCGGCTGGTCGTCCTCGGCGACTTAGGCCACCGCATCGGCGCTCCGAAAGGAGACGAAGCCGACGAGTTAGAGACGTTCGTCGAGCGAACTGTCGCCCGGGTCCCGATAACGCTGGTTCGCGGCAACCACGACGGCGGCATCGCCGAGGCGTTCGGTGATCGAATCGACGTGACCGACGGGTCCGGTATCCGACTCGGGCGCGTTGGATTCGTCCACGGCCACACGTGGCCCTCCTGCGAGGTGGTCGAGAGCGAAGTCGTCTGCGCGGCGCACGAACACCCGGCGGTCCGTCTCGCGGACAGTGTCGGCGGCAGCCGGAAGGAACGCGCGTGGCTTCGCGGCCCGATGAATCCCGACCCGTTCGCGGAGGCGTTGGGACTGGATGTCGTCGAACTGGCGTGGCAGTCTCCCGAACTCGTCGTCTTTCCGGCGTTCAACGACCGCTCCGGCGGGACGTGGGTGAACGTCGAGGGACAGGAGTTCCTCTCACCGTTTCTCCCCGACGGCGTGTTCGACGCCGACGCATACCTCCTCGACGGGACGCGACTCGGCCCGTATCGGTCGGTGTAGATGGATGCGAAGCTATCGAGCCATCTCAGACGGATTTAACGGAGACGCTCATAGCGAAGAGGAGGCTCCCGATTACCGTCAAGTAGACTAGCGTCCCCCATTTTTCCGGACTGTCGTACGACTCGGGACGCACCGTGTTGTATCCAGTGAGGGCGATCACGAACCCGCCGCCGAAAATGGTGAGGAGTCCTACTGTCTGGCCTTCGTAGACGTACTCCGTAACGCCGTGAAGGAGGCCGACTGTTCCGAAGACGAAAAACGAGAGCTGGTAACCGACGCGTGGATTCATTACCGGTTATTTGTTCCAGTCGATAATGAATGTCATGCAACCAACCAATATATCGTAAAGTAACCCCGAACCGCCGCGAGCGGTGCGCTTAATCCGCTTGCACCGTTACGACGGACGATGGCAGACGGGACTGCCGCGCAGGGAATGGACGCGTTCACCGCCCTCGGCGACACGGTTCGCGCGGCGCTCTCAGAGCGTGGTTTCACGACACCCACGGAGCCACAGCGACGCGCGATTCCACCCCTCGCCGCTGGGAAGAACGCTCTCGTCATCGCACCGACGGGGACGGGGAAGACGGAGACGGCGATGCTCCCCGTCCTCGATTCGATTGTCGAATCCCCCGACGAGGACAGAGCAGGTCTCTCTGCCCTGTACGTCACTCCGCTCCGCGCGCTGAACCGCGACATGCGGGAGCGACTCGACTGGTGGGGCGAGGAGTTGGACATCGAGGTGGACGTTCGGCACGGCGACACCACGCAGTATCAGCGACAAAAGCAGGCAAACGACCCGCCGGACGTGTTGGTGACGACGCCGGAGACGCTACAGGCGATGCTGACGGGCGAAAAGTTGCGGACGGCACTGTCGGACGTGCGCCACGTCGTCGTAGACGAGGTACACGAACTCGCCTCGGCCAAGCGCGGCGCGCAGTTGACCGTCGGTCTCGAACGCCTCCGTGCGCTCGCGGGACCGTTCCAGCGCATCGGACTCTCAGCGACGGTAGGGTCGCCCGAGGAGGTCGGGAAGTTTCTCACTGGCGACCGGTCGTTCGAGATCGTCGAGGTCGATGCGGGGAGCAAGGTGGCGTTCACCGTCGTCCACCCCGACGTGACCCGCGAGGACCAGACGTTAGCCGGGCAGTTGGCGTCTGAAGACGAGATGGCGAGTCACGTTCGGGCGATCCGCGATATCGTGCGCGACCACGAATCGACGCTCGTCTTCGTCAACACCCGGCAGACAGCGGAGGCGCTCGGGTCGCGCTTTAAGCGGTTGAACGAACCGATAGCGGTTCACCACGGGTCGCTCTCGAAGGACGTGCGAATCGACGTCGAAGATCGGTTCAAGACGGGCGAGTTGGACGGTCTCATCTGCACCTCCTCGATGGAACTCGGCATCGACGTTGGTCGAGTGGACCACGTCGTCCAGTACGGCAGTCCGCGTGAGGTATCGCGTCTGCTCCAGCGAGTCGGCCGCGCAGGCCACCGCCGCGACCAGACCTCTCGGGGAACCATCGTCACCTCCTCGGCTGACGACACGCACGAGGCGCTCGCCATCGCGCGGAAGGCCGAAGCGGGAGAGGTCGAACCCGCGCGCATCCACCACGCGAGCCTCGATACGGTGGCGAACCAAATTGTCGGCGTGGTCATGGACTACGGCGAGGTTTCGGCCCGTAAGACGTACGAACTCGTCACCTCGGCGTATCCGTTCTGCGACCTCGAAGCAGCGACGTTCCGCGAAATCGTCCGGGAGTTGTCGGGCAACCGTCTGCTCTGGCTGGACGAGGAGAAAGACGTGTTGGAGAAATCCAGCGGCACGTGGCAGTACTTCTACGCCAACTTGTCGATGATCCCCGACGAAGAGACGTACGACGTGTACGACATGTCTTCTCGTGGGCAGATCGGCACGCTGGACGAACGCTTCGTCGTCAACTTCGCCGAACCCGGTGCGTCGTTCATCCAACGCGGCGAGATGTGGCGCATCAACGATATCGATGACGAAGAGGGCGAGGTACACGTCACACCCATCGAGGACCCCAGCGGCGAGGTGCCGTCGTGGACCGGATCCGAGATACCTGTCCCCGCACACGTTGCGGGAGAGGTGGGCGAGATACGCGAAACGGCCGCCAGACAGTTCGAACTCGGTGGCGAACGGGACGCCGTCGCACGCGACTTCCGCGGCCGCTATCCCACAGACGAACGAACCGTCTCGAAGTCGCTGAAGCCCACGGAGCGACAAGTTGACGCCGAGTTACCAGTACCAACCGCCGACCGACTCGTCATCGAAGGCCAAGGACGGAAAGTCACCCTCAACTCCCCGTACGGCCATCGCGTGAACGAGACACTGGGGCGGATGCTGGCCGCGCTCGTCGGGCAGCGCACGGGATCGTCGATCGGTATCGAGACGGACGCCTATCGCGTGACGTTCGAGGTTCCGCCGAACGCCTCCGTCCACGATTTCACCGAGGTTCTGGAGACGACGGACCCTGATCACGTCGAGGGCGTCCTCGAACTCGCACTGAAACACTCCGAGTCGCTGAAGTTCACGCTTGCACAGGTGGCCGCGAAGTTCGGTGCGCTCAAGCGCTATCAAGGGAACAAACGATTCGGCGGCGACAGACTACTGGCCGCTCTGGAAGACACGCCCATTTACGACGAGGCGGTCCGGGAGGTGTTCCACGTCGATTTGGCTGTTCCCGAGACGACCGAACTGCTTCGGAAGATACAGGACGGCGAAGTGGCCTTGGAGACGGCGCGGGAACGCACCCCCATCGGTATCGACGGCCGGTCTAGCGGCCGTGAACTGCTCGTCCCCGAGAACGCGGATGCGAGCGTGATACAAGCGATTAAAGAGCGAATCCAGAACGACCGGGTCATCCTTCAATGTCTGCACTGCACGGATTGGAAGACGACGCGGAAGGTGCGCCGCGTCCGCGACCAACCTGAGTGCCCTGAGTGCGGTGCGACGCGCGTTGCCTGCTTGAACCCGTGGGACGACGAGACGGTGACAGCCGTGCGCGCGAACGACCCCGACGACGAGCAACGACGACTGAAAAAGCGCGCGTACAAGTCAGCGAGTCTCGTCCAGAGTCACGGCCGCAAGGCCGTCGTCGCCCTCGCCGCGCGCGGTGTCGGCCCGCAGAACGCGGCGCGTATCATCGGGAAACTCCGCGAGGATGAAGACGACTTCTACCGTGACATCCTCGAACAGGAGCGACAGTACGCCCGTACGCAGTCGTTCTGGGACTGATTGTTCCGCCTCACTCAATCTTGGTTCATGTTAGGTACTGACACTCGTCGGAGATTTATCATGTCCCGCCCCGACCACCCATTCATGCCGGACGACGCACTCGGCACGGCGATGTGGGACTATCTCAACGGCGACTACGACGGGTCGTGCGTCCACCACGATCCCCGGACGGGAGAGAGATGGGACGCGAACGTCGAGGAGTTCTACTTCGTGACGTACGACGAGTGGCCCGCCGAGACGCAAGCGTTCGTCGATAGCCTCCGGACACCCCTCGTAGACGTTGGCTGTGGGGCCGGGAACCACGCTCGTGTCGTACAGAACCGTGGGGACGTTGTCGCGTTCGACGCGAGTCCGATGGCCGTTCGGACGGCCCGCGCCCGCGGGGTGGACGCCTTCGTCGCGGATATGTTCGCCCCGCCCGTCGCCGACGACGGATTCGAGACGGCACTGGTGAATGGAACGCAGGCGACGTTGGCGCAGTCGGAGGCAGAACGCCGCGACTTTCTCTGCGAACTCGCGCGCGTTACCACGGCGACGGGCGAAGCGTGGATAGACTCGTACGACCCCGATCGGGCCGACGAATCCCACGGACACCGACGAACCGACGAACCCGGCATCGGCAGTCGGCAGTTCCGCGTCGAGTACCGCGGACGCGACTTGGTCGGCCCGCTCCTTCAGTTCCGGACGTTCTCTCCCGAAACGCTCCGCGACGCCTGCGACGGGACGCCGTGGACTCCCACGGGCGTTACCTACCGCGGCGACGTGGGGTACTACAAGGCGCGACTGCGGAAGTGACTGTGTCTTACTCGTCCTCGCCAGCGACGGCGTCGAGGGCGGCCTCGAAGTGTTCCTGCGTCACCAGAATCTCGTCGGCGTGTTCGTTCGCCGCCGCACCCTCGTAGGCGTCCGCTATCGCTTCGATAGCCCGCATCGTCGCGTCGCGGCAGACGGCTTGGATGTCAGCACCGGATAGGCCGTCCATGTGCGCGGCGAGTTCGTCCAAGTCAACGTTGTCTCCGAGCGGTTTCTCCTTCGTGTGGACCTCGAGGATAGCCCGCCGCGCGTCCACGTCGGGTTGCGGAACGAGGACGTGCGACTCCAGACGACCGGGTCGGAGAAGAGCGGGATCGAGCGTCTCCTTCCGGTTTGTCGCCGCGAGGACGACGACGTTGGGGTTGTCCACGAGGCGATCCAATTCTGTCAGGAGTTGCGAGACGACGCGTTCACCGACGCCCGAATCCGATCCCATCGCATCGCGGTTGGTCGCTATCGCGTCGATTTCGTCGAAGAAAACGATGGCAGGTGCGGCCTGTCGCGCACGTTCGAACACCTCGCGGACGGACTTTTCTGACTCGCCGACGTAGCGGTCCAGCAACTCCGGTCCGGCGACATGAATGAAGTTCACTTCGCTCTCGCCCGCGATTGCCCGCGCGAGAAGGGTTTTCCCCGTCCCCGGCGGGCCGTGCAGAAGGACGCCCGACGGCGGCGACGTGTTCGCTGCCTCGAACAGCGGCGCGTAGGTGAGCGGCCACGTCACGGACCGTTCGAGCGTTCGCTTTGCTTCCTCCAGACCGCCCACGTCGTCGAACGTCGTCGTCGGCGCTTCCGCAACGTACTCGCGCATCGCGGAGGGTTCGACGCTCGCCATCGCCGTCTCGAAGTTTTCGCGGGAGACTTCCAACTCCGTGAACGACACCGACTCGCCGCCGCCGCGGCGTGCGCGTCGGAGGGCAGTCATCGCGGCTTCCTTCGCCAGCGACTCCAAGTCGGCACCGACGAACCCGTGCGTTCGCGCGGCGAGGCGGTCCATATCCACGTCGTCGGCGAGCGGCATCCGCCGGGTGTGGACTTCGAGAATCTCACGGCGGCCCACCTCGTTTGGCACGCCGATTTCGATTTCGCGGTCGAATCGGCCGCCGCGTCGGAGAGCGGGGTCTAAGGAATCGACGCGGTTGGTCGCGCCGATGACGATAACGTCCCCGCGGGCGTCCAAGCCGTCCATCAGACTGAGCAGTTGGCCGACGACGCGGTTCTCTACGTCGCCGCCGTCATCTCGCTTCGTCGCTATCGAGTCGATTTCGTCGAAGAAGATGATCGCCGGCGCGTTCGTCCGCGCTTCCTCGAACTTCTCTCTGAGTTTTTCTTCCGACTCGCCCTTGAACTTCGACATGATCTCCGGGCCGGAGATGGTGATGAACGTCGCGTCAACCTCGGTGGCGACGGCTTTGGCGATGAGCGTCTTCCCCGTCCCCGGCGGGCCGTGCAGGAGGACACCTTTCGGTGGGTCAACCCCGAGGTGGGCGAATACTTCGGGTTCCGAGAGGGGGAGTTCGATCATCTCGCGGACGAGGTCTAACTCCTCGTCCAGTCCGCCGATGTCTTCGTAGGTGACGCCGGTTGGCTTGTCGGAGTCGCCGTCTCCGCCGCCGGAAACGCTCGTGACGACGCGACTCACGGTTCCCTGTTTGGCGAGTTTCAGGCGCGTGGAGGAGGTGACGCGCACCATGCCGTCCGGGGACGTCTCGCTGATGACGAACGGATCTGCACTCAGCGATTCGAAACGAATCTGTCCGCCCGACTGGATGGGTCGATCTTGAATCGCTCGCTTGATGAGTTCGACCGCCCTGTCGTCGTCGGAGAACGCAACGTCGTCTGGCATCGACAGCGTCACCGACCGAGCGTCCTCGACATCGACTTTTCGGACGTGAACCGTTTCACCGATCTTCGCGTCGGCGTTCGCTCGCGTGTCGGCGTCGATGAGAACGACGCCATCGGGAGTACCGCCGTCCGCGGGCCACACTTTTGCAACTGTTTCGCGGGAACCTTCGACGACCACCGTATCACCGCTGAGGACGCCGAGACGCTGCCGCGCCGACTCGGGGAGGCGGGCGATCCCCCGACCGGCGTCTCGCTTCTCTGCGCCCCGAACGGTGAGTTCGAGGCCCTCGTCGTCTGCCATGGCGTCGGCTTCGAGTCCCCCGGTCTTGATAGTAGCGTCTGCGATGACACCCGCGCCCGATACCGATTGGCAGAACTGTTATGGGCTATGGTAGCACACCACCACATATGGTGTCCACCACGCAGAAGGACGATGCGGAATGGTTCCGCTGTGAGGAGTGCGGCTTGCTGTTCGACTCCGAAATCGACGCCACGACGCACGAGCGCAACTGCGACGGTGAGGACGGCCCGTCGTATCTCCAGTAGGTGGAAGTCACTCGTCGTAGGCTACAGGTCGTCGAGGAGTCTGTCGGCGTGGTCGCGCGATTGCGCCCGCTTCCAGCGGACCTTCGACGCCTCGCCGTACGAGAGTTCCTCCCGCAGTTCGTCGGGCAAAAATCCGGCAGTTGCGCGGAGAACGTCGCCCTCGTCGTCGCCGAACTCGATGACGCCGTACGCGTCCGGTGCCGACCCGATAGTCGCTCGTTCGAGCGGTCGCCAGCGCTTTCGGAGCGACATCACTCGGTTACGAACTCGTAGGACGACTCGCCCCAGTCGTCCTCCTCGAAGACGAACACGCGGCCGCGGGCCACCTCGGGGTCCGCCTCGATTTCGGTCCGCATCCCTTCGGTCCGGCGGACACTGACGCCCGGAAACAGTTCCTCTTCCTCGCCCGCGTCCAAGATGACGCGGCCGACGCCGGTCGATTCGAGGATGTCGTCGTGCGTCTTCAGGTCGTTCACGTACATCATCACACCCTCCGTCTCCGTCGGGTCCGTCACGAGGACGTGCGTCTCCTTTCCAGGAGCCGTAGTGAGCGTCCCCGTCACCGTCTCTGGCACGCCGTGGTAGAGAGTCGTCCGCCCGTCGGTGTACTCGACCTGCACCCCGTGGTCGAGGAGTTCGACGCCGAGTGTACTCGGCGGTACGTCGTTTCGCGCGCTCATGGGTCGAGATTACGCCGGTGCGGTGAAAAGGGACGCGATACGCGCGGTCGAACCGGTGCCGATTTGTCTCTCGCCTGCGGCCGAGAGATATGGACGCGACGCCGGTATCCGACGTCGAATCGATGCTCTCCTACGACGAACTCGCCGTTGGCGATACGTTTGAGGCGGGTGAGACGACGCTGACGGAGGACGAAATCACCTCGTTCGCGGGCGAGTACGACCCACAACCGTTCCATCTCGACCACGAAGCGGGCGAAGAGTCGATGTTCGGCGGTCTCGTCGCAAGCGGCCTCCACACTTACTGTACCTGCAACCGACTGGCGACCGAGGCGTTCTTCTCGCGCGTTGCCTTCATGGGCGGCCGCGGCGTAGACGAGTTACGGTGGCAGCGACCAGTTCGCCCCGGGGATACACTCTCTGCGGCCGTCGAAGTCACCGAGAAGCGCGTCTCCGAGTCGAACCCCGAACGTGGCTACGTGAACGTGGACGTGACCGGGATGAACGCCGAGGGTGAGACGGTCATCACGTGGACCGTCTTGGGGATGATTCGGCGCGCTGAGTAAAGCGGGCGACTGCTCCGAAGACCGAATCGGGTAACTGTGACTCGAAGACTGAAGCGGGTAACTGTGACTCGACACTGGAGCAAGGGACCGATACCAATGACTGTGTGAAATAGACACAGGCTAATACGGCGGGGACCGCTACATCTTTGCCTCCGCTCGATTCCGTACTGATATGCACGGCCGCGCAGTCGCACTCGGAGCGGGGACGATTCTGAACGCCCTCTCGACGGGCGTCGGGTCAGCCTTCGCCATCGACGCAGAGACGACGGCAACGGTCGAACTCGACGACTCGGAGTCCGTTCGCGGGTCCGTGGCTGAGGACGCCGACGCCGACACCCGTCTCATCGAGCGATGCGTCGAACTCGCGGTCGAACGGTACGGCGACGACGAGTACGGCGGCACGGTCCGCACGGAAAGCGACGTTCCGATGGCCGCCGGTCTGAAGAGTTCCAGTGCGGCCGCGAACGCGACGGTTCTCGCCACCGCCGACGCGCTCGGTGTCGAACCCGACCGAGAAGAGGCTTGCCGCCTCGGCGTCCAAGCCGCCCGCGACGTTGGCGTCACGATAACGGGCGCGTTCGACGACGCCTCGGCGTCGATGCTCGGCGGCGCGACAGTGACGAACAACGACGACGACGAACTCCTCTCGCGGGAACCGGTCGAGTGGGACGTACTCGTCTGGACGCCGGACGAACGCGCCTACAGCGCCGATGCGGATGTCGAGTCCTGCGCCAATGTCGCCCCGATGGCCGAACTCGTCGCTGAACTCGCTCTCGACGGGCGCTACGCCGAGGCCATGACGGTCAACGGCCTCGCCTTTTCTGCGGCCTTGGACTTCCCTACTGACCCCGCCGTGGAGGCGATGCCGCACGCGGCGGGCGTCTCTCTTTCCGGTACCGGACCGAGTGTCGTCGCCGTCGCAGAGCGCGGGTCTGCGGCCCACCAGACGGAGTCCGGTGATGTTGACGACGGAGACGAGTCGCCGCTCAAACGCCTTCGAGACCTGTGGGCGAAGCGAGACGGCAGGACGTGGCTGACCACGACACGAAACGACGGAGCATCTATCCGATGACACGAGACACGCACCCGACAAACGAGACGACCGAGAAACGCCCCGACGAGATGAGCCTCGACGAACTGCGCGATGAGATTGCGGACATCGACCGCGAGTTAGTCGAACTCATCGCCCGCCGAACGTACGTCGCCGACACCGTGGCGCGAGTAAAAGACGAACGCGACCTTCCGACGACTGACGAATCGCAAGAGGAAGTCGTGATGGAACGCGCTGGCGAAAACGCCGAACGCTTCGACGTGGACTCGAACCTCGTGAAAGCCATCTTCCGGTTGCTGATCGAGTTGAACAAAGTGGAGCAGCGCGAATCCCGCTGAGCGGTCGTTTTGATACGCTCGCATTGCGGGCGCGAGTCCGCGGCCGAACTCCTCTCACGGAGCATCTGCGACGCCTGCTATCCCAGAAGGTGACTTGCCTCCGACGCGCACGACGACCGACCGCGCCGCGAAACGCAACACGAAGCGGTCGATGTAGTCGTCACCGGCTTCACCGCCTTCGGCGGCGTGTCGGTGTCGGACTAACTGGTCTTCGCCGCCAGCTATTTGATGAATAATTGAGGAGAATTATTTTATACTGGTTCGATAATCTGACTGTATGCGAACGAAACTCGCAGTCGGCGTCGGTATTGTCGTCGCCCTCGCTGGCGTCGCGTCTACGATGACGACTGGCGGCGAACTCTCGGAGGCTATTATGTGGGTCGTCTTCGCCATGGTTCCGGCCGCAATCGTCGCACTCGGTGGGATTCCGTCCGGATACTCTCACGACAGAGACTGACACACCCGCCGACATCGGTTCCGTCTGCCGGCGTTGGTACTTCCTGCCAACACCTGCAACGCCTGCCAACACCAGCGCTGACAGTTCAGAGTCCAATTCTCCCGGCGTCTGCGACTGCTGTTACTCCGCTAGGTACGACTCAGCGAGCGAGTCGAGTGCGTCGTGGCGCTTCGTCGTGTGCGGGGCAGTCAGCGGTGATACCGATACCCGTCCGTCTACGATGGCGCGACGGTCGGTTCCCTGTGGGTCCGGGATGTCGCCGCTCTGCATCCGCTCCCAGATTCGGTCGTGAAGCGTGATACGTCCGTTCTCGTCGTCGTGCCGCGCTGTCATCGCGTACATTTTCGAGGGCGTCGTAATTTCGATTGGCGCTGGATCTTGGCCGTTCGGCATCGGCGCGTTGACGTTCAAGTACTCTGCTTCCTCGAAGACGCCCGCCTCCGGCGCGTTTTTGGCGAGATACGTCGCCGCATCTGCCGCGTGACGGTAATCCGCTATATCGTCGGCTTTCTCGGTCCACGGCACGTCGCCGCCGGGCGGAACGTACAGTGAGACGGCCATCGCCGGCACGTCGAAGAAGGCGGCTTCGACGGCCGCACTCACGGTTCCGGACCGACCGAGAACGTACGCGCCGATGTTCGCACCCTTGTTACACCCCGCGACGACCATATCCACGTCGGGACAGAGCGCTTCCAGTCCGACGACAGTACAGTCTGCGGGTGTGCCGTCAATCGCGTAGCCTAATTCGTGTTCGGTCACATCCACATCGTTGGACATCTTTCGACCCACGGCGCTTTGGTCGGCCGCGGGGGCGACGGCTGTCACGTCAGCGAACTGATCGAACGCTTCGTACAGCGCTCGAAAGCCGGTACTCTCGATACCGTCGTCGTTCGTCAGGAGGATAGAGAACGCGTCGTCCATACTCGTTCGTTCGGCGGACGGCGCAAATGTTTACCGCTCCATACAGTGCGGGTCGCCGTCGAGCGCGACGACGACGGGGAAAAATCGACGCTCAGGCGACTCTATCGACGACCGTCTCGCCGTCCACGACGAGGTTGTACGCACCCTCGTCATCGTTCCACAGCGCGAGGACGTTCTCGAAGACGAGTACGTCGCCGTAGTCGGCGCGGGCGAGCCACTCGTTCAGCGAATCGCGCTTCGTCAGGACAGCGTAGTGTTCGACCGATTCGCTCCCGTCGCTTACTTTGAACAGCGGGTTCGCCCCATCGTGTTCGGTTAGGTCGTGGCTGAGTTTCACCGCGAGGAGGTCGATGCGGTTCGTGACGTGGCGCTCCATCTCGGCCATCTTCGCGTATCGCTCCCCGGAAGCGGTCACATCAACGCGGCGTTCGCCGTCGTGTCGAAGGACGACCGAGGAAAACTGCACTGTCTCGTTTGTGAACGTCCCGTCGCCGGGGTCCCGGTCCTCGGTTGCCTCGCCTGCCTCGTCCAGTCGGCGCTGGAACGACGGTGCGACGATATCCTCCCCGCGGTCGAACGACCATCCGTGGTCCGACGGGGCGTGGCCGGGCCACAGTCGGAGTGTCGGCGCGTAAACGGTCACGTCGCCGTCGGCGGGTGCGAGGGCACGCTCTACTTCGCGGAGTCCCATACTGGTGTTGAGGTCCGCGGGTGCGATACCGACGAACGACCCGTCGTCGGCCACGTAGTCGAGGTATCGTTCGGCGACGGACGTCGGATCATCCAGTTCTGAGAGAACGTTGGCGAAGCAGACGAGGTCGAAGCCCTCACCGTCGGGCAGCACTGAGGCGGGATCGAACGCCTCCGCCGTCTCTCGGTGAACTGTTGTTTTGAAGTTCGAGCGGGTCTCCGAGAGCATCGCTTCGAGTACATCCGCGGATGCGGACGGTTCGACGGCGTGGTACTCGACGAGGCTATTCTCGGGCAGGTAGTCGTGCAGACCGAGTGCGGGACCGCCGGTACCCGCACCCACGTCGAGAACGCGGAGAACACGAGGTAACAGGCCGCGTTCGGCGAGACCATCGAGGACGTAGCCCACCGCAGCGTAGTAGTCGGGAAGGTGGTAGATGCCGTATCCGAGTGCGGCCTCCTCGTCGTACGCCACCTCGTTTTGGTAGTAGTAGTCTTCCTTCAGACGGCGGATCACCTCGCGCAATCGGTCGCCCGACTCGTCACGGTGCCAGTTGACGCCGTAGCGTTCGATCAACAGGTCCTCGAAAGCGAACGCGTACGCCTCGGGGAACTCGGTCGGCGACCAATCGCGGTAGGGAACCGGTTCGTCTTCGACGGGAACGAACGTGCCGTCGTCGCGTTCGACCAATCCGAGATCGAACGCCTCCTCGCGCAGTGTCTCGCGGACGACGGCGGGATGTGGTGTTCCCTCGATGTACTCACAAATCTCCTCGGGATCAATGGGTCGAACGTTTCGCAGATACTTGGCGTTCGACCGCACGGCGTCTCTGTCTATCATCGGTCGTCCTCGGATTCTGAGTCGAGTTCGGTTGCGGCGTCGGGTTCGGGGTTGGCGTCGCGGGCGTCAGGTCGTGTGCTCGCGTCTCGGTACAGTTGTTCGAACGTCTTCGCGTCGGCGCTGGCGAGTTCGGTTGCGGCGTCGGCCACCCTGTCGGCGCCCGGAAACGACTCCTGAATCTCGCGGTAGACGCGGGGGGTGCCGCCCGTCACTGTTTCTACGAGCGACGAAAGTGACTCCGAGACGGGCGTGGCGAACTCCTCGCGCACGTCCTCGGCCGCGAGCGCGTACGCGAGAACTGCGGCATGTGCGCTGGCTTGGACTGTCTCCATCGCCTCGTCGTGTTCCGCAGGTGTCGTCTCGAACACTTCGTTGCCGGCCGCTGAGAGGGTGTCGCAGACACGTTCAGTCACCGGACCGGGAGCATCGCGGACGGCGGCGACGGTGCCCGGTGCGTTCGCCGCCGCGAACAGCGGATGCAGACTGAGGCGTTCTCGGTCGGCGGCCGCTTCACGCATCGCTGTCACCGGAGCGTCCATTACGCCGGTCACATCAAACACAGCACGTTCAGCGCGGGGCGCGTGGTCGAAGACCGCCTCGTCTACAGCCGAGATGGGGACAGCCAGACAGACGGCGTCGAAGGTCTCCTCGGTCGCAAGCGAGACGGTTCTCCCGTCGGTACTCGTCGCGGCGGCGCGTGCGGCATCCGGGTCGCGGTCCGCGAACGCCACGTCGAACTCGGCGGTGAGCGTCGAACCCACCCACCGGCCCATCTCACCCGCGCCGATGACGAGTACCTCCATCGTGGCCGAATACGCGCCCGATACGTCAAAAGGGGTTCGATGACCACATCCAAACGGCCGCGATTCGTTCGACAACGCGACTGGTTAGGGTCTCCCGAATTGAATCATGAGGAAACATGAAGTACCCGGCGGTGGTACGAAGCCCATGGTCGAGAATAAACTAGACGGGCGTGTAGCGTTTATCACTGGAACGAGCCGAGGAATCGGCAAAGCGTTGGCGCTGGAACTGGCGGACGCGGGCGTGAAAGTCGTCTCTACGGGGAAGACCGTCGAAGAGAAAGACGAGTTGCCGGGCACTATCGTAGAGACGACCGAAGAGATTCGATCTCGCGGCGGTGAGTCCATCTGGCGACAGATAGACGTCCGCGACGAGGAGTCCGTTGCGGCCGCTATCGAGGACACTGTCGAAGAGTTCGGCGGTATCGACTTCGTCATCAACAACGCCGGAGCGATTCATATCGCCCCGTTCGAGGAGACGCCCCCGAGGCGGTACGACCTCCTGACAGAAGTGAACGTACGCGGGACGTACGTGACGACGCAGGCGGCCCTCCCGCACCTGCGTGAGAGCGATCATGCGCACGTCCTCGCGTTCTCGCCGCCCGTGACGAACCCCGCTCGTCCCGGGATGGCCGCCTACGCCGTCTCGAAGTACGGGATGACCATCGTGATGCAGTCGTTAGCCGACGAACTCTCCGGCGACGATATCGCGCTGAACAGTCTGTGGCCTGTCGCCGCAATCGAGTCCGAGGCGACGCGACACTTCGGGATGGGGACACCGGAGGACTGGCGTACTCCGCAGGTGGTCTGTGACGCCGTCACCGAAATCCTCGGTCGCAATCCGTCGGAGTGTACCGGAAACGCGTTCTACGACGAGGAGATTCTCCGCGATGTGGGCGTCGAGGATTTCGACCAGTACAACGTCGTCGAAGAAGCCGACCCCGGCCCGATGTCGGCACATTTATTCGACCCCGACTACGAGCGACCAAACCAGTAGAGTATCAGTACTGATTTTTAGAGCCGTACTATTATTAACCACCACCGATACGACCGAAACGGGGGGAATGGACGCCCGCGGGGGGAAAATGGGATCACGTCCGAACACCTCAGACTCTTTACTCATGTCTTTCCGGGCAATCTCTCATAACCATAATCCATAATTCTGCAGTTTAGGGTGTGTCTAACGCTTGTCTGACTATTGCTAGATTTCTGAGGTTTGAATAGTTTTATAACGGTGTAGACATATACTCCTACCGATGAAATTCCCCTCGGTCCCCGGGCGAACTACAGACGGTCGGCGAGTCCACCTCCCCGTCGACTTCGAGGGGGAACAGACGCTCGTCGTTCTCAGTTTCCATCAGCGACAGCAGTCGTTGGTCGATTCCTGGCGCGGATTCGCTAATCGGCTCCGCGAGGAGTACGACCACTTCGGATACTACGAACTATTCGTGAGCGGTGGAAACAGCGGGATGCTCCCACCGACGGCGATGGGTGGTCTTTCTCCATCGAACGCCCGCCGTCGGTTGGACGACAACACCGTGTTTGTCCCCGTGGATAAGAATGCCTTCCAACGCAGGCTCGGAATCGTCGGAGAACAGACGATATACGCGTTCCTCGTCGAGGACGACGAAGTCGTCAGACAGGCAGCTGGCGTCCTCACCTCGTCGACTGCGGAGGCACTCGAATCACTCCTCTCTGAGTACGAGAGCGCACAGAATCGGTGGTCCGAAATCGGTAGCGACACGGCCGAAGAGTCTTCCGGCGGATAACTCTTCGAAGCCGTCGTTTCGGACCGCTACAGCCGTACTATTGACAGTATTGCAGCGGCGGCCTTAGACGACCAACTCGACAGGGTACGACGTTAGGTTCTCGTAGCCGTCTTCGGTGACGACGGCGATATCCTCGATGCGCACGCCGCCGACCGACGGGTCGTACAATCCGGGTTCGATGGTGATGACGTGTCCGGGTTTCAGTTCCTCACCGTTAGATGCGATTCGCGGCAGTTCGTGCACATCGAGACCGACGCCGTGGCCCGTCGAGTGGATGAACCCAGTCTCGGCCGTTGCATTCGAGCGAAGCGTGTCGTATCCGGCCTCCTCGTATCTGTCGCAGACGACATCGTGAACGTCCGCCCCGGTGACGCCGGGTTCGACAGCGTCGAGTGCTGCGTTGAGGGCTTCGTGTGTCAGATCGAACCGTTCTCGAATCTCTTCGGACGGGTCGCCCTTCACGAACGTCCGGGTCATGTCGGCGTGATACCCGGTTTCCTTCGACCGCGGGAAGATATCGATGATGATCGCTTCGTCGGCGTGAAGCGGGCCGCTCCCTTGGTCATGCGGGTCTGCGGCGTTCGCACCGCAGGCGACGATGGTATCGTCCAAGCCGCATCCGTGCCGGAGGAGCGTCACCTCGATCTCCTCTTTGACGCGTTCGCTCGTCAGGGGCGCACCCTCGTAGACGAGGGTGCCGTCCTCGACATCTGCGGCGGCGATGAGGTTTTCTGCGGCGCGCATCGCTTCCTCGTTTGCGTTCTGCGCTGCCCGGACGTGTTCGATCTCCTCGTCGGTTTTTGTCGCCCGGATCTCGGTCACTCGGTCCGACTCTTCGGCTTCGACGGCGACGCCCCGTTCGCGCAGTCCGTCGGCCGGGCCGAGTGGGAACCGTTCGGGGGTCAGCACCGACGCAACGTCGTACTCATCTAGGAACTCGGCGTGCGCGCGGGCTTTCGCCTCGGCGGGGCCGTGTTCGGAGACGAGTTCGCGGTAGTCGTACTCGGCGACGCGGCGCACCTCGTCGGCCCGACTCTGTTTCTTCGCGCGTCCGTACTCCAGCGCAGAGACGAGGAGAATCGTCTTCTCGGGCGTGTAGAGTGTCACGAACGGATCGTGCGCCTCGAAGCCGGAGAGATACTTCTGCGTGGAGTTGTGACTCGTATCGTCTACGAGATAGCCGTCTGCGTCTTCCGCTTCCAGAAGATCATCGAGCGGTGAGAAATCCGGGTCCATGACCGGGCTTCGGCGTGGCAGTTCATAAGCCCACGCGTCGCGGAACAACAGACTGGTACGGGAATCCTCGCCGCCTCCGGTACCCTCATACGCACCCCCGCGCCAACCAGAAGCATGGACGTTACCATCTCGCCGTCTCGTATCGACGGCCGCACACGCGCCCCGCCGTCGAAGAGTTACACACACCGCGCTATTCTCGCCGCCGGATACGGTGGGCAGGCGACGGTTCTGAATCCCCTCGTGAGCGCAGACACGAAGGCGACGATGCGCGCGGTAGACGCCTTCGGCGGCGACACCGACCTCTCGGCGGACGAGTCGTCGCTTTCCGTTTCGGGGTTCGACGGCCGCCCCGAGGTACCCGCGGACGTGGTGAACTGCGAGAACTCCGGGACGACGATGCGACTCGTCACCGCTTGTGCCGCCCTCGGTGACGGGCTAACTGTTCTCACCGGCGACGACTCGCTCCGATCACGCCCGCAAGGGCCGCTTCTCGACGCAGTGACCGATTTGGGCGGCCGCGGCGAATCGACGCGGCGAAACGGTCAAGCCCCCCTCGTCGTCGGCGACGCGATGGACGGTGGAACGGTGTCGATTCCGGGCGACGTGTCCTCGCAGTACATCTCCGCGCTGTTGATGGCCGGTGCCGTCACCGACGAGGGGATCGACATCGAGTTGGAGACGGAACTGAAATCCGCGCCGTACGTCGATATTACGCTCGAACTGCTGGACGAGTTCGGCGTCGAAGCCGAGCAAACTGCAGACGGGTTCTCCGTCGCGGGCGGGCAGTCATACGACCCCACGGGCGGCGAGTACGAGGTGCCCGGCGACTTCTCTTCGATCTCCTATCTTCTCGCGGCAGGTGCCATCGCCGCCGCAGAGGGCGAGTCCGTCGTCGTGGAAGGCGCGCGACCGAGTGCGCAGGGTGATGCGGCGATCGTGGATATCGTCCGAGACATGGGCGCGGACGTCACGTGGGACCGCGACGCCGGTGAACTCACCGTCTCGCGTGCTACCCTCACAGGGACGACAGTTGACGTGGGAGACACGCCCGACCTCCTCCCGACGATTGCCACGCTCGGGGCCGTCGCCGACGGCGACACCGTCATCGAGAACTGCGAACACGTTCGGTACAAGGAGACGGACCGCGTGAGCGCGATGGCCGACGAACTCGGCAAGATGGGGGCGTCAGTGACCGAGGAACAGGACCGACTGACGATTCACGGCGGCGAGACTGACCTCGTCGGTGCGACGGTCGAGGGCCGCCACGACCACCGCATCGTCATGTCACTTGCAATCGCCGGACTCGTCGCCGAGGGCGAGACGACGGTGACGGGCGCAGAACACGTGGACGTGTCGTTCCCGAACTTCTTCGACGCCATCGAGTCGTTGGGCGTCTCCGTTCGTCGGGAGTAACATCTCGATTTGTGGGGAGTAGCATCTCGATTCGTCGGAAATCGGTTCACGACTCCGTTGTTATCTCTTCGCTCGGGGCCTCGCCGGTCACGCCCGTTCTGCGGACGATTGCTTCGACCCACCAGAGTTTGAGTCCCATCACGCCGAGCGTTCCGAGGACCGATCCGACCGGATCACGCCTCAGCGCCGACCCGACAGCATACAGCGTCATCGGGATGTTGAGGACGTTGAGAACGTTCGGATAGTCGAGGCTCATCGTTTCGTTTCCGTGGTTCAACCACTCGCGCTCGGCGAGGACGTATCTGCTCAACCGGTTGTCCGTGCGCACAGGGCGCGGGAACAACACGGGATTGACGGCGAGAAAGACGAGTGTTGCAGCAAGCAGTCGGCGGTCACGGCGGTAGATTGCGTATATCAGCGCTGGTGTCCCGAGAAAGCGCGTTCCGGCGCTCCACGGATTCGAGTGCCGCTCCCAAAACAGGTCTTCGACGCGGTCACGAACTCGGTCTGCGTTCGGTTCTGTCATGGCTCCGTGTACGGACGAGAGCGAGTTATACGGTCACCCAAATCGCTGTATGATTGCGCCTATCTACAAACTCTAAATGGCCACGCCACAGAGCCTCGGTCATGAACGGAAATCGCTTCGGCCGACTGTTTCAAGTGACCACCTACGGCGAGAGCCACGGTGACGCGATGGGCGTTACCGTCTCGGGATGTCCGGCCGGACTCGAACTCGACGAGGACGACGTACAGAAAGAACTCGACCGACGCAAACCCGGCCAGTCGATGATCACGACATCCAGAGGCGAACCCGACGCCGTCGTCATCAACTCCGGAACGCAGGACGGCTACACCACGGGAACGCCAATCGGGATGGTCATCGAGAACAAGGACGCCCGGTCCGGCAAGTACGAACCGTACGTGACGGCTCCACGCCCCTCACACGGCGACTTCACCTACTCGGCGAAGTTCGGCACACGGAACTGGGGCGGCGGCGGCCGGTCCTCCGCACGCGAGACGGTGAACTGGGTCGCTGCGGGCGCGATTGCAAAGCAGATTCTCGAAGCCCACGACGTGCAGGTAAAAGCGCACGTCAACCAAATCGGGGACATCGAGGCCCCGCCGGTGACGTTCGAGGAGATGCTCGAACACACAGAGGAGAACGAAGTTCGCTGTGCGCATCCTGAGACGGCCGAGCAGATGCGCGAGAAGATAGACGAATACCAAGAGGAAGGAGACTCCATCGGCGGATCGGTCTACTTCGAGACGCGCGGCGTCCCGCGCGGACTCGGTTCTCCCCGGTTCGACTCGTTCTCGGCACGTCTTGGACAGGCAATGATGGCCATTCCAGCGGCGACAGCGTTCGAATTCGGTCTCGGCCGCGAGGCGCGCGAGTGGACCGGCAAGGACCGAAACGAGGACTGGACGTTCGACGAGGACGAGGACCCAGTACCAGTCGGCAACAAACACGGCGGTATTCAGGGCGGCATTACGACCGGCCAACCCGTCTTCGGCGAAGTGACGTGGCACGCGCCGACTTCGATTCCGAAAGAACAGACGACGGTAGACTGGGAGACGGGCGAAGAAAAGGAGATTCAGGTTGTCGGACGACACGACCCGGTTCTCCCGCCGCGTGCCGTCCCCGTCGTCGAGGCGATGCTTAATTTGACCATTGTGGACTTCATGCTCCTCGGCGGCCACATCAACCCCGACCGGATGGACGGACAAGTCGGGGAGTATGACACAGAATACCACCCACAGAGTCCGCAGAACCAGTAATCGCCCGTTTGACGTCGAACGATTCATTTCATACTGAGTACGTATCTCCCCCGGAGGTGACTGTCAGAAGTAAACGTTTGTCCAATTCAATCCCCGATAACGCCCCGCATACTATGAATATTATGTCCATCATCATCTTTCCTTGTTAATGCATAGCAAAGACTTTAATCAACTCCTCTCGAAAATATTCGTTAGTGGCCCTCGTGGGCCTGTGTTGAAGATATGACTGACGACGAACTTATTTGGCGAATCGCAGGCGGATCTGGGGACGGTATCGCCTCGACGAGCCAAAACTTCGCAAAGGCCCTGATGCGCTCGGGGCTTCACGTATTCACGCATCGGCATTACCCGTCGCGCATTCGCGGCGGCCACACGTACACGGAGATTCGGGCCTCCGCCGACCCTGTCAAGTCCCGCGGGGACGGCTACAACTTCCTGCTCGCTCTCGGTGACTCGTTCGCTCGCAACCCGCAGGAGAACGCGTACTACGGTAACGAGGAGATCAAGCCGCTGTCGGAGAATCTGGACGAACTCCGCGAGGGCGGAGTCATCATCTACGACTCCGGCCTGCTCGACGCCTCGGAAATCGAGGACTTCGACGAGCGCGTCGAGGAGAACAACTGGCACGTCTACGACTTGGACCTCCGCACCATGGCTCGGGACCATGGCCGTGAGGTCATGCGTAACACGGCCGGTGTCGGCGCAACGTGTGCTCTCGCAGGAATCGATACCGAGTGGATCGAGGAACTCATGCGCGATGCGATGCCGGAGAAGATTCTCGAACCCAACCTCGAAATCCTCCAAGAGGCCTACGAGATGGTCGAAGAGGAGTACGACGTGGACGCCCACGACGTGAAGATTCCCGAGGGCGAACACGAGGAAGAACAGGTGCTCCTTTCGGGCTCGGACGCCATCGCATACGGCGCACTCGACGAAGGCTGCCGGTTCATCGCGGGCTACCCAATGACCCCGTGGACGGAAGTCTTCACAATCATGTCCCAGAACCTGCCCGAACTCGGCGGTATCTCCGAGCAGGTCGAGGACGAAATCGCTGCAGCGGCGCTCGCCATCGGTGCCTCCCACGCCGGCGTCAAGGCGATGTCCGGTTCGTCCGGCGGTGGGTTCGCACTGATGTCTGAACCGCTCGGCCTCGCCGAGATGACCGAGACCCCGGTCGTTCTCGTCGAAGCCATGCGCGCCGGCCCCTCGACGGGGATGCCGACGAAGCCCGAACAGGGCGACCTCGAACACGTCCTGTACACCTCGCAGGGCGACTCTCACCGCGTCGTCTTCGCGCCTTCGGGAGCCGAAGAGGCGTACCACCAGACACGCCGCGCCTTCCAGATCGCCTACGAGTACCAGATTCCGAGCATCGTTCTCTACGATCAGAAGAACGGCGGCGAACTCCAGAACGTTCCGGCCAGCGTCTTCGACGAGGAACCGAACGGCGACCTCGGCTCGGTTATGACCGAGGAAGAACTGGCAGACGCGCCGCACGATGACTCTGGGAAGTACAACCGCTTCCAGCACGAAGGCGAGAACGGCGTCAGCCCGCGTTCCATTCCCGGACAGAAGGGCGGTCGCTACCTCGCAGCGGGTAACGAACACATGCCCGCCGGACACATCTCTGAGGACCCGGAAAACCGCGTCCTTCAGGTTAACCGGCGTATGGAGAAGCTCGAAGCGATCCGCGCGGACCTCGACAGCGACGAGACGTCGAACAATACGCTGTACGGTCCCGAGGACGCCGAGTACGGCATTATGACGTTCGGCTCCCAGCAGGGAACCGTCGAAGAGGCCATTGACCGACTCAACGACCGCGGTTACTCCGTGAAGGCGCTCGGCGTCTCCGAGATGGCCCCGTACCCGGTCGAACAGGTCTCCGAGTTCTTGGAGAGCGTCGAAGACTGCCTCGTCGTCGAGATGAACGCGTCGGCGCAGTTCCGCGGCCTCACCCAGAAGGAAGTCGGCCGCTTCGGTGAGAAACTGTCGAGCCTCCTCAAGTACAACGGCAACCCGTTCGAACCCGAGGAGATCACCGAGGGCTTCATCACCAGTATCGTCGAAGGTGAGGAACTCCCCACCCACGAGACCAAATTTGTCCCCGCAGCGAGTGATTAAGTATGAGTGCATTCAGCGCAATCGGCGAAGAAGCCGAACGAGACCGTAACGAGTACACGCCCGGGCTCGAACCACAGCCCACGTGGTGTCCCGGCTGTGGTGACTTCGGGGTCCTGAAGGCCCTGAAGGGTGCCGCGGCGGAACTCGGCCTATCGCCCGAAGAGATGCTCGTCGTGACGGGTATCGGCTGCTCGGGCAAGTTGAACAGTTACTTCGAGAGCTACGGATTCCACACGATTCACGGCCGCTCGCTCCCCATCGCGCGCGCCGCGAAACTCGCAAACTCCGGCCTGACGGTCGTCGCCGCCGGTGGCGACGGTGACGGCTACGGTATCGGCGGGAACCACTTCATGCACACCGCCCGCGAGAATCACGATATAACCTACATCGTGTTCAACAACGAAATCTTCGGGCTGACGAAGGGGCAGACCTCGCCCACGTCGCCGAAGGGTCACAAATCGAAGACCCAGCCGCACGGTTCCGCAAAGGAACCGCTTCGGCCGCTTTCGATGTCCCTCAACGCGGGTGCGTCGTACGTCGCCCGTACGGCCGCCGTCAACCCGAACCAGGCCAAGGACATCATCGTCGAGGCAATCCAGCACGACGGCTTCAGCCACGTGGACTTCCTCACGCAGTGTCCGACGTGGAACAAGGACGCAAAGCAGTACGTCCCGTACATCGACATCAACGACTCCGAGGACTACGACATCGACATCAGCGACCGCAAGTCCGCGGCTGACATGATGTACGAGACGGAGGATGCACTCCACGAGGGGACCGTCCTCACGGGTCGGTACTACCACGACGAAGACCGCCCGTCCTACCAGCAGGAGAAGCGTCGCATCGGCGAGATTCCCGAGGAATCCCTCGCAGAGCGGTACTTCGACGACGAGTACGAGTGGGAGCGCACCCACGACCTCTTCCTCGACAAGCACAAGTAACTGCCCAAATACGGCCGTTTTCGGCCGTTCGTTCTTTGAGAGACGCTGTTTTCTGATTCGGAAGATATTTTTTCAGCGAAGCAAAAGCCACAGCCATGGAAGCCACCTCTACGGAGGGACGTATTCTTGCCGTCCTCGAACAGGACGCGCAGGCGTCCTACGCGGAAATCGCTGATCGGGCGGACGTGTCGAAACCAACGGTTCGAAAGTATATCCAGAAGTTGGAGTCCGACGGCGTCATCGTGGGCTATTCGGCGGACGTGGACCCGAAGAAGCTCTCCGGACAGTCTATCGCACTCGTCGGCATCGACGTCGCATCCGAACGCTACGTCGAGGCCACGCGCGCGTTGAAGGATTTAGAGCCGGTGGAGTCGTTGTACTCCTCGTCCGGCGACCACATGCTGATGGCGGAGGTCCGGGCGACCGATGGCGACGCCCTCGGCGACGTTATCGCGGAGGAGATACTGGGCATCGAGGGCGTCACCGCCGCGCATCCGTCGTTCCTGCAGGAACGTCTGAAGTAGGCGACGCCGCTTACCCGGCTCGATACCGCCGTCCCTCCGTTTTCGGCCGATTCCAATCGCTGAGGGTGATCTTTCGTTCACCTTCACTTTCGCTACGCTTTGCGAAGGCTAAGGAGGCTGCACGACTGATATCAGACGATGGCGGGCGAGACGCTTCCGGGCGTGACACGTAAGGAGCGCGCTGACGCGCGCATCGTCCTGCACGTGGACATGGACTGCTTTTACGCCTCCTGCGAACGCCTCCGAGAGCCCGAACTCCGCGGTGAACCTGTCGTCGTCGGCATGGGATACGAGGCAGGCGAGTCGTTCGGAGCCGTCGCCACGGCAAGTTACGAAGCCCGCGAGTACGGTATCGATAGTGCCCAGCCGATCTCACAGGCGCTCGAACGCCTCCCGCAAATCGAGAACGCCGCAGACGACGAACCGGGCGGTCACTATCGTCCGGTGGACATGGAGTTCTACAAGTCGGTGGCGAGCGAGGTCAAAGAGATTCTGCACGACTGCGCAGACGTGGTACGCGAGGTGAGCATCGACGAAGCGTATCTCGACGTGACCGACCGAACCGCCTGGCAGACGGTCGAAGGCGACGACCGAACGCTGGCGGAGGGTGTCGGTCGCCACGTCAAACAGCGAATCAGCCGGGAAGTTGGCGTTCCGGCCAGCGTCGGCGTCGCGCCCAACATGTCCGCCGCGAAGGTGGCTTCCGACCACGACAAACCGAACGGGCTCGTCGTCGTCCCGCCCGGGTCGGTCAGCGAGTTTCTGGCTCCGCTTTCGGTGACGGAAGTCCACGGTGTCGGCCCCGTCACGGCACGGAAGATGGCCGAGATGGGAATTCAGACGGCGGGAGACTTGGCGGCCGCAGACCCGAGTACGTTGGAGGAGCGATTCGGCTCTCGGGGGCGGGAACTCTACGACAGGGCGCGCGGCGTAGACGACAGAGCGGTGACGCCGACGGGTCGCCCGAAGAGCCTCTCCCGCGAATCGGCGTTCGCAGAGGCAACTGAGGACACAGAAGAGAAAGCGAACGTCGTCACCGCACTGGCGGCTGACGTAGCCGAACGCGCCCGGAGTCGCGGCGCGATGTATCGAACTATCGGTATCAAGGTGGTCACGCCGCCGTACGACGTGAATACGCGGGCGCAGTCGCTTTCCGGGCCGGTGGACGACCCCGAGTTGGTTCGAGAGGTGGCGCTCGATCTCCTCTCGGAGTTCGAAGACGCGGCGACGCGGAAAGTCGGTGTTCGCGTCTCGAACCTCTCCTTTACCGATGCCGATCAGTCAAGCTTGGACGGGTGGGAGGGTGCGAGTGCCTCGGCAACAGAGGATGCGACGACGGCCGGGGCGATGGAGGACGCACCGGTGGCGGATTCGCCGGCAGAGGACATCCCAGCGGCGGAGCAACCGACGGAGGACGCCGAGGATAGCGGCTGGGCTGCGGAAAACGGACAAGTGTCGTTGGGCGACTTCGACTAACGCTGCCGAACATCCGCTCTCTCGCATTTTTGACTGCTTTGCCCCCACGTCCGCCGCGCGTCGGACGCGAGGGGAGGAACTATGAGGCGGCAGGAAGACGAACCGATAGATGAGCGAGGATACGGAGACCATCACCGTCGCAGACGTGCGCGACGGCGTCGGGGGAGACGCGAACGCGGATCCGGGAACGCCGGTCAAACTCCCCGTGGTGGACATCTTGACGGGGCGCGGATTCATCACCGGCAAGTCCGGGTCGGGGAAATCGAACACCGCGTCGGTCGTCATCGAGAAACTGCTGTCGAACAATTTTCCAGTACTGATCGTCGACACCGACGGGGAGTACTACGGTCTCAAAGAGCAGTTCGAACTCCTTCACGCCGGCGCGGACGACGAGTGCGATATCCAAGTCAGCCCCGAACACGCGGAGAAACTGGCCCATCTCGCGCTCGAACAGAACGTCCCAATCATCCTCGACGTCTCGGGCTATCTCGACGAGGACGACGCACAGAAACTCCTGACCGAGGTGGCGAAGAACCTGTTTGCCAAGGAGAAAAAACTGAAAAAGCCGTTCTTGATGCTCGTCGAGGAGTGCCACGAGTACATCCCCGAAGGCGGCGGGATGAACGAGGCGGGTAAGATGCTCATCAAGATCGGCAAACGGGGCCGAAAACACGGGCTCGGAATCGTCGGCATCTCTCAGCGTCCCGCCGACGTGAAAAAGGACTTCATCACCCAGTGTGACTGGCTCTGTTGGCACCGCCTCACGTGGAACAACGACACGAAAGTCGTCGGCCGGATCCTCGGCTCGGAGTACGCCGACGCAATCGAGGATATGGCTAACGGCGAGGCGTTCCTCGTCACCGACTGGTCTGAGTCCATCCGCCGCGTGCAGTTCAGAAAGAAGAGTACCTTCGACGCGGGTGCGACCCCCGGTCTGGACGACTTCGAACGCCCCGACCTGAAGTCCATCGACGGCAATCTCGTCTCGGAGTTGCAGGACATCTCCGACGAGAAGGCGCGCCGCGAGAGCGAAATCGCGGATCTGAGACAGGAGTTAGAGAAAAAGGAAGCGAAGATACGCGACCTCAAACGCGAACTGGAAGAGGCCCGCGATCTGTCGCACATGGCCGACCAGTTCGCGCAGGCGATGTTCCAGAAGGCCGAAGCACCCTACCGCGGTGGGCAGGGTCGGAACCTCAAACGCCCCGAAGAAAAGCAGTCCGCGCTCGGAGAGTACAACGCCCCGAAGAACGGGTCGGACGGGACGGATGCCGCAACGAGTTCCGACGCCGGAACGGCCGCCGCCGATGACGCCACAGCCAGCGTCCGCGAGGACGAATCACACGAAGAAGAGGCCGTCACCTCGGCGACAGCAGGTGCGTATCCCGGTTTGGATCTGGACAGAGACGGCGTCGGCGACGACGTGTCTGTGGCTCCCGAACGCGCCCACAGCGAACTCGCCGGGCTCACCGGGCGCGAGGACGTGGTCGAACGCCTGCGGAACGTCGTCGCTTCCCTCCCCGACGTATCGCGTCGGATGCTCGCGTTCTACCGCGAAATCGACGCCTGCGATCCGGTCGATGCCCACGTCGCGGCGGGTGAAGTCGGCGACAAGCAACTCGCGTACAGCCGAAACGGCCCGCTTCGACGCGCTGGATTCATCGAACACGTCGGGCGCGGACGCTACGCCTACGCCATCCCGGAACTCGTCCGCGAGACGTTCGCCGACAGACTCGACGAGGAGGAACTCGCGGCCGTCGTCTCAGCCGTCGAAGCGTCGTTCGTTCCGACGATGGGTGACACGGGCGAGTCCGAGACCGGCGGCTCAGATTCCGAGACTGAGACAGAAGACGACGCGGCCGCAGCGGACGACTGACCGGCGCGCGCCACTTACGTTCGAGTAGGTTGGGTGTCCGAGTGATTCGATCTACTGTTCTCGAAATTACAGCGGTTCCACGAGGTCTTCGAGTGCCGCACGCGGGTCGTCGGCCTTGGCGACGCCGGACGCGAGCAGAATCCCCGTCGCGCCGAGGTCGCCCGCGGCGTCAACGTCGTCGCCGGAGGAGATGCCTGCACCGCAGAACACCTCAACAGATTCGTCCACGTTGGCGGCCGCTTCGACGGCGTCGCGGACGATATCCGGGTCAGCCGTCGCCACGGAGTCGTCGCCACCGATGAGTTCCGGCGGCTCGACAGCCACCGAGTCCGGCCCGAGTGCTGCGACGGCACCGATCTGTGCGGGGTTGTTCGCGCAGACACAGGTCTCCAGCCCAGCGCGCGCTGCGGCCTGAACGGACCCGTCGATATCGGCGAGTTTCAGGCGCTTCTCGGAGTGGTTGATGAGCGTGCCGTCCGCACCCGCCTCAGCGACCGCCTCGGCGAGTGTGCTTCCAGTGTGGCTGCCGTAACCGTTCGGATCAACGTGTTGTGCCCACGTTTCGACACCGGTGTCGGCGACGCGACGCACGTCGGCCGCCTGCGGCGCGACAGCGATGCGGACGCCGGATTCCTCGGCCACCTCGTGGGCCGCGGTCGCTACTTCGAGAGGGTCGCACGGATACGCCTTCAGATTGACGAGGATGAACACGAGAGAGTGTACTCGGTACTGAGCAAAATAGGTTGGTCATCCCCCTCGTTTTTGAGGGCTGAGCGACAGCATTTCGACATGGACAATCCGGACGAATCCGTTCCGGTCACCGGTGACCCGGCGGCCGTCGCCGAGACGTTACAACAGCACCTCGGAGACGCCCCGGATACCTCACGGGTCGGCGCACTCCAACCCATCGTGGAGGCAGTCGCTGGCTGGCGCGACGCCGCCTCTGTCAGTCCGGACGAATGGTTGGCAGCGTTGGAAGCGACGCCAGATGTGCTCTTTCTCCAGACCGACGACGGTGTCATCCGGTACCGCCCCGATGTGACGGGCGGACGCGACGACCCCGAAGCGTTTCGTCTCGTCAGAACCGGCGACGACACGAGCGTCGAACCACTTGACCGTGAGGCGGCGGCGGCGGTTCTCGATGACGCATCGGTGACTATCGGCGTCGTCACCGACTTACCGGTCGAAGTCCGGGCGCGGTTTCTCTCACAGGAGTAATTATCGCATCACAGTCGCGCCGCTGACACAGCAGACGCTGCGTCTGCAAGCGACGACGAATCAGTGCCGTACTGAAACAGAAAGGGGTGTTTGGTCAGTCTTTTCGCTTGACGACGTCGCCGAGCGTGGTCGTCGTCGAAGATCCGCCGGACCACTCGCTTTCTTCCTCGTCGCCGCCTTCGACGAGCGAGATATCGAGTTTTCGTTCGAGTTTCTTCCGGACGTTGTCCGGCGGGAGGATGTCACCGCGTTCGAGTTTGCGGATCAGGCTCGCCTTCTCGTTGAGAGAGTCTGCGAGATCCTCTTGGCTCATCCCGTTGTTCTCGCGGGCCTGACGGATTCGGTCGTCGTAGTCGGCCGCGATTTCGTCCATGTCGTCGAACATGTCGCGGCGACGTCGAGTCGATCCGCCCGAACTGGAACTGGAACTGGAGCCAGAACTCGCAGACGAGGACGAGGAGGACGACCCCGAAGAACTCGACGTTGAGTACTTGGTCGAGCCAGACGCGGAACTCGACTCGGTGCGGACCTCGGTGCCAAACTCAGAACAGTCATCGCAGAGTTCGAGTTCGGCCCCTTCGACTTTGACCGTCGTCAGCGACGGTCGCTCCTTGCCGCACATTTCGCACTGGGGCATACCTTGTCGTAGTCGGAGGGGCGATATAAAAGACACGACGCAGGCGACGTCCGGCGAAACTCAGGAGAGGTCCGACCACGCACCCCAGAACCGTTGGAGCGCGGTGAAGTGGCCGATGACCGCGAAGAGCGCCAACAGCCACCCGACTGGGGACAGGCCGAAGACGGGTCGGGGGGCCGCGGCGGCGACGAACGCGAAGAGACCGATGAGTGCGAGTCGATCTGCGCGCCCGACGAGGCCGCCGTAGGCCCGCCCGAGACCGACCGCCTGAATCTGCGTTCCGAGGTACGAGGTCATGAGGACGCCCGTGACGGCTGCGAGGCCGAGACCGTAGGCGTCGATACCGGCCGCGAGACCGACGAGCATGGCGATGTCGGCGTAGCGGTCGAGGACGTGGTCCAGCAGGTCACCACCCTCCGAAGCGATACCTTGCGCCCTTGCGAGTGCGCCGTCAACGAGGTCCAACCACCCGTTCAGGAAGACGAACAGGCCGCCGAGAGCGTACCACATCGTTCCGCCGAGGTAGAACGCAACGCCAGCGGCGAGCGCGAATCCAAAGGCGACGACGCTCACGCCGTCGGGCGAGAGGCCGAGACGGTCCGCAGCGCCCACGAACGGTTCGAGCAGTCGGTTGGCGACAGAGCGGTACTGGTCGAGCGTCATAGGTAATCGATGAAGTCCACAGTTCCCACGCAGGGGTCCATCTCGCCCTCGATAGCCGCGATAACGTCGTCGGCCACGCTCTCGGGCGGTCGGTCAGTCGTATCTATCTCGTACACCGACTCCTCGCCGAAGCGTTCGACCGTCTCGGCGAGAATCACGTCGAGCGCCTCGCTCTCTGCGTTCTCTGCCACCTTTGCCTCCGACTCGTCGCGTTCGCGGAGTCGCTCTTTCAGCTCTTCGGGGTGACAGCGGAGGACGACGGCTTCGTCGGCGTCGAACAGGTGCGCGAGGTGTGAGTCGAGGATGCCGTCCCACTCACCCAACCACTCGGCGACGGCATCAACGTCTGCGACGAGGGAATCGCGGTCGGCGTCGCGTTCGGTAAACAGTTCTTCCTCGCGGATCGCGTCATTGAGATGGATCACGTCGAGGTCGGTTCGCGCCGCAACGAGGTCGGAGACGGTCGTCTTTCCGGTTCCGGGAGTTCCAGTGATGACGAGACGGCGCGTCATGGCTTCGTCGCCTCCACGTCAGCGATGACCTCGTTCAGTACTTCGACGGCGCGTTTCGTCTCCTCGCGCGTCCCGCAGGAGACGCGGATGCACGCAGGCAAGCCGAAACTGCTCGTGTCGCGGACGATAATACCGCGTCGCTTGGTCGCCTCCGCAACAGCCGTCGCATCGCCCACTTCGACGAGAACGAAGTTGCCGCCGGAGGGCCACGTGTTCGCGTTCAGTTCGTCGCGGTAGTATTCGCGCGCCCATCGTGCCGTCTCGACGGACTTCTCGATATGTTCCTCGTTTCCGAGGGCGGCGAGCGCGGCGCGACAGGCGACCTTACTGGCTGCGAACGGTGTGTTCACGCGAGCGTAGGCGTCAGCCCACGCCTCGGGGACGGCGGCGTAGCCGATTCGAAGTCCGGCCAGACCGAACGCCTTCGAGAACGTTCGAATGACAGCGAGGTTGTCGTACTCGTCCAGCAGGCCGATAGCCGACGGTTCCTCGCTGTACTCGCCGTACGCCTCGTCCACGACGACGAGCGTGTGGTCCTCGACGGATTCCAGAAGCGTCACGATGTCCTCGCGCGCCATCTCGGATCCGGTGGGATTGTGCGGCGTCGTGAGGTAGACGATTCGTTCGCCGTCGTAGGCGTCGAGAATCGTCTCGGGCGTCTGTGCGAAGTCATCAGCCTTCGAGAGGCTGTACTCCGCCACTTCGCCGTGGTGGTAGCGTGCGGACATCGCATAGTATGAAAATCCCGGTTTTGGCGTCAGCACTCTGTCATCCGGTTCGAGAAACGCCCGCGAGAGGTTGTCGAGTGCACCGTCACCGCCGGCGCTCACCCACACCTGCTCGGACGTGAGATCCCACCGTTCTGCGAGTGCGTCTGTGAGGTCCGCGTGCGATGTTTTCGGGTAGACGTGTATCTCCGACGCGGCCGCTTCGACCGCTTCCACGGCGTCGGGACTCGGTCCGTGCGGGTTCTCGTTCGAGGATAGTTTCGTCAGTTCCTCGGGGTCCATCCCGAGTTCGCGGGCCACCTCCTCGGCCCCGCGCCCGGGCACGTAGGCTTCGTGCGCGGAGAGATCCCTCGGTTGCATGGTCGAACGATACCGCTGACGGTTCTTAAGGGTGCTTACACCGAGCGCCAGCCACTCGCGCCGCTCGGCGTCATTCGTCGGTCTCCGTCTCGTCTGTGGCGGGGACGTACTGATCGAACTGCGGGTCCGCAGAGAGCGTGTCCGGAACGAACACGCGCTCGCCGTCGGTGCGGAACTCCCGAATCACCGCCTGTCCGTCGCGGCCGGTGAGAAAGCCAACGTAGAGCATGGCGAGTTCGTACGCCACGTCGTGTCGGGCGGGGTTCGTCGGAATGACGCCGTACTCGTTCAGCAAACTGTTCGGACCGCCACCGAGTGGCCCTTCGACCAACGCGTTCAGGTCGATATCTGCGGCGAAAACGCGGAAGGTACCCCTATCGACGAGCGTGTACGCACCTCTGCGAGAGGCCTGCCTGAGCGTGTCGCCCATGCCGTCGCCGGCGGCTTGGTACCAACGTCCTTCGGGTGAGGCGTCCGCACGGGACCAGAGCTTCTGTTCTCGACGGTGTGTCCCCGAGTCGTCGCCGCGCGAGAGAAACAGCGCTTCGGACGTGGCGATGGCCTCGAACGCCGCAACCGGGTCGTCGATGTCGGCGACGGCCGCCGGGTCGTCCGGCGGGCCGACGATGAGAAAGTCGTTGTGCATCAGCGCGCGGCGGTTCACGCCGTGACCGTCTCGAATGAATTGGTCTTCGGCCGGGCGGGCGTGGGCGATGACAACGTCGGCGTCGCCGTCGCGCGCAGTTCGGAGCGCCGCACCGGTCCCCTGAGAGAGCGTCTTCACCTGAATCCCGAACCGCTCTGTGAACGCTGTGTGCAGCGTATCCAACAGGCCGGTATCGTACGCCGTCGTCGCCGTGGCGAGAGTGAGCGTCGCGTCGAGTCCGGATGTACCGTTCGTCGTCTGCGTCCCCCGTTTTGTCGCCTCCTCGTTCGCTCGTTTGGCCGCACGGTCTGTGCTGCCGACGCATCCCGCGGTGGCGACGCCCGCGACACCGACTGCGCGAAGATACCCTCGCCGTCTCATGTGTCGCTGATCCGGCCGCCGCTGTGAAAGACACTCGGTTACGTTCTCACGAGATAGGAATCAGTTCTGGTTACAACCATTCATGCTGGCCACGACGATGAGCACGTTTCATCACAGCGATGATTCGATTGCGGCCGCCGCGCGCAACGAGAGCGCGCCGATGGTGAGTGTCGGATTCATCGCGCCGCCGGTGGGGAAGACGCTCGATCCGACAATCCACAGGTTCGATAGGTCGTGCGTCCGCATCTCGGCGTCCACGACGCTCGAATCCGGGTCTGTGCCCATCCGCGTCGTCCCCATCTGATGGAACGCGGGACCGGTGTGTTCCGGGCCGACGGTCCAGTCAACGGTCGCACCGAGTTCCTCGAAGACGCGACGCTGAATCTCGTTTGCGCGGCGCAGCGCGGCCTTCGTCTGCGCGTCCAGCGACCACTCCACGTGCGGGACAGGATTCCCGTGGTCGTCGGTGCGTGACTGATCGAGTGTGATACGGTTCTCCGCGCGCGGGAGTTGTTCGACTAGCGCGCCCATGGCGAGGTGGGTACCGTAGGAATCGCGCAACTGAGAGCGCAGTTCGTCGCCCCACGTCTCGGCGTGCATCGCTTCGACGACGGGCGACGGCCCGGCGTAGTTCAGAAACTCCAGTTTGAGGCCGTTCACCGGGTCCGAATCGTCGTAGAACTGGTGGCTCTCGCTGGTGTTGAACCCCACATGGTTCTGTCGCGTCTCCCGTTCGACGCGGCCGCCGACGCCCGCGAACAGGTGATCCATGAAATACCGACCGACCGCACCGCTTGAGTTTGCGAGTCCGTCGGGGTACGCCTCGGACTGTGAGAGAAGGAGCAGGCGGGCGTTCTCGACGCCACCGCAGGCGACGACGAACCGGCGAGCCTCCTGCTCGTGTTCGGTGCCATCCGGTGTCGCGTAGACGGCGCGTTCGATGCGGTCGCCCGAGTCGTCGTGTTCGAGTCGTTGGACGGGCGCGTGGTCGATGACGCGCGCACCCGCTTTCTCGGCCGCGCGGACGTGCGACTCGGCGGTGTACTTCGCACCGGAGGGGCAGACAGGCTTGCACGTCCCGAATCCCTGACACGCCGCGCGGCCGTCGTACGGTTCGGAGTTGCGTGCGTTCGGCACCGAGTGCATGTCGATTCCGAGTCGCTCGCACGCCTCCGCGAAGATGGAATCAGAGTGCGACGGCGGGAATGCGGGGAGCGGAAACGGTTCCTCGCGCGGCGGTGCGTACGGATTGTCGAGTGCGCCCGCCACGCCGAACGCGTCTTCTGCCTCGCGGTAGTGCGGTTTCAGGTCGTCGTACGAGAGCGGCCAGTCCGTGCCGACGCCGTGGCGACTCTGCATCTCGAAGTCGCGTTCGTGGAGGCGCATCACCATCCCCTGCCAGTGGAGCGTGGTTCCGCCGACACCTTTCACGCGCGCGGCGTTCAGCGGGTAGTGACGCCCCGAAGTCGTGTAGTCGTCCCGCGGGCCGCCCATCTCCCACGGATTCCCCATCCCGGGTCGGATGTGTTCTTCCATCTGTTCCAGTCGGCGCGAGAAGTCGAACCGCGGTCCCGCTTCGAGAACGACAACGGCCGCATTCGCAGCAGCGAGTCGGTGAGCAACGAGAGCACCGGCCGGACCGGACCCGACGACACAAACATCGGCACGAGGCGATGGAGTTCTCTCTCGCCCGTCGCCGACCCCTCCATCGGTGGGCGTCTCAGCCATCGCTCTCGTCCTCCTCGGATTCGTTCTCGGGCATCGTTGCGCGTCGATAACTCCCAGTCCCCCCGGGGTGTCCGATGGGATTCTCGATGCCGACGAGTCGGCCGCCCGTCGGTGAGGAGTAGAAGGCGAACAGCAGGTCGTTCACGACGTAGAAGCGAAGCCGCTCGGAGATAGTTCCGTCCGGTTCCGGATCTGCTGTCTCGACGCCGAGACCGCGGAGGATCTCGTCCCGTTCGTCTCTCGGGAGTGCTGCGAACGGGCTGTCCCGCCAGTCGCGGGCGATAGCATCGAGTTCAGCGGCCGTCTCAGTCAGTCCTCTGCGGTACGCCTCGCGCCCCGCAGTCCGGCCGAGAACGTAGCGTTCGACGAAGGTTCGATGCGCCTCGACCTCGGAGGGAAAGATCACCGCCGCCGCGGCGTCCATCACGTCAAGAAGGTCGTCTGACACCGGTGACTCGTCGTCGCTTTCGAGGCCACCACTCTCGCTGTCGTCATTTCTCCCGTCGTCCGCGCGCGGCGGGCCGTACTGCATCCCCACCGCCCCTGCCCCAACGGCCCCAACAGCCGCGAGAGCGGCCACTGCGTCTCGCCGCGTCAGTTTCACGAATTCGGATTAGGGGAACCTAAACTTAGGGGTTGTCCTTCGGCTTCACCACGTCTTCGCGGCGAAACTCACGGCGACAAAGACGGCGGTAGCCGGGAGGACAAAGAGGGAGACATCCACTCCGAACCCAAGATTCCACGCGAGGACGACACCCTGCACGTACGCGAGGAACAGAGCGAGAGCGAACCCGTACGATCCCGAGACACCACCGGTTTCCTTCATCTCGGAGACGGAGCGGAGAAGGACGATGGTCACGATACCGATTGCGGGAAGCAGGAAGAGACCGACGGGTGTCGAGACGAAAGAGTCCGCACCGTCCATCCCGAAGTGGATCGCAAACTGGTCGGGAAGCGACGGGAGGAAGACGAGGCCGACGAGTGCAGTGGCCCCGAGGACAGCGATACCCACGATGTCTGCTCGAGTCAGACGCATACTCGATCCTTCTCCGTCCCGGGGTAAGTGTTCTGTTACGTGAACGAGGTGACAACCGAGACGAAAAACGGCAGCAGTTCACTCAGCCGAGCGCACGTCGTGTTCGAGGACGCCGACACCTTCGACCTCGACCGCTACGTGGTCTCCATCCGAAAGCGGGCCGACGCCTTCTGGCGTTCCCGTCGAGACGACATCCCCGGGTTCGAGCGTCAGGTACGTCGTTATCTCTTCGATGAGATCTGGGACGGAGAACATCATATAGTCACGCGAGGACGACTGCTTCGTCTCGCCGTTGACGCGGAGTTCGACGCTCGCATCGTCCGGCACTTCGTCGGGGGTAGCAAGAACGGGCCCAAGCGGTGCCGAGTTGTCGAACGCCTTCCCGCGCACCCAGTTTTGTTCTTTGTTCTGGTCGTCGCGGTTCGACACGTCGTTCATGCAGGTGAACCCGGCCACGTAGTCCATCGCGTCTTCGGCGGCCACGTTCCGCGCCTGCGTTCCGATGACGACCGCGAGTTCGGCTTCCCAATCGACCCGCTCTTTCCCGGCCGGGAGCGTCACGGTGTCACCGTGGGCGGCGAGCGTGTTCGGCGGTTTGAGAAACAGGAGCGGTCTGTCCGGCACGTCGTTGTCCAACTCGGCCGCGTGGTCAGCGTAGTTGCGACCGATACAGACGATTTTCGTCGGTTCGCACGGCGGGAGGATCTCTACCTCCGCAAGAGAGTACGTCTCGCCGCCGAACGAGACGTGGTCGTCGTGCCACTGTCCGGTTCGGACAGAGCCTGCGGGGTCGCGGAAGCGAACGCGGTGCATGGGCGGTGTGTCAGCCTGTGACGGTTTCGTTCTTTCCTTCGCGGAAAAGTGACCGTCCTGTCTGAATCCTCTTAGATTTAAGCGACCGACGCGAGTAGTACGAGGCGGCTATGACGATGGAACTCACCTGGCACGGCCACTCTACGTGGCACGTCGATGTAGACGGCACAACGTTCCTCATCGACCCGTTCTTCGACAACCCGTTCACGGATCTGTCGCCGTCGGACGTGGAAGACCCCGACTACCTCCTGTTGACGCACGGACACGCCGACCACATCTCAGACGCCGGTGCGTTCACCGATGCGACGGTCGTCGGCGTCCCCGAGATGACGGGATACATGGAGGCGGAAGTCGGCTTCACCGACAGTATCGGCATGAATCTCGGTGGCACCGTCGAGTGCGGTAATGCGTTCGTGACGATGCATCGGGCAGACCACACGAACGGTCTCAACACGGGCTACGAACACGACATCGGGATGCCAGCGGGCTTCATCATCAGCGACAAAAAGCCCACGCAGGAGGCCGACGAGGACGCGACGACGTTCTACCATGCGGGCGACACGGCTTTGATGTCCGAGATGAAGGATGTCATCGCACAGTATCTCGAACCCGACGCGGCCGCCGTCCCGTGCGGCGACCATTTCACGATGGGACCGGTGCAGGCCGCCATCGCCGTCGATTGGTTGAACGTAGACCATGCGTTCCCCATGCACTACGATACGTTCCCGCCGGTGGAGATAGATATCGACGACTTCGAGCGTGAAGTGAACGCAACTGGATCCACCGCAGAAGTCCACGTTCTCGACGGTGACGAGTCGTTCACGCTGGAATAGACGGCTCGATTGACCTCCCCTCCTCCCGCGCCTGAAGACGCGGGAATCAGCAGGCTCACTCTCGATCCGGCTTTTTTCCGTTGTCACCAGTGTATCCGTCGTCGCCAACACAGTGTTACCATCGTCATCACTAACACGGTGTTTCCGTCGTCGTCACCGTTCTCACGGCTTACTCTCGCTGGACCGGTGTGGGGTTTCCGGAGTAAGCAACTTTTAGGGAGACGGCCTCCGACCAACTGAACGCATGAGCGACATCGAAACTTCCACTGTCAGCGAAGAAGGATTCGCATCTACGAGCCAAGTCGGCGACTTCGAACTTACGATCGACGCCACCGACGAACAGGGACCGAACCCGAACGCGGTCCTCGTCGCAGACTACGCCTCCTGCTTCCTCCCCGCCTTCCGCGTCGGTGGGCAGCAGCGCGGTCACGACGATCTCGGCAAGATTCAGATCGACGCCGACGCCGACCTCGACGGTGACGACGACCTGTCGGGAGTTCGCTTCTCCATCCACGTAGAGGCCGACCTCGGCGACGACGAGTTCGACGAAATCGTCGCCCGCGCCGAGGACATCTGCCACGTCCACGCCGCACTCCGCGAGGAACTCCACGCGGAAGTTGACGTTCACGGCGGCGCGTTCTAACGCCGAAACACTCCACGTTCTTTTTACTTGTCAGTTAGTGAGCAACAGCAATCCGAACTGGAGATGTCCCGGGAAATCCGGGACAGGAGTGTCAGCGTCGGTGGTACGCCCGGTAACTCATGGCCTCCCCCTCTACGATGACGACCTCCCGCTCTTCTGTATCGTAGCTCCGGGTTTCTTCAACTTCGTTCCATAAGACGTGCGGTCCACGGTCTTCAACATCTCCGCCGAAGACGTATGGGCTGTTCGGCTGACCTTCCATGTTACAACCTACCGCGCTATTGGGTATAAACCTTTGTCAGACATTCTCATTTATGGGAATTACACGCACAGCTTGCAGCTGTGAGTTCAGTCGTCGGCTGTGGCGACCTCCGTCTCTGTAATCTCCGTTCCGAGGAGTTCGAGGAACTTCGCCAGCCACTCGGGGTGGTCCGGCCACGCCTGCGCGGTGACGAGGTTCTTGTCTACGGTCACTTCATCCACCCACGAACATCCTGCCGCCTCCACCTCAGCCCGAACTGCGGGGTATGCGGTCATTTCGTAGCCGTCGAGGACACCCGCCGCCGCGAGAATCTGCGGGCCGTGGCAGACGGCCGCGACTGGTTTCCCTTCGTCGAAGAAGTGACGGACAGTGTCGAGTACTTCCTCGTACGTGCGCAGGTACTCCGGCGCACGCCCACCGGGAACGACGAGCGCATCGTATTCTGCGGGGTCGATCTCATCGAATGTGGCGTTTACCTCGAAGTCGTGCCCGCGTTCCTCAAGATACGTCTGGTCACCGCGGAAGTCGTGGATGGCTGTCTTCACCGTCTCTCCTGCCGATTTATCGGGACAAACGGCGTCTACCTCGTGCCCGACCATCTGGAGCGCTTGGAACGGCACCATCGTCTCGTAATCCTCTCCGAAGTCGCCGACGATCATCAGTATCTTCTTGCCCATTGGTGTCACCCATCAAAAACTGGGCCGGGAGACACCTTAACGATTTGTACGGTTACACGGTCTGCTCGGTCAACACTTTGCTCACGTCGCCCAACGAGTCGAGAACGTAGTCCGGTGTTATTGACGACGCGGCGAGCGTCTCTTCGTCGGTGACGCCGGTTTTGACGAGTGCCGTCGTCATCCCCGCACGTTCTCCGAGCGCGATGTCGGTGTCGAGTCTGTCGCCGACGACGAGAACGGACTCGGCGGGGACGCCGAGATGCTCCAGTGCCATGTCGCGGGCGGTGTCTGACGGTTTGCCCAGAACCACATCAGGGTCGCGCTCGGCAACGCCCGCGATAGCGTTGATAATCGCGCCGGAGCCCGGAACATCGCGTTCGGCGGCCGGGATGACAGTGTCGGGGTCGGTTCCGATGAACGCCACACCGTCATCCGAAAGCGTCCACAGGGCCTCACAGAGCGAATCGTAGTCAAACTCCTCGTCCACAGAGGCGACGAGTGTATCCGGCGAGTCGTCGGCTTCGACAACGGACAGCCCCGCGTCGGTGAGGATATCGACCAATCCCGACTCGCCGACGACGAACAGGTCGTCGTCGGGGCGTTCTTCGCGGAGATATCGAGCGGTAACTGTCCCGGCGGTAATCACCTCCGACGCCGCCATCTCGAATCCGGCACGAGCGAACCGTTCGACGTACGCTGCGGGACGCTTCGTTGGGTTATTTGAGACGAACACGCGTTCGAGTCCGGCCGCATCGATGGCGTCTAATCCGTCACCTGATCCCGGTATCGGTTCGTCGCCACGCACTACGGTTCCATCCACGTCGAGGATGACGCCTCGGTAAGTCATCGGTTCGGAGTACGGTCAGCCCAGTGTTGAAACGCTCGGCGCTCGGGGGACATATCTATGGTCATTGCTACCAATGTTCATATATGGTCGTTTTCCTCACCCGGTCTGATCAGTCCGAATCGGATGGGTTCCACCCCAAAACGGCACGAAACCACTATGTGTTCGGCATCATCGGACTCGGAATCACGATTCTCTCCGTCTTTCTCACGTACTCGCTTCTCGTCGGGATTGTGAGCCTTGTTCCACTCCTCTCAACGACGGCCATCGCTTTCGTCGGCGTCGTGACGTGGGTCGTGGTGTGGCTACTGCTCGACCTCGCCTACGAACACTACGTCCGCCAGCGGTCCACGAGTAGCGAGACGTATCCCGAATGACGGACAGCCTCGCGTATCCGATGGGCAGACAACATCGAGCTGTGGACACCGACCGGGTATGGTACATGCCACAGATAGCGGCGCTCAAACGTGGAACCAAAGGAACGATATGCTCGAATCCCGTCGTGTCGGGTGTGACGAACACGCAGCTCTCGCTCATTCAGATAGACAACTACGGCCCGTGGACGGTGACACCGGAGCCACGCCGGGAGATGGACCTTCAAACGCTCCAGTCTCGACTGTTCGCGGACCTCGCGCAGTTCGTCGGCAGCCGTGACGGCTACGTCTTTTTCACCCGCTTCGACAACATGGTCGCTGTCACGAACGGCCTCGACGAAGCGGACCACGAACTGCTCCAAGAGTCTATTGCGAACCGGTATCCGGTGACGATTAGCCTCGGCATCGGTGTGGATTCCTCGCCCATCGAAGCTCTCGAAGCGGGGACTGCGGGCCTCCAGCACGCTGGAAGCGCTCAGGACGGCGACCGCCGTGAGGTACTCGCTGGCGACGCACTTCCTGTGTCTGATCGAACTGACGAAGACCTACAGATCGCTCACTTCGACGTAAACGACGCGACGGGCAAGTACACCGACCGACTCAACGAGTTCGACTCGTTCATCCACATCGAGCAGGGGTACGCGACGCTGATGCGCTATCTCCGCGAGGAGTACGGCGGGCTGTCCTTCTTCGTCGGTGGCGACAACATCATCTCCGTCTGCCCGAACATGGGCGAAGCGGGGTACCGAGACGCGATTCGCCACGTCGAACAGGAGGCGGGCGTGGAACTCAAAGTCGGCGTCGGGACCGGACGAACTGCACACGAAGCCGGATTCGCGGCCAAACACGCCCTCGAAGTGTGCCGCGAACACGGCACCGATGTCGAGTTCGACCGCGTCTACGCTGAAGTCGCCAACGACTGAATGCGGTCGGACGGTCCAACTGTCCGCTAAACCGAATATTCTCATTACTCTTGATTTCGGCGTATCAGGCCTTGAGACGCAATAATAACCATTATGGCCGTCCGGAAATGGTATTCAGTTGAACGGCTATTCCATCCGTGAACTCGCGGCGTTGTTCGCGGGCGGAGCCTGCAGGTGGGTATATAAAAGATGGGACGGACTACGTCAGCAACGACAAAACGTTGCACAGATATTGTATCGAACCCGGAACGAATGACGGTCGAAATCGTCTCCCTTGTCACGGATGTAAAAGGGTGTCAACCGATGGACCTCGAACCGCTCTCGAACGTTACGGATCCGGATGCACTGGAAAACTTGATTCGAGAAACGGCGGCAGGCGAGTTCGAGATCGGATTTGACTACGAAGGCGGACGGCTCTCAATTTCGTCGGATGGAACTATCGAGTTCGACCTGTCTGTGGACCGCTCGACCTAACGTTTCGTCCTGACTGATTCTGTTCGGACGTTCACAAAGGATATCGAACGCTGAACGCACAGTTTGCGGAGTGCGCTGCGACCGAGCAGTTTCTTCGTCCCTGCGCTATTGGGACGGTGATCTACGGCTCATAATGGCTGACGTGCTCCGGTTTGATCGAGATCATTACGCGTTCGGTCTGGATGGGGTTGGGATACTCGTCTTTCCCCATATACCGCTTTGACATCTCGTCGATCTGCTCGCGTGCGCCTTCTGTGGTCATCTCGTCAACCTCTCCCTGAACTGAAAGCATCCGGTAGGGATTGTCCGGATCTGTCATACTGATGGCGACTCGCGGGTCGTTTCGGATGTTTTTCTCTTTTCGGCGGCCGCGTTCGGTGTTCACTAACAGCCGGTCCGCGTCGACGTCGTAATCGATCCACACTGGCGTCACGTGTGGGCTTCCATCCGGCAACAGCGTCGATAGATGCGCAAATGTCTGTTTCTCGAACAAATCTTGGAAGTCTGCCGGGATTGATGCCATAGTGAATATAGGTGTGAAAGCTACTAATACGCACTTACAGCATTCTGGTAACTACATTCGGGGTTGGATTCGTGGGAGGATCTATTTCGTTCGCAGAGTATTATTTTCTCGACGGTTTGGTGCCCATCTTCTCTGTTTACTCGATCCGAACACACGCGACGCGGTACTTGTCAGTCGTAGTTTCGGAGTCGTATAAGGCGGAGAGGTTGTGAATTACGGTCGGAGCAAGCTCCTCTCTAGCTCAACTCCTCCTTGTGAACGTCATACTGAACTCACGCGGTACGCGAGCGACAGAGCGCGGACGCTTTCGGAGTTGGTGCATCGTGAGTCTGCTCGACCGACTTCATGAGGAGTACGAGTCCGATGGTTCGCTCGTCCTGTTCCGCTGTACCGAGTGTGGACAGACAGCGATGAGTCTCGGTTCACTTCACGCGCACTGCGAGCAGCACCGCGGCTACACGCGCTTTGGTTTCCAGATACCGTTCACGAGAACCTCACCAGCGAACTTTGATCAGCTCATGGAGTTAACGGAGGTACTGCGAGTTGAGGAGACGTCCACGATTTCGCTCGCGGACGTGGAGGGGTTGCAGAATACCAAACCGTACGTTTCATTCGCGGGCTGATCAGGCTCCATTTTCAACGACTATATCAACCCTCAATATAGATACGACAAATAGATATTATTCCATATTCACTAACCAATGTTAATTGATTTCATTTCGGTATTTATTTATCCTGACATTTAGTCATCTAGTTGGTACTCTGATATATGAGTGATCTAACGAGAAGAAATGTGCTGAGTATTATGGGAACAACCGGACTCCTGACGATGGGCACTGGAATCGGTGCTGCGAAGCCCGACACCTATCCTACCGTTGACGATCTCGGTCCCTTCGAAGACATGACGGTCGATCAAATGGCTGCTGGTGCTGCGAAACATCCTAATCAGGACCGTATCGCTATCGTCACCGCAGCGTTTGGTGACGGCATTCAGCTCTACATCGCAGACGGCACTCGAAATCTCAGTGACACGCCCGAGACAGTCTACCAGATCACCCAGGACGCTGTGGCTGGCGTGTACGAGCCAGAGTGGAAAGACGGGAATCGGCTCGAATACGTCATGGACTTCACGCGATACACGCGGAAGATAACCCCATCGTACGTTGTTCTGGATCACAAAACTGTGACGGAGAATGTCCTTGACGAAGAGGAGGGGGATGACTAATGGCGTCTCTCCCATTCCCCGTTCCGAGTGGATTCCCTTTCGACCTGTGTACACCAACCCCCAATGGAACACAACTGTGCGTTCAGACCGGCAGTATTCAAGAGAACATTGGCGAACCGCGAGACTGTAACGATGGTCAGACTCCCCCACTTGTCTCAGTCGATCTAACCTACCAGGAGAAGACTATCTCACTCGGTGACGCTGAGGTACTCGTCGAGAATTCCATATGGATCGGTATCGAAGAGGACCTGAATGCAGTGTGGGTGGGTGAACCGAAGAGTGGCTCCTGCTACCGCCATAACTTGAATAATATTGATCCTACCGCTGCTCTCGATACTGTACTTAAGAAGGCGGGGGATGCAGCAGACGCCAGTGTCAGAGACCTTGGTATGAACCCCAACAGCGGCCCTGGCCAAGTCTTGGCACTAATCATCATGGTGGTTCTATTCCTCATAGCTGACGGGGCCCCAGATCCGGTTTGAGATCTGGAGCATAGGCTTTAGATATATTCACAGCTATTTTACATTCAATGGCACTGCTTCGAAATCTCAAGCCAAAAGAAATTGGTGGGTTGATTCTCGCATTGTTCGGACTGTTACTTTTGCTCTTGGGATCGAACTCACTACTGATGCAAAGTACACTGGTGTTTCTAGGGTTGGTAGGCTTCGCATCGCTACTGGACTTGCCGTTTCCTCGGCACCATCTTCTTGCCCCTCTGTCACTGGGGGCAGTGGCTTTCGCTATCGTCTCATACCTTCAAGTGGGACTTACTGTGGGGGGAACGGCAATCGCTATCCTTGGGATCGCCATTGCATTCATGTATGGACGGAGACAGGAGTTCCTATGACATCGTATCCAGATACTGGATCACGATGGTGGTACGGTGTTGCGCTCCAGTTGGTAGTCGTAGGAGCGGTCTGGATTGCGTGGGGGACGGTTTGGTTGCTCGGTGTCGAAAGTGCCGGTACCCCTCCGTCGCTCCTGCCTGCTAACGACGCTGTTGAGATTCCATTTCTCCTAGCGAGTGTCTCCACGGTGTTGTTGATCTTTGCACACTACGTCTTGACACCTGTCTTCAGTATGGGCTTGTATCTCGACAGCAAGCACGTATCTGCGAACAATGGTGGCAGGTCCCTATTTCGATGGATGTACGCGGCGGTGAGCGTGATACATTTGCTCTCGTTGCTCCTGCCGGTGATCCAATTCGTGACGCTTCCCGCAGGCGGAGTGTACTTAATTAACAGACACAAATGAGAAACCACAATCAAATGGACATCTCCCTTTTGTACTCCGGGAGCCGACTCCCAAGCTGTGTGCCGCCCCGACAGTACGTTACCAATCGCGGCACCTCACTGTTCTCAGAATAACTCGGAGGAACTTCCGAGAAGAGCCTACTTCCGGTGGCTATAGCGAAACCTCTCTCATCGACCTGATGATGCTCTCTTCTGACGGTGCTGCGAGGTAGGGCTCGATTGCGTCGTAACTGCTCCAACCGCCGCGGGCCATCACGATCCGTGGTGAAATTCTCCCCTCGACGAGCAGGTGGTGCGCCCAGCAGCGGCAGAGATCGTGACTGGAGATGCGCCGGTAGCCCTGATCGCCTGTATAGTCTGCGGCGGCATCGGCAGCGCGGTCAACCTACGTCTGGACGGTCCGCTTCGAGCGTTGGGCGATAGAGTCAGTCGGTCCGATCTCGTTGTCGGTGTTCTGGACGTAGCGGTTGATCTGCGCCTCGAGGTTGATCGGGTGCCAGGTGTCACGCTGCTTCCCCCGCTCTGACTGGTCGTGTCTTTTCCCGCGGTGACTTCGAGTTTGTAGTGACGGCTGTCGGTTCGTCGAGAGATGTCGTTGGGTGTAGGTGTAACGTCGACAACTTCGGCGTCGCAGTGTTCGGCTTCCGAGTCCGGAACGTACCGGAGGCCGTCAACAAGCTGGTGAACGGCGGATTCAGCGGCGTTACCCCCGCGCTTGGACGGCGCGAGGCTCACGCGCAGCACCTCTGCTGGCGGGGCGGTAACGTGAGATAAGCGTAGAGGTGTCCCTATATATAGGGTGCCGAAGGAATTAAATTCGGAGTGAGGTCGGAGGGATTTGAACCACGGTCGGAGCAAGCTCCTCTCTAGCTCAACTCCTCCTTGTGAACGTCATACTGAACTCACGCTGTACGCGAGCGACAGAGCGCTCGCTCGTTGGTGAGTTCAGAGTAGAAGTGGGGTCGGAGGGATTTGAACCCCCGATCGACTGATATCTCCGGTGTGCGCCTCGGAACTCCAGAGGGTCGTCAACACGACCGATGATCAGTCAGTCGCTCAGTATATCAGTCTGGAGTTTCGTCCCGGGCGCGTTGCCTCTGGAGTCAGTCGCCATGCCGGGCTTGGCCACGACCCCGCTCTGCATCTCTTCGTATGGCGATTCGGCATAAAGGAATTTCGATTGGGAGTCGTCAGTCGCGGTCGGTCTCGGCCCACTCGCAGTCCTGGCATTTGTAGGCCGTGACGAACTCCGTGACGCTCGGCATGTAGCCCACCGAGATGACGTTGCCGTCGCACTCCGGGCAGTCCCGGTCTGCATCCTCGATAGACTCGGCTTCGAGCGGTTTCTCGCCTTCGACGAGTTCAGCCAGTCGTTTGGGCGTCACCATCCGTCCTTCGACGACGCGGTTACTCATACGTCCGTGAATGGCAGGGATCGTGGTAAGTCCTCCGCGTCACGCGTCGGAGGCTGAAGTCAGTAAGAGAGAAACGAACGTCGGGTTAGAGCCACGGCGCACGCGAGTCCTTCTCGGCGGGGTAGCCGTAGCCCGCATCCCCGGATTCGTCGTCCGGTTGGCTCTGGTTTTGGTTCTGACGCTGGCTCTGGTTCCCATCGTCCGACACGGATGCTGACCCGTCGCGGTTGCCGCCGTCAGCGACGGCTGCTGGTGCGGACGCGTCGTCCGATTCCTGTTCGTACGTATCCGGATCGTCCGATTCGTGCGAATCTTCCGATTCGATGCCGTTCGTGTCCGCATCCAGTTCGGCGTCTTCGGCCGGATCGTCCGCGGCGGGATCGTAGGCGAACAACGCCGTCACGCCGAGGACGCCCAGCGCGATGGGCCGGTCGGTGGGGAGGACGCCCAACACGTCGATGGCGAGCATGCCGAGTGCGACGGAGCTGCCGAAGCGGAACAGGTTGATATCAACCACACCACGGAGACGCGGGCCGAGCATGGCGACGACGAGGGCGAATCCGACGCCCGTCCCGGCCGCCGCGACAGCGTGCAGGATGATCGTCGGATCGGGGTTCGTTTTCAACTGCGCGTTCGCGGGGTTGAAACTGGCGACCAGCCCGAGGGCGATGATGATGCTCGGGGAGGGAAGCTTCTCGCCCACTTCGGAAGACGCCGTCTTCGCCGCGACGGCCAAGATGACCAGTCCGGCGAAGCGGTGGAACGTATGGAAGTCCAGCAGCGTCTTGATCGTTGGTGCGAACGCCGCCTCTAACCCGGCGATGGGGAGCAAAACCACACCGAGGATGAGGACTGACGTCATCTGCTCGCGACGCGTCCCTTCCATCTCTGCGAGGATGACCGCAACGGTCGCGGATCCGCCGAAGATGAGCAGTCCGGTCTGGATGATATCGACTGGGGTGCTCAGCGCCCCGGCGATGACGAGTGCGGGGAAGATACCGTCTACGAGCGGCAGCGCCATGACCGTGGCGAGGAGGCGCGTTGCCCCACCTACCTGTTGCTCTAAGCGAAGCGCGACTGGGTGTTGAGAGACGCTCATTCCGTGTTAGCGGCCGTCACCTTCGGCCAAACGGCGATACGGACGCAAACCACGCTCGTCGGTGGATCGTCCGAGTACTCCAAGCATCGGAAGATTCGGGAGATTCGGAAGATTCCGTTTCCCAAATTTAAGTGTTCGCCACATCGCTGTAATCATAAAGAGATTGCCGGAGTCGAAGGTCGTCTGACCGGCGATACGCGATGCAGCGGGACACTCGGAGTCCATACTCGTACAAAACCATACGGAACTATTAAAATTTGTGTGAGAAGTGGCGGCATGGGACTAGATACCTTTCGGGGTGGTTTTTAAATGAGCCTATGATGCCTCGGATTTGGAGCAGAGAATTCAAGAATTGTTCGCTGAGTGCCCGTTAATCGAGTGAAAATTGCACGAAGATTCAGTATTAGATTTTGCGAGGAGACTCACTTCCACGGATTCGAGACTAACTCGGCTTGGACCCCCGGCCCGATTTCGATCCGGCAATCGGTCCGTGGGCGAGCGATACAGCACAAGACGTAGCCCGATTCGATATGTCGGGTCTTCAGCGCACGCGGTGGGCGGTCGTAGCTGATGTTCCCATCGATCAGTCGGCCGACGCAGGTCGCACATGCGCCCGTTCGACATCCGAACGGGAGGCTGATATCTGCCGATTCGGCAGCTTCGAGGATTGTCTCGTCCTCGCTTGCTCGTGTCGTCTCTTCGCGGCCGCTCCGCCGCGTGAGCGTGAGAGTGTGACGGGAGGCCATCGCGCTACTGCCAGACGTCGCTGGTACAGTCGCCGTCCGGCCAGCGAATCTCGTGGGCGCGCGCCGGTCCCGTGGCGACCTCGCCGAAGTCAACCAAGAAGTCCTCATCGAGAGTCAACGTCCCTTTGCGCGGGTTGACGTCGGCTTTCAGCATTACCGATCCCTTCTCGGCCATTTCGGGGAAGAACTGGTTATCCCACGAGGAGTACAGCGATGTGGTCCAGTAGAGGCGCTCGCCGTCCAGCGAAAGCTGTAACATCTGTGGCCCAGCGACCAACTCCCGGTCTTGGACCGTGCGGATATCGCCGAAGTATCCGCCAATCGAAATCGAGTCAGCGCGGCGCGGCGACTTCGGATCGGAGATATCGTACATCCAGACCTCGCCGTGAAGCCAACTCCCACCGAACAGGTAGCGGTCGTCCATCGAGATGAGAATGTCAGTCGGCAGCGCCGGAACGGGCATGTCCCAGTCGTCGAGTTCGCGGCTCTCGAAATCGATGACCTTCTCGGCGTGATACCGGTCGTTTTCCTCCCAGAAGTGGAAGATATTCGATGAGAGCGCGGCGTTGACGTAGCCGTGGGTCGATTCCGGTGTGTGCAGAAAGCGCGTTTCCAGTGGGATGAGCCCTTCCTCGCCGAGATCAATCGTCTGTTCGAGTTCGTGTTCTTCCCAGTTCCAGAAGTTGAGTCGGTGGCCATACTTTCCTTCTTCGACATCCTCCATATCGAATCCGGGTTGGTAGGTCGCAGGTGCGGCCCATTCCGAGGAGACCATCACGTTATGCCGGGGTTGATACCAGAAGTCGTAGTTGAAGTCGATCTCGTTCGGTGGATCCCATCGCCCCTTGATCTCCAAATCATCGCCCAGTTCCAGAAATCCGCCGGGTAACTCCCCGTCGGCGTTCCCCAGCATGCTGATGACGATATCACCGTCGGGAATACAGTGGGTGGTGTGCGGCGCTGAAAGATCGTATTCGTGAACGGCATCAGGTTCGATCACGCGCTCGATCTGCGGATTCCGACGATTCTTCGTGTCGATCACGTGCAGGCGTGAGGAACGGTTGCCGGGGACGATGAGGTACCGGCGCTCCAGACCGCCGATATGACACGATGAGGAGCAGGCATTCCAGCCGAAGTGATGGAGTTCGTCGCCCCTATTGGGCATCTCGACGCGGTTGATGATCTCCTGGTAGGTCTCAGAGTCCGGATCAACGTCCACGACCGCCATGAAATCCGGAGCGTCGATATCTGTCCCGACGTACAGCCCCATTACGTAGGCGACCGATTCCGGCTCCGATTCTTCGATAGCGGCCTGCGGGGTCGCATACCCCGGTCCTTCGACCTCGTGATGTTCGTGTCCGTGCGCACCTGACTCTCCCGGTGATTCAGTATCACTCATAGCTACGTTTATGCTATCAATTATCATATACTTTTTGCAGAGGAATCTGATAGAACTCCGATTCAGAACTGTTAGATGCTGTAATCTGGCACCAAATACTCATCAACATTTGGGAACTAACTTTCAACTAACAAATTGCTCGAAGGGACGAAACCGGAGTGAACCCCGTCACAGATCGTTGCAGTCCTTTCTCGTTGGAAGGCATCCATTTGGGAATCACGACACGTCTCGGAGGACAGATATACTCAAACGTGTATATATGTCTGTTCTGGCTGGCAATTAGTTACACACCCGTGGTGTCTCGCAACCCTTTTGTCGCAGGAGTTTGGACGGTTTACATGGCGAACGACGTTTCCGAACGAGAATCCTTCTCCGAGAAACTGCAGGTACCAGAGGCGCTGACGTTCGACGACGTACTGCTCCGACCGATGGAGAGTCGAGTCGAACCCGACGACGCCGATGTCTCCACGCGCGTTTCGAAGAACGTTGAACTCAACGTCCCGATCCTCTCGGCGGCGATGGACACCGTCACCGAGAGCGGCATGGCTATCGGGATGGCCCGGGAGGGCGGTCTCGGCGTTCTGCACCGTAACATGGACATCGAGGCGATGGTGGCCGAGATCGAGCGCGTGAAACGCGCCGACGAACTCGTCATCCGCCGCGAAAACGTCGTGACGGCCCGTCCGGGGCAGACGGTCCGCGACGTGGACGAGATGATGGAACGCGAGGGCGTCTCGGGAGCGCCCGTCGTGGACGAGGAGGACGTTGTCCTCGGTATTATCTCCGGCACCGACATCCGCCCGTATCTCGAAGTCGGCGAGTCCGACGAGGTACGCGAGGCGATGACGGACGAAGTCATCACGGCCGAACGCGACGTGACGGCCCGTGATGCGCTCGAACTCATGTACGACCACAAGATCGAGCGCGTGCCCGTTGTGGACGAGGAAGGCCACCTCGTCGGACTGGTCACGATGCAGGGCATCCTCCAGCGACGTGAACACGAGCACGCCGCGCGCGACGACGACGGTCGTCTGGTTTGCGGTGTCGCCGTCGGTCCGTTCGAGACGGACCGCGCGGAGGCCGCCGACGAAGCCGGTGCGGACGTTCTCTTCATTGACTGTGCGCACGCGCACAATCTCAACGTCCTCGACAGCGCCCGCGAGATCAAGCAGTCTGTCGAAGCAGACGTCGTCGTCGGCAACATCGGCACGCGCGAGGCCGCCGAAGAGGCGGTCGATTTCGCTGACGGTCTGAAAGTCGGCATCGGTCCGGGATCCATCTGTACGACGCGCGTCGTCTCGGGTGCCGGGATGCCGCAGATTACGGCTGTCGCGGAAGTCGCGGACGTGGCCGCACCAGAGGGCGTGCCCGTCATCGCCGACGGTGGAATTCGCTACTCGGGTGACGCCATCAAGGCCGTCGCCGCGGGTGCTGACGCCGTGATGCTCGGATCGTACTTCGCGGGGACTGACGAGGCCCCCGGCCGCGTCATCACGATGAACGGCAAGAAGTACAAGCAGTACCGCGGCATGGGCTCCGTCGGCGCGATGAAATCCGGCGGCGGCGACCGCTACCTCAAAGACGCTGACGACGACGAGGAGTTCGTTCCGGAGGGCGTCGAGGCCGCAACGCCGTACAAAGGGACGCTCGCCTCCGAACTGCACCAACTCGTCGGCGGCATGCGCTCCGGCATGGGCTACGTCGGTGCCGAGACGATTCCGGACTTCAAGGAGCGCGCGGAGTTCGTCCGCGTCTCTAGTGCCGGACAGACGGAAGGCCACCCCCACGACGTGATGATTACGGACGAAGCGCCGAACTACAGCCCGCAGAACGACTAAGAGGCTCGTTCCGCGTCTCACGCGCGTTCGCCTTTTCGTCGCGGTACTGGCGTAACTCGACTCTCCCGTTGCTGTCGATGCAGTCTGTAGGCTCACGGGAAGAGCGGCATGTCCAGTCGCCACCACAACCACGACGAGGGAGAACGCCGACCCGCCGACCGACCGACAGATTTCGGTTCGGCCCTTTCTCGGAATCACTGTTCGTACCGCCTCAGCTACGTCGGCGTGCGTCCGCTTCGATCAACTGAGAGTGACGTGTATTGTTCACTCACACTGTGTGACACCAGCGGTCGTACAGCTCCGATACAATAATGATTAATGCAGAGTGATTTCCGATCAGTACATGGATTTGGCCGAGTTGCAAGACGCGTTAGAGGATGCCGGGCTTTCCCAGTACCAGGCGGAGGCGTACAACGCACTGCTTCAGTTAGGTGCCGCAAGTGCGACTGAGTTAGCCGATGCTTGTGCAGTTCCGACTGCACGCATCTACGATGTTCTGAGAGATTTAGAGACAAAAGGGTATATCGAGACGTACGAGCAGGACAGTCTTCGCGCCCGCGCGTGCGACCCTGAGACGGTACTCGAAGACTTGCGTAGCCGGGCGACGATGCTCGAAGCGGCGGCCGACGAGATCGAAGACCGGTGGGAAGCGCCCGAGGTTGACCGACACATGCTGAGCATCGTAAAACGCTTCGAGACGGTGTTCCAGCGGGCGGCGTCGATTATTCGGGAGGCAGAAAACGAGGTCCAACTGTCGGTCACGGCCGATCAGTACGAGGAGTTGAAACCCGCACTCCGCGAGGCATTCGAAAACGGCGCAATAGTCAAAGTCTCGCTGCACACCGACCCCGAGCGTGACGGTCCGTCGTTCGAATCGATGGACTTCGAGGGTGTCGTCACGGAGGCACGCCACCGGACGCTACCAACGCCGTTCGTTCTCCTCGTTGACCGGACGCAAACGTGCTTTGCGCCGCACGCCCACTCGTTGAACGAGTACGGCGTTCTCGTGGACGACTACACGCTGACTTACGTCTTTCACTGGTACTTCCAAACGTGTCTGTGGGAGGTACTGGACCAAGTCTACTCTGCACGCGACGACGAACCGCCAGTGGTCTATGCCGACGTTCGCCGGTGCGTCCGCGACATCGAACCGACGCTCTCGGAGGATGCGACGGTGCGAGCGACCGTGACCGGACTCGACACTGGAACGGGAGATCACGTCGAACTGACAGGCGAGATCACTGAGGTATACTATTCAGGGATGACCGACACCACTGCTGGGGCGGACAGTACCCCCGCACTGTCACAGTTAGCCGGACAGGTGTGTTTCACGCTTCGCGCGGGCGAGGAGACGTACACCGTCGGCGGGTGGGGTGCCGTCCTCGAAGATGTCGAGGCGACACGAGTGACCGTAACTAAATTGGAGTTATAGACCTACTTCCCCGTGTAAAAAAAGCGATTACGCTGTATAAGAATTGGGCCGCAACGTATAACTCCCCTCAGTTACCAACCTTTGACAGAAATCGATGAGGATCAGGAACGCGAACGTTCACGATGAACTGAATAAGGGGTATCTTGATATGGCCCCGTGTTTCATTCGATGACGTGCGTGTTTCCGCAACACCACAACAATACAAATGAGTGCTGACCAGCCGCTCGTGCTCATCGTGGAAGATGAGCCGGACCTCGCCGACCTGTACGCAACCTGGCTCAGGGAGAAATGTCGCGTTCGCGTCGCATACGGTGGCCGCGAGGCCCTCGACGAACTCGACGACGACGTCGATGTCGTTCTCCTCGACCGCCGGATGCCGGATCTCTCCGGAGACGAAGCCCTCACAGAGATACGGAACCGGGGATTCGAATGTCGTGTCGCCATGGTAACAGCTGTCGAACCGGATTTCGACATCGTAGCCATGGGATTCGACGACTATCTCGTAAAGCCAGTCTCCAAAGAAGCCCTCGAAGAGACCGTCGAAAACCTCCTCCGACGAAACACATACAACGACGGCGTCCAAGAACTGTTCTCGCTTGCCTCGAAGAAAGCACTGTTGGAGTCCGAGAAGGACCCTGCGACCTTAGAGGACAACGAGGAGTATCAGGAACTCGACGCGCGCCTCTCGAAGCTTCGCGAGGACTTAGACGAGACTCTCCAACAGTTCGACGAAGAACGGGATATTGCCGCCGTCTACCGGGATCTCGGCGACACCTCTGCCTTCGAGAATCTCGAGAGTTCTGAGTAACGAACAGAAATCGATCTGCTTCGACTGAATGACCCGTAGTGACGACGTTCGTCACGTGTGACTAGTCTAACGGACAGTATACCCCGTGTGAAGCGACCACAACGTTTATTTGTAAGAAATTATATCTAAATTGAGTTAATTTCATGTTAGATCTTCTAGAAAAAATTAATCTATCTGGGCGTTCTGTGTTCATACGTCATGTCCGAAACTGACACGAACGCGGTCGCACAGTACCTTGCCGAACACCCCCGCATGATGGGCGTCCTGTTCACGATGCTGCTGCTGCTCTCACAAGCAGGTTCAGTCGCAGCGGGAAACAACGCCGGTATCTACGGTCCGTAAATACTCAAAGACTATCTAAGTCCAGATCGTCACTCCACTGAAGTTGACCATTTACGAGTAATGGGATGTTTTCCAGATCCAAGAAGTCATTTAGTTCCTCTAAACTGAGTGTAAACGAATCAACCGAACCGGAACCGAGATAATGAGTCTCGACACTCGGAAGCAACGGTATTACGAGCCCACACATTCCAACGTGGCTTCCCGGATATACACGATAATCTACATTGAAACCCTCTGTTGTCCGGGTGATGACACACGTGTTAGGATATAAACCGTCACTCTGCGCAACTGCGAGTCCACCGTCACCGAGGACAATATAGCTGTCACCGACGGCGTTCTCACCGCGGACAAGTCCAAGTGCACTACGAATCGGAAATCCTTGATTCAGCAACCGAGCAAGCATCGAGCCGACCTCTACGGCACTACTGTTCACAACATCTTCGAGCGTGACGATACCGGCGATAGCACCCGCGTTGATCAGGTGCATCCCCTGTTCGTACGACCGGCAGGCGTTGAGTAAGAAGGCGTCCATCCCTACATCGGACAGTGTCGAGGCGTCCAACGTCCCGTCGGAACACTGGAATCCGTCGTTGTCGATGTGGCCGATGTAGTGGAAGAAGTCCGTCTGTGTGGCGAGGGCCTCGCGGAGTTCGTCTTTCGTCAGTTCGTACTGGACTTGCACGTCGAACGGAAGCTTTTCGCGCGACCCGTACACCGCTTCTACGTCCTCGCGCTCGTCTGCCATCCGCGGGTCGTTGCAGACGACGGTGATACCGATATCACCCTCCGTCGGCGACCGATACAGACGATTGCGGTACGCTTGCAGGGATGCTTTGCTCGCCCCGATGGGCGTCCCGTCACCCAACCACGCCTGCTCGAGCGAATCCGTTTTCTCGGGTTGGACGTAGCTTCGTTCGGGTAACGATGCAGACTGCGTCGCGCTCCGCGTAAACCCGGCGTTGGGGGTCTGCGGCGACGACCGCAGGAAGGCATCGACTGCCTCCGCCTGTGTCGTCGAACCCGCCGACGGTTTCGTGTGTGGCGTCCGAACGATTGCCAAGTCGTTTGCAACGAACGGAAGCAGTTCGACGTTCCCCGGCGTCGGCGTCACGTGCGTCGTGAGTTTCCACTCGGGAACGTGCCCGGCGACCGTCTCGTACGGAACCTGTAGGTAGGCTTCGACCTGTTCGGCCGTGGGTCGGTCGTACAACGCGGCAAAGTCGAGATCAAGGTCCGATTCGACCGCTTGCCGTTCGTGCAACTCGACCTGATAGTAGCCTTCCGTTCGAGTGAGACAGTCGAGGAAGAACGTCTGCTTCAGAACGCGCTCGACTTCCCGCTCGTACCCCGCGGTTGTATCGAGGTCGTATGTGAATCCGCTGTCAGTGCGAAGTCGCGGCGTGTCGCCTTCCACGACGGTTGCACCGAGATAGTACGCTAACGGTGCCGCCACGTACACGTGCCGATACGTCGCCGGCAGTTCGAGCGTGATGCCCGTCTCCGGCGGTGCCAAATCTGGCGGTGCTTTGAACTGCTCGCCGCGTTCGATAAGCGGCGGATGCCCGCGGAGTGTGGGATACGAGCGTTCGGGCGACGTCGATTTCAATGCGGACCCGAGAAGCGACACCGCGCGCATCATCGAACGCGGGTCGTCGGGTGTCGTTATCGTCGCTGCCGGTCGCTTGTGGTGTGACCGCGCACCGACGAGAACCTCCGTTTCCTCGTCGAACGAGATGGTCGTCTGCGTCGCATCGGAAGTTATCGTCACCGGTGCGTTGACGCGTACGTACGTCTTCACCGGGGCGAACAGTTCGAGACTGTACGTCGCGCGCGGGAACGACTCCGAGGCGAAGTGTTCGGTCTGGCCGAGCATCTGTCCCTCGTCGTCGCGGATGCAAACTGAGACGACCGTCTGGAGTTCGAGCTGATCCGTTTGGAAGCGAACTGCGGCGTCAGCGGGGAACCAGAACGCACTCGGGTCGGTGGGTTCCGGGTCGATCACCGAAGGTGTCGAAAGTTCGAACTGATGACGCTCTATCGGGTCGGTAACCACGACTCCGTCACCCCCGGATGCGGCGTCGAGCGAGAGTTCGAGATACGTCTCTGAACTATCAAATGACGGCGAACTCTCAGAATCCCCGAACCCTTCCATCATCTTTTCAGTCACGGTTCACGACTAAAAGCGTGTTGGTAGTTGACAAGTGTCAAATTTGAATAATTTTGGTCATCCCAGAACGAGCCAATCTGAAGTTATATTGGCATCGCGGAAGTGCCATCGTTGTTGTAGTTCCGTCCCATCCAATCGGAGTTCAACGGTCGCATCAAACAATGGCTCAAGAACGAGTGCAGCGTTATCGTCTTTCTCACGCGGAAGCCAGAAGTGAACCATCCCGTTGACAGTACGAACGTGGTTTGCGAGAATATGTGAGAACTGAAACGCTGTTTCGAGATCGTACTCCGCGAGAAGAACCGGTAAGCAGTCGAATGCGAGACGAAGCTCCGCAGGAGTCATTCCGCCGGCGATGCTCTCAAACTGCTCTATGATCTTCGTAATCTCTCGACCGAGTGCGATAATGTCACCATCGACGCGTTGAGCCAACGCGTTCCGCGTGGCCTCTGCGTCCATCGCAGTTTCGAGGTCGGGCGAGGAAATCGTCGGATTGCTCGCGCTAACCGCCGCAGTGCTCCGGGCAGTCGTCTCGAATTCGATGATACGAGTCCATTCGGGCGTTTGACGCCGAATGGCGTCCAGGCGGGAGTCCTGCTTACCGTCGGAAACTCCTGTCACGAGAAGGCGGCGTCGCAACTCTCCATCACCGAGCATCCGCGCCGAAGCACGTCGGTATACCTCTGCCGGAACCGAGCCGACGACAAGAAGTGCGCTTCCACGCTGTTTCAGGTTGTCGAGGGCCGAAGCGAGTTCCGGGGCATCCGACTGGACGGTGTTAGCCCCGTCTCCCTGATCCATTCGTATGTATTCACGGCACCACACCAAATAATACTTTGTGTATCTGATGGGTCTTGTATCTAGAGTATTCGCAACGGCGAAATATGTCGTTTGGAGAGAACGAACGGCGTTCGTGAGACGAATCGTGGTCTTCTCTGAGTATCACTGTAGATAGTGTCCTATACACGAGTAACCGTCGTCTTCGGCGGTTGCACTGACATCGTCGACCGACGACTACGGAGACACTGGATGGACAGTCCCGGAGAAATCGTAATAGTCGTGGTGCGTGTGAAGTCGCTGCCGAATCGCTTCGATATCGCCCGCAGGAATCGACTCGAAGAACGCTCGTGTCCGCTGTAACTTCTGCTGGCACGTCGAGTCGTCACAGTCGGTTTCAGTCTCGACAGCGTGCGTTGTCTCGACGGCGACGTCAGCACCGAAACACTGGTCGAACGCGTATTTCGCTCTTGGGGCGTGGAAATCGTCGGTCACGAGGCTGAGTTCATCGATATCGAGGCCGAGGTTGTCACAGAGGACGCGGGTAAAGTACGCGTTCCCAATCGTGTCGTGGGCAAACGGGTCCAACACGATTCGGTCGGGATCAACGCCCTGCCGGACCGCATACTCTCCCATCACACCGCACTCCGTTCGGTCGATGTGCTGATTCGTTTGCCCGCCCGAGAAGAATAGAGACGACGCATCAGTAGCATTGAACGCCCGTATCCCCGCGTTAACTCGTGCTCGAAGCCGTTCGTGAATCTGTGACGATTCGAGACGATGCCCCAGCACGACGACGATCATACGTCCGATAGCATGCTACCAAATATAATATTTTTGTACATTCTTGAGATACTGACTTTCACCGAGTCGCGTACGGAGGCTGATGCTGGCGATTGCCCGGGTCACACTCGGTGAATACCTGAATTAGCCTCTCGAACGGCCGTACAAGCCATTGCAGAAGAAGTGAGGCAGAAACGACGAGAGTGCGCCGCCGGTTAGTTGTCGCCGCTGACGATGTCCGCGACTCGCTGGCGGTCGAACAACTGTTCGTCTGCGGGGATTTCCGGATACGGTTCGCCGTTCGTGTAGCCCGGCCACTCGCCGAACTGGTCGGGATACAGTTGTTTTGCGGTCATTTCGAGTTGGAAGAGATTGAGAAGCGGACCCTGACGCCGGGTCCCTTGGACGTACACTTGTCCCTCTTCGACCGCAGTGATTTTCTTGGCGACATCGTGGTCTTCCAGCTTTGCCCTGATGTCGTCGATATTGTGGTACTCTGTCATCGGCCCCAGCACGAGAAGCACGTCCGGGTCTGCTTCGAGGAGCGTCTCGTAATCCAGCGTGATGTCGTCACCGACGTTCTCGTAGCTGTCTCCGACCGCCTCGGTGAGTGCGTCAGTCGCTCCTAACGGCCGAGTGTGGGAGGCGTAGTAGCCGGGTGCGTTGGTTTTGTATCCCCACATGCTATCGTCAGAAGACGAAAACAGGACCATTGCCGCGCTCGGTCGCTCGCTTTCTGGTGGGAGATTCGCCTCGATTGTGGTCAAAAGCGAGTTGTGAACGTCCGCAAGCGCCTTGTACCGCTCTTCCTCTTGGAACACCTGCGCGACCCTCCCGAAGGTTTCCCAGAGCGTGTAATACTCGTAGCCGTCTTGCCACGCCGCCGGTGGCTGCTGGTGGGCGTCGCTGAAGGTGTTCCCGAACCACGGGGCGACGTTCTCTTTGATTTCCTCGATATCAGATTCGTCCCATCCTTCCGCCGTCGCGACTCTCGCTGGGTCGGCGAGGTGAACGTCACTGTCGAGTTCGTAGAGTTTCTCCTTGGTGGGCGGCCACGAGGAGTACAGTCCGTCCCAATCGACGGATACGCCGTCGAGGTGATGAGTAAACTTGCTCCACAGCGATTGGATGTACCCCGGCGCGTGCATCGCGTTGATGTTGTCGCCGTACCCGAGCGCGAGCGCCATATCAGTGTGGTGGCTCAGTATCGTAAACACGTTCTCAGGAACCGACTCGAACTCGACCTCGCCGACCGGAGAGATCGTAGCCGAATATCCCGAGTCGTCTGATTCCGCCTCCGTCGACCCGGTCGCTGTCGATTCAGTCGTCGTCTCCGACGCGTTTGTCGTGGGCGTTGACGATGCATCCGTGTCGCCCATACAGCCAGCGAGCAGACCCCCAGTGAGAACAGTCCCACCGTACTTCACGTAGTCCCGTCGAGTCGATTCAGGGCCGTTGTCATTTCCAGACATGCACTTTAGGCTTCCCTAAAAACAAAAAGAGGTTTCGGTTTTCGGACAGAAAACAGGACCATCGGTTCGCTCAACCCCCGAGACAGCGCGGGTGAACACAAATAAACGCCACGTAGCAACTCGCGTTCGTCACCGGCGTGTCATCGCTGTCGCCCGATCCGCCGATCCTCTCAAAAGCCCTTGTCGGGGCGAACGGGTTACAGGTTGTTGCGGCGATTCACTCGCGTACGAACGACTCGATGCGGTTCAGTGCCGTCTTCAACTCGGACATGCTCGTCGCATAGGACACGCGGAGGTGGCCCTCTCCGCTCTCTCCGAAGACGCGGCCGGGAACGAGCGCGACTTTTTCCTCTTGGAGGAGGGCTTCCGCGAACGCCTCGTCGTCTTCCCATCCCGGTGGACACTTCGGGAAGACGTAGAACGCGCCCTTCGCCTCGAAGCAGTCCATCCCGATGTCGTTGAACCGGGAGATGACGAACCGGCGTCGCCGGTCGTAGGCACGGCGCATCTCGTCAACGGCGTCGTCACACGACTCGATGGCTTCGAGGGCGGCGTACTGCGCTGTCGTCGGCGCCGAGAGCATCGTGTACTGATGGATCCGGTTCATCGCATCGATGATGGCGGCGGGTCCGAGCGCGTACCCGAGTCGAAGGCCGGTCATCGCGTAGGCTTTCGAGAACCCGTTGAACACGACGGTCCGTTCGCGCATCCCCGGGAGTGTGGCGATGGAGACGTGGTCGTCCTCGTACCGGAGCGCCGCGTAGATTTCGTCGGAGAGGACGAACAGATCGTGTTCGCGCGCGAACTCCGCCACGTCAGCGAGTTCGTCGCGGGTCATCACCGCACCGGTCGGATTATTCGGGTAGCAGAGGACGAGCACGTCCGCTTCTGCCGCTCCCGCGCGTTCGAGGTCGTCGTACCCGACCGCAAAGTCCGCTTCGGCGCGTGTGGGGACCGACAAGGCCTCACCGCCCGCGAACGACACCGTCGGTTCGTAGGAGATGTACGACGGTTCGGGGACGGCGACGATATCGCCCGTATCAACGAGTGCGCGCATCGCCAGGTCAACGGCTTCGCTCGCACCCGCGGTGACGAGTATCTCGTCGTCAGGGTCGTACTGCTGGTCGTAGCGCTCGACCCGTCCGGCGATGGCCTCGCGGAGTTCTCGCATCCCCCGATTCGAGGTGTAGGAGGTGCGACCGCGTTCCAGCGAGTCGATAGCGGCGGTTCGTGCGGCCCACGGCGCAGAGAAGTCCGGTTCTCCGACACCGAGCGAGATGACATCGTCCATCTCCTCTGCGACCTCGAAAAACCGGCGGATACCCGACGGTGGCGTCTCGCGCGCGAGTGTCGAGAGATAGTCACTCATGGCGAGAACGTGAGTCGGTCGTCATCATCGCCGTCGCCCATCTCGATGCCGCGGTCCTTGTACGTCTCCATGACGAAGTGTGTGACCGTCTGCGTCACCTCGGGGATGGGAGCGATGCGTTCGGAGATGAACCTAGATACGTCGTGCATCGAGTCACCTTCGACAGTGAGCGCGAAGTCGTAATCGCCCGAAACCAAACAGAGCGACGTCACTTCTGGGAACTTGGCGATACGGCGCGAAATCTCCTCGTATCCCGTCTCGCGGTCGAGTTCGACGTTCAACTCGACCTGCGCTTGCACGTGTTCTTCGTCCACGCGGTCCCAATCGACGACCGCTTGGTACCCGCGGATGACGCCGTCTTCCTCCAACTCGTCGATGAGTGCTTCGACCGCTGCTGCGTCGAGTCCAGTCTGTCGAGCGATGTCTTCTGGGCTCTCACGAGCGTTGCGGAGCAACAGGTCGAGCAGTTCCCGCTTGTCGTCCATACTACCGAGTTGCGGTCCCGGGTAAAATGGTTTGCTCCCGACGCAAGCATGTGTCACCGGCCGAGACACTACACGGGGGACGAAACTGGGAGGCTATAATTCAACGACGAGACATCCGAGTTCGACGCAATCGTTATCTGACGCCCGCCGAAACAGGGATGTATCTATGTCGAAACATCGGCGCGGGGAACAACGGCAGAAGTGGAGCCGACTCGCAGGCGGCCGGTCCCGGCGAGCGTTTTTGAAAGCCGGCGGCGCAGCAGGTGTGGCCGCGTTAGCCGGGTGCTCCGGTGTGCAGGATGGGGGTGGAACCACGACCGGAGCGACGACGGGGACGGCGTCGTCGATGGCCGATTCGCTGACGATATTCCACGCGGGAAGCCTCGAACCGCCGTTCAGCGCGGCCGAAGCCGCGTTCGAGGAACAGTACGATGTCGAAGTCAATCGCGAGGCGAAGGGGTCGGTGGCATCCACGAAGAAGATCACACAGCAGGGCCGACGCGCCGACGTACTCGGCGTGTCTGATTTCCGTCTCATCAGAAACCGCGTGCTTCCGGAGTACGGGAAGTGGTACTCCATCTTCACGACGAACTCGATGTCGATCCAGTACCGCGAGGACTCCAACGGGGCAGAAGACATCAGTACAGACAACTGGTGGGAAGTGCTCTCGCGGGACGGCGTGACTATCGGGCACAGCGATCCGGCCGTAGACCCCGGTGGATACCGTGCCGTCATGACCCAACAGTTGGGTGCGAAGTCGTTCGACGGGGCGAAGCTCTACGACCAATCGACGTACGAGAAACTGCGGGCGAACTCGGTCGTCCCTACGGGGACCGAGACGAATCTCGAAGGCCAACTAAAGTCGGGCAAACTCGACTACGCCATCTACTACCAGTCGATCAGTTCGACCTCGGAACTCCCGTACATCGATCTCCAACCGCAAGTGGACCTCTCGAAAGCAACGTCTGAATACGCCGAACACTACGCCAAAGCGACGGTTGAGACGGACAGCGGGACGTTCACTGGCGCACCCATCGCCTACGGAATTACCGTTCCCGACGTGGCCGACGCGCCGAATCTCGGCGCGAAGTGGGTGGAGTTCATGCTCAACGGCGAAGGGCAAAACGCACTCGAAGCAAAAGGTCTCGTCCCGGTCGAACCCGCCGTCGTCCCGAAGTCCGGGGCTGACGCCGTGCCGTCGAACGTGATGGAGTACGCGACTGCGAAGTCCACGCTCGGGCCGATGGAACTGTAACCACAGTTCAGCGAATCCATGTCCGCACCACCAACGGCAGATGTAGGCACCGGGCGGAGCAGTGCGTTCGAGACGCTTCCACGCGGGTCGCTCGTGGTGGCGTTCGCCGTCGTCCAACTCGTCGCGTTCGCGGCGACATACACCGCTGGAATACCGACTGTGTACGCGGGGTTTGCGCTGTTGAGCGTCTTCGGCGCGGCCGTCGCCGCCAACGAAGGCGTGTTCGGCGTGACTATCGCCGTCCTCGGGAGCGTTCTTCTGTTGGCCGTCGGGTTGCCGCTTGCGATGTTCGTCGCCCGTCAGCGACCGTCGCTCATCCTCGAACGTGCGCTTGATCCCGATGTCCACCGGATGTTGTACCTCTCCGTGTACGCTCCCTTACTCGCGGCGCTCGTGAGCGTCATCTTCGGTGTTCCGCTCGCACTCGCACTCTCGCGGGGGTTCCCCGGCCGGACGCTCGTCGCAAGTCTCGTCGATCTACCGCTCGTCGTTCCGCACTCCGCGGCGGGCATTATCGTCCTGTTCGGTTTCGGACGAGGCGGCGCGTTCCCGCAGTTAACTGTCCTCGGGACGGTAACCGGGATGGTGCTGGCGATGGTGTTCGTCAGCGCGCCGTACGCGGTCAACAGCGCCCGCGAAGCGTTCGAGGCGGTAGACGACCGTCTGGAGTACGCCTCGCGGATTCACGGTGCGAGTCGCTTCGAGACGTTCCGGCGGGTGACGGGACCGCTGGCCGTTCGCGGCATCGTGACCGGCGGCGTGCTGGCGTGGGCGCGGTCGGTCTCGGAGTTCGGTGCGGTGGCTATCGTCGCCTACAGCGTTCGATTCTTCTACCCGCCCGCGGGACGTGAGGTGACGAGCCAGCACGCCCCCGTGTTCATCCGGAAGGCGTACCTGACCGGCGGTCTCGATCAGAGCGGCGCGGTCACGTTCCTTTTGCTGCTCGTCTCGACGGCCGTCTTCCTCATCATCCGATGGCTCGCCGCCGATACGACCAGAACGGGAGGGATTCGATGACGCTCTCGGTCGATGTCGAGGCGACGTTCACCGCGCGCGGAGCGGACCCGTTCACCACGGCCGCGGCGTTCGAAGTCAAGCGCGGTGAGACAGCGGTCGTTCTCGGCCCCAGTGGAAGCGGGAAGTCGCTCCTCCTTGAGACAGTCGCGGGGTTCCACTCACACGATGGGTCCGTCGCTCTCGACGGCACCGACCTCACGCCTAAGGCACCCGAAAACCGCCGGTTCGGATTCGTGTTCCAGAACTACATGCTGTTTCCGAACATGACCGTCGCGGAAAACGTTCGGTACGGCGACCGCTATCACGAGACGACGGGCGACGCGGCGGAACTGCTGGCCGAACTCGGAATTAGCGATCTTGCGGATCGGTACCCATCGACATTGTCCGGCGGCGAGAAACAGCGGGTCGCACTCGCGCGTTCGCTGTACGTTCGCCCGGATGTTCTCCTCTTGGACGAACCGCTCTCGGCGCTCGACGTGCCGACGCAGACACGACTCAGACAGGACATGCTCGATGTCCTCGATGGCGTCACCGCGGTCTACGTCACGCACGACCGGACGACGGCCCGAACGCTCGCCGACCGGATACTGGTGATGAACGAGGGGCGTATCGTCCAGCGCGGAACGCCCGACGCCGTCTTCGACCGTCCGACATCGCAGTTCGTCGCGCAGTTTACCGGAAGTAACTGTGTCCCCCTCGACACCGACGATCTCCGCAGTGCCGTTGATGGGTCGGGAAACGCCGAATATCTCGCTGTCCGTCCGGAAAACGTCCGACTCGACAACGGATCGGGCGACGTTACGGCGAGAGTCGAACGAGTCGTCCGTGAGGATGCCGTGTTCCGCGTGACCCTCGCTGTCAGCGACCACCGGATCGATGCCTACACTACTGATCCGCCCGCGCCCGGATCTTCCGTCGGCGTTTCGTTCGAGGAGTCCGCAAGTACGTTGCTCTGAGAGCGAGAAAACGATTCACTCGGTAGTTGTCGTCCGAATTTCGTAGGCTAATACCACTAGCGTAGCGAGTAACAGCAACATGAGGGCGACTTCGTCGAACGTATCGACGACTGACGGGCCCTCGGTGGCGATTCCACGGAGCGTTTCCCATTGGATGGACACCCAAACGAGACTGACCAAGAACAGAGAGAGCGCACCACTCCAGCGTTTAACGTGATGGGTGAGCTTCATATGTGGGTGAACTCGAGAGACACGGTTGAAATATCTGTGTTCTAATGATACCAATCGAATAGGTATGGATTCGAGACTGTTCCTTGCATCCACCGACGTATTGGAAAAGACACAATAGGCGTGCGAACACCAACTCTGTCGATGGCCCTCTCTGACGTCTTTCTCACCCCGCTGGGATTCGCCGCCCTTGCCGCCGCGATTCCCATCCTCATTCTGTATCTGGTTCGCCCCGATCCGCGGCGGATTCAGTTCCCGACGTACCAGTTCCTCACAGAGGACCAACGAGAGAACGAGTCGAACCCGGTATTCGAACGACTCAAACGAAGTACGCTGTTGCTGTTGCAACTGCTGGTGATTCTCCTGCTCGCCACGGCGCTGTCCACGCCGTACGTGTCTACTTCGCAGTCCGAAACCGTCGAGGAGACGGTCTTAGTCGTGGATGCAAGCGCCAGCATGAACGTTCAGTCCGACGGCGGGACGCGATTCTCGCGTGCTGTCTCCGAGGCGCAGGATGCCGTCACCGGCACTACCTCTATCGTCGTCGCCGGTGCGGAGCCACGTGTCGAACTCCGGAGCGGGCCGGCGGACGATGCGAAGTCGGTTCTCACGGGTCTGTCGCCCACTGACGCACCCGGTGATTTACGCTCGGCCATCTCTACAGCGGCATCTATCGCGGGTGAAGGATCCCGAATCGTCGTCGTAAGCGACTTCGCCGATGACAGTGCGTGGCGGGACGCGGTCCGCGTTGCCCGCGCTCGCGGTCTGTCGGTCGAACTCCGCCAGTTCAATGGCGGCGGGGCAGGCAACGTTGGTATCGTCAGCCGGTCGTTTTCGGGCACCGAGGTGACGGTGTCGCTGAAGAACTACGGCAACGATTCCGTGACGCGAAGCGTCTCGCTCGGCGGCACACAGAAGTCGCTGTCGCTCGGCCCGGGCGACGTTCGTTCGGTGACGTTCCAGATTCCGGCGAGCGGCGGGACGGTCACACTTTCGCCCGGCGATGACTTCCCGACGGACGACACCGCTTCGGTCGCCGCACCGCCGGACGCCGTCGTGGACGTTCTCGTCGTGACGAACGACGAGAACAACTACCTCACGACCGCGCTCTCGGTCATCGATAGCGTCAAACTCACGGTGAAGAACCCGCCGACGCCGACGGACGGCAACTACGACGTGGTCGTCTACTCGAACGTGGAGGGCGAACGACTCCTCGCGGGCAACCTGCAGGCGGGACGTGACGCAATCAAGAACGGCGGCGGCGTCGTGATTCAGGCGCAGTCACCCATGCCGAAGCGGTACGACGATCTGCTTTTGCTCTCCCCCAACGGAACGGGGACGAACCCGACGCTCACCTCGCCCGCAAAGACGGAACTGATGCGGAACATCAACTTCCCACCGCCGGAGCTGTACCTCCAAGGCGAACTCCGCGAGGGGAAGGCGCTCTTGAAAACGGCAGATGGTACGCCGATGATCGCAACCGCCCAGCGCGGTTCCGGCCAGATACTCTACTACGGCTACATCGAGTCGGACTCGTCGTTCAAGTACAACTACCAGTATCCGGTGTTCTGGAAGCGCGCTGTCTACGACCTCGCCGGACGGCCGCCGCTCTCGGCGTTGAACGAGCAGACCGGCACGCGCCTGTCGTTCGAGAACGAGACGAGCATTACGACGCCCGAGGGTGCGGTCACCGCGTCGTCTGTCCGTCTCGACGATTCCGGGTTCTACGAAGTTGACGGCACGCGATACAGCGCGTCGCTGTTGAGTGAATCCGAGTCCGCCGTCGTCGCGTCCGACATCGGCGCCACAGATAACGAGAGCGTGGCGTCGCGCGAGGAAGAGAAAACCGCTCCGGACCCGCTGACCGAATGGGTCGCACTCGCCGCTATCGGTGGCGTCGTCCTCGAAGTCGCCTACCTCCGCCGACGAGGTGATCTCTAATGGTCGGCTTCGAGCTCCCAACGGGCATGACTGTCGGCGTAGAGCGGCCGCTGTTCCTCCTCGCTTTGCCCATCGGGGTCATCCTCCTGTGGGCGTTCGTGTGGTACAGAGCGGACGGAACGGCGTCAAATCGGAGTCGGCAGTGGTTCTTCGTCGTGCGCATCCTCACCGTCGTCCTCCTCGTCGTTTCCGCCGCCGGACCGTACACGGCCCAGTCAACCGAGACCTTGGGGGAACCGAAGGTGACACTCCTCGTAGATCGCTCTGATAGTACGACTGTCGCGCCCCAACGCGCCGACAAAGTTGCGTCGGCTATCGAGAAAGCGGGTGTTCCGGTGGCGACGACGACGATTGCCAGCGGCGGCTCCTCGCCTATCGGCGACGGTGTGGCCGCGAACCTCCGCGAGAACGGGAGCGTCCTCCTCCTTTCGGATGGCAGGGTGACAGAGGGACGGTCGCTTTCCGAGGTAACGGAACTCGCTCGGTCGCTGAACACCACCGTCTCCACCGTTTCGCCCGAACCCAACACGAAAGAACGGTATGTGTCGGTTAACGGTCCCTCGAAGACGAGCGTCGGCGTCGAAAGCACGTTCCTCGTCAGCGTCGGCGGCGTCGAAATAAACACGCCGGCCAAAGTGACCGTCGCGGTAGACGGCGAGCAAGTGTTGGAGACGACGATTCAGAACGCCACCGACGCCCGCGAGTTCACGCACACGTTCTCGGAGACGGGGACGCATCGAATCACCGCGGAGATGGAATCGACCGACAAGTTCGAACAAAACGACGTGTTCCGCAAGACGGTCCGCGCCGTAGACCGGCCGAAGATTCTGTACGTCTCCGAGCGGGGCTACCCGTTCGAGAGTTACCTCCGCAACGTGTACAACGTCGAAAAGCGGTCGTCAGTTCCCGAAGACCTCTCGCCGTACTACGCCGTCGTCGTGCAGGATATGCCCGCGAGCCGTATCGGCAACGTGGACGCTCTCCAAGAGTACGTCATCGATGGCAACGGACTGCTTGTCGTCGGCGGACCGAACTCGTTCGAGAACGGTAACTACGAGAGTTCCTCGCTGGCGTCGATGCTCCCGGTGACCACCGGCGACGGGAGAGGCCAATCAACGAACATCGTCCTCTCAATCGACGTTTCGGGGAGTTCCAAAGGCGGTATGCGCGTACAGAAAGCCGTCTCGCTCTCCGCGCTGAAACAACTCGGCGACGAAAACGAAGTCGGCATCGTCGGCTTCAATCATCGCACCTACAGCGTCGCAGAGCGACAGCCGCTTGGCCCCAACCGCGAGGCGCTGGCTGACCGAATTCGTCGTCTACAGGCGGGCGGCGCAACGGACATCGCAGGCGGTCTCCGCGGTGCGGGGAAAATGCTCGGCGACGATCCGGGCACGGTCATCCTCATCAGCGACGGACACGACCGGGTCGAAGAGTCCATCAGTTACGCCAAACAGCTCCGCTCGGAAGGCAAGCGTATCATCGCAATCGGTGCGGGGAAGAACCCCAACGAGAAGAACCTCCGCACTATCGCCCGCGCGTCCGGCGGGAGTTACTTCCGCGCGACCGAGACGAACCGCCTCAATATCCTGTTCGGCGGGGCGCAGTCGTACGAGGGCGAAGGCCTGACCATGGTTGATCCGAACACGTTCATCACGTCCGGTGTGAGGCTGACGGCGAATCCGGGTTCGACCAATGACGTGTCCATCCGACGTGGCGCGGACTTCCTCGTGGCGAGCGAGGACGGCACGCCCGCTGTCGCCACGTGGCGCTACGGTCTCGGTCGCGTCGCCACCATCACGACGTACGGCGCGGACGGGAGCCTCGACGGCCTCCTCGGCAAGCCCGATTCGCTGCTCTTGACGAAATCGACGAATTACGTCATCGGCGATCCGGAACGGAAAGCGACCGGCATCACCGGCATCTCAGATACTCGCGTCGGGTCTTCGACGACAGTGACGTACCGCGGTGACGAGCGCCCGTTTGTCGAGGGCGTAAGCTTCCGGCAAGTCGGTGACGGGGCGTACCGGGCATCAGTAACGCCCGACGAGGCTGGCTTCCACGAGGTGATGGACGCCGCGTACGCCGCAAACTACCGAGCCGAGTACGGCGCGTTCGGTCCGGATCCCGCTCTGGACGACTTAGTGGATGGAACCGGCGGTAAGGAGTTCACCGCGGATCAGGGCGAGGAAATAGCCGAGTTCACCCGCGAACAGTCCCGACGGGTTCGGTCCGTCAAAACTGACTGGACGTGGCTAGCGCTAGTACTCGCGCTCGTATCATTCAGTCTCGATGTCATCTATCGGCGGGTTCAAGTCCGTCGGAGCAGTACCGCTGGTGAAGGAGGCTTGACATGAGTTTCATCGGCCGCCCAATCAACCTCGCCCTCGTCGCTGTCGTCGCCCTTCTCCTCACCGGGACAGTGGGTGCGACAATGATGTATCAGTCATCGGCGAGTGATCTGGAAACCCAGAACGATCAGTTGCGCGAACGGAACAAAAACCTTCGCGCGGAGCTAGAGTCCGCGCGAACCGAGCTAAAGGTCCTCCGCGAACGCGTCAACGACCTCAATCAGAGCCTCCAGCAGACGCAAGGAGACGTTGGACACGTCGCTGCGGAGTTAGAATCGACAGAGAAGTTGCTGAACCACACGCAGGCGGAACTGGAACGCACCGAGACGTCACTCGAAGAAAAGCGCGAACAGTTAGAGTCCGTCCGCGACAACCTCGATGAGGCCCGGAGCAAAATCGAGGAACTCGAAAAGAAGAACAAGACGTTAGAGGAGCAAGTCGCGGAGCTGAAAACGGAGAACAAAGAGCTCTCGGAGGAAGTTGATGACTTACGGGACGATCGCGACGACCTACAGCGTGACCTCCGAGAGGTCTGCGACGACTGGAGCGAGGAGGCGAACAGCCCCCCGCCTCCGGAGTGTTAGTGATGACAGAGGCAAACGACGAACGCGAGTTCGACGCTGACTCGGGATTTGACTGGACTGTCGAGTCCAAAGACGGCGCTGGCGATGCCGCGACAGCGGTCTCCAACGGCGACAGCGACGAGACGGACGGCTCCGACGACAGCAACGAAGTGACTCCCGACGAGGCGGAGACGGCTGCTGGGGAGGCTAACGAGGCGACAGCTAACGAGACGGCGGCCGACAGAGACACATCGACCGCCCAGATGCGTGCGGCAATCTCGGAAGTCCGCCGTGAGGGGCGCAAAATAGCGTTCCTCTACGCGCTCCTCGACGCCGGATTGGTCGCACTCGCTGTGAATATCGGTCTCCGTCTGTTTCGCCCGGATGCACTCGGCGGAGCGCTTTCGCTCCCCGGCGCAGTCGCCGGTGCTGGTGGTGTTGTCCCAGCAACAATTTACGGTTCGACTATCGCGGGCCTCGGTATCGGTATCCTCACCTTCGTCGCCGAGTTCTCCTTTCGGACGCGACGCCCGCTTGTCGAACAGTTCGAGACGGCCAACCCCGCTGTTAGAGAAGAACTCAGAACCGCACGGGACAGCATCGAAGATGGCACGGACACCGAGATGGCTCGTCACCTCTACGAGGACGTTCTCGGCGACCTGCGCGAGACATCGAGTCTCGAACTCGTCGGGACGCGCCGCGTCGTCGTCACCTCGCTTCTCGTCGTCGTCGTGAGTCTCGCCAGCATTCACGTCGCGGTCGTCGGTTTAGACCTCTCTCAGACGTTCGACGACGGCGATCAGGCCGGCTCACTGCAACCGAATCCGGATGAACCGGATCGAGAAGACGAAGATTTAGAGGACGGCGAACAGATTCTCGGTGACGCCGAAAACATCTCTGCGGGCGATGAGAGCATCAACGCCTCCGTCCAAGGAACCGGAAGCGGCGAGGGGACGAGCGGTTCGACCGCACCGCCGTCCTCCTACGACGACAGCGGATTTGCTGATGCAGCCGTCGAGAGCCAACAGGCGGGATACGCCGAATCGGAGAACGTCGAAGACGCGGAGCTCATCCGCGAGTACAACCTGAAAATACGCGACGAAGACGACGAAGACGATACCTGAGACGACAATGCCTGGAGACGACATCGACCGAGTGCAGAAGAAACTGTCCCGCGTCCGCGGTGAGATAGCAAAGCGAATCGTCGGCCAGTCCGACGTAATCGAGCGTCTGCTCGTCTGCATTCTCTGCGACGGCAACGCGCTCTTGGAGTCGAATCCCGGTCTCGGGAAGACGACGCTCGTCCGGACGGTGGCCGAAGTGACCGACCTCTCCTTTTCACGGATCCAGAACACGCCCGACCTCATGCCGTCGGACATCACGGGGACCGAAATCATCCGCGAGATCGACGATGGTCGGGAGTTCGTCTTCGAGAAGGGGCCGGTGTTCGCAAATCTCGTCCTCGCCGACGAGATCAACCGCGCGACGCCGAAGACGCAGGCCGCCCTCCTCGAAGCGATGCAAGAACAACAGGTGACGGCGGCGGGCGAGACGTACGAACTCCCCCGTCCGTTCTTCATCCTCGCCACGCAGAACCCCATCGACCAAGGCGGCACGTACCCACTCCCCGAGGCGCAAACCGACCGCTTCCTGATGAAAATCCTCGTCGATTACCCCGAAGAAGACGAGGAGTTCGAGATTGTGAATCGGTACACCGGCGGCGGGACGGCACCCGAAGTCGAACGCGTCTTGAGTCGCGTGGAACTGCAACGCGCACAGCAGTTCGTCCAGCAGATGCCGATTGCGGACGATATCCGCGACCGGACGGTGCGACTGGTTCGTTCGACGCGCGAGGCGGAGAACGTCGAGTTCGGGGCGAGTCCCCGTGCGAGCATGGGTCTCGTCCTCGCGGCGAAGGCGCGCGCGTTCCTCGCAGGGCGGTCGCACGTCAGTTGGGAGGACGTCGAAGAGATGGCACTGCCCATCCTCCGCCACCGCATCCTCTTGGACTTCCGCGCCGAACGCGAGGGGATCACGCCGGAGGATGCGGTCCGACAACTCCTTGATGAGGCGTAACCGTGACCATCGAACCGGACTTCTTCGCCGAACTCGAACGGTTCGAAGCCTCGCTGCAGCGCATCTCCGAAGACGTTCAGCAGGGCGAACAGGAGTCCCGAAGCGTCGGTGAAGGACTAACGTTCAGCGACTACCGTCGGTACGCGCCCGGCGACGACACGCGACTCATCGACTGGCGGGTGTACGCGCGAACCGAGGAGTACTACGTCAAACAGTTCGAGGAAGAACGAAATCTCACTGTCCACGTCCTCGTGGATACCTCGGCGTCGATGGACTACGGCGACGGCGACGCACACAAGTTCGAGTTCGGCGCGAAAATCGGTCTTGGATTCGCCTACCTCACCGCCGAGGAGAACAACGACTTCCGCTTTTCGACGTTCCGCAACCGACCGAAGCGTCTCGACACCGGACGGTCGAATCGGGGAGACCTCCTTCGGGTCGTTGACCTGTTGAACGAGACGGAGTTGTCGGACAAGGCTGATCTCGTGTCCGCGCTCGAAGAATACGCGAGTACCATCCACTCTCGCTCACTGGTAGTCGTCGTCAGCGACTTTCTCACCGACCCCGACGAAGTGGAGTCGGCCGTCGCCGCCCTCGAAGAGAACGACGTGATACTCGTACAGACGCTCGCGCCGGACGAGCTCGACCCTGACGTGACGGGCGACACCATCTTCGAGGACCCCGAGTCCGGCGATTCCTTGCGGTCGTACTTCGGTGGCTCCATGGCCAACAAGTACCACGACAGACTCCAGTCGCACGTCGAAGCCATCTCCGAACGGGCGACGACGCACCGTGCGGACCACATTCTCGTGAACACGGGGGCTGCGTTCTTCGACGCCTTCGCAGACGTGTGGGTCGAATAACGATTCTCCGACCGAGAAGTCGGAGCCTCTTCTCGTCAGCAACTCCTCAGAATCTCCGACAACGGTGCTACTGTGACGAAAAACGGGAGAACGGACGCGTATAGTTCTTCGTGACCGACTAGCCGGACCACTCGCCGCGCATGTCGTTGGCGACGGACGTGCGCCACGTCTCGAACCCGCGTTCACAGACGGGACTGTCGTCTAAGTGCTCGATGAAGCCTGCACCGGGAGTGTCCAACTCCGTCATGCAGAACGGGCACAGGTCTGGGTCATCCCACGAGTACGCGATTTCGGACGGTGGTTGGGATTGGGACATACACACCCAATACACACATAGAGTTATAAAATCACGTGCTGGGTGCAGATTTTGATTCTGAACTTTTACAATAATCCAGCCTAATATCAATATTTGTCCAGTTCGTGTCTGGTCGTCGCAGGTCGAAACGGTAAACTCCGACCGACTGATATCACGGTGGCAATGAGTTATCTACCGTGGGCCGTCCTCGCGTTGGCCGCATATGCGTTTGTCTCGCCGCTGATGAAAGTGGCAACACAGGGGGAACCGAGCATCCCAAGTAACGTTGCAGCATTGATGGCGAACTCTCTCCTCGTTTTCGGCACGGCGAGTATCGTCGTGTATAACGATTCCGACGTGATCGGCTACCTGACGCACTCGAAATCGAAGTACGTCTTTGCGGCGGGTCTCTGTCTCACCGTTGGTATCCTTGCGTACTACCGCGCGCTCTCGATAGGGCAGGTGAGCATCGTCTCTCCGATCTTCGGCATGTTTCTGGTGCTCAGTTCGGTTATCGGAATCGTCTTCCTGAACGAATCGCTCACCGCGCGGAAGGCGCTGGGTATCGGACTCGCCATCATCGCCGTCTACCTCGTCGCGGTCGAGTAACGATTTTTGCCCGTCGCGGCCATAGTTCGGACGAGATGGTACTGAAGGAATCCGACTCGAACCTGTCGCACGGCGACGTGGCCCCCGACTTCTCGCTCCCGGGGACCGACGGGGAGACGTACACGCTCGACTCGTTCGCAGACTACGATGCGCTTCTCGTCGTCTTCACCTGCAACCACTGTCCGTACGCGCAGGCGAAGTTCGACGAACTAAACTACCTCGCGCGGACGTACGACGAACTCGCCGTCGTCGGTATCAATCCGAACGACGCCGAGGAGTACCCCGACGACTCCTTCGACCGAATGCAGGAGTTAGTCGAGGATGGAACGATTCAGTACACCGCCTACCTCCGCGATGAATCGCAGGATGTCGCGCGCGAGTACGGCGCGGTGTGTACGCCCGACCCGTTCCTGTTCGAGAAGGAAGGTGACGAGTTCGTCCTCAGATTCCAGTCGCGTATCGACGACGCGATGAGTCCCGACGACGAAGTGACCGATTACGAGATGCGGACGTCCGTCGAAGCGGTCATCGGAGGCGACGAAATCCCGCTAGATGAGATACCATCGCAGGGATGCTCGATCAAGTGGCGCGACTAGTCGTCTTCGGCGTCTAACTCCGAGGCCTGCAATAACGCTTCTCGTGCGTTCTCGACGGCCGCGTCCTTCTTCGCGGGGTACGCCTCGACTTTCGCGCGGAACGTGATACCGTCACCGAGGCGTGTCTCGTCGCGGAATGCGGCCTGTTTGTCGAGTCGCATGAACAGTTCGCAGTTTTCAGTCACGCGCTCGTCGAGTTCGTCCAACAGACCCTCGAAGTCCTGGATGTCCGAGAGTTTCGAGAGGACGTGGCGAACCTCGTTGGCGCGCTCGACGCGGGCGGAGAAGACGATAATTCGGTCGCCGTGGTGACCGGTATTCTCGATGCGTTCGATTTCGAACTCCTCGGGCAGGAGGCTTCGAATCGCCGCCTCGACGCGTTTCTCGTCTTCAGTCTCGTAGCAGAACGTCCGCAGGTCGATGTAATGGAACGGGACGCGAGGCATGTTCTGTACCGCGTTTGCACCCGAACGGAAAAAAGACCGTCCTATTCGTCGTCCGCTTCGTCGGCCTCGTCGCCCTCGGCGGCGTCGAGTTGGTCGGGCGAGATGCCCACTTCTTGGCCTTCGTCGAAGCTGACGACGTACGTCTCGTCGCCGAACATCGTCTCTACGACCTGCGTGATTTTGCCGACCTGTCCGTCGAATTCGCTGTGCTTGTCGTTCAGGACGACGGCGTCGCCTTCGTCAAATTCCATACCTCGGATGGGGACCGCGGAGGTGAAAAGTAGACTGGTTCTGCCCGGCGTGCAACGCTCACACCGTCCACGCCGAACGCGACTTTCCACGCCGCACGTGGGTGTGTCGAAGCCATCTTTAGCCACGCCACCGAAAGGGTCGGCATGACCCTCACGGATACGCGAACGAAGCGACCGCCCGACCCCGAGCAATGGTCGTAGACGACCTGTGGTTTCTCGCGGACGAAGCGAGTCAACGCGCCGAGCAGGCGTACCATCGCCTCTGCGAACAGTACTCGAACTACCTCGACGAACACCGCACACGCCGTGTCTCCCGCCGCCGATTCCGGACGCTTGCGAGTCGCGTGAAACAGACCGGTGCGCCGTGGGGAGCCCACACCATCGTCTACCGCGACACCGACGAACTCCTCCTCGTCCGCCACGACGGCGTTGATCTGTGGGTGCTCCCCGGCGGCGAGGTGCGCGAAGACGAGACGTACCGCGAGGCGGCCATCCGAGAACTCGGCGAGGAAGCTGGCGTTTCAGCCGATTACCGCGGTCTCGCTATCGCCAATCGAATCGACATCTGCTGTGACGACTACGAAACGTGGGGGGTTATGCCGGTGTTCTTTGCGGCCGCCGAAGACGTGGACCTACACGTTGACGACCCGGACGACGAAATCTCCGACGCCGGGTGGTTCTCCTTTTCTGATCTGCCGGCAGACACGCGGGACCGCGGTGACCTCCTCGCGTGGCGCGACCACGCCTCGTTGTAGACAGCTATAACTGCGTTGCGCCGTCGTCTGCGAACGATGCCACTCGTGAGTGTTCCCTGTCCCGCCTGCGGTGCGTCGGTGTATCTGTCGCTCCCCGACGGAAACCGGTTCGTCACCGCCGAACCCGGTGAAGGCGACGACGACAGAGACGATTTGACCGAGAAGCGGCTAACGTGCGAGGACTGCGGGACCGAATTTCCGGCACTCCACGGCCCCGAACGCGACTGACTACTCGTTGCGAACGCGACTGACTACTCGTTGCGGTTGGTGCCGTTTACTCGTCGCCGCCGCCAGTGCCGTTGTCCTCGCTGCGCTCCGACTCCTCGACGTGTTGTCCCCAGAACCCGGGGTGTTTCTCGACGGTCACATCCCCGAGGACGCGCGTCTGACACGACAGACGGAGGCCTGAGTCGGGGTGGTGCGGTGGAAACGACAGCCGTGTTTCCTCTCGCTTCGTCCGGTCGGTGACCGCGCCTTCGACGGCGACGGCACAGGTGCCGCACGTCCCCCGTCCCCGGCAGTTGAGCATGTCCGCGCTCCCGTTGTGAGGCGACTCGCCCGCAGCGAGGAGGACGTCGCGGAGGACCGCACCCCGTTCGCACTGAATCTCGCTGTCCCGGAATTGAACGGTCGGCATACCTGTATCCCCGGCCCGAACGGACAAAGCGTCGTCGGCAGTTGGTAGTCAGAGTAGCCAAAGCGCCCCTGTAGCGGGCAGTCTGGTGGTCCAGCCACAGTGCGCCCGTGGTACGCTTCGGTGACGGCTATCGGAACAGCAGTCAGTATAAATATCGTGGCACCCACGTTTCGACCATGCGAACGACTCGACGGTCCTATCTCGCCGCCGCCGGTGGTGCCCTCGCGGCCACTGCCGGGTGTCTCGGCGGTTCCGATAGCCAGTCCAAGCCCTCCTGTGAAGTTGGCGACCTCGAACAGGTAAAATCGCTTCCGACGCCGACGCTCGGCCCCGAGGACGCCGACGTGACGGTGGACGTGTACGAAGACTTCGCCTGTCCTCACTGTGCGACGTACAACGTTGATGTCTTCCCGAAGGTAAAGCAGAACTACATCGACACCGGGAAGATTCGCTACCGCTTTTTCGACTTCCCGATTCCCGTAAGCAAACAGTGGTCGTGGGGCGGCGCAATCGCCGCGCGCGCCGTGCAGGACCGCACCGACGACGAGACGTACTTCAAGTACGCAAAGAGGTTATTCGAGAAACAGAACGAACTCACGAGTAACGGCTACACCGTCATCCACGACGTAGCAAACGAGTTCGACGTTGACGGCTGTGAAGTGATGGCTTCGGTCGAACAAGACATCTATCGCTCAGTCGTCAAGAGCGACCGGCAACGCGGCATCGAAGTCGACATTGGGGGGACGCCCGCCATTATCGTCAACGGTGAGCACCTCTCCGGTGCCGGATGGGAGACGGTCAAGAACGGCATCGAAGGACACCTGAAGTCCGCATCAAAGTCGTAACTGACCTGCGCACCACCCATGCACGACTGCGTACGGATTTTGTCTTTCGGCATCTTTCACCCGACTATGCAGCGACCGGTCCCCTGCGGAGGTATCTGTCCGTGAAACGGCGCGAACTCATCGCCGGAGTTGGGAGTCTCGCGGTCGTCGGCGGCGCAGGATACGTCGCGTTGAACGGCGTCGGTCTCGGAGACGACGGTCTCCCGCTGACCGTCCAGACGTTGGATGCACCGGGTTCAGAGGCAGGGAAGCGACCGGTACCCGCTCCCGGGAAACCAACCGTTCTCGACCTGTTCGCTACGTGGTGTGTTCCGTGTTCGGCGCAGATGGAGTCGTTGACGGCGCTCCACGAGGAGTTTGGTGACGACGTTGCGTTCGTCTCGGTGACGAACGAAGGGTTCGGCGACAATCTCACGGCCGACGACGTGCGCAAGTGGTGGGCCGACCACGACGGCGCGTGGACAGTCGGTCACGACCCCGAGAGCCGTCTGATGAAAGTGTTAGGTGCCGGTGGGCTTCCCTACCTCGCCGTCTTCGACGCCGACGGGACCGCGACGTGGACCCACCGCGGCCTCGCCTCGGAGTCGAACCTCAGAGCGCAGATTACGGCGGTGCTGTGATGCAGATGGCCGCTTCGGGCGCGTTCGCTGGAACCGTCGCATTCGCCGTCTCAGCGGGCGCCGCTACCTTCCTCGCTCCCTGCGCGTATCCGCTCTTGCCGGGGTACATCAGCTACTACGTTGGACGCGACGATTCGGATACTGGGGGCGCCATCGTCCGCGGCACTGCCGCAGCGATTGGCGCACTTGTTGTCCTCGTCACTGTCGCCGGAGTCCTGTTCACTGCCGGAACAGCCGTCGTCTCACACCTCACACTCCTTGAGCCAATTATTGGCGTCGCACTCATCGTCCTCGGTGCGCTGTTCGCACTGGGTCATGCGCCGACACTCCACATGCAACTACCCGAGCGGCGTTCGTCCGTCGGCGGGTTTGCCGTCTTCGGCGGCGTCTACGCTCTCGCCGCCGCCGGGTGCGTCGTTCCCGTCTTCGTCGGCGTCGTCACGCAATCGCTCACGCTATCTACGGGAAAGGCGGCCATCGTCCTCCTCGCGTACGCGCTTTCTGTCGCCGCCCCACTCGCAGCGGTGACGGTGTTAGGAGCACTCGGAAGCTATGCGTTCCGCGACCTGTCGAAGTACATCGGGTCGGTACAGCGTATCGCAGGCGTCGTGATGGTTCTCGCCGGGCTGTGGCAGGTTGTCATCTCGTTGCAGTTCCTGGGATGGGTGTGAGGCCACGGCGACTCCGAGCGGCAACCACCGAGACGGTGTCAGTCAGACCAGTCGCCTTTTCGTGAGATGCGGTTGCGAACCTCGTGAACGACTTCTGGGTGGTGTTCTGCGATGTCGGTCATCGTGATAATACCGACGAGTTCCATTCCGTCCCTAACGGGGAGTTTCTTGACTTCGTGCTGTTTCATCGTGTCGAGTGCAGTGGTGATGCTCGTCTGTTCTGTCGTCATCACGAGATCACGACTCATCACGTCAGTTACCGCGATATCAGCGAGCGAGCCCCCATCTTGGTAGGTCCCCCAGAGCGCATCTGAGCGAGTAACGATACTGATTGGGCCGGTATCGAGGACGACGACGCTTCCGACGCGACGCTCCAACATCGATCTGACGGCCTCACGCAGGGTTGCATCGAGAGTGACGGTCACGACGGGCGAACTCATAACCTGAGCTACTTGCATACAGAACTGACCGGGGAGAGGACAAGCATCCCCTTAGGTGATTCGACGCGGTGAGTCTCGGATACCGACGCCGCGGGCACTCTCGTCTCCACGATACCGCGGGAGTATAGTTTAATCCGGAGTAACTGTCAACCATGCTCTCCACGCTTCGCGGTTTCCTTCTCGGATGAGACCCGGTCGGCAGTCGCAGCCGCTGGTCGTTTGTCATCGGACTCTTTTGTATCACGTTCGCCGCATACGCCGTCGGCGTCTTCACCATCACCGGCGATATAGTGTTTATCTCCTGACAGGACATCTTCCTCGGAACCAGAGGCGTCATCATCGGAGCAATCGGGTTCGTGGTCGGGTGGGCCATCAGACGCGGGTCCAGCCTGTACCGCCACCGAAACGCGACCGCCGACGGGGAGTAAGCGTCATTCCAGTCCGGGAACGTCGCCCGTCGGCGTGGGCAACGCTCGCAGCGACCGCGGCGGGACGAGGAAGTTGCCGCGGCGCTTGACGAAGATGTACTCCAAAATGCCGTTGTTTACCTGCTGTCTGATCGTCGGAATGTCGGTCAGATCCGACCCGTTCATCGCCTCGCGGACCTCCTCGAACGCCGAGATACCGCGTTGGAGGCTCGGGAAGTGCAGACTGGCCTCGCTGTTGTCGGTCGATTCGAAGTGGCGTCTGAGCAGTCGGACGTTGCCCTCGTCGTCGCGGTTTGCGCGCGCGGCCTTCGCTGCGTGACCGGCACGGCCGAACTCCTCGGCTTGCTGGCGGACGTTTTCGATCATCTCCGGTGTGAGTCCGCTGGCGTCTCCGAGATTCTCGCCGACGCCTTCGACGAGTCCGCGTTCGGCGTGAACTGGCGAGAACATCTCCATCACGCGCTCTTCGAAGTCTTGCTCTTCGTACCAGTCATCGAGGCGCTGACGAATGGTGGCGAGGTGTTTCGTCGTTCCGCCCGCGAACGGCCCCTCCGAAATCGTCACGTACGCTTCGGACGCTTGATTGCCCGCAAAGCCAGCTTTGAATCCCATGAACAACGGTGATTCCTCGGGTACCGGATTCGATGTTGGAATCCCCTTCAGCCCATCCTGTCGTTCGGCGGGCATTCCCGGTCCGACGAATCCTGTTCGCCGGTCTGCGACACTGAACACGTCGGTCAGCGGTGCCGCGACTTCGACCGAGTTGAGCGTGTCCTGGTTCCCGCGAAGGGCTTCTTCGGCGGCGAGTACCGCGTCGGCGCGGTCCGACGCGAGATGGACGAGCGCGTCCTGCCGGTCGAACTTGGGTGTCTCGAACGACGAGAGCGAACGTGGTTCGGGGAGATCGATATGCTCCGGCAGTGACTCCTCGAATCGGGAGAAGTACCGTGGCGAGTAGGCGATAGAGTAGATCAGTCCCTCGTGAGTCCGCTTGTACGCCCGGTCCAGCGTCGTCAGCGCGTCTTCGACCGCCTTGCGGTCTGACTCGCTGGGGACGCCGTCGAGATTCAGATAGAGGAGGATCTGATGGCGCGGTAGTTCGACGTTCCCGTGTCCGTCGGTACGGATGAACTCGTTCCACGCGTGCTGTCGCTTCGGAAGCGATGACGGGTCGTCCGTCCCCGCCGGAATCGGCTCGTCGTTGCGAGACATGCAAGCGGAGAGGGCTGTCGCGCCGCCGAGCGCGACGGCAGATTTCAGAAACGTCCGGCGAGACGCACCACGCTCGAACATGGACTGGGCTAGGTCACTCGCGGTGAAGTGGGTTCTGGTGCGCCTCTCGTTGTGTGCCGCTCGAAGTCCGCCGACGAACCACGCCGTTCATGACCGCTGAGCCGTAACTACGGATAATGAATCGACGCTCCTTTCTCCGTGCGGCAGGGGTGACCGGCGCGGCTGGTCTTGCAGGTTGTCTCGGCGGATCTCCGCTCGGATCCGGCGACTCGAACCCGAACGTCGTCCTCAGCGAACCGGACCGTGACAAGCAACTGGAGAGCGAGGACCTGCCGTATCCGGCGTGGGGCCAGCGCGTCCCCGACGTGACGATTCCGGCACCACTCTCGGACGAGGATGTCTCCGTGCGCGACATCGAGGGGCCGCACTTCCACACGTTCTTTTTCACCAACTGTATGACAGTCTGTCCGCTTCTCATCAGTTCCCTGCGCAAAGTTCAGGTGCACTCGATCAACGAGGGGTACGACGACGAGGTGTCGTTCTACCCGGTTTCGTTCGACCCGGCGCGCGACGACGCCGAGGCCTTCCGGAAAGAGGCAAAGCAGATGAACATCGATATGGACGCCGGAAACTGGCATTTCCTCCGTCCGGACGGGAAGAGTGAGGCGCGGCGTATCGTTGACGAGACGTTCGGCGTCTTCTTCGAAAAGCAGGAGAACGGAGACAAGCCGTACATGTTCGCACACACGAGCGTCGTTCTCCTCGTCAACGGGGATGGCTACGTCGAACGCGCGTACCGCGGGACTAATCCCGACGAACAGAAACTTATCGAGGACCTCCGGCGCGTCCGCAACGCATCGGAGTGACGGGCACCGTCTGACCGCCCGTTCGGCAGCCCGAATCACCTGTTTGCGGTCGAACGAACCCTGTCGCGGTCTCCGTCTCGAACACCATCCCCGACCGCCGAACGACGCGATTTTCTGTCAGCAAACACCACCGGAGTGTATGGACAGACGGACGGAACGACGCCGACTCGCCCTCGCAGTGTGGGCGGTGTTGGTGTCGCAGGTGCTACTCTATCCCGGCGTCGCTGACTTGGTTCACGAACTCGGCGGCACGGGCGACGTGCAGAGTGGGATGTGGTTCCTCGTCGCTGAGTTCGCCGCTTTCGTCACGTTCGCAGGTGTTTGGGGTGCCGCAAGCGATGCCCTCGGGAGACGGCGGTCGCTCATCGTCACGGGGGCACTCGGCGGTGCCCTCGGCTACCTCGTCCTCGCCGCCGTCCCCGCTCTCGGCGTCTCCTTCACTGCTGTTCTCGGCATTCGCGCCCTCGGTGGCACCATGACTATCGGGGCGTTCTCGCTGTCGATGACGGCACTTGCTGACCTCTCCTCGGAGAACGGGAAGAATATGGGTGCAGCGGGTATCGCTATCGGTCTCGGTGCGGCACTCGGCTCTGTCGTCGGCGGCCGACTCGCTGACGCCGATCCGCTTTATCCACTGTACGGGGCGGCGACGCTCCTCGTCGTCGCGGCGGTCATCGTCGCCACCGTTCCGGACCGAACACCAGACGGCGTCCGTGTCCGCCTCGGCGCTGCGCTCGGCCGTCTCCGTGAACGCCCTGAACTCGGGATTCCGTACGCCTTCGGCTTTATCGACCGGATGACGGCGGGATTCTTCTCGCTGGTCGGTGTCTTCTACTTCCGTTCGTTCGGTCTCGACGCGTTCGGGGCGGGACTCGCGCTGTTCGCGTTTTTCTTCCCGTTTGCAGTACTCCAGTATCCGCTCGGCGTCCTCTCGGATCGGGTCGGCCGGTTCGTCCCCGTCATCGTCGGGTCCATCGGGTTCGGTCTCACCATCATCGTCGTCGGTGTCGCACCGACGCTCCCGCTCGCCATCGTGTCGATGATTCTCGTCGGCGTCTTCGGTGCGCTCGTTTCGCCCTCGACGATGGCGCTCGTCACCGACATCGCGGATCCGGACGAACGAGGCGCGGCTCTGGGCGGCTTCAACGTCTTCGGCAGTCTCGGCTTTCTCACGGGATTCGTCGTCGGAGGATTCACCACCTCGACAGCCGACTTTCTCACCGCCTTCCTCGTTGTCGGCCTCTCAGAAGTCGCCATCGCCCTCGTCGCCGCGCGTTCGGTCTGGCGACTCTCGTCTGGAGGCTTTGGCAAGGGAATCGTCGGGTCAGTGAGAGACTGACGCAGGACTGTCGCGTTCGGCGATGAGGGCCGCCAACTCAGTCGTGCCCAGAGACGCGGACGGGTTCGTACGGTTCTTCGAGGTAGTCGATGTCGGAATCGGACAGTGAGATATCGAGCGCCTCCACGGCGTCTTCGAGGTGTTCGATACTCGTCGTTCCGACGATGGGGGCGTCCACCCAGTCTTTGTGGAATAACCACGCGAGGCCGATTTGTGCCATCTTCACGCCCTTCTCGTCTGCGAGTTGCTGCACGCGCTCGTTTATCTCTCGGCCGCCGCCTTCGAGATACGGATGCCCGTGGGCGAGTTCGTCAGTTTCGCCCCGTTCGGTCGAACGTGCTTCCTGGTGCGGACGAGCGACCCACCCGCGGGCGAGCGGTGACCACGGAATGACGCCGACGTTCTCCTTCTCGCAGAGCGGAAGCATCTCGCGCTCCTCCTCGCGGTAGAGAAGATTGTAGTGGTTCTGCATCGTAACGAACCGGTCGAAGCCGAGTCGGTCCGAGGTATGGAGGGCCTCCGCGAACTGGTGTGCCCACATCGACGACGCGCCGAGATACCGAACTTTCTCGCGGCGAACTGCATCGTCCAACGCTCGGAGTGTCGTCTCGATGGGCGTATCGTAATCCCAGCGGTGGATCTGTAGGAGATCAACGGTGTCCATCCCCAGTCTGTCGAGCGAGTTGTCCAACTCCTGTTCGATTGCCTTCCGCGAGAGGCCGCCGGAGTTCGGATCTGAGTCGTCCATCTGGAAGTACAACTTCGTCGCCACCACCGCCTCGTCGCGGCGGCCTTCCAACGCCTCCCCGAGGATGCGCTCAGACTCGCCCTCGGAGTACATATTCGCCGTATCGAAGAAGTTGATTCCGAGTTCGATAGCCCTGTCCACTAACTCCTTGCCCGCCTCCTCGTCTACTACCCACTCGCGCCAGTCGCTCGTCCCGAAACTCATACAGCCGAGACAGATTCTGGACACCTCCATTCCGGTGTCACCGAGCGTCGTATACTCCATGTCATCCGTAGACACCACTGCGCGGACGAAAAAACCATGCGAGGCGGTGGGGACGGCCGCCTTTGGGAGTGGGTGTTCTCTCAGGTATAGGTAATCGGTAACATGGATTTTTATCTGGTAACCGTATAGTCGTAAGCGGGAGTTCCGAAGTGCTACCATAGAACATGGGTCGGGGAAGGCGGCACGGGGAGATGGCTCGCACCGCCGCGGTACCGATACTGTAGGAGCCGACCGAGGGACGGCAGTCACTCCTCGGCGCAGTGTTTTTTCACGGAAGTCAGAGAGAAGGGCTGACTACGCAGTATCGTCGGCGTCGGCGACCACAACGCGCGTATTGGCTACGAGATCACCGAGTCGTTGCCCGCGTTTCGTGACTAGCGCAACGAGACCGCCGACGACGTAGAACGGGAGCCAATCGACCGGCCTGAGGATGTTCCGTCGCAAGGCAGTGCGAACGCCGGGGTATCTGTCGTCGGCGTCAACGACGACTAAGCCAACCAGTCGCTTGCCGACCGTCTTGCCGTATCTCGACTCCAATGCAGTCCAGTAGGCCATGTCCGCGAGGAACGCACTGCCGAGCAGGAGCGCGACGACCTGCCAGTCGGCCAACGAACTGAAGTCGGCCCCTGCGAGTTCTATGCTGATTCCGACGACGAGAATACCAACGGTCGTCCCGACAGCGATCACCGGAATCAACACCATCCAGTCAACGACGAGCGCGGCGATCCGCCGTCCGAACACAGGTTTGTCCGCATCGAACGCGACCGTTTCGTCCCGGTTACGTCCGTACGCACCCTCGACAGTTCGGCCGCCACGAAGCCACGATGGGATGTATGTCGCGGCCACGTCAAGACCGTAGTCTGACGCCGTTGCACCGAGACCGAACACGTGCGCGTAGCCAGTCGTCAAACAGACGTTCTCGTAGCCGTGTTCGTCACACTCCGCGGCGATGCGGTCCAGCATGAACTCGTTTCGTCGGCCGATTGTAGCCCGCATCTGCCACGCGAACACGAGGGCGAGCAGGAGTATGAACCCCGACACCACGAGCGAATCGGACTCGAAAAACCAGAACCACCCAACCACGGCGGTAACCGCGACGGAAACGACACCCCAGAACAGCCTGTGTACCCGGTACGAGGCGTTGCTGACGGAGAACGCAAGCGCAATCGAGCCAACCGTCCCCCCGACGGCGAACGGTGCTAGTACGAGTGCGCCGACGAGAATTCCCCATTCAATCGCCCGTTGCCCGGGTCCGACCGCGTCTACGATTCCGCGGTAATGTTCGTCTACGGCGACGACGGGGCAGTCTCGTTCCGCACCGAGGCGACGTGCCGCCAACACCTCGGCGGGATAGGCATCGCGGTTGAACAGCGCGTAGAGGGGCTTCTGCATCACCGCTGTCAGAAGGAATCCGAGCGTGACGAGTGGAGCGCGAATGAACAGCTCGACGTACTCCCGTGCGTCGTACGGTTCCGTTGGGTACTCCACGAAGAGAGCGTCCGCATCCGAGGCGAACGACGCCAACTCGCGCCGGACTTTCGACCGGCGGTCGGCGTGAATCGACCCGAATAGCTTCACGGAGGGCATTAGTTCGACGTTGCCGTGGAACCGTATAGACATACCGAACCACTGACCCAAATTATTATTCACAACGTTTGCGATGGTGTGTGCATGGTACTATCATACGACGACGCCGTCAGCGAGTTCGAATGGGACATCCCGGCGGATTACAACCTTCCTGAGGTTGTTACGTCGCACGCCGACTCGTTCGGCGACCGGGTCGCAGTCCGCTTCCGTGGCGCGGACGGAGTGCGCGACGAACGAACGTACGCCGACCTGCGCGACGATATGAACCGCTTTGCCAACGCCCTCGCGGAGATGGGTGTCGGCAAGGGTGACCGCGTGATGCATCTCGTCCCGCGACACCCGGACGTGTTCGCCATCCAACTCGGTGCGCTGAAGCGCGGTGCGATTCTCGTCCCGTGTTCGTCGATGCTGAAGCCGAAGGATATCGCCTACCGAGCGAACGACTGCGAGGCGTCCACCGTCGTCGCTCACGAGAGCCTCGTCGAGATGGTAGACGAGGTGCGTGAAGAGACGCCCCTCGAACGCTTCATCAGCCTCGGCGGTGCCCCACAGGGCTGGCAGTCGTTCAGTTCGCTCGTCGATGGCAGGGAGGCGACTCACGACGGTCCCGAACTCGCATCCTCGGATCCGATGTCTATCAACTACACGTCCGGAACGACGGGACAGCCAAAGCCAGTGATGCACCGCCACCGGTGGATGCGATGTTTCGAACTCGTGAACGCGCCGTACTGGTGGGGTGTCACCGCCGAGGGCGAGGTACCGCCCGGTGAGACGGCAGAACCCGCCGATTTGGACGACGAACTTCTCTGGGCGACGACGGGCACAGGGTGGGCCAAATGGTTCTGGAGTCCGGTCGGCGTCGGAATTACGACGGGCGCGACGCAGTTGCTCTACGACGGCGAGTTCGACCCGGAAACGTTCCTCTCGATCATGGCGGAAGAGGGCGTTACACGCCTGTGCGCCGTCCCGACGCAGTACCGGATGTTCTCGCAGGCCGACCTCTCAGAGTACGACATCGACTTGCGCGCCGCCCTCTCGGCAGGTGAGCCGCTGAACCGTGAACCCATCGAGGCCATCGAGTCCGCCTTCGGCGTCACGCCGCGCGACGGGTACGGACAGACGGAGACCGTGGCCCTCGTGACGAACTATCCCGGCATCGAGGTCAAACCGGGGAGCATGGGCAAGCCGACGCCCGGTCTCGGGACGACCATAATCGACGAGGACGAGACAGAACTCCCCCCGGGCGAAATCGGTGAGATAGCCGTCCCCGTGAACTGCCCGGGTATCTTCGACGGCTACTACGAACGCGAGGACTTGGACGAGGAGACGTTCTACGGCGACTACTACCGGACGGGAGATTTGGCCTCACGCGACGAGGACGGCTTTTTCTTCTTCGAGGGCCGCGCCGACGACATCATCATCTCCGCGGGCTACCGCATCGGCCCGTTCGAGGTCGAAGACGCGCTTGTCTCCCACGAGGCCGTCGCGGAGGCGGCCGCCGTCGGGTCGCCCCACGAGGAACGCGGCGACGTGGTGAAAGCGTACGTCGTCCTGACCGAGGGATACGACGGTTCCGAGGAGTTGACGAACGAGATTCAGGAGTTCATGAAAGAGGAGACGGCCCCGTACAAATACCCCCGTCGGGTGGAGTTCGTCGATGAACTGCCGAAGACATCTTCGGGGAAGATTCGCCGTATCGAACTCCGGAGCAGAGAGGAGGAACTGTTTGGGCAGTAAGACGACAACTGACGCCTCACGTACTTTCTTACGCTCTGACACCGATTCTACCGAGTAAATGTACGTCGCAGACCGGACGTGGCCCGAACTCGGAGACTACGTCGCCGCAGAGTCACTCGCAGTTGTTCCGCTCGGTTCGACGGAACAGCACGGCCCGCATCTCCCGCTCGCAACTGACCACCTCATTGCCGAGGCACTGGCTCGTGAGGCCGCAGATCGGACAGACGTACTCTGTACGCCGACAGTGAACGTCGGGGTCAGTCCGCACCACCGGCAGTTCCACGGAACGATGTGGGTTGACGCCCCGCAGTTCCGCGACTACGTGGAGTCGATGACGCGCAACCTCGCGTACCACGGTATCGACCGCGTCGTGTACGTGAACGCCCACGGCGGCAATGCTCAACATCTCCGCGAGGTCGGTCGGCGACTCCGCGACGACGGCACGATGTACGCCATCGAGTGGATGTGGGACGAGTCCATCCCGGACCTCGTCAACGAGGTGTTCGAACACAACGGGCCGCACGGCGGTCCGAAGGAGACGGCGATGATCATGCACATCGCACCCGAACTCGTCCGCGAGGACCGACTCGAAGACGCGCGTGACGGCGGACTCGTCGATCTCGATGACTCGGATCGGTACATGAAACACGGCGCTCGCACGTTCTATGACGCCATCGAAAACTCCGAAAACGGCGTCTTCGGCGACCAGACGGATGCGACCCCAGAGACGGGTGAGCGGTTGTTCGAGGCCGCAACGGAGCAGTTAGTTCACCTCATCGAGTGGTTGAACGACCGGCGGTTCGAGGACCTGATGGAACCCGCGCACGTTGACCCACAACCCGGCAGTCGGCGGTGAGTGTCCGGTTACTGACTGTACTCACACGTCGATACCAAAGACGACGAGGAGTGGGCGGCGATTCGCGCCCGCGCGGCGGAGATCCGAGAGAAGGGCGCTCGCGGCGATCTGTGAGCGCCGGTACGGCGCACCGCAACTACTGTTCGGCTTCTAACTCGTCGAAAAAGGCGGCGACACGGCGCTGTATCTCGTCACGAATCTCAGCAGTCGTCTCGGCGTCCTGCCCGTGTGGGTCATCGAGTCCCCAGTCGCGGTTCTCGCCGCCCCATCCGGCCGGACACACATCTTCGGCGGAACAGCCCATCGTGATCACGTAGTCGGACCCGGAAATCTCCTCGAACGTCACCTCTCGCGGCGTGCGGTCCGAGAGGTCGAATCCCACATCGTACATCGTCTCTACGACGTTCTCGTGAACGTGGTCTGCGGGGCGCGTGCCACCGGTAACGACGTTCACGTCGAGGTCTCTGTCGGCCGTTTCCTGTTCTGCGAACGCCGTTGCCATCTGGCTTCGACCCGCGTTCTGTACGCAGACGAACGCAACCGTGGGTGCCGTCATCACAGAGTGCTCTCTCGGAGAGCGGTATCACTGCTTCGACTGCCGCGGTGAGGCGCGACAACACGAGACGATGTGTGACAGCACGCAGTACCGCCAAACCTGCCGCTCAGGATGGATAAAATACCGCAGAATCGTGGTGAGAATCGACGTGACCGCCGACCGCAGTACCGCTGTCGTGTTGCGTTCTTTACAGGCGCTGAAGGTTCTTCGCGCGCGGGCCCTTGTCGGCCTGCTCGATATCAAACTCCACTTCCTGACCTTCCTCGAGGTCCGGGCCGCCGACGTCTTCCATGTGGAAGAAAACGTCTTCGTCAGAGTCTTCGCTTTCGATAAATCCGTAACCGCCGGTGTCGTTAAAGAACGCAACCGTACCTTTCGCCATTGCGGGTGGATTGAGGGTGACCACCCTGATAAGGTTTCCGCCGTCGGTCCGTCAGCACGACAGTCAGTGATCCGTTGTCGTCGCGGCTGCCGTCAACGAAAGGACGGAGACGCGACGTACCGCGTCGAAGTCTCGCAGTCGGTAGACGAGTCGGCGGACACGTTCGGCGGGACCGTCGCAGAACGCCACCTCGAAACACCAGTCGCCGTGGTGAGTGTGACTCGTCGCCTCGATGACGCCCTCGAAGTCGTGCTGGACCGTGTGTAGTTCCTGAATTACGGCCTCGTGCTCGTAGTCGAACGCGACGACGGCCGCGATGTTGCCCTCGGCCTCCTCCAGTCGCGTGTGCGATTCAACGTACTCTAGCATCGCTTCCCGAATCGCGCGGGACCGGGAGTCGAGGCCTTCGGCCTGCCACACCGCGTCGAACTCCGCGAGAACGTCGTCCGGCACGTTCAGACTCGTTCGCATGGTGGCCTCTCCGCGAAGGACGCCTAAGAAACGTCGCATTCACCAACCGCCGCTTCTCTGTCCCATCAACCCATAATTCGATAGCGACGTAGATTATTACGGAACCCCCATATCGGTCTTAACAGGCGTTATACGCAGTGGTGAGGACCTATTCGTATGGTCAGCGATCTGTGGGGGTTGATCGGCGGCGCGGTCGCACTCGGCTTTGTTCACGGCGTCGAACCGGGTCACGGGTGGCCTATCGCCGCCACGTACGCGATGGAAAAGGGGAACAAGTGGCTGTACGGGGCCGCCGCGGGGACCATCCTCGGCATCGGTCATCTCGTGAGTAGTATCGCCATGGTCGTCGTCTTCTTCGCCGCGAAGTCCTACTTCAATCTGACGCAACTGCCGTGGATTTCGCAGATTGCGGGCGTTCTGCTGATCCTTCTTGGACTGTACGAACTTCGCGGTGGTGGTCATCACCACGGTGGCGACGATAGCCACGACCACGGCGAGCATGATGACCACGACACCCACACCGACCATCACGATGGCGGTCGCCACGATGGCCACGGCGAACACGACGGCCACAGCCACCATGGCGAACACGGCGGCCACAGCCACCACGGCGAACACGACGGCCACAGCCACCACGGCGAACACGACGGCCACAGCCACCACGGCGAACACGACACCACCCACGTTCACGTCGGTAAACACGGACGCGACGAACACGGCGTGTTCTACGCTCACAGCGACGACGATAACCACGGTGAACACGGGGTTCACCATGTCCACAGCGACCACGACAGTCACCACAGTCACGACGACCACGGACATCACAACCTCGTTCTCGGTCACCACGATTCCGAAGATCACGACGACGAGCGTCGTCACAGCGACCAACACGGACACGGCGACCACAGCCACCATGACAGCCACGACCACCACAACGACCAACACGGACACGACCACCACGAAGACGGCGTCCTCGCACGTCTCACGTCTGCACTGCCGTTCGTCGGCGGGCACTCACACTCGCACCGTCTCGGGTCGGATCCCGCGGAGACGAGTCTATGGAGTATCGCGTGGTTCGCGTTCCTCCTCGGGTTCGCCCACGAGGAGGAGTTCGAGATTATCCTCCTCTGTACCGGATCGAACTACTGTCTCGAACTCATGACCATCTACGCGCTCACTGTCATCGTCGGCATCGTCTCGCTGACGCTCCTGCTCGTCGCGGGTTACTACCGCTATGAAGACCGCGTCGAGTCGGTCGCTGAACACTTCCCGACCATCTCCGCGGCTATCCTCATCTCGATGGGACTTGGATTCCTGTTCGGCGTGTTCTGATCCCGTCCCCGACGGCTCGGCGTTTCTGACTCCGTTTGGATTTACTCCCCGGAGTCGCGCCCGAGCGTGTGGAACTTATCGTTCTAATTTAAAATAGATACACAGCGTCAACATCCCCGAGAATGTGCTTCATTTACCTTGATTAATGTAGGTGAACAACCAACTCCAATCATGGATATTGAAAACCACTTGCATATCGCGGCATGGATTGCATCAGAAGCAGAAGTAGAGACTATTGATAGTTACTCGGAGAACCTCTCCCGATACAGAGATTTGGGCTATACACACATACCAATACCTTCAGAAAATAAATTTTACAACTTAGAAAATGACACCATGATGAAATTAGATGAGGAACAAATAATTCATGAAGAAACACACTTAATGGACGTATTGAGGTTGATTCAAAATAAGCCCTTTCTACTGATTGACCGTAGGATTGGCTCCTATTACATTGTGACTGACGCTGGTGAATTTGTATTACCTCATAGTATTGGAACACCTCAGGACGAGTACCTCAAAAAAGAGAAGGTCGAGGAATATTATGAAGACCGAATTGACGAACCATTTAGTGTATTTACTGAACAAGAACTTAGAGAAGAATATCCAGAAATTGCGAAAAGCGAAGTTCCTGTCGGAAACCCATATCAGATTATCACATTGTCTGATATAAATGACAGGATGATGAAAGAGATGCTGTATAGTGTTTTTGCTGAGTTGACCTCCCAATTAGCAACGAGAATTGAAAACGAGTATCCAGATTCGAGAGAGCTAATAACTAAAATTGGAGATAGTAACGTTGGACGCTGGAAAAAAGAACGCATGAGCGGAAGAGATGTTCATATTGCAGAATATACGACCCTTAGAGATATTATGGAAATACTGAGGAGTTCAAATCCTCACTTTGTGGAAGCATGCGGTTTTGAAGCAAAAGATGATATAGATAGTCTCAGAAAAATCATAGATATTCGAAACCATGTCATGCATCCGAATAGGTCACTTGTCTACAATCGAAGTGACATCACGAATGTGTTAGATGCTATTGACGAAGCCCAGAGAATTATATCAGGTATGAAATAGATTCGACTTTCCACACAGAACCCTAACTACGGATAGTATGAGGCGGGAGAGGAGCGCCTCCTACCTTCGTTAACGGGACGGAGATGATGCTGGCATTACGGGACTGTCCTTTCGTCCATCGCTTAGTCATGCGGGACGGGGTTGCTCCCCTATCCCCGCACACTCCCATGTCACAAATACCAGATAGCTACGGCTATGGAGTGTTACTCTGAAACATGGGGATGAAGAAAGAGGTTGTTAGAAGCTACCCGCTTGGATGGGACCGCTCCGATTGAGGGGATGCGGTTCGTACTCTTCCTCAATCAGACGGTGCCTCGCCAGCATACGGCGACCGTCGACGGCGTCGTTCTCCGCTATATCCAGCACCTCCTCAATCTCGCTGACGCCAAGACCACACCTGATATACAGATATTCGAGAATCCGTCCGTTGTCGTGAGGGGCACCCTTGAATTGGTCGCGGCGAACGACGATGCCGTCAGCATCATCGGGATGGGGGAGGGTGATACCGTCAACCGTTTTTTCGACGGTAGGGGTACCACCGTGGGTACCCCGTTGCTCCGCGTCATGGATGCCAAGCACCCTTGCCGCGGTCTCTTCGCTAACGCCAAGTTCCGCCGCCACGTCTATCGCACCGTTAGTCAAGGGGTGTGCGGCTATCTCACGGATAATGTCTCCCGATTCAGCGTCGTACAGTTCGTCTTTCTCGGGGTACTCATCATAGTCCACAGAGGCAAGGGGTAGACCAACCTCGTACCCTACTTCTTCGTCTGGCTCAAACCATTCGTTAACTGCATCGGGACGGTCTTCGGCGGCATCTCCGTCACGGTCCCACCCTTCGGCAAAGGGGTTGAACGTCATTCCGAACCCCCCTTGTACCCCCGCGGGAAGTGACGGCGACCCTCGTTCTCGTCCTCTTCCTCACGTTCCAGTTCTTCAATCGCATTCTTGACTTCTTGGGCGTTGAACCCGCCTTCCTCAAGAAGCCCGTTGACTATCTCCTTGGCGTTCAACTCCGCAACGTCGACGGTGAGGAGACGGGAGTCCTCTCGTTCATCCATCTGGAAATCCTCGGTCATTCCGAATCACTCCCATATGCGGAAGTAGGAACGGCGAACCAGAGTTTCGGCGTATAGGTAGGGCTGTCAGCAACCGCCGTACCGAGAACGACCGCGTTGTCATTTAGCGATACGTCCTCTCCATCACGGACGTTTTTCCTTTGGATGACATACTCCGTCTGATTCGCGGCGTCAACGTCGATAGCGGTGAGATTGACCCTTGAACGTGCCGCCTCAAGGTGCTTAGATTCGAGTTGACCGAATCGAATCGTATCACCTTGGCTCAGGAGTCGATTGACACCAACAGCGTTCATCAGAACGTCACCCCCGTATCGTCGTTAGCCACAATCGGAACGTCGATGCCGTACGCCTCGTTGACCGCGTACTGAATTATTTGACCGTATGCCAATTCTCCGCCAAACCGCTCGTCGTTCACTTCATCGAGAAGGTCTTTCTCATAGTCGTGAACTTTGATACTCTTGCTTCGTGCCATTGCTTCATCTAATACGTTGTGCAGGTTCCACCATTGAGCTACTATCACGGCACTGCCCCTCTAACGACGCTGATAACAGCGATTGACCGCGTTTCTGTCGTTCTTACATCAGCGTCTCTCATTATCCCCTCTGAGGCGATACGAGGATTGGTAAGATACGCTGATTATCCCACCGTCAATGGGTGCCAGCGGTTATGCGAACCCGACAAATATCCGAAAGCATCCGAATATACGTTGATATGGTCATGTCTCGTACGAGGAAAGGAACATTTATCGGCATCTGTGGTGCCGAAATTTGATATTAGGGGGTTTTGAGAGAATCACGGGGTGTTCTCTCGCGTGCGCGATATTACTATAGTGTATTAGAATACGTTCGTAATTACACTACGTTCGTATTGCCACTAACGAACTGATAGGTACTCTACGAACGTATCCACCCCTCCTTTACGAACGTTGCCGGTCGGTTTCCTCCCCTCAGACACCGCCTCAGACTCGGGAAGGGACCGACCAACCGCCATCGATGTTCGTTCCATCTCCAGACGTTCGTTCAATCGCTTGCCTCTCGTAACGGCGACCGTCAACGGCGTCGGGGACCGCAACCGCATCCTCGGGGACCGCAACCGCACGCTGACGCCAGCCGCCTCAATTTGCCTCAGATTCGATTTGCTGATTCTGGACAATGATTCCCTCTTGGTCGAACCAGAAACCGATTCTGACGATGATTAGGGCGCATAGAATCGAACCAATCATTCCTCTGAGTAATCAATTCCGCTCAATCGCCTCAGATTTGTTTCTCAGCGATTTCTCTTCTCAGACGATGATTTTCGCCAAGAATCTGTGCCGATTCTGACGCCTCTCAGAGACGCCTCAACCGAATCGTATGTGTATCGGTTATCTCATATGCGGCTGAGTTATCGAATCCGCCGTATGCACTTCCCTTTATCCGAATAACACAAAGTGGGTAGAATTGACTATCAATATATCGTGAATAAATAACCACAAATCGACAGACGGGGCATACCCTCCCTCCGCATTAATTAGAATACTACTTAAAGGACCCATTTCAGCGGGGTAGTGGTGGAAAAACGCCCGCGACGTATCGATGTTCTATCCAGTATATACGAATCCACCACCGTATAGCGATTTTATTTGAAATTTTTTGCCAGAGAATCCACCAAAATATCGGCGGCTACGATTCGAGCGAGGGGCCGAACTGCCGCGCCTTGGTTTTCACATCGTCGTCAGCAAGGTCAAGATACATTTGTGTCGTTTCGATGTCGGCATGCCCCATGAGTTTCTGCAACGTCCGTACGTCCATACCGTTCTTCAATGCGGCTACGGCGAACGAATGACGGAGCGTATGTCCCGTGATTTTCCGCTTGGGTCGACCGCCTTTATCGTGGTACATCACTTCTTGAATCCCCGCCTCCTCTGCCGCCTCTCGGACGATTCGGCTAACCGAGTTTGGCTTGATGTGTTCCGCCTTCTGCGTCGGGAATAGGTGCGGCGAATCATCCGCTGTCAGCACCCCGTTGCGTTCGGCGTCAATCCAGATATTCAGCGGGGTAGATAGCGAGGGTTGGTAGTAGACCGTACGGTTGCTGTGTGTCTTATCAGCATGAATCCGAATCGACCGTTCCTCGCGGTTAACGTCATGGAGTTTCACCTTACACAACTCCCCTCTTCGCATCCCCGTTTGGAATAGCATCTTGATAATCAGTTCGTTGCGGAGTTTCGGCGGGGAATGGACGTTATCGACTAACTGTTGCACCTCATCAGGAGTGAGGTAGTGTACGTCATCCCGCAAGGACTGAGATTTCTTACTACCCTTCTTGACCGCTGTCCACGACCCTATTGAGACATCCTCAACAGGGTTGTAGTCGTACATTTCGTCATAGAACTTAGCTATCCCTGCCCTCGCTATCTTCAGCGACCCTTTAGCGTAATCCTCGTCTGCTAAATCAAGGAGATGACTCTCAACGTCGTCTTGGTTTGCGTCACCGAATTCAACTCCTCTCTCGTCAAGCCAGTCTCGGTATCGACGGATAGCAGAGGCATATCGGTTTGCTGTCCCCTCAGTCTGTTTTACCGAAACATGTTGCTGGAAGGTATCTATTTCAGACATCTTTGTAGTAAGCGGGGTGTTGCAACTCGTATTCCGTTCCGTCGTTTTCTCGGCGTATGTACGTCCGTTTCACCGCGTTAGTGCTGTTGAAAAGTTGTTCCAGTCGGATTCGGTATTTTGCTAATCCCCTCTCGCCCATCGCCTCATTGTGTTCCATCATTTCCTCAACCGTCTGTGCATTGTCACCTCCTTCGGGTAGTTTGTTCCACAATGAGGCAGTAGTGTCATCAACCTCTACCCCCGCGGTATGCATGGCTTCAAGCGCGTCTCCCAACGCCCCTTCTATCGTGCTAAGCCGTGACAGTATCTTGTCTGTTCTTTCGTCAAGGGTGTCTAACCGTCCACTATCGGCGTTACCCCCGCCTTGGGTTGTGGTTACGTCGCTAATCTCCCGTTCGACCGACGTACGAATCAAGTCGGTAAGGGTGTCGTACTCTCCGTTTTCTTCGACGTACGTTTGCCAGCGATTCTTCTGGTCCTCGCTGACTCGGAGGTGTATTTGCGGCCTTGCCATACACCACCGTTCAATCTCCTATCACTTATCGCTGTCTACATTCTGTGTACGTCCAAGTGAATGGAACTCGTCATTCGGTCGCATGTCCGCGAACATCGCCATGCGGTTCGAGAGATTGAAAAAGGCCGTCACCGAGGCAATGTCCCACATCGCTTCCTCGGAATACCCCACCTCGGCGAGTCGGTCTAAGTCGTCTTCGGTGACTTCGCGCGGCGACTCGGTGAGTTTCACGGCGACGTCGAGCATCGCCATCCGCTTTTCGGAGATGTCCGCCTGCCGGTAGTTGGCGACAAGTTGGTCTGCAAGCGTCGGGTCCTTCGCGTAGATGCGGACGAGTGCGCCGTGGGCGACGTTGCAGTAGTAACAGTGATTGACGCCCGAGACGGCGACGACGATCATCTCTACTTCCTCTCTGTCGAGTGCGGTGTCGTCTACGAGAGCGTCGTGGTAGTCGAAGAAGGCGCGGAAGTGACTCGGCTTGTACGCAAACGCCGCGAAGACGTTCGGCGTAAAGCCCGAGCGTTCTGTCTCCTCCTCGATTCGCTCTCGCAGATCAGCGGGCAGTTCGTCTTCGTCCGGAACGGGGAATCGCGTCATCGCGTCGTCGTCTAGTTCGACCATGGATTCGAATATCCTGGTCGATGCTTAAGGACTGCTCCGCGCACAAGTCGTCTCGAAAACCAAGACTGTGGGAAAGCGATTAACCCCAGTCGCTCGTCGTACCAGTATGTACGAACGCATCCTCCTCCCAGTGGACGGTAGCACCGGTGCGAACGAAGTGCTGTATCACGCGGGCGAGATAGCGCAGTGGACCGGCGGGAGCGTCCAACTGCTGTTCGTCGCAGATACGGCCCGCGACAGCGTTACGGTCGTCGAAAACGACGTGGTTGACGCACTCGAACAGGAAGGCAGCGAGATAGTCGATGAGGCCGGAGAAGTGCTCGATTCGTTGGGCGTGGAGTACTCGACGGACGTAGTGCAGGGCGATCCGGTGCCGACGATTGTCGAGTACGCAGACCGGTACGACTACGACGTGGTTGTCATGCCGACGCGGGGTCGGCAAGGGCTGTCGCGCCAGTTACTCGGAAGCGTCACTGAGAAAGTCGTCCGTCTCTGCGAGCAACCGGTCCTCACTGCCCGTACCGGGACCGACAGAGCGCTGGCGTTCCCCTACGAGCGCATTGTTGTCCCGACAGACGGCAGTCCGGCGGCGACGCACGCCGCAGAACACGCAATCGACGTGGCGGCCGCGCTCGATGCGACAATTCACGTTCTCTCCGCCGTAGACGACTCGCTCCTCGGCTTCGATGTCCGCTCTGCAGTCTCGGAGGCCGAAGGTGAGAAAGCGGCAAACGAGGCAGTAGAGAACGTTGCTTCGTCGGCGGAATCGCGCGATGTGGATGTGGTCCGTCACGTCGAGCGCGGGTCGCCGCACGAGATGATTCTCGACTGCGTGGCGGAAAACGAGGCGGACGCAGTCGTGATGGGGACGACGGGCAAACGAGCGGTAGACCGGATCCTTCTCGGGAGCGTCGCCGAGAAGACCATTCGAACCTCGCCGGTTCCGGTCGTCAGTGTCCGTAACGTCTGACGCCCCACTGCCAATTACAGCGTGACCGCAAGATAGAGCGCGGCGGCGACGGCGAAGATACCGACGCCGAACAAGCCGTAGTTGGCGAGTTTGTTGTCCGCGCGCCACGCCGAAATCGTGTACTCGTAGCCCGAGAGCGGCCACAGGAAGTTCACACCCGCAGGGGTGAGAGCGTCGCCGAGGAGGTGCGCGAACACGGTGAGAAAGCCGACGAGAAACCCGAAGACAACGACGCTCCCGTCTGCGATGGCGGCGAGTCCGATGTCATCGACGCCCGCCAACACCAATCCCTGCCCGACGAGAGCGAAGACGCCGCCGACGAGGCCGGCAAACGCCAGCGAGTGCGTCGGACCGCGATGCGGGATTCCGGGAATCCGATGGTCTACGTCCGGCAGCATCGCCAACCAGAGCATCACCACACCGACGACGAACGCGAGGTCCGGGCGACCGAGGTGGATGAGGGCGAAGCCGACGGGCGCAAAGACGATGAGCGAAACGCCGTAGTGGCCCTGACGGAACATATCTTCGTCTCCCAGCGGAACGCCGAAAAACCGATTGGTCCGAATCGACGGCGGGGCGGGAAACCGTTATCTTCCGACACGACCTGTCTTGTTCATGTTCGCCCCACTCACCGACGCGTTGGCGGGTCTCTCAGCTATCGAGGCCACCGTCGGTCTCCTCCTTGTCTCTCTTCTCGCCGCCGTCGCGTTGGAGTTCGTTGTTCTCCGTGCGGCGCGACGATACGTCGTTCACACCGATAGCACGTACGACGATATCGTTTTCTCGGAGTTGCGCCTCCCCTTGGTTGTTACCGCGGCGCTCACGGGTGTGTTGCTGCTCACCCAGGTCCCTGCGGTCAGGGATTCGACGGTGTTCTCCGCCCAACTGCTGCGGAACTTTTTCGGTCGTCCCTCGCTCTCGCTTATCGTCCTCGTCTGGGCGTACGCGGCTAACCGTGTCGTGAACCGGTTGGTTGAGGAAGTGAACGACCGAGGCGGGCGGTTCGACTTCGCGCCCGTCTTCTCGAACGTCTGGACGCTCGTCGTCCTTCTCGGCGGTGCAGCCACTCTGCTTTGGCTGTGGGAAATCGAGATAACGCCACTGCTCGGGGCGGCGGGCGTTGCGGGGATTGCGGTCGGGTTCGCCGCCAAAGACACCGTCGCCAACTTCTTCGGCGGTATTGCACTGTACTTCGACGACACGTACAAACTGGGCGACTGCATCGTCCTCGACGACGGCACCTCCGGATCGGTCGTGAAGGTCGGTATCCGCTCGACGACGCTACTCACCCGCGACGAACTGATGGTAACCGTGCCGAACTCCGTCCTCAATGCGGCGAAGATTACGAACGAGTCCGCGCCCCAGCGACGACGGCGTATCCGGGTTCCTCTCGGCGTCGCCTACGGAACGGATGTAGATGACTTCGAAGCACTCGCTATCGAGGTCGCCGAAGCGGAGTCGTTGGTCCTCGATTCACCGAAACCGCGCATGCGATTCCGCCGGTTCGGTAGCTCCGCACTGGAGTACGAACTGCTCTGCTGGGTTGCTGCACCGACGCGTCGCCGCCGCGCCCAACACGAACTGAACCGCGCGCTCTATATGGCAGTGACCGACGCCGAGATAGAGATTCCGTATCCGAAACGCGACGTAACGTTCTCGACGGCCGCATCCGAACCGGATGCTGGTAGCGTTGTCTCAGTGCGAGACGACGGGCACGTTAGAGCGGACGAGACTACTCGGGTGGAAGCAGAGAGACCGGGCGACACCGACTGAGGCCGTCACCACGCGGTGACAGAGCGGACGTGACCCGAAGGGGTAACTCGCGGGCGTTCCAATCGGGCGTATGGCCGCACTGCTCCAGACGGTCGTTGCCGAGTTCATTGACGGATTCGTTCGAGCGTACGGACCGTTCTCGATCCCGGTGCTGTTGTTCGCCGTCGGTGCAGTCGGCTACATTGTCCTCGTCGTACTCGGCCGCGCGGGTGTTGAAGCGCGTCACTCCAGGGGAGAGCAGATGCGACCAGGTACGGCATCGGAAACAGCCGACGACGACGAGCGGCGCTAACTCAGTGCCACGGGGCCGAATCGGGATCGATGACGCGCCGACTTCCGCCTCGTTCTCGTACATCTTCGCGGTGTCGATTGCCGGCAGTTCGAGGTCCGTCATGACCTCGGAGACGGCAGGACCCGTCAACGCTGTGCGAAATCAGAGCGGGCGTCCGCGTTACTCCTCGACGACGATTGTCCCTTCCATGCCTGCGGCCTCGTGCGGGATGCAGTAGTAGGGGTGTTCGCCGGCCGTCTCGAACGTGTGAACGTACGCGGTTCCTTCCGTCAGGGCGCCTTTACCGTTGTCCCATCCCTCTTGTGTTGCCTTTTCGGAGTCAAACCCGCCGGAGGCCCAGTACGTGGCTCCGTCGGGCAGTTTCTCCTCGCGCGCGACGACGTTGTGTGCGTCGCCCGCAGCCCACTCGAAGGCGACCGTGTCGCCGACGGAGACGGTGAGTTCGCTCGGCTTGAACGCGGCCGCTTTCGCTTTCACGACGTGGTCGGCGTCGGCCTCGTCTGCCGGAACGATGTTCGGTCCGCCCGTGTACTCAGTCTCGCCGCTCTCGGTCTCCGCTTCACCGGACCCGCTGGATCCGGCGGGAGCGTTCTCGATAGCACCGGCGACGGCGAACTGGGCGGTCGTCGTCGCGTCGGCGTACGCGTTCAGCGCAACCGTGACCTCGGAACCGGATTCGAGCGCGTTCTTCAAGTCTCTGATTTTGGCCTCGAACGTCTCGTAAGCGCCTTTGTCAGCCTCTTCGAGCAGTTCGTGGACCGTTGCGCCCTCGAAGTATTGGAAGGCCGCCTGCACGATGCCCGCGGCAACGCCGGAGAGTTCACCGGACCCGCTCGCAACGACGGCGTAGATCGCATCGACCGCTTTCGTTTCGTACGCCGTCGCGGCAGCGAACACGTCGCCGCCGTCGTTCGCCGCCGAGCGAACGGCCGACAGTTCGGACTCGAACGACTCGTACAGGTCGTGGTCGGCGTGTTCAAGCGACTCGTGGAACCCGCCAGTGTCCTTCTCGAAGGCGGTGAACGCCGACTTGATGACGGACGCGGCGCGGTCGGATTGGCCGAGTGTAGCAAGCGCCGCGGCGTCGAAGGCGCGGGCGGCCATGAACGCGCTCTCGGCGGGGGCCGAGTACGCGGTTCCGATCATCGACTCGAACTCAACGAGCGTCGAAAGGACGCCCTCGTGGTGCTTGGTTACGGCCTCGTCGTCGCCGTTCTTGTAGGCCGTGATGAGCGCCGAGAGGTGTTCCTCCTCGAAGCGGTGGTAGATATCCTCGCTCGTCTCTTCGACCGTCTCGTGGAAGCCCGCTTCGTTCACCTCGAAGCGCTCGAACAGATGTTGGGCGATTTCGGCTGCGACATCGTTCTCGCCGCGCTGGTAGCGTTCGTTCGCGTCGGCGAAGCGAGCGCGGAAGAACGCGGATTCGAGGACGGCGCTCGCCTCGCCGCCGACGAGCGCTTCGATGCCCGCCAGAAGCGCCGCATCGATCGACTCGACGGCGGACGCTCTCGCCTCGGCGTCGCCGTTTTTGATGGCTTTCCGGAGGTCCGAGAGACCACCCTCGAAGGACTCGTAGGCGTCGTGGTCGGCTTCTTCGAGTGCCTCGTGCGCGCGAGCACCCTCGAAGTCGGCGAACACGTCCTTTGCCATCTTCTCCGCCGCGTCGGACTCACCACGAGCGGCCAACCAGTCGACGTCGTAGACGCGAGCGCGGTAGCGCGTCAGGGAAGCGGCGTGGGCGTACTCGGTTCCGGGGCCGCTCAAATTGGCGACCGCGGCGGCGTCGAAGCCGACCGACTGAAGCGCAGCGAGTTCGGCCACACCGGCCACTTTCTCCGGCGCGAGTTCGTATCCCGCCGAAAGAGCGGCACCGAAGGCCTTCTCGGCCTGCGTCTTCGCGGCTTCGGCGTCGTCCTTTTCGGCGGCGGAGACGGCCGACTTCAGGCCCCCCTCGAACGCTTCGTACAGTTCGCTGCTTGCTTCCTCGACCGCATCGTGAACGGACGCGTTCTCGAAGTCTTCGAGGACGGACTCGCCAACTGTCGCCGCCGCTTCGGTCGAGTCTGCGGCGGCGAGCATCGCCACGTCGCGGGTGCGGACGCCGTACAGCGCAATCGAGAGTGCGTCGATGACTGGACCATCGACGCGCCCGCGCTGTGCTGCGAGGAGGTTCTGGTCGGCCTGCGATGCCATGCTCCGGGCTTCGTCAATGGACCCCTCGGAGAGCGCAGACCGGAGACCGCCGAGGTGTTCCTCGAACGACTCGTAGTTCGACTCGTTCGTCGCTTCGAGTTGTTCGTGTGCCCCCCACTCCCCGGACGCACCCTCGAAACGTTTGAACGTCTGCTGTGCGACTCCGGCACCGGCGGTCGTCTTCCCGGCAACGCCGAGTGCGAGCGCGTCGTACAGTCGGGCGCGGTACGCGTTCCACTCCGCCGCGACGGCAACGGCGGCATCGACGGACACCGACGTTTCGGTCTCGGCCGATTCGGTTTCGGCGTCTGTTCCCGTGCCAGCGGTCTCTGCTTCCGTCTCGGCAGATCCATCGGATTGCGTATTACAGCCAGCGAAGGTGGCGGTCGCCGCTGCGAGCGCACTAGCTTTGAGTAAATCTCGTCGAGTTCGTCGCATGCTTTAGGCTTACCTAAACAATACAAAAACACTTCGAAGTTTAGGCACACCTAATTGAAACGTTCGGGTACTTAATCTCCTTTCGTTCCGCGGTCGCTGACGAATCTGTCGTACGCAGACGCGAAGTCTTCGTCCGACTCGGCCGCATCTTCCCACTCGTTCAGGCCGCGTTCTTCTCGGGTTCCCTCTATCGTGTTGTCGAGAATGAACGCGAACAGACCGCCGACGGCCATGCCCGTCGAACCGATGACGTAGACGGTGTGAGAGACGACTTGCGTTCCAAGGACGGGACCGAGGAAGGCGACGCTCTGCATCCCGTCTTGAAGCGCTTTCGCGGACCCGACGTTACCCATGTACGTGGGGACGGCGAGTCCGACGAACAGGGTGACGCCGACGATGAAGATGTTCCGCGAGGAGTCTAAATCGACGTACTTCAGATTCGAGAGACCGACGGCGACGATCTGCCCGAACATGGCGATGTAGAGACCGCCGACGATGGGGTCGGGGATGGTGGCGACGAGTTGGCCGAAGTAACCGACGAAACCGACGACCAACATGACGGCCGCACCGACTTGGACGACGTACCGCGAGGCGACGCCCGTCAGCCCGATTGCGCCGATGTTCTCGGAGTAGGAAGTCGAACCCGAACCACCCATGAGTCCCGAGAAGATGTTCATGACACCTTCCATGCCGATGCCGTGGTTGATACGCTTCTCCGAGGGCGCGCCGATACCGGACAGTCGCGCGACGGCGTGGTAGTCTCCGAGACTTTCGATCATCGACGCGCAGACGCCCGCGAGCATGCCGATGATGAACGACGAACTGAACTGCGGGATCCCGAACGCCATATCGCCGACGAGTGGAAGACCGACGGTGAACGTGTTCGGACCGCCTGCAAAGCCCCACTGGAGGGGATAAATCGGCATGAAGGCGGGGGCGGCGAGAACCGATTCGAGGTCAACGTAGCCGGGCGCTCCGGGAGCGTAGACTCCCGTTATCGAGAGAGCGGCCGCAACGAGGTAGGCGGCGACGATTCCGAGAAGGACGGGGAACAGTTGGAACACGCGGTGGGCGGTGTCGATGTACTGCGAGAAGATGACGATGAGGACGAGAGTCAACGCGAGGAGTGAGATGTTACCGTCTGCGGCAGTGACCTGTGGCGTGTTGAACAGCGAGAGACCGATGAGCGCAATAGTCGGAGCGATGACAACCGGGGAGAGGAACGAGCGGAGTTTGCCGAGAAGACCGAAGTAGCCGACGGCGACTTCGATCACCGCGGCGGCGACGATTGCCCCCTGTAACTGGAGGAGCGCCGCCTGCCACTCCGGCCCGGCCGGGTTGGACGCGGTGACGACGCCGACGACGGCAAGCGCAGGTGCGAGCATCGAGAACGGTGCGCCTTGGACGATGGGATAGCGATTCCCGAACGTCGTCTGCGCCAACGTGGCGATGCCGGAAACGACGAAGAACGTCCCGACAAATCGCGGAACGATACTGTCGGGCATGCCGAGTGCGCCCGCGAGGATGAGCGGGACGGCGATATTCGCGCCGACCATCGTGAGATAATGTTGTACGCCGAGAAGAAGAGAGGTTCCGAGCGGTGGTTCGTCTTCGATACCGTACTCCACGAAGGAATCGTCGGACTGACTCATGAGATATCGCCGTCCATGTTCGTCGTTCGGGTCCGTTCCGACGCACAAATATCCCTCGTTGTCGCCCAGTTAGAGTTAGTAAATCGACACCTTTCTCGGACGCGTTCGCGGAAATGGACGCGGTACCCCTGCGACTCGTGACGGCAGCGACATCACTGCCGCAGCGGCCGTTCGCGAACGGCAGGCATCACGCGGTATCTAGCGATTCACGGGCGTGGTGGCGTCTAACGACCCACGGATGTGGTGACACCGAATTTATCGGTGTCTCCGTGTTCGCCGGTGCAGTCGAGCGAAGTGACTGAGGCCGTTCCCGTTCTCTCCGCTCAGTTCTCAGCGACGGCGTTAACCGGCGAGATCCAGATGACGAGTTCGCCATCGCGCTTGATGACGCCCTCGATGGAGTCGTCTTTCTCTAACGGGGGTTCCTCGATTTCGTCCATCGAGACGCGGACGACTTGGTACACTTCGTCTACGAGCCACCCGATAGCGGCGTCGTCTTCGAACTTGTTCGAATCGAAGATGACGATACGCTTGGACTCGCCGTCGGCGGCATCGACGTTCAACAACGCCTTCGGGTTAACGATGGACGTGGTTCGACCGCGCAGGTCCATCACGCCATCGACGTAGTCGGGGGCGTTCGGGACGGCAGTCAACGAACCTTTGTCCACGATTTCGGAGACGTATTCGATATCGACGCAGTACGTCTCGTCCCCGAGTTTGAACTCCAGTACTTGTATCTCTCGAACGGACTCCTCGTCGGACTCGTCCGTGTTGGGTACGGCAGCAGTTTGTGGTTCCTGCGACATGGTGTATCTCCCGTGACGCACGAGCGTCACCGGCTTATCAGAATTCTCGCGTCAAATCGTGCATAAAGGTACGTACCCGATTATCAGCCGTGATTCTCGCCGGGGAGCGTTTAAGACCCCTACTCAGGAAGAATAGTCATAGATGAGCGGTCAGAAAGCAGTCAGAACGGTACTGTCCGGACGCCGGCCGTTCGCCGGACTGCGGTACCGTTCTTCGCACGCCGGGCGCGTGCGGCGAACAATTCGAGAGGGATGTCTTCGGGGCGGGTCACAGTGAGCACCGCATCGGGGTCGAACACGGCAGACGGCACCACGCGTGCTGTCATCGTTGACGACTCACGATTCATGCGGACACTCATTCGCACCCTCCTCGAAGACGGGGGTATCGACGTAGTCGCAGAGGCGTCTGACGGGGCTGCAGCTGTCGAAACTGTCACAGAACACGCTCCGGACGTCGTGACGATGGACATCGAGATGCCCGAGATGAACGGCATCGAGGCGGTCGAAGCCATCATGGAGGACTGTCCGACGCCGGTGTTGATGCTCTCTGCACACGCCGAAGACGACGCCGACGTGACGTTCGAGGCGCTCGATAAGGGTGCCGTCGATTTCGTCACGAAACCGGGTGGGGAAGTAACCTCCTCGATGCCGAGCGTCAAGCGCGAACTCGTCGAGAAGGTCCAGTCCGCTGCCGCAGTGGACCTCTCGGCGACCGAGCGAACCAAGGGTAACGTCACTACTGCGCCCTCGCGCGACAGTCAGACGGAGACAGCGACGACGCAAACCGACCGGAGCCGCGAGCGTGAACAGACAACCTCGCCGGTGTCTCCGGAATCACGACTCAAGCGGTCGTTCCCCGACGTATCGACGCTCGTCATCGGCGCGTCCACGGGCGGCCCGAACGTCGTCGAAGAAGTTCTCGGCGAGTTACCAGCGGACGCGAACCTCCGCATTCTCGTCGTCCAACACATGCCGGAAGGGTTCACTCGTCGGTTTGCCGACCGCCTCGACACGCGGTCGGCGTACAACGTCCAGGAGGCGACCGACGGTGAGAAAATCGGCGCTGGCGAGGCGCGCGTCGCGCCCGGCGGGTCACATCTCGTTGTTGACCGAGATCGCAGAGGCCAACTCACGCTGAAACTGACGGATACCAAACCGGTTCACGGCGTCAAGCCGGCTATCGATCTCACGATGGCATCGGCCGTCGAGACCGTCGATGGGCCGTTGGCTGGCGCTCTCCTCACCGGGATGGGACGCGACGGCGTGGACGGCATGGGCCGAATCCACGAGGCGGGCGGACACACGGTCGCACAGGACGAAGCAACGTCAGCGATTTTCGGGATGCCGATGCGGGCAATCGAAACGGGGTGCATCGAGGTCGTTGCCCCCGCGGAGAAAGTCGCATCGAGTATTCTGGACGGACTAACGGAGGACTGAACCATGGACGAGGAACTATACCAAGCATTCATTACCGAATCCGAAGAGAGCATCACCCAACTGAACAATTCACTGCTCGAACTGGAGGCGAACCCCGACGATACGGAGGCCATCGACGACATCTTCCGGCAGGCCCACACGCTGAAGGGCAACTTCGGTGCGATGGGCTTCGACAACGCCGCGACGGTCGCACACGCCGTCGAAGACCTGCTGGACGAGATCCGCCACGAGCGACTGGAGGTGACGCCCGACCGAATGGACCTCATCTTCGACGGGATGGACGAGATTCTGGACATTCTCCACGACATCGAAGAACACGGCGAGTCCAAGAGCGACCCGTCGGATCTCGTCGAGGAGATTCGCGCTGCCGCCGAAGGAGAGGGGGACGCAGCGGGAAACGAGGAGCCGGCGACGACTGAGGACACGTCTTCGCAGGGAGACGACGCCCTCGCCGTCGCCGCAGAGACGGTAGACCCCGACAGCGACGAACTGGCCGACACGGAACTCCTCTACCACGCCGCTATCGAACTTGACGCGGGAGAGATGAAGGGCGTGGACGCGGGCCTGTTCCTTGGCGGTCTCCCGGACGACCTCGACGTAGTGGGGTCGTCACCGGACATCGACAGCATCGAAGATGGCGAGTTCGAGGACGGATTCACCCTGTTCATCGCCGGCACGCCCGAGTCGGAACTCGGCCCGCTTCTGGCCGACCAGTGGAAAGTCGAACACGCCGAACTCACCGACGTTTCCGCCATCCTCGCTGACGATTTCGACCCTGACACGGTAGCCGAGACCGCCGACGGGACGGGCACCGAACCCGCAGACGAACCCGAAGCGGCCGAACCTGCTGTTGCGTCGGACTCCGCGTCGGATCCCGAATCCACTGACGAAGACGCAGCCGACACCGACGAGAGTGAGGACGGCGCGGTCGAACCCTCGGAGGCTGAAGCGGCCGTCGCCGCCGTCGAATCCGCTTACTCCGACTCCGAATCAGCGGACGGAAACGAGACGGACGCTGACGGCGTGGACGACTCGTCCGCCGACGAGACGACAGCCGGCACCTCCGACGGCGCATCCGCTGGAGCCGATTCGTCGGCCGCCGCAAGCGAGGAGACGGCCAACGGAGACACCGCCGAGGCGAGCGATACAGACGACTCCGACGATACCGACGACGGAGACGACGCTAGCGACGACGGTGGCAGTGACGACAGCGGGAGCGACGGTGACAAAAAGGAGTCGAAGAAGTCGGACAAAAAGGAGAAAGACCGGTCCATCTCCGCGGTCAAGTCCGTTCGCGTTGACGTCGGCCAACTCGACGAACTCCACGAACTCGTCGAGCAACTGGTTACCAGCCGTATCAAACTCCGGCAGGCGATGGAGGGAGAGGCCGACATGACGAGCGGACTCGATACGCTGGACGAGTTGGACAAGATCTCGACGAACCTCCAGAACACGGTGATGGACATGCGTCTCATCCCGTTGAAGAAGGTGTTCGACAAGTTCCCGCGCATGGTCCGCGACATCGCGCGCGAACAGGACAAGCGCGTCCGTTTCAAGGTCGAAGGCGAGGATATCGAACTCGACCGGACCATCCTCGACGAGATATCCGACCCGCTGATGCACGTTCTACGGAACGCCGTAGACCACGGCATCGAGCTGCCCGACGAACGTGAGGCAAACGGGAAGTCCCGAACCGGGACCGTCGAACTCGCCGCACGGCGCGAACACGACACGGTGGTTATCACGGTCTCCGACGACGGCAGTGGTATCAACGCGGACGCTCTCCGCGACAAAGTCGTCTCCGAGGGACTGGCAACGCGCGACGAACTGAACGAACTGCCGGATGAGGAGGTGTACGAGTACGTCTTCCACCCCGGTCTCTCGACCAACGACGAGATTACGGACGTGAGCGGCCGCGGTGTCGGCATGGACGTGGTGAAAACCACTGTCGAAGCGCTCGATGGCTCCGTAGGCGTGTCGAGTACCCCCGGCGAGGGGTCGGTGTTTACGATCCGACTTCCCGTCTCCGTCGCCATCATCAAGGTGCTGTTCGTCCGCGTCGGCGAACGCGAGTTCGGCGTTCCCATCAAGTACATCGACGAGATTTCCCGTCGGCAAGCGGTCCAGACGGTCAACGGTGCGGAGGTCGTTGTCCACGAGGACGACATCTTCCCGCTCATTCGTCTCCGCGACGCTCTCGACGTGGACATCGACGAACGCGACAGCGGGATGATCGTACGCATCCGCCCGGCCGACAGACAGGTCGCACTCCACTGCGATCACGTCACCCGACAGGAGGAAGTCGTTGTCACGCCGCTGCAAGGGCCGCTCAGCGGGACCAACGGGCTGTCCGGTACGGCGGTCATCGGTGACGGGAACGTTATCCCTATCCTCGATGTGAGTACGCTGGAACTCCCTGAGGGCGGAAAACAGGCGATGCGCGAGTGGACGCCGCCATCGAATGAGGACTCGGGTGAAGTCGAGGAGGCGGCGGACTGATGGCGCGAACTGACTCGTCGTCGGATCCGACGTTCCGAGAACTGCTCGACTACGTGGAATCGTCGTTATCGTTTGCGACGAGTTCGTACAACGACGCGTACCTTGACCGGCGAATCTCTGCACGGATGCGACGACGCGGCGTCGAGAGCTACGACGAATATCAGTCGCTGCTCGACGGCGACGAAGAAGAACAGACGGCGTTGTTGAACGCGCTCAGCGTTAACGTCACCAGCTTCTTCCGCAACCCCGAGGTATGGGACGCCCTCAGAGAAGTTATCGCTGACATCGCTTCCGACGGGCGCGTCAACATCTGGAGCGCGGCCTGTTCGGACGGCCGCGAGGCATACTCGATGGCGATGCTGGCACACGACGACGACCGAATCGACCCGAACAAGGTGAAGATACTGGGAACGGACATCAAGCCTGAGATCATCCGCGCCGCACGCGCGGGCGAGTATCACGCCTCGGAGACGAACGACATTGAAGAGCAACTCGAACCGCTCTCTCAGAACAATCGGTACGTCGAACGCGATGGCGACATCTACCGCGTGACCGACGAGGTTAAATCCCTCGTGTCGTTTCGAAAGCATGACCTCGTTCAAGAACGTCCGCCGGACACGTTCGACCTCGTGGTGTGTCGAAACCTGTTTATTTACATCAACAGTGAAGCTAAACAGGCAATATTCGATACGCTCGGATCGGCACTCACGCCGGACGGCTATCTCACTATCGGGATGACGGAGACGATTCCGCCGTCGTGCCGCGACCGGTTCGATCCGGTCGAGAAACGACTTAGAATCTACCGGAACGCGGCAAACTCGAATCCGTGAAATAACACGATGAAAGCTGGCGAGAAAAAGGTCGCAGACACGAACGGACGGTTCCTCCAAGTCAAGCGTGGAGGGCGGAATCTAAACGATGCAAATTGGGCGAACGGGCGCATCCTCCTTTCGAACCAGCGTCTCGTCCTCGCTGGTACTGGCGGTAAGCGGACCTTTCCACTCTCGTCGATAGAGCAACTCGGTGGCCGGTTCGACGTGAACCAGCGCATCGCAACTGTTTCCGACTACCTCGCACTCCACTACAACGACGGCGAAGACGTGGTTCTCGTCGCGCCCGCGGATTTCGAGGAGTTCGAACTCGAACTGTACGGAGCGTTGCTCAACTCGACGCGGTTTCTCGTCCGTCACCCGGCAGTCGAGGGTGGCGTCGTTCAGAACACCGAGTGGGAGGGCGCGCGACTGAAAGTCGAAGAGGACGCAGTCAGCATTGCGACGGTCAACGGATCGTTCGTCAACGTCCAGTTGGACGACATCGGTGACATCGAGATGGGTCGGCGGACTGTCCGCGACGAATCTCGAGAAGTCATCGAAGTCGAGCACTCCGACGACGAGGGGACGAGTCTCCAGACGTACGTCTCCGGCCCAGAGCGTCCCGTGAACATCCTCAAGTCGTTGTTCCAAATCGGCGAAGAGCAGTCCGAGACAGCACTCGAACTGTCACAACAGGACAAACAGGTGTTGATGGCGCTATACTCCGGTGTCTCTCCGTTCGATATCCCCGCGTTCCTCGGCATCGACGTAGACGAAGTCGAAGAGCTGTTCGTCCGACTCATCGACCACAACGTCCTTGATGAGGTACGCATCCGCCACGAAGTCGAACTCAACGCCCGTGGCCGGTCTATCGCTGCTGACGCTATCGACGATCAAGGCGCGAACATGTGACGACGGGTCGGCGCGAACGCGTCTGACCGACCCTGACGATTGCTTCTCCGAGAAACCGAGTGACAACGCTCCGTCGTCCGAGTTTGAGACGCGCCAGCCTGACGGAAAGAGACGTACGTGCTTGCGACTCTCCGCGATAGCGAACGGCCAGAACAGAGACGAGAACAGTTAGAACAGCCGGGAGCAGGCGACAGCAATACCAACCGAAGTCAGCATGCAATCGCGCGCGTAGTCAAGCAATGCTGATCCCCGATCTAGACGTTGACATCCTCAATCTCTTCGTTGACGACGAAGCGGCCTTGCGGCGTGAGATCACACGGTAACTCCTCGTCTGTGATGAGGTCGTCGTCGAACAGTTCGGCGAGGCGGTGTTCGAGTTCGTCCTCCTCAAGGTCGAGCAGCGATGCGATATCGATCTCCGGGCCGGTCGAGTACAGGCCAACGAGTACTTCCAGCGTTTCCTCTTCGATTTCCACGTCGCGCACGTCGCTTTTGATCCAGTGGTAGATCAGGCGGAGGTAACGTCCGAGGATGTTCATCTTCCGACGCGACCCCATCGAAATCTCGGTGGTGACGGTCTGTCCGTTTTCGACGTGCTGAACCGAGAGGACGAGTCGCTTTTCGTCGTCAATCGTTCGTTCGATGACCTCGAAGAAGATGACTGACGCGAGGTCGATCTCGAACGGCTCATCGCTCTCTCCGAGAACGTCGTTGCCGGGGAAGACGACTGACTCGTAATCGAGGTGCAGGCCAGTTTCTCGCTTCGGCGTGTCCATGACTCGCCCACCGACTTTGGCGGGATGTTTGACGAGCGTCGTCGATCCGTTCAGCGCCGCGCGGAACAGTAACAGCGAGAACTTCTCGATGGTCTCCCGATCGCCCCCGATGACCGTCGTCCGACGCCGGTTACCGACGATATAACCGACCATCACGGTGTAGTCGAAGAACTCCTCTACTTCCGGCGGGACCTGTCCGACGGCAATGTCGAAGATGGAGGTGACGGGGACGACCGTCTTTGCCTTCGACGTGACGAGAATGAGCCGGTGCTCGCTCATCAGGACGCGGCCTTTCACCGGGTCGAAGGTCGCGTCTCCACCGGCGACGAAGTTCGCCACGAAATCGACGATAATGGATTCGCCGTTCTTCGATTTGCGAAGTCGCCGCTTCTTCTCGGCCTCAGTCTCCGGTTCCTCCTCCTCTCGTTTCTTCTGCCGGTACGCTTCGAGCAGCTCTTCGCTCTCTGCACTCGTTGGGGCAGTTTCCTCGGCTGGCGAGCCTCCTGTTCCCCCATCAGTGCGGAGCACTCTGTCCTGACCACCACCAGTATCGGTGGGTGAGCAGCGGGCATTCGAGTTCGATACACCAGGCTTAGAGTCACTATCATCCGTCATACGCTAATCAGTGCTCCTGCGAGCGATGAGGTGGCGACGGCACTCGCACAGCCGATCCATACGAGCACCACGAAGTGGAGGTAGGCGTTCGCCTTGTGTCCGCCGTCAACCATCCGAATCATCAACGACGACAACAGCGCGTTGAAGAGGATGATGAGTGCGAGTAAGTATTCGATCAGCGGGATATCGTAGACGCCCGCGTAAATGAGTTGCCCGAACTGCATCTGTCCGAGGTTCATCTTCGTCGAGAACGAGGCCAGAATCTCTACGACCTCCAGGCCGATGAAGAACGCGAACGACGCTGACGCCGTGATACCGTAGAGGACGCCGATAAGCGTAACCGTCGCTTGTTCACGCTGACGGCGAAGTTTGACAATCTCGTTCATGTTGCTTGAGATGAGTTCGCCGAGTTGCTTCGGCGTCCCACCCATCTGGCGGCCGATGTTGTACATCTCACTGAACTTCTGAATGAGGTAGGAACTCGCTTCGGCGGTGAAGAAGAACCACGACCGAGTCGGGCCGATCCGCATGTTGAGGCGGACGTACAACCGGTCGATCTCCCGAGAAAGGACACCGAAGTCCTTCGTCCGGAGCGTCTTCAGGACGGCGGTCGTCGTACTCTGCTTTGCACTCTCGGAGGCACCCAGCGCGCGGATAAATCCGGGGTACTCCTCGTCACGCTCTTTGATACGGTTCTCGTGCCGCCGGGCGATGATTCCCGGAATCGCCAAGGGCGTGAGAGGGGCGGCGATGAGTAACGGGATAGGCGTATCGAGCATGACCGACTGCACGGACTGTCCAATCGAGGTGAATCCAGCCGTTCCGAGGGCAAGGATGCCGACCAAGACGAACGAGAGCGCAACGGCACCGTAAAGTGCGATGTCTATCTGCCGGTCGGCCTTCGTCCGGTATTCGCTTTGGACGTACCAGAGCGGGTCGTACGGCGACATCGTCTTGATGACGTAGTAGAACCCGAGTTGGACGAAGACGAACAGGACGATGACTGCGGCGATGGTCAACGTTGCGTCGGTCCCAGTGAGGATTGGCAGGACGATTGCGTTGATGACTGCGAACGTCATCGACAGAATCATCGAGAGGTAGAGGTCCTTCATGACCTCGAGGTTCCCGAGTGCGCTCTCGTAGACGGTGATGTACTTTTGGACCATTGCGCTCTGCTCACCGAGAAGGAAGTCGTCAATATCCTGCCCCGCGCTGAGCGAGTACGCGAGCCTGTCGAGGAAGTCTGCAAGCGGCTTCGATGGAACCTGCCGGGCACGACGCTCACAGGCGTCGTCAAGCGACTGGTTCCACGTATCAACCAGTTCGGTGATGCGGCGCATCTCGATGGCGAGTTCGCCGTACTCCTCTTCTTTCCCCAGTTGTCTGAACACCGACACCCGGTCGATGTTCGTCGTCGAGAGGACAGTCATGTGGGTGATGAGGAGATGCAGTTGGTTCTCTAACCCTCGGCGTTGCTCTTCGACGAGGAGACGCGGGTACAACACCGCGCCAATGAGCATGAGCGCGCCTAAAAGGAAGATCGGGATACGGACGAGTAACGGCAACGGAAGCGCAATCGCACCGGCGAGCGATGCTATGAAGAACACCACCGCAGGGAGCAACACCACCAGACCGTAGCGTCTGATGGGCATCGGCATCCGTTCGTACGACTCCAGTACGGAGTCAAGGAACGCTCTGACTTGCTTCGTCTGCGTTCCGAACTCTTCTCCGGTACTCGCCTCGGACATCGTTACAACCTCGCCATATCGAACGGGAGGCCCTCCGCGCCGTCCCGTTGGAAGTCCTCGATGAGTTCGTTCACTTCGTGGTAGCCAGTGATGTTCTCTTGGATGGCGCGGCGGACGATTTCAGCACGGTACTCAACGTCATCGTAGATCTTCCGCGTGTCGTCGTACCCGAGGAGGGTCGCGATCTTCTCCTCCATGATGAAGGAGTTGTTCCGTCCCTGGAACACGATTTCGTCATCGACGGGGTCCCAGTAGAACGCCTCGCGCGTGACGACGCCGCCCATCTCCTTCGAGTAGCCTTCGATCTCCTGCACGCTGGTCACGCGGCGGAGCGTATCGTTGCCCCGTTTGACCCGGTTTTGGAACAGCGCAATGTCACAGTTCGACATGAACGTCTCGGGGACATTGATCGGGTCGCCAGTGAAACGTTGAATCATCGAGACGATGTCGGATGCGTGGAACGTCAGCATCACCGGGTGACCGGTCTGTGCTGCCTGGAACGCCATCCGACCCTCTTCACCACGAACCTCCCCCACGATGATGTAGTCGGGGCGCGAACGCAGCGCGGCCGCAACGAGGTCGAACATGTCAACCTCAGAGTCCGCACCGCGGCCTTCGCGCGTGAGGAGTTGCTGCCACGTATCGTGCGGCGGCAGCACCTCCGCGGTGTCCTCTGCGGTGTAAATCTTCGAGTCTTGCGGGATAAACGAGAGGATCGCGTTGAGCGTCGTCGTCTTCCCAGATGCCGTCTCGCCAACAACGAAGATGGTCCGCTCGTTCTCTAACGCCATCCAGAGGTAGCCGCACAACTCCGGCGAGAGCGTCCCCCACTTCGTAATCTGGAATATCGACAGCGGAACGTCATCGCCCTGACGGATGGTGAGGCTCGACCCTTTCAGCGACACGTCGTCGGAGTAGATGATGTTGATACGCGACCCGTCCGGGAGCGTCGAGTCCACGATGGGGTGTGCGTCGGAAACGGGGTCACCGATGCGTTCACCCATATTCCGAAGCCAGTTGTCGAACTGGTCTTTCGAGCCGAACTCGACTGTCGTCTCCAACAGACCGTAGACACCGTGGTCCACGTCGACCTGTTGGGGACCGATCACGTGAATGTCCTCGTTCGCCGGGTCGCGCATGATGGGTTCGAGCGGCCCCAGACCTACGATGTCGCGCACCAAGCGGTACTGTATCTTCTCGTAGGTCTCCTCTGTGATCTGCATGGGCCCAATATCCAACCGTTGGATGAGTTCGTGGACCCGGCCCGTTTGTTTGCCTTCGAGGACGACAATCTCCTCCAGCAACTCCTCGATACGGTCCTCGTACTCCACGTCACCCTCCGGTGCGGGCTTCGATACGGAACGTTCGAGCAGTTTGTCTTTCACCTGATCGAATACCTCCTGTTCCTCCTCGTCGAGTTCCGGTTCGATAGCGTAGTACTTCGTCGTCTCCCCGAAGTTGCCGTACACTTGGGCGTAGATTGGCCCGCCGAGGTGGTAGATGATGTTCGGACGGCGAGATTCGTACTCACCCGACGCTTCCTCGACCAGCATCGGGAACTCCCCGGTTATCTGCCGGAAGCGCTTGAGGTGATCGCGCAGGTGCCCCCAGCGCATCGCGTGCTGTTTCAGGTCGTCGGACAGTTTCGCAGAGCCGTGTTCGGTCGCCATTATGCAACACTCCTGCTTTCGATGACGATGCCGATTCCCGACCGGACCGAGAACCCGATTCGGTCACCGACCTGTTCGCCCATCCCCGCAAAGCGCTTCACGAAGATGTTCCGACGCACGTCGTTCCCGACCTCGACCATCTCCAACTGAAGGTACACGTCCGCGATAGACCGGAACGGTCCGATAGCGTCCTCGTCCACAGTGGAGGGGTCAACGGTGAGTATGATAGTCTTGTTCTTCGTCGTCAGCTCGCGGAAGAACGAGATAATTTCGAGAGCGGCCTGTCGCTCTTCGTTCTGACGAACGAGTGCTTCGAACTGCGGGTCGTTACGCAGGATGGCGTCGAACGTGTCGATGATGGTCACGTCCGCCTCCCACAGCGTCTCGGCCTCCATGAGTCGCCGGAGGAGTTGTTTTCGCTCGGAGGCGTTTCCGCCGGTTAGCGCGCCGGAGGCGTCTATCTCGGCCGGGATGAAAAGCACTTCCTCGTTGAGCAAGGGCTTCACCATATCGTACTCCAGCGAGTGCATCTGGTCGAGGAAGCCACGGACGCCCAACTCCGTGGAGATGAGGGACGTAACGATATCCTCCTGACTGAACCCGTAGGTAAACCGCTGTGAGAGGACACTCTTTCCGGCACCATAGTCCCCTTCGATGAGGACGATGGCCCCGCGTGGGATCCCTCCACCGAGTTCTTTCTGCAACCGGTCGTGCTGTTGTAACCCGAGTGAGAATTGATTTGATTTCATAGATTACGTCCTGAATCTGAACGTCTCTTCGTCGCCGTCAACGACGAGTTTCACGCGATGGTCTTCGTTATCAGCCAACGACAGGTCGCCGATGACGACTTTGACCACGCCGTGCGGTCCCCAGTGGGAGTCGCCGTCGGCGACAGTAACCGTGACATTGGTTCGGTACTGTGCGTTCACGATGACGTCGAACGTCTGTCCAGTCGCCGGAAGGGTTCGCGTACCGGTGTTCTTCACGTACAGCGTGAGGTTCCCGGAACCGGAGTCGTACACTGACGACTCGGAGTCGCTGATAATTTCTACGTCGGTACGGATGTTCTTCGACACGTCCGCTCCCCGATCATCGAGGGCGCTACTGATGTCCGTCACCGTGTTGATAAGAACGCCCGAAACGCCTGCAGCGATAACGAGGCTGGCGATGAACAGGATGAGCGTCGGTGCGGAGACGTCTGCCATCGGTTAGACCTCCTCCAGCGTCGAGTTCGAGTCAGTGACGCCGTTTTCGGTGACTATCTTGACCCGTTTCGGTTCGTTGTCTACGGTGAGTTCGATCAGGAGCGTCTCGTTGGGTGCCCAGATGTCGGTGCCCGACGTACCATCGACAGTTCGCGTGGACCCGCTCGGCTGCTGATACTCGTTATTCACGAGGACCGATGTGTCGTTGGCCGACAGCGTCAGCGTTCCCGTATTCTTGACACGGATGTCCATCGGATAGGTTCCGCTGTTGTTGCTGTAGGTGACCGACGTGACGTTTATGCCCGTGTTGCGCCGTTCGAGCAGGTGTTCGCTGTTCGAGTCCTCAGCGTCGTTGAGCATTTCTGTCGTGTCCGACACAGTGGTGTACAGCGTCCCCGTAGCGATGAGTACGCCGAGGAAGATGATCGCCGTGGAACCACTAACGCCGAAGCCCACGGTGACCCCCTCCTCGGTGCGACAGCTCTTCGAGCAGACGCGCCTCGGCGACGTCGCCCGCGAGTCGGCTGACGTACGTGAGGCTTTCTTTGTGGTGTTCGACGCGGAGGTCTTGTGGTTCCTCTGCCGTCGTCGAGGCGGCGGCGTTGCGAACGTGCGCGTTCATCTGTTTCTCGACGGTACGCGAGATCCATTCTTGTTCGCGGTACTGACGGAGCGCACGCGCAGCGCCGATTGCGCCACCGACAGACACGAGGAATCGAGTCCATTCCAACGCGACTGACTCCGCGACGTAGCTTGCAGGTAACGACGCGAGGTAGACATCCGATGCTTCGTCCGTCTGTTGGGATGTCTGGTCGGCGGTCGTTTCGGCAAACTCGAACGAACCAGTATCGTCCGTCTCGGTCGTTGCAACTGGTTCGTCCGTGAGTTCCACGTCGTCTTCGGTGTCCGGTTCGCCTGCTTCGAGTTCTTCCTCCAACGTTTCTTCTTCTTCTTCTTCTTCCGACTCCGCATCTTCCTCGCCAACGAGTTCCTCTGTTGTCGGAATATCGTCATCCTCGACAGCTAAGTCGTCGGTGTCGAGAGGCGAATCATCGACCTCTTCGTCTTCTTCTTCGTCTTCTTCGTCCCACCCCTCCTCCTCTTCGTACTCGGATTTCAGATCGTCGAAGCTCGACCCACCGCTGGCCTCTTCTTCGTCATCCTCGACAACCGGCTCCTCGTCTCCGAGAATCTCCTCTGCGGGATCCTCCCGCTCGTTCTCGGCGAGTTCGTCTTCGGCGGCCAACTCCGCTTCTTCGGACTCTTCTTCGAGTTCACCGAAGTCTTCGTCGAAGAAGCTCTCTGCGTCCGCAGACGCGACATCGGGGTCGAGATGTTCCTCTTCTTCTTCTTCGGCGTCGAACAGACCGAACGACCCGCCGCCTTCTAGCCCACCCATCTCGCGGGCGTCGTCAACGAACGGGTTGATTCCGCGAGTGACCATCTCGTAGATGTCGAGCAGTTTGCGGACGGTATCGTCGAGTTCTTCGACGGTTTCTCCGATCTGTTTGTTCTCTTCGCGGACGGTGTTGACGCTGGAAGACGTGGCACTGACCTCGTTCTCTAGGTCGGAGACGCGGTCTTCCAGTTCGGCGATGGTGTTGGGATCGACGTCCCCGCCGCCCCCTCCACCGAAGTCTCCGCCGTCGTCGTCGAAGCCTTCCATGTCGTCGTCTTCGAAGTCTCCGAAGTCGTCTCCGAAGTCGTCGAGGTCCTCGTCGAATCCGAGGCCGTCGGTTGCAAGACCGGTCCCCTCACCGTCAGACCGCGTCTCTTCGTCTTCCCCGTCTATCCAATCCATCATTCCCATCCGTCTCGCCTCCGTTGTGGGTGGGCCGATCGGCCCCGCTCACCGGTCAACGAAACGCGGCCCTCACACCGCTGTTCCGTCGGTTCCCGATCGGATGGGCACTCCGACGTCGGGGAAACAGGTAGCATTGACTCAATTGTACAGTCATCAGTACAAGAATGTTGCCACCAAATTATCAGCCGTGATATGGCATCACGACAGATCCGTTTGCTCTTTTGCGAACGCTTCAGACCGTGTGAGAAGAATTATCCGCTTGGAAGACTGATGAGCGTACCGATAGCCTACACGGAGGGTCATCATCTATGCCAGAGTTCGTAAAAACCGGAGTCGAAGGCCTCGACTCCATCCTAAACGGCGGCATCGTCAAGAACGCCGCGGTACTCATCAGCGGCAACCCCGGTACGGGGAAGAGTATCCTCGGTCTGCAGTATCTCTACAACGGCGTCGACAAATACGACGAAGGAGGAATCTACCTCACCTTCGAGGAAGCCGAAGACGACATCCAAGAGGCGGCAGAGTCCATCGGATTCGACCGGTGGTCGGAGTACGTCGAGGAAGGGAAGATCAAAGTGTACGATAAGCGCACGCTACTTCGTGACGGCGACTTCTCTTCGACGCTCGACCGGATCCTCGGCGACCTCCAGGACACGTCGTACGACCGACTTGTCCTCGACTCGCTAACGATGTTCCAACTGTTCTTCGAAGACGAAAAGGAACAACGACAGTACCTCCTCAAGTTCATCGACATCCTGAAAGATAGCGACCTGACCTCGCTTTTGACTACCGAACAGTCTGCTATCTTCCCCGAAACGGAGATTGGACTGGAGAACTTCCTCACCGACGGGAACATCTACCTGATACAGAGCCCCGCCGGTGCGACGAGTAATCGGTACGTCTGGGTGGCGAAGATGCGGAAACAGTCGATCAAGAATTCGATGTTCCCCCTCGAAATCAACGAGGGCGGGATTCAGATATACGAACAAGCGGCTGGCTTCTCGATGGTCGGTGAGTCGCCGCCGTGGTTCGGCGACGAGGGCGACTTAGAGTAGTCTGATAAGGACGGTTGATCTGCGTACCGATAATCGTATCACGGTGATTATCGGGAGAGACGACAACCATCCTTATGAGGCCCTTCGAGCATCTTCACACCCGTTCTGCGGCCGTCTGTTTCCTAACGACAGCCATGTCTGCGTGATGAGGGCCACGCACTGGCGCTCTCGCTTGGATAGTGCTGCCGCTCTCAGGTTGATCTCTGCCAGAAATGAGTTGGAGTCGAAAGGCGATTCGAGGGCGTCGTCGAACTTAGAGTTCGATCGGGTCGCCCGCGTTCTTACCGGCGAGTTGCTGGGGCATCGTCAGGATAACCTGCGTCGTGCCACCCGTACGACTCGTGATTTCGAGCGTGACCGAGTCACCGGTGTTGAGACCGTTCGAGTGACCCGCGTCGTTCGTACCGGCTTCGATATCCGAGGTGTTGATGGTTGCAACGTAGCGGTCGTTCATGCTGTTGAGAACACCGAACGATCCGTCATCGTCGGTGACCTTATCCAGACCAAACTCGTTAGCGTCGGCGGTCTTAACCGTTCCGTCGCCGTCACTCGTTGTCTGGTTCGTCAGCGTCTGCACCGTATCCGAACTGAGGTATTTCACCGACGTCTCGTTCATGTCCACACTGCTGGACCCGGCTGCCAGACGGACGGTCATGTTGATGCTACGAATCGTGTCGTCACCGACGACGCCGTGGGTGTTGAGCACCTCGACGCGGTTGGTGACCTTGTTTACGCTCTGTTCTCCCGCGTCTTCTGCAGTCGCCTGCAGGAAGCCGGCCGTGTTCACGAGGACCCCCGCGGCGATTGCCGCGACGAGGACCATCGCGATGAACACGATGAGCGTACCGATACCGACCTGACCGCGGTCGTCGTTGTTGAATTTCTCGAACATTTTATTCAATCCTTAGAGAGCGATAGGGTCGTTGTCATTCTTGCCCGCGAGCTGCTGGGGCATCGTCAGGATGACCTGCGTCGAACCACCGGAACGGCTCGTAATCTCGAGCTTCACGGAGTCGCCAGTGCTGACACCGGCGCCGTTACCTTCAACGACCGACGTGTTGATGATCATCTCGTAGCGATCGGCCTGTCCGCTCAGCACGGGGAACGAGGTGTCGTCACCGTCTTCCAGCGCGTACGCCGCGAACTCCGTGTTGTTCAGACCGTCGTTGCCGAGCGCCGCTGCGCCATCGTACTTACTGACGTTGCCGAGCTTCGTGCCGTCGGCGTCCGTCGTCGCGTTGTCGTACACGAGGTTCCGTGCCGTGGTCCCACTCACGTACTTGATGGTGGTGTCTTCGAGTGAGACACTGCCGGAACCAGCGGCGAGTCGAACCGTCAGGTTCAGACTGTCGACCGCGAGACCGTCACCGGTATCGTTGACGATACCGTGCTCGCTAACGACGTCAACACGGTTAGTGACCTTATTCACACTTTCCTGCCCCGCGTCCTGTGCAGTCGCCTGCAAGAACCCGGCCGTGTTCACGAGGACCCCGGCAGCGATTGCTGCGACGAGGACCATCGCAATGAACACGATGAGCGTACCGATACCGACCTGACCGCGGTCGGTGTCAAATTCTTCGAACATAGGTTGTATATCTCCAGTTCGGTCCCCCACCCCCTCGCCGGAGGAGAAGACCTACGATGGTGACAATCAGATTGACATACATAATCCTACGGCTCTAATTATCCAATTTGATATCTAGAAGAAGAGTTCCGAAAGGCGATACGAGAGCGTCGGCGAACTTAGAGTTCGACCGGGTCGCCCGCGTTCTTACCGGCGAGTTGCTGGGGCATCGTCAGGATGACCTGCGTCGTGCCACCCGTGCGGCTCGTTATCTCGAGCGTCACCTGTTCTCCGGTCTTGAGACCCTTGTCGTGGTTGGCGCTGTCGCCCGCTTCGACCTTGGTCGTGTTGATAGTGACGCCGTAACGGTCGTTCATGCTGTTGAGCACGCCGAACGATCCGTCATCGTCCGTCACCTCAGTGAGGGCGAATTCGTCGGAGTCGGCCTCTTGAATCAGGCCCTCCGAATCGTCGTCGGTCTGGTTCGTCAGCGTCTGCACCGTCGTCGCGCTGAGATACTTCACCGACGTCTCATTCATATCCACACTGCTGGAACCGGCCGCCAAGCGGACGGTCATCTGGATGTTGCGAATCGTGTCGTCGCCAACCTCGCCGTGGGTGTTGAGCACCTCGACGCGGTTGGTGACCTTGTTCACACTTTCTTGTCCGGCGTCTTCTGCAGTCGCCTGCAGGAAGCCGGCCGTGTTCACGAGGACCCCCGCGGCGATTGCCGCGACGAGGACCATCGCGATGAACACGATGAGCGTACCGATACCGACCTGACCGCGGTCGTCGTTGTTGAATTTCTCGAACATTTTATTCAATCCTTAGAGAGCGATGGGGTCGTTGTCGTTCTTGCCCGCGAGCTGCTGGGGCATCGTCAGGATGACCTGACTGGAACCGCCGGAGCGGCTCGTAATCTCGAGCTTCACGGATTCACCAGTGCTGAGTCCTTTCGTCGGGGTGTCTTCAACGACAGACGTGTTGATGACGATTTCGTAGCGGTCGCCCTGATTGCTGAGAACAGGGAACGACGTATCGTCACCGTCTTCGAGTGCGTACGCCGTGAATTCCGTGTTGTTCAGACCGTCGCTACCGAAGTTCTTGTCGTTCGCACTGACGTTACCGAGCGACGTGCCGTCGGCGTCCGTCGTCGCGTTGTCGTACACGAGGTTCCGAGCCGTGCTATCACTGACGTACTTGATGGTGGTGTCTTCGAGTGAGACACTGCCGGAACCAGCGGCGAGTCGAACCGTCAGGTTCAGACTGTCAACAGTGAGTTCATTGGCTTCGTCGTTGACGATACCGTGGGTGCTGACAACGTCAACACGGTTGGTGACCTTATTCACACTTTCCTGTCCTGCGTCCTGTGCAGTCGCCTGCAAGAACCCGGCCGTGTTCACGAGGACCCCCGCGGCAATTGCCGCGACGAGGACCATCGCAATGAACACGATGAGCGTACCGATACCGACCTGACCGCGATCGGTGTCAAATTTTTCGAACATGTGTTGTATATCTCGAGCTTGGTCCCCCACCCCCTCGCCGGAGGAGAAGACCTACGATGCTGACAATCAGAGTGTCGTACATAACGCTACGGTTCAAATTATCTTCGGTGATAACGGACCACCGGCACGAGGATGAATAAATTCTATGCGCACACGTGAGCACGTGCAACTGTTCGTTAGCAATTAGCAGAGATGAAAACGAAGGAGGGTGACGAGGACAGCGTGCGGGTGAGTTTCTGGTCGGGGACTAGTCCCGCGCGATCTGACGCCAGACGTCGTCGAGTTTGTTCTTGACTTCGGGACGCTCTGTGATCTGGATATTACACTCCTGTCCGTCAAAGCGGATGAGAATCTCGTCAACCTCGCGTCGGTAGACGTTGGTACGTCGGTGCTCGTCGGAAAGGACCCTGTCGTGCAGTTCGAGAAGACCGGCGGAGGTCAGTTCTTCGATGCGGCGGTAGCACGTTGCAATCGGGATATCGAGCATCTCGCTGAACTCTTGTGCAGAGTGGGGTTCGTCTGCAGCCCGTAATATATCGGGGTTGTAATCGTTGCCCAGTGCTGAGAGGGTCCTGTCAGACTCCATAGATGGAGATACTTCTGTCGTGAGCTAATGTGAATGTGTTGGTTATCTGGATGAGAAATCGGACTGACGAAGGGGGTAACTGGTACCAGATGCTCTCAAAGCGCAGGTCAGTTTAGAGTGCTGTAGCTGTTTGTGGCGGGGCAATCGCGTTCCGGAGAACCCCATCCAATGGGCTCTGTTCTGTACTGGACGGCGATGGTCTTATTAGTTCGCCGTGGCCACCTCCCGGCATGGCGTCCGACGACCCTCCCAGAGACCATCCATCGCGACGACGTGAGGAGGGTATCATCGGACCGCGTGAGTTAGATTACACAGAGAGCAGTCGTGTGGCAGAACTGGAGGAGGGCCGGTTCGTCGTCGCCACCGACAACGACGGAACGCCGAACGTTGATGCGGACGAAGAGATACCCTCGGAGGAAGAACGAACGATAGAAGAACGCGGAAAGTTCGCCAGCCAACAGATGGCGCGGTACGTCTCAGACCGGGACGCCGACTTCGGATTTGCGCTTACTGCGTCGTTCGAGGAGTCAATCGAACAGCGGGAACTGTTTTCCGACGACGTGGCCACAGCGTTCGGTGACATCGCTCAGTGGTATGCAAGCCAAGTCGAGGCCGATGCCTCCCCCGCGGAGGTACTCGGCATTCTCCTCCTCGCGTCGGACACTGACGTGACGTTTCCAACAAAAGTACTCGCACCCGTGCTCCGCGAGCAGGGCCTGACTCTCGATGACTCCATCGGTGACCTCGTCGAAGCGCTCGCCGGGGATGGACTTCAGATACCACCACCGAACGAAAAATAGCCGATTTAAGTTCTCTATCTCCTGTTTTGCTCCATCTCGCGGAGTGGCATATCAGCGCTGATAATGGGGGGGAAGGGTTTATACCCGATTTCCAGGAAAGAAGGAGCATGGCAAGCACCGTACTGGTCGTGGACGACTCAGCGTTTATGCGGAACCTGCTGAAGCAGTTGCTCGATGGGGAGCACGAAGTAGTCGGCGAGGCAGAGAACGGCGTCGAAGCGGTCGAGATGTACCGAGAACTCGAACCAGATGTGGTCACGATGGACGTCGTGATGCCGATTCGGAACGGCATCGAGGCGACAACCGAAATCAAGTCGCTAGACCCCAACTCGTCGGTCATCATGTGCACGTCCGTCGGACAAGAAGAGAAGATGCGCGAGGCCGTCGAGGCCGGTGCTGACGGCTACATTACGAAGCCGTTCCAGAAGCCGAACGTGCTCCAAGCTATCGACGACGTGGTGAGCGTCGAGGCATGAATCTCGACGTCCAGTCGTTACGGACGTTCAGCCGCCTCGCACACTCCGGTGCGGAACGTGCTGCGGGGTCGCTGTCGCAACTCACCGGCATCGAGACGTTCGTCAACGTTACGAAAATCGAAGTCAGCACGCGAGCCGACGTGGAACGTGAGTTCCGCGAACAGGATCTCGTGACTGTCCATATCGGATTTAACGGCGGCATCGACGGCCGGACCGTCCTCGCGTTCGACCGTCAGGAGGCCGTCCAGCTCGTCGATGCACTCGTTCCCGGTGCTGCAGACCAACCGGACGGTGAGATGGCGACGAGCGGACTGAAGGAACTCGGAAACATCATGCTCGGGGGCTTCCTCGACGGATGGGCCGACTACCTCGATACGTCTATCGACATCACCACGCCGACGTACGTGGACATGCAGACGGAAGGGGCGTTAGAAGACATCACCGGCGACTCCGGATTCCAGATGGCGACGGGCGACGACCACGTCCTCGCGTTCCGGAATCAGTTAGATACGGACGATCAACAGGTCGGCTTCCATATCTACATGCTCCCGACGCACGATTCCATCAAGACGATTTCCCGCATCGCGGGCGATGGATCGACGGCGGTGCCGATAGAGACGTTCACGTCCTTCTCGAACATGATTTCGGACGGTGCCGAACAGGCGTCCGATGACCTCACGGCGATGACCGGCATGGAGTCGGTCGTCGAAGTGAGTCGCCTGAGTTTCGTCCCGATTGAGGCGGTTCCGATGGAACTCACTGACGCGACCCGTCGTGGTGTCGTCTTGGAGTTCATGGGGACGCCCTCCGGGTATATCGCTATCTTGTTCGATGAAACGTCCGCAGACCGCGTTGCGGACGCACTCATGCCCGGTATGGAAGCTGACCCGGCCATGCAGCAGAGTGCAATCCAAGAAATCGGCAACATCGTCACCTCCGGATTCATCGACGGGTGGGCGAACGCGCTAGAGACGACCATCGATATCTCACCGCCGACGTACGTGGACGACCTCGGCTCTGCCATCATTGACCCGTTGGCAACCGAACTCGCGCAGGCGCAAGAGTACGCTTTCCTCATTGACTCGGCTATTCGCACTCCGAACGACGAGTTCACGTGCGACATCTATGCGCTTCCGAACGAAGCCGAACTCCGCGATGCCTTAGACCGTCTCGGAGCGGAGGTACAACAGCCGTAACGAGGAGACGACACCGAGCGTCTACCTCGTGTCGTCTCCCCCCGAACAAACCACGATGAAAGTTTACACGAGCAACACGACCGAAACGCGCACGCTACCAGAGCGCACGAAAGTCGGTATTGCAGACTACGCCGTCGCAACGGGCAACGCAACGTTGACCACCAGCGGTCTGGGGTCGTGTGTAGGGATCGCACTCTACGACAGCCAAGCGGGAGTTGGCGGCCTTGCACACGCGATGCTCCCCTACGCGGACGGCGATACGGACGAAGCGAAGTACGCCGATACCGCTATCCGCGCACTCCTCGAGGCGATGGTCGAGAAAGGTGCGAAACGTCGGCGAATCCGCGCCAAGATTGCCGGTGGGAGTACGATGTTCGAGTTCTCCTCGGCCGATGGCAGCATCGGTGAACGAAACGCTGTCGCCGCCAAGGAGACACTCGCCCGAGAAGATATCGACCTCGTCGCCGAGGATGTCGGTGGCGAGCACGGGAGGTCACTCGAACTCGACGTCAGCAACGGCAATCTCGAGGTTCGAAGTGCCCACGTGGGCAAAGACACGATCTGAGTCCGTCGCCCGTTCGCTGAACCATTTGCTCCGTTACGTGTTGTCACCCGTCCTGTTCCGTCCTGTTGGTGACTGACTCCGAACACGCGCTATTCTCGATCTATTGTCCTCGGATGGACCATCGTTTAGCCGACCATGCAGTCCGGCGTCCAATCGACGGCCAAACTGCAAGCGAATCAGTTCGTCGCAGTGGCTCCGAGGGCCTGTACGGGGGCTATTCACTGAAAGGTTATCTTCGGTGATAATCACGGGGGCAGGTTTATCAAGCACCCGCGGCTGGTTTGCACCAACGCACCCAGTCTCCGACAGAGGGAGATAGCCGTACGGCGTCGTCGTGCCGTCGTGCGAGCGAGGTGAGGCCATGAAGATAGACCCCGACAACTACGACCTACGCGAACTCCGGCGCATCGCCGACGAACGACGCACCGACCGAGGCGGAAGCGACGACACAGAGCGTCGCCGCGACTACGATGACGGTCACCGCGGTCATGACGACGGTCACCGCGGTCATGACGACGGTCACCGTGGCCATGACGACGGTCACCGAGAGTACGATGATGGACACCGTAGTCACGACGACGACCACCGCGGACGCGATGGTGGACACCGTAGTCACGACGACGGACGCCGTGGGCGCGACGATGGCCGGCGCTCCCGAGATGGATCTGACCGCGGTGACAGAAACGGCCGTGACAACCGCGGCGAGCGCCGCGGACGCTCCCGGCGGGAAGATAATCTCCGTCGCCCCCGCGAGGGCTACAGCGATCATGCGGAGGCTCACGACGAAGTCGTCCGTGCAGACCAAATCGCAAACCGATTCGGCCTGGGTGGAAACGGAACGGGCGGCAGCGACGGGCGTGGGCGGGGCTACGACGAACTCGGCTACGAGCGCTCCCGCGAGGACCGGTCGTACGACGGGTACGACTTCGAGGAGGTTGGCGAATTCCGGTTCGATAACCCGGTCCACGACCGTCCGCGCGGCCGTGCGGGCGAGGCACTTCGGAACAACCAACTCGAGCAGTTGCTCATCCACGAGACGGCGGCCGCGGGCGGGTCGTTGGAGAAGCCGTACCTCTCTAGCGTCCCGAAAGAATACGCCGCAGAACGTGTCGTCTTCGACTGGCTGGAATTTCTGGTCCTGAAAGGCGGATTCAAGCGAACGATGGACGCGCTTCGGTACTACCACTCCGTCGATTGGATCACCGAGGATGTCGAGACCGAACTGCACGACTATCTCATCGGCTTCTCGGGCAACGTCTCGGACACGACGGAGTTCGACGTTGACGACCATCACCTCAGTCTCCTGTACGTCGCACAACTTGCTTCGATGGCCGACGGCGTCGAGACGAAAGCGCGTAGTCCGTCTGCGCTCCGTTAAGCGCGCGACACTGACTGTTTTACGGACAAGACTTTTCACCTCGTTACGCTACGGTGGTCGTATGGCGGAGGATGGAACAGACGAAGATGCCTCGTTCGACGACGAAACTGCAAAGGGACCAACCCCGGTGGGGGTAAAGCTGGGAAGTACGCGAACGATACTCCAGTTTTACGACGGTGACGGCGATCTGGAGACCGTTCGGACACTCACCTGTCTGGCAACGTACGAAGACGCGCTCACGGGTGACGAACGCGTCCTCTACGGGGAACAGGCCGCACAAGAATACCCAGACAGCGTCGAGTACATGCTCCGTTCGGGGCTGCCGGAGAACGACGACGGAGCCGAACTCGCAAAGAAGTTCTTTAGCGAACTGGTGAATGCGAACGGTCTGGACGGCGACAGCGCGGTCGTCTATGCGATTCCCACGATAGACAACGAACCCGGCCTGCGGAACCTCAACCGTGTCATCGAGGAAAGCCCGGTCGGTGACGCCCTCGTCCGGAGTTTCCCCGAATCGCTCTGCGGTGCGATTCCGGCGTTCGGAGACGAGTTAGAGGCAATCGACAGCGTGTTCGCCGCGATCAACATGGGTTCGACCAACCTCGAAGCCTCGGCGTACCGGCACGGTGAACAACTCTCGCCGTTCGTCTCGGGTGCCGTTACCGGCAACGAGGTAGACCGCCGCATCGCAAACGCCGTCGAAGAGGAGACGCAGGGACGGGTCAATATCGACCTGACGACGGCCCGCGAGTACAAAGAAGAACACGCCGACTTCGACGACTTCGAGGCGTTCACCGACGTCATCCAGCAGCCCGGCGGTGGCTCTCACGAGTTCACCATCGAACGCTCCGTGATGGAACCGCTGGACGACTACCTCGATGACGCCGTCGATGAGGTGGCTAACAACTTCCTCGCGCAGTTAGCGAACGACCACATGAAGCCCTACCAGTTGGCTCTCTCGAAGCCCATCGTCCTCACGGGCGGGATGGCCTGCATCCCCGGCATCGTCGAGGAGTTCGAGACGCGCCTGTCCGAGGAACTTGACCGCGACGTGGAGTGTATCGCCGCGGACCGCCCGGACCTCGCACCTGCCGAAGGTGCCCGGCGCATCGCCGAGCGACTCGCAAAATAATTCGGCTCGTTACGACTCTCTGAACTGTCGGACCGACTCACGGTCCGGTAACGCCGTCATCGCACCCGTCGCGGTGGTCGTCACCGCGGCCACGGCGTTAGCAAACGATAGTGTCTCCGCCAGCGACTGCCCTTCGACGAGTGCTGCGACGACGCCCGCAGTGAACGCGTCGCCCGCGCCCGTCGTATCTACGGGTTCGACGTCGTATCCCTCGTGAGAGACGACCGTTTCCTCGGTGACCCATGGTGATTCTTCCGACGCCGACACCAGCGACCCTTTGCTCCCGAGTGTCAGGAAGACCGTGTGCGGGCCGTCCGAACGGATACGTCGAGCCATCGTCTCGGGGTCGCCCTCGTAGTCGAGCGCTTCGAGGTCTTCCGGCGTCGCTTTCACGACATCCGCGAGTTCGAACGCCTCTGCGACCGACGCCTCGAAGTCGAACTCGTCCCAGAGTTCCGGACGGGCGTTCGGATCGAACGACACTGTCGCACCTGCGTCCTGTCCACGGCGCATCAGGTCGAACGTCGCCGTACGGGACGGTTCGTCGGCTAGCGTGACGCCACCGACGTGAACCCAGTCGGCCGACGCCAGCGTCGCGTCGGGGACGCTGCCGGGTTGCATCCGTGTGTCGGCAGTTCGGTCGCGGTAGAACGAGAATCCGCGGTCGGCTTCCTCACCGAGAGCGACGAATGCGAGCGAGGTTTTCGCCTCGGGGTCGCGTTCGACCAGTTCGGTATCGAGACCCGCCTCCGAGAGCGTCTCGACCAGAAAGTCACCGAACGGGTCGTCGCCGACGCGCGTAGCGAACGCGGGCGTCTCGTCCAACTGCGAGAGGGCGACCGCGACGTTGGCGGGCGCGCCGCCGGGACGTTTGGTGAAGGACGCAACCGACTCTAAGGGTCCCTGTCGGTCAGGGAGGAAGTCGATGAGCATCTCACCCGCGACGACGACGCGTGGCGCGTCGCTATCGGTGGTGGCGTTTCGGGTCATGGCACCTCGTACGGAAAGGGGGTAGTTGAAACCACCTCACGCCGGTGAAATCCGCGCGTGGAAGCCGGTGGAACGCTATCGGGGAGTATGACAACTGACACCGACTCACGGCGACCGCTCGCCGCCTTCGACGGTGACGTGATCGCCCGGGTCGCCCGCGAGATGAGCATCGAGGAGGCGACACTCTGGGAGGCCATCGCCGAACACCAGCACGGCGTGCGGTCGCTTCCGGGCGTCGAGGACATCGTCTACAGGCTGAGCAGGCCGAGTGCCTCGGGGTCTCGCAAATCGCTCTGCGATTTGCTGGATACAGGAAATCGAAGATTTCCCTTGACTTGACCCCGAGGCGGTTCACGAATGGCGCCGAACCCTGCCGCAAGACCCGCTCATAGCGCGTCGGACGGACGCGTACTTTCTCGTCGTCAACCCGGCCGTCTGGCAGGAGTTCATCGATGCGCTCGGTCTCTCTGAGAACGAAAGCGACGCACTCCGCACCGTTCACGACGTGCAACTGATCGAAAGCGTCGGTGAGGATGCCGTTCCAGCGGACGGCAGGGAAGCAATCGTGCTGACGCGCCCGTAACTCGACCACAGGCGTTCGTCCCTTCGACTGATCCAGCGTTGGGACGCTGTCTCAGTCGTCCGCGCTCACCGTCTCTTGTCTGTCTGGGTCCGTCTCCGTCTCCTCGTCGCTGTTGTCTTCGGCATCAGGGATGTGGGTGCTGTATACGTGCTGCTTGCGTTCGCGTTCGCTCTCGGAGCCACCATTGCCGTCCGGACTACGCTCGTCAGCTTCGTCGGTATCGCGTGTCTCGTCGGTTTCGTCGGTTCCGTGAGTCCTTTCGGATTCCGTTCCGATGGTGTCGGCTGTCGCGGCGGTCGTGTCGTCTTCGGCTGATTCGTCCTGTTCGTCTCTCTCAGGTGGCGACGCCGGCTGGAACCGCATCACGACGGCAGTACCGCGGCCGCTTCGCTCTTCGAATTCGATGGTCGCGTGCGACCCGGCGAGAATCCACTTGACCAGCCAGAGTCCAAGGCCGCTCACATGCTGGAGTTGCGTTTCGGTGCCGGCTTCCAGTGCGGCGAGTTCCGAGGCTGGAATCCCCGGTCCGTTGTCCACGACGCGAATCTCGACTTCGTCCGTGTGGATCGACTTCGAGACGGAGATACCGACGCGCGGAATCGCTCGGTCGTTGTGTTCGAGCGCGTTATCGACAACGTTCGTAATCGCCGTCCCGACGTGGTTCGTCGCTAACACCCACTGTTCGTCGGGGAGGTGCGTGTTCACGACGAGCGAGGGGTTCGATTCCTGCATCGCTTCCAGTTTTTCGGCGATGACATCAGTAACTTCGACGGGGCGGCGCTCTCGGTCCTCGCCGTGGAGCGTACGATCAATTTCGCGGGCGCGTTCGCCCAGTGAGACAAGCGATTTTGCTTTCTGTTGTATCGTTTTGACGTGGGCCCGTCGCTTCGGGTCGTCCGTCATCTCGCCGAGCAGGTCGGCATGACCGAGGATGACGTTCATATCGTTTCGCAGGTCGTGTCTGAGAATGCGGTTGAGGACGCGGAGTCGCTGCTCGTAGCGGTGGCGACTCGTCACGTCCCGCGCGTTGATAACGATGCCGCCGACGGCGGGGTCGTCAAGTAAGTTCACGGCTACGGCATCGAGTACGCGCCACGATCCGTCTGCGTGCTTGTGTCGGAACTCCGCTCGGATCGTGTCGCGCGATTCGACCGTGTCGAACTGCGACCGGATATCTTCGCGGTCATCGGGATGAATCTGTTTGAACGAGTTACTGCCTTCAAGTTCCGACCGGGGAATGCCGAGAACGTGTTTGGAGGCGGGGCTGGCGTACGTGTGATTCCCGTCGGCGTCGAGGACGCTGATGAGGTCGCGGGAGTTCTCGATGAGAGTCCGGAACTTCGCCTCCGTTCGCCGACGCTCGGTCGTATCTCGGAGGACGAGCGCCCACCCTCTGTCGTGTCCCTCTCCACTTCCGAGCGGTGTCGCCGTCGCCTCGTAGTACCGTTTCTCACCGTCGTCCTCGACTGTGATGTCGAGACGACTCCGGTCGGCATCCAAAAGTGCGTACATCCCGAGAGAGTTGTGACAGATATCAGCGATATGGGAGCCGATAATCTCCTCTTGCGGGACGGTAAACAGCGGGAGCGCGGCAGGATTCAATTCGACCACGCGCCCGCGGTCGTCGAGGACGACCATTCCGTCTCGCATCTCAGAGAAGACGTAGTCGCGTGCGACAGGAGTCACGTCGAACAAGTCGTCGCTCCGGAGTCCGAACAGCACCACGATAGACGACAAGCCGAGTGCGATTGGCGTCACGTCGAACCGCGGGAACGGGCCGAGCAGTTGCATTGCGAACGCAAACACCGGAATCGAAGCCGCCGAAAGGAGGACGACGGTCCCGCGACGGTAGTTTCCGTCGCCGCGGACGAGCAATCGGCCCATGACGACGGATCCAACGAGTAACAACGCCGAGACGTAGAGCAGGTGAACGTTGTACAGCGGTCCATGCGTCATCGAGAGGAAGACGCCGGAGGACGTCGAGATGCGTCCGAAGTCGCCGACAAACAGGTCGCTTATCCCGACGACGCCGACGAGGCCGAGAATGGCGACGACCGTCGGTTCGATACACAGGGCGGCGACGCTCCGTCGGGAGAGGATGGTTTCGTCGCCCGCATACACGAGTGTGAACACGAACCAGAGCGTCGGCGTGAACGCTGCCGCCACCTGCCAGAGGCTGAACCAAAGCAGTTTCTCACCCAGCAACGGGACCATCAACTGAAACCCGTAGGCCGTCGCCCAGATGGCACACGCGAGATTCAGGACGGCAAAAGGGATGCGAACGCGTCGCGCGTAGAATCTGTACCGGAGGAGAACGATGATAGTCACCGACGCACAGAGTGCTCCCGCTACAAACGGGAAAACAGCAATCATCTGCGTCATCGGTACAGTGACATTGGTTCCTGTCTCTCTCCAGTGGTCCCTCTCACCGCCGCGTTTCGATGACGGTGGTAGTTCTCAGAATCACCCACGAAAAACATGGACTTAAATCGTCGGTTCTTGATATCAACGGTGATAACACACGAAGGCCGCAGCTCCAGACGTTTGTCTGGTGGATTCATCGACAACTGACGTGCGGAAACAGCGTGAGAATGTCGATACGCCAGACTTCCGGACTCGTCGGTGTAGTGCGATACGTGAGGGACGACCCGATCAGGAGGTGAAACGGTGCTGTCGGGTCCCGCTCTTCTGAGTGAGAATCGCGTTTAAAACTGTCTCCCCGCCGAGAGCCTACAGTCCGAGTTCCCGACCGATGACGAGGTGTTGAATCTCGCTGGTTCCCTCTCCGATTTCCATCAGTTTGGCGTCGCGGTAGAACCGCTGGGGTGCGAAGTCCTCGGTGTATCCGTAGCCGCCGAGGACTTGGACGGCGTCTTCTGCGACTTCGCGGGCCGCTTCCGATGCATCGAGTTTGGCTAACGCCGACTCACGACTCACCGACTCGCCCGCGTCGTACCGCGTTGCCGCCTTGTGCGTCAGCAGGCGGGCGCGTTCGGTCTTTCTGTGCATATCCACCAGTTTGTCGCGGATCGCGTCGAACTTCGAGATCGGCTTCCCGAACTGCTCGCGGTCGCCCGCATACGTTTTCGCCGCCTCGTATGCGCCCTGCGCGAGGCCCGTCGAGAGGGCGGCGATAGAGATCCGGCCGCCGTCGAGCGTCTTCATCGTCTGCTTCCAACCCGCTCCCTCCTCACCGAGCAAGCGGTCTTCGGGGATGCGAACCTCGTCGAATGCGAGTTCGCACGTGGGCGAACAGTTCAAACCCATCTTGTCCCACACTGTCGTCACCTCGAATCCGTCGTCCTCCTCTGGGTCTACGATGAACGTCGAGATACCGTCGTAGCCCTCGCCGGGGTCCGTGACAGCCTTCACGAGGACGGAACCCGCGACGTTCGCGTTCGTGATGAACTGCTTGGACCCGTCGATGACCCACTCGTCGCCGTCTTTCTCGGCGGTCGTATCCATGTCGCTGGCATCGGAGCCAGAACTGGGTTCCGTGAGTGCCCAGCCACCGAGGTACTCGCCCTCCGCAAGGGGACGAAGCCATCGTTCTTTCTGTTCTTCGGTGCCGAACAGTTCGATAGGTTTCGACGCGAGGCTGATGTGTGCGGCGTAGGAGAGACCGATCCCGCCGGAGACACGACCCAGTTCCTCGGTGACGAGAGCGTACATCAGTTGGTCGCCGCCGAGTCCGCCGTACTCCTCGGAGATGGGAACGCCGAGCATGTCGAGGTCGGCAAGTTCCTCGAATATTTCCTCGGGGAAGCGGTGCTCGTCCTCTATCTCCTGTGCGATGGGGGAAATCTCCTCCTCGCAGAACTCCCGAACGGTGTCGCGGATCATCCGGTGTTCGGAGGGAAGCTCGAAGTCCATGCCTGTCCGTTCCGACGTTAGTGCAATAAACCAATCGAACGACCGTGAGGATTTTGCGATTCTCGTGGGCCGAGAACATTCGCCGCTACTATCAAACGGACCTGCGAATTCGTGGACATGTACGACCGAATTCTCGTGCCGACCGACGGAAGTGACTGTGCGAACGCCGCAGTCGATCACGCCGCAGACCTCGCCTCGAAGTACGACGCCGAAGTTCACATCCTCTACGTCGTGGACGTACGCGTGAGCGGTCAGGGGCAGTGGGCACTGGACACCGAAGCAGTGTACGAAGCGGGACAAGAACACGGTCAAGCGGTCGTCGAACAGGTGGCCGAACAGCTCGAATCGAAAGCCGTGGCCGTGAAACCAGTCGTCAAGACGGGTGTTCCCGGCCGCGAAATCCGAGAGTACGTCGATGAGGGGGCGTGTGACCTCGTTGTGATGGGGACGCACGGCCGGACGGGACTCGACCGCTATCTCCTCGGTAGCGTCGCCGAGCGCATCGTTCGCACGTCTGACGTGCCGGTGCTGACCGTCCGCTCGGACGAGTAACTCGTACCGAGCAAGCATTTTCACCGTCGTGAGACGACAAGACAGTTATACCCACGGCGACCCTTACCCGGTGGTATGGAACTCCGCCGCCTCGTCAGGGGGCGCGTGGACTGGCCCCGACTCGAAGCCGTCGTCCGCGACTTACGCGACCGATACGACCGTGAAGAGCTACACGTCCGGTTTCTCGAAGCGGACAACTGGCTCTCTACTCCGATGGTCGTCGATGACGAGTGGTTCGTTAAGGTCATCTCACGGCAGAACTCGCTTGTCCACGCCCTCTTTACCACAGGTCGCAACCTCGGTGCATTCTCCTCGGGTACCGAAGGCTTTTTCGAACACTTCGGCACGCCGCTCGAGATGGCTGAACACGAACTCGAGGCGACGCGGCGGATGCGAGAGATCGGTCTGAACGCCCCCGAACCCGTCGAATCGTTCGAGGTGGACGGGCTCGGAATTCTCGTGTTGGAGTATCTTCAGGACTTCCGGACGCTCGACAAACTGGACCGCGAGGTCGAGAAACGACTCGCACCGCAGGTGTTCTCGTCACTCCGCACGATGCACGACCACAACCTCGTCCACGGCGACCTCCGCGCGGAGAACGTCCTCATCGTTGACGACGAGGTGTACTTCATCGACGCGACAAACGTGAGCGAGGAAGGCGCGGCCGACGCGAAGTCGTACGACCTCGCGTGTGCCCTCGCGGCTATCGAACCACTTATCGGAGCGAAATCGACCGTCAACGCCGCGCTGGAGTCGTATGAGGTAGACGCGCTTTTGGACGCGCTCGACTTCCTCGATTTCGTCAACATCCGCCCGGACCACGACTTCGACGCCGCCGCCCTCAAAGGCGTCATCGAACAACGAGCGATCTAACGGACTCTGCAAGTCGTTTTTTCCTCACCGGCTGTTGAGGTGCTTTTCGAGCAAGTTTGCGTTTCGGACGTTCGACTTCCAGACGGCGTCGAAAACGTCGCCCAGAACGGGGACCGACCCGACACCGAAGTCGATAGCGACGTTGAACAGCATCTGTCCGATGACGTGCCGATCTGCGCCGAGACGGACCGCCTCACCGACGGCGTACAGCGATACGACGGCGGTAACGAGGTCGCCCGACACCGGCAGCAGACCGACGACCGAATCCAGCCCGATTCCGACGTTCGTGCCGGGAATCGTCACCGCCTCGTCCATGATCTTCGCAAGAAACCGGACCCGGCGAAGGGCGTGTGCTTCCCGCGTCGAAAGCGCTGACTCTGACATGTCATCGGATACGAACTCGATGGACGTGACTGTAGTGGTGGCCGCAGACGACCACTGTACGCCAGGAGAGCGGACAAAAACCGGGACAACCGCCAAACGTCGAGAGGAAGGGGCTACTCGTAGTCCGCGCCACCGAGGTACAGTTGCGATACCTCGGGATTGTCGAGTAGGTCGTCCGCGTCGTCCTCGTAGGCGACGGAGCCTTGATCGAGGACGTAGCCGCGGTCGGAGATGGCGAGCCCCTCACGAGCGTTCTGTTCGACCATGAGGATAGCCGTTCCGAGTTCGTTCACCGTCTGTACGTCCTCGAACACGTCTTCGACGATGCTCGGTGCGAGACCGGCCGAGGGTTCATCGATAAGCAACACATCGGGTTCCATCACGAGTGCGCGGGCGAACGCGAGCACCTGACGTTGACCGCCTGAGAGCGTTCGCGCCTTCGCCTCACGCTTGTCGCGCAGGATAGGAAACCGCTCGTACAACTCGGAGATGACCTCCTCGATGCCGCTGCTTCGTGCGACGCCGCCCATCCGCAGGTTCTCGTCGATGGTGAGCGACCCGAACACGTTGTCCACCTGCGGGACGTAGCCAACGCCCATGCGGACGAGGTCTTCGGGGTCGGTCCCCGTGATGTCTTTGCCATCGAGCGTGACACTCCCTTCCCACGGCTTCAGGAGGCCGAAAATCGTCTTCAACACCGTCGATTTTCCGGCTCCGTTCGGACCGATGAGACAGACGATTTCCCCGCGTTCGAGGTGGAGGTTCAGGTCGTGTAGCACCTGCGCCTCCCCGTAGCCCGAGTCTACGCCGGACACGTCGAGCGCACGCTTTGCGCGCGCTTCGGTTACGGTGTCTTCGGCGCTCATGGGCCGGCACCCCCGAGATAGGCGTCGATGACGCGTTGGTCTGAGCGAACTGCCTCCGGCGTTCCCTCCATCAGTACTTTGCCTTGGTCGAGAACGATGACTGGGTCTGCGAGATCCATGATGAACGGCATGTCGTGTTCGATGATGAGGAAGGTCTGCCCTTCGTCGTTGAGTTCGCGGATGAATCGCTTGATATCGTTCGCCAGCGTAGGATTGACCCCCGCGACGGGTTCGTCCAACAGCAGGATATCCGGATCCGTCGTGAACGCCCGCGCGAGTTCGACTAGTTTCAACTGCCCGCCAGAGAGGTCGGTAGACGGTTGGTCGATGAGGTGGCCAATCTCGAACCGTTCGAGCAGCCGTTCTGCGCGCTCGACGTTCGCTCGCTCTTCGTTCAGCACCTTCGACGGCGAAAGCCAGAGGGGAAGGATAGACTCCCCCGACTGGTTCGTCGCGCCGACGAGCATCGCCTCGCGGACGGTCATCCCCTCCAGCCGTCGCGGCGTCTGGAAGGTCCGAACGAGCCCCTCTCTTGCGGTTTCGTACGGTTTCAGATCCGTCACATCTGTGTCGTTCACCCAGACGCGACCGCCGTCGAGTTCGTAGAATCCCGAGATGAGGTTGAACAGCGTGGACTTGCCAGCGCCGTTCGGCCCGATCATCCCCGTGATGGTGCCACGTTCGATTTCGACGGAGACGCCGTCGGTGGCGACGAGGCCACCGAACGTCTTTCTGAGGTCTTCCGTCCGGAGCACCACATCGTCCTTCCCGAGGTTCGCCCCCTCGTAGGTCATCTCCTCGTGACTGCCGGTCTGTCCGGCGTGGTTACTCATTCGTCACCCTCCTCCCGGCGTGCGCCGGGCCAGATGAGTTCGTCGCGCGGCGGAAGCAGCCCCTCCGGTCGCACGCGAACGACGAGGATGATGAGAACGCCGACGAACAGCAGTCTGAGCGGTGCCAAGTCGAGACCGAGTGCAGTGAACGCCTGAACATCGTTGAGAAAGCGCGTCCCTTCGCGGATGGCGATGACCGTTGCCGCACCGAGGACCGCGCCGCGGTTCGAGCCGGTGCCGCCGAGGATGACGGCGACCCAGATGTAGAACGTCGTCAGCGGGATGAGGTCCGAAGGGTCGATGTAGAGATTCATGTGGACGTAGAACGCCCCCGCGATAGCCATGATAATCGACCCGAGAACGAACGCTTGCATCTTGAATGCGTACGTATTCTTCCCCAGTGCCTTCGCTAAGTCCTCGTCGGAGCGAATCGTTCGCAGGACGCGGCCCCACGGCGAGCGGTGAACCCGTCGAAGGAACACGTAGACGAGGCCGATGAGGCCGACGATGATCGCGAGGTTCGTCGCGTTCTGCGTCAGCGGCAGCGACTCGAACAGTTCCGGGATACCCGAGATGCCGCTAGAGCCAGCCGTCCACTGCTCCTCGTTGAGGATGATTCGCCGGACGACTTCGGCCAGTCCGAGCGATGCGATGGCGAGGTAGTCCTCGCGCAAGCGGAGCGTCGGGATGCCGATGAGAACGGCGAGTATCGCACTGACGACGATTGCCGCGAAGAAGCCGAATATCGGGTGTAATCCGAGTCCGAGCGGGGACGTTGGCGCACTCAACAACGCCGCCGAGTAGGCACCGATGCCCCAGAACGCGGCCACGGAGAAGTTGATCAGGCCCGCATATCCCCACTGGACGTTCAACCCGAGCGTAAGCAGGACGTACATCCCTGCAAGCGAGAGCAGCGAAAGTAGGAACGGCAGACGGACGACGCCGAGCACCGTCGCCAACAGCAAAACGAGTGCGATACCCGCGACGCCCGCGAGGACGTTTCGTTCGCTCTGCGACCGGACGAGCGTGTCGTAGAGTCCGCCAAGGCCGCTCGTTCGCCGGGCAGTGTCGGTAGGTGTCTCCTCGCTCATGTCGCATCACCCGCGATTCCTTGCGGCCGGACGAGGAGAATGACGACCATGATGACGAACGCGACGGCAGCGGCGTATTCCGTACCGATAGGAATGCCAACGAGACTGAAAAGCGGCGTCAGTTCGTACAACAGCCCGATGACGAGGCCGCCGAGCATCGCACCGTAGACGGAGCCGATGCCGCCGAGGATGACCGCCGCGAACACGATAAGCAGGATGTCGAAGCCCATGCGCGGGTGAATGAGCGTCTCTAATCCGAGGAAGACACCGCCCGCGGCGGCGAGCGCGCCGCCGATCACCCACATGGCGATAATGACCTCTTTCGTCCGGATCCCGCTCACGCGTGCGAGGTTCGGATCGTCCGCGGTGGCGCGCATCTTCCGACCGAGCGTCGTGTACTGCAAGACGAGATGCAGCGTGCCGACGAGAACGAGTGCCGAGACGACGGCGACGACCTGCCGGGGCGTCACGGCGATGTTGAACAGTTCGCGGAGTACCGGAATCGGTCCTTCGCGGGGAACGCCGTACCGCGACGACCCCGTCCCGAATGCGAGGAAGATGACCGCACGGTACGCGAGAGCGACGCCGATACTCGTGATGAGGAGTTCGATAGACCCCGTGTCGAGGGGTCGGTAGATGACGAATTCGGTCAGAACGACGACGACGGCGGCGGCGGCCATCCCGACGAGCAGCGCGACGAACATCCACACCGGGAAGCCGAAGATGAGAATGCCCTCCATCGCGGGCGCGAGGACGCCAGCGGAAGCAAGGGCACCGAACGCGCCGACAGTCATCGTGTCGCCGTGCGCGAAGTTAGCGAAGTCAGCGATGCTGTACACCAACGACAGGCCGATGGAGGCCAACACGATGACGCTACTGAAGACGATACCGTTGACGAGGAACTGAGCCGGGTTCAGCCCTTGCAACGGGACGAGTAACGTCATGGTTGCCTCCCAGGGCGATGCCCCGTCTGTCCACCCATGTTGTTCATCTTAGCTCGTGATGTAGTCGCCGTACTTGTACTGGTGCTCCGCTACGGAGTAGACTTGGTAGAGCCCCGGCGGATCACCGTTTTCGTCCAAGTCAACGGGACCGCTGACGCCCTGATAGTTCACGTCGCTGGGCGATCCGCCGTCTCTGAGTATCTCCGCCGCTTCGCTGAAGGTGAACACTTCCTGTCCCTCCGGACGCGTTACGTCGCGCACGACGGACTTCAGCGCCGAGCCGGTGAACTCGTCTGCCGCCTCGATGGCGATTGCCGCGATAGTGACGGCGTCATAGGCGTACGCCGCCCACACCGTCGGTGAGGTATCGTACTCGGACTTGAACCGCGAAACGAAGTTCTGGTAGTTCTCTTGGTCTGCGGGCGCAGATTCCGTGATGCCCTTCATGCCGTTGAGGCTTCCCTCCGGTGTGTTCTCCAGAATCTCGTCTGCGATGGTGGATTCTGCACCGTAGTAGTCAACGCCCGTGTTGTAGCCCTGGTCGAACGCCTCGTTCGCCATAACGGTCATCTCGTTGGCGTAGGTGAGGAACAGCCACGCCGACGCGTCCGTCGAGGCCATCTTCGTCAGCGTTCCGCTGTACGAGGACTGCCCCTGGTCGTGCGGTTCGTTGAACACGACTTCACCCTCGAAGTTCTCCGCGAACACTTCGGAGAGACCGCTCCCGTAGTCGTTGTTAATCCACGTGACGGCGACTTTGTCGTGGTCGTCGCCGGCGACGAACTGCGCGAGCGCCTTCCCCTTGGCCGACCCGGACGGACTCGTCCGCAGGAGGCCCGGCCGGGTGGTGAGTTCCGGACTCGTGGAGTTCTGCGAGATCTGTACGACGCCGGACCCCTTGGTCACGGAGTCGTACATGGCGATGGAGACGCCGGAACCGACAGCGCCGATGAACAGCGGGACGCCGTTCTGTTCGACGAGTTTCTGCGCCGCGGTGACGCCCGATTGGTTGGAAGACTCGGAGTCCTCAACGGCGATGCTTAGTTGTGCCCCCTCAGAGCCGATACCCGTCTCGTTGATTGCGGCTACTGCCAAGTCCTTCCCACGCTGGTTCCGATTGCCGTAGGGGGCAAGCGAGCCAGTGAGTGCGTCTACCATCCCAATGGTGTACGAGTCCTGACCACCGGAGTCCCCACCCTCCGTTCCTGTCCCGGAGCCATCGCCGGTGTCGCCGCCTCCACTCGTCGGCGTTGATTCGGTGTCTTCGAGACACCCAGCCATTCCTGCCACAAGACCCATTCCGGATAATTTGAGAAGCGTACGGCGGTCCACACGTCCGCCCGTGCCATCAGATTGCATGACGAAGTATCGTCACCAGTGTTCAGGGATAAGGTTACCGCCTACCATGGTCGGTTGTAGCATCCGTGAACCAGAGATCGGGCCTCTCAACGCCCGAAGCGGTGGTTTCGGATCGTAGACACGAGAGTGTACATGGTCGGGTTGACCACTAAGGGCCTCGCTGACTCACATGAGAGCGATGATACCACCGGTTGCGAACAACTTCGTCGCGGGAGAAGACGTCGAAGGGGTCCTCTCGCACGTCGCAGAGACGAACGAACGTGGAATCAGCGGCATCGTGAACTTACTCGGCGAACACTACGACGACCGTTCGGACGCGGCCGCCGACACCGAAGTGTATCTCGAACTCGCAGAGCAGATCGACGAGCGAGATCTGGATTGTTGTCTCTCGGTGAAACCATCGCAAATCGGTCTCGACATCGGTGAAGACGTGTTTCGACGGAACCTCAGCCGTATCGTCGAGCACGCTGACGAACACGGCATCTTCGTCTGGGTGGACATGGAAGACCACGACACGACTGATGCGACTCTCGACGCGTTCGAGGAGAACGCGCGAGAGTACGGTGACGTCGGCGTTTGTGTGCAGGCGAATCTGAAACGAACCGCAGAAGACCTGCGTCGGTTGGCCGACCTGCCGGGGAAGGTCCGTCTCGTAAAGGGCGCGTACGACGAACCGAAAGAAATCGCGTACCGGGACAAGGCGACGGTGGACGAGAAGTACCGCGAGTATCTGACGTTCATGTTCGAGGAGTTCGACGACGGTATCGCCGTCGGGAGTCACGACGTGGCGATGATCAACCACGCCGCCGACTGCTACCGCGAGTACGGGACGCCGTTCGAGGTACAGATGCTCATGGGCGTCCGCGAGAACCTGCAAGACGAACTTGTCGATTCGATGCCCGTCTACCAGTACGTGCCCTACGGTCCCAAGTGGTTCTCGTACTTCACCCGGCGGGTGCGTGAACGTAAGGAGAACGCGCTGTTCGCTCTGCGCGCCGTCTTCGGGTGATCGGGCTGGGTCAGTTCGAGTCGGGGTCGAGCAGTTTCGCTTCTGCCTTCCGGAGATGTTCGAGTAGCGTCGTTTTCGAGATGTCCAACTCTGCGGCGAGGTCGCGCGTCGAGACCCCACGCGGCCACTGGTAATAGCCGCGTTCGCGCGCGAGTTCGAACACCTCGCGTTGTGTCGGCGTCAGCGTCCCCAGTCGTCTGGCACGCTCGGGTTCGACAGTGTCTGAAGACGCGATTCGCTCGACGCTGATCTCTGCGCCTGCCTCCTCACGGACCGCGTCGAGGGCGGTTTCGATATTGCCTCGTTCCCCGGCGAAACAGACCTTCCAGTACTCCCGCCCGCCCTCGATTCGGGTGGGGGCGCTGTGAACGAACCCCTGCTGGAGAAGCGTCGGACAGACCATGTCGGCCGGGTCGTACTCCAAGAAGAATTCGCGCGCGACTCGACCGGGCGCGACCTGCGCGGCAGTCTGCCCGAATCGCTCCTGTAGTTCCTGTACCTCACCACCGTATTCGGATGCCTCAATCGCATCCAGCAACGTCTCTACTTCCTCAACGGTGTCGCCGTAGGCGGTGAACAAACCGTTCACCGTCGTCGTCCCTGTCTCCGGCGCGTGGTAAATTGCGTGTGCGAGAATGCCACCCGGATACTGTTCGGTTGCTTCGATCGCCCAACAGTTCGGATGCCATAGGTCCAGCGTGAGACGCGTCCCCGCTCGCGTTGCTCCGCGTACGGCCATATACCTCTAGACTGGTCTACTCGCGGATATAGTGTTTGTTTCTCATGCCGATCCGTGTCTGTTTTGAATCATTCGAATTTCATCCGACAATTTAGCGGCCGTCCATGGGAGGGACGGCGACTATTAAGTAAGGTTCGAGAATATTGCCAGTATGGCGAACGGCCAAGTGTACCAACACTACATCAACGGTGAATGGACAGACGGAACAGGTGACAGCACGTTCGAGAGTGAGAATCCGGCAACGGGCGAGACGCTTGGCGAATTCCGACGCGGGACGCCGGAAGACGTAGACGCCGCACTCGCAGCAGCCAAAGACGCCGAAGAGGAATGGCAAGCACTCTCGCACATCGACCGCGCAGAGTATCTCTGGGACATCTACCACGAACTCAAAGACCGCCACGAGGAACTCGGCGAAATCGTCTCCAAAGAGTGTGGAAAGGAGATTAGCGAAGGGAAAGCCGACGTGACCGAAGCGTGGCACATGGTCGAGTGGGCCGCAGGCGACGCCCGACACCCCAAGGGCGACGTGGTTCCCTCCGAAATCGCCTCGAAGGACGCCTACATGCGCCGCAAGCCCCGCGGCGTCATCGGCTGTGTCACGCCGTGGAACTTCCCGGTCGCGATTCCGTTCTGGCATATGGCTGTGTCCCTCGTCGAGGGGAACACCGTCGTCTGGAAGCCCGCCGAACAGACGCCGTGGTGCGGTCAGATCATCGCCGAGATGTTCGAGGATGCCGGCATCCCGGACGGCGTGTTCAACATGGTCCAAGGCTTCGGCGACGCTGGCGAAGCTATCGTGGACGACTCGCGCGTCGATACGGTTCTCTTTACTGGCTCCGCAGAAGTCGGCCACGAAATCGCCTCGAAAGTCGGCGGCGAACCCGGCAAACTGGCCGCCTGTGAGATGGGCGGGAAGAACGGCATCGTCGTCACCGAGAACGCCGACCTCGACATCGCCGTCCACTCGGCGGTCATGTCGTCGTTCAAGACGACCGGTCAGCGCTGTGTCTCTTCCGAACGCCTCATCGTCCACGAGTCGGTCTACGATGAGTTCAAAGAGCGCTTCGTCGAAGCCGCAAAGAACGTCGCCGTCGGCGACCCCCTCAAAGAGGACACGTTCATGGGTCCCCTCATCGAGGAGGGCCACCACGAGAAGGTGACCAAGTACAACGAACTGGCGAAAAAAGAGGACGTGAACGTCCTCGTCGATCGGACGGAACTCGATGCCGACGAGATTCCGGACGGTCACGAAGAAGGGTACTGGATCGGCCCGTTCGTCTACGAAGCGGACGCGCACGCCGACCTGCGCTGTACGCACGAGGAAGTGTTCGGCCCGCACGTCGCCCTGCTTGAGTACTCCGGCGACATCGAGGAAGCGGTCGAAATCCACAACGACACCAACTACGGTCTCGCCGGTGCCATCATCTCCGAGGACTACCGCGAGATTAACTACTACCGCGACAACGCGGAAGTCGGGCTTGCCTACGGCAACCTGCCGTGCATTGGTGCGGAAGTTCACCTGCCTTTCGGCGGCGTGAAGAAGTCCGGCAACGGCTACCCGAGCGCCCGCGAGGTTATCGAGGCAGTCACCGAGCGGACGGCGTGGACGCTGAACAACTCCAAGGACATCGAGATGGCGCAGGGTCTCTCTGCGGACATCAAGACGAAAGAGGACTAACGAGGAATTCCTGCCGGTGACCGTCTAATCGGCGGTCTCGGTCCTCACCTCTCGACGTAATCACTTTTTTGAGGCAGTCTGTCGCCGTAGTTGCTTCTTTCGTACCGGAGCGATACCGGGGGAACCACAGGAGAGTGTTTTGCCGCCGCGAAAGAGCGGCCGCTCAGTGGCTGTTAACAGCGTCAGATGTCGAAAAGTGGCCCCACCGAGGGCCGAGTTTTGGTGGAGTCGCGTGGTTCGACGGAGTTGAGGTTTGAACCGTATCGCGGTTTTCCTTGACCGCGGACGGTTCGATGGGCGCGCGTCGCCAGTGGCGAGTGAGTGGCGGAGTACCCTCGCCGGGTTCGAGGGCGTCCACGTTGCTGCCATGGCGCGTTGATGCCGTAGCGGACCCCGTGCACTACGGCGTGGTGCGGCGGGTCTTGCCGACGTAGACGAGAAAAGCGCCTGTATGTCGGCGATAGCAGCTACGAAAGGCAGACGAATAAACCCACCGGGTGAATCGTTGACATAGAATGGGACAGCATCGAATACCCGACCCCAGTCGAATCCGACTGACGGATTCTGCTCTCGCCGTCCTCGACGAGACGCTACGGTGACATCCTCCCACACCTAACGTCGCGGGCCTCCCACCCGGTGTTGGGCGGGCAGGTCAATCCTGAAGGTTGGGAGTGTAAGGTTTGCTGGACAGTCAGCCAGTGGCTCTGCCACGAAGCCGTTACTCGTACCCCGTAGAAGGGCTTCGAGTTATCTGATTGTTTAACGACTGTCGGCGTGGTCGGCTTACGTGTTTGATTTCGGCTCTCGCCGTGGCAAACACCGACTCAACTGCCAGTTCCCACGTACAACTCTGTGTGCAATGATTTGTGACTTAAATTGTCGGATTCATCTGGTGGCTGAAGCCACCAGTATCCTCCTTGAATCTCTATACTGTCTCTCGGAGCGCCGCTTCGAGATTCTCCAGTTCACGGTCGAGATTCCGTTTGAAGAAGCGCTCGACACCGGGAACGCGTCCATCAACGACGAATTCGTTAGTGAGGCGGCTGCCGGTCTCGGTCTCCTCGACGGTGTGTTCGCCGGAGACGCGCATTACTTTCGATTTCCCGACGAATCGGACGAACCGGGGTGGATTGCGTTCGACATCGTTCGTCTTGATGGCTACCGTCGAGTTCAAGATGGGAATCGGGAGCGAAACGTGCCAGGTTACCTCGTTGGTGTTCGGTTCGACGTCGTATTTCTCGACCACACTGATCGCCTCTGCGCGGTTTCGAGGGTCAGCGATGAACTCCCAGATGTCCGCTGGTGGAGCGTCGAACTCGAACGCACGCCTGACACGTACCGTCATATCGACCGGCTACGGAGAGGAGGTAAAAAAGCCACCCGACCTATCCCACGGTGACGCGCCACGTCGTAGACCGGGCGCGGCCCCACTTTTCGATCTCGACTTCCTCGGACTTCTCTGCAAGTCGCGGGAGACGCGCACCGACCTGCTTCGCAGAGAGACCGATGGCCTCGGCGATATTCTTCGCCCGGAAATATCGCTCGCCTGCGCCAACACTCTCCCGCAGGTAGGCGATAATCCGCTGTTCTTCGTCGGTGTAGTCACTCATTTCACAGGTGCTAAGAGAGTTCCTGCCTTAACGGTTTCTTGTCAGACAAACGTTGGTTTACCAGAATGTCTGTGCCGCAACAACGGCGAGCGATGCGGCAATGATGGCGACAGCGAAGCCTACAGCGGCCGTGAGCTGGTCTCCAACGATCATTCCCGCCGCACCGATGACGGTGATAATGGAGAAGAGGACTGCAAAGCCGATTCCCTTGTCCGATTGGACGCTCTCTGTCTGCATATGCTCGGGTTCGACGGTACCGACTTAGTTCATTCGACACTCTCTGGCACGACTGGCGGCAGCCGGACCACATTTGTAGCAGGAACGAATTCCGTTGTCCATGTCCGGGCAAATTAGATCGGTGCTCATCGGGAGCACACTCCGAACCGCCGTTACGGCCGTTGCGGTACTCGCCGTTCTTGTCGGCGTGTTGGTCGCCACAGGTGTTGTCGGCGCACCCGCGGTTACGGGTGTCGAGAACCGTTTCGGAGCGGTAACGAACGAGACGACGACTATCGAGACAACCATCTCGGTTTCGAATCCGTCACCGTTTGGAATCTCTCTCGGCGGCGTGGCAGTGAACTACAGCGTCTGGATGAACGACGTTCGAATCGCCGACGGTGAGAAGTCGGGCGTCGCTATCGACTCCGGGAATGCGACGGTGAACACGACCACGCAGATGCAAAACGAGCGTATCATTCCGTGGTGGCGGTCCCACGTTCGGAACGGAGAACACACGGTCGTCCAAATCGATCCCACAGTTCGTTCCGAGACGCTCGGGCGAACGTTCGGCGCGCCAAACGTCACGCGGGAGGTGAATACTGATATGCTCTCGCAGTTCAACTCCTCTGCGACCCGGCCAGTGAACGCCAACTCGCCCGTCGTTTCCGATCCAGTCCTCTACATCAACGAGACGAACGCGACGTGGGGCGAGGTGAACGAGTCGGTGACGCCGCTGCATCTCAAATTCGTCGTGTACAACCCCAAACCGTACCCGATCACGGTCACACGCCTCGGATACGATATCTCGATGAACGACGTGGCCATGGGCGACGGAGCCAGCGAGTCGGGATACGTGATTCCGCCGAAGTCGACGAAGACCATCGAGACGACGACGTACATCCGAAACGAGAACCTTGATGAGTGGTGGGGCAGCCACCTCGAACGGAATCAGGTGACTGATCTTCGGATCGACTTCCACGCCCGACTGGACCTCGCGGGAGAGACGATCCGCATCCCGCTTGATGCGTTGACGTACACCGAAACCATCGAGACGGACCTCTTCGGCACCAAGCCTGCAACGATGGCGAACGAGACGGGTGAGGGAGGCACAGAAACGTCAACCGATAACGACGACTCTTCGACCGCGACCGAGACGGCAACGGAGACGGCGACACCGACGGAGACAGCGGCCGAAGGCGATGACGATGGTGGACTCCTCGATGACGGCACCGCGACGGAGACGGCTACATCGACCGAGACGGCAACAGCAACATCGACGGGAACCGCGACCACAACGGAAACCGAGACCACGACAGAAACTGAGACGGCGACGGAAACTGCCACCGAGACGGACGACGGCCTGTTCTCGTTCCGACCGTCTGCCGACTCCGCGGTCCGGACGTTACGGTAAGCGTTCGTATCGCCGACAGGCTTTTACCCACCCCCTCGAAACGTGGGGGTACAATGAACCGGAGTACCCAAGCTCCTGGTCGAGTTCTTCTCGTCCGATGAGAACCCTATCTCGGTAACTACGAACGACGAGTCCGTTGTCGTTCATGTCGGTAACAGTTCCTGTGAAATGTCCAGAGCGGACGCCGCCGAGTTGCAAGACGCCATCGGCGCTGCTATCACAGAGAAACAGGAGTTCTTCCGCACAGCGGGTGAACACCGCATGGACGGCAGCTACGTCGTCTCACGGCGCGGTGCCGACTCAGCGGGCAATACGAAGGTGTTCGATAGCTTCGACGCGCTGCGCCGGTTGTTCGACCGCTTACCCGACGAGTTCACCGCCGACGACGTGAGTCGAACGGGAATCACCGGGTCGCGGCGACACATGGTTGTGCGCCATTTCGGTGAGCATCCGGCGTTCGACTGCGACATCGCACAGCGGAATCCGCTGACGGTCGTCAAGACCGACGCCGCGGACGCCGGTGCAGGGGAGGCCGCCGACGTGACGGCCGACTGACCGCCACCGTCGTCCGAAAAATATCACACCGCGAAAATCCGCGACGATTAACCGATAGTGACGTGATCGGACTCCTCGTTGAGAGCGAGGTTCGCCGCAATCTCTGCGTTCCGCATCGCATACTGTGCGGTCTGTTGGAGGCTGACCAGCACTTCGCGTATCTGCAGGAGCTTCTGGTTATCCATCTCGTCTAAGTCATCGAGGATGTCGCGCTCTTTGTCCCGAATGTCGCGGAACAGTTCGCGGCACTCGACGGTCAGGTCGTAGTCCCGTTCGACCACTGACTGGACTGCGGTCGCCGTGATTTTGTCCACCTGATCGGTGAACTCGCGGATGCGCCGCATCGTCGTAGAGTCGATATCGAGCGTATGGCCGTCGGCGTCCATCACGATATTGGCGATATCTTCTGCGTTGTCGGCTGTGAGTTCGAGGTTCTTGGCCACCGACCGGTAGCCGATGAGGGGGAATCCGGATTCGAGCCCCACGGCTCGGCAGAGGTTCGGGTTCTGGTACGCCGTGAAGATGAGGCGAAGGAGGAGGACGAATATCTTATTCGCCTGCCGTTCACGGTTGAGTGCGCGCTGTGCGAGGTCGGGATTTCCGTGTGCGAGTGCCTTGATGGCCTCGCCGCGCATCGTACTCCCCGTGTTCTCTAAGCGTTCCAGAAGGTTGTCGAGACTGAAATCCTCGGGGTCCACAGAGCAACGGATGGCGATCCGTTCCGGCGTCTCCTCGATGACGCCGAGTCCCATCAGTTGCGTCTCCGCTTTGTAGACGGCGTTGATGTGTTCGGAATCCAGTGCCCCTTCGCTCTTCTCGATGTGGATGACTCGCCGACCGAGTACGTACTGGGCGACGATTGCCCGTTCGAGTGCGTCCGCGTTGAGCGCGTCAGCACGAATCGTCGCCAACGCGTCCTCTTGACTTGCGGACTCGGGAAGCACCGTCAGCGTCCCTTTGCCGCCCATTCGGAGGGACACCTCGTCGCCCTTGTTCACGTTGTGTTCTTTGGCCCACTCTGCCGGGAGCGTCATCGCCAGCGTGGAGGGACCCAATCGCTGTACCTTACGCGTCTCCATATCGTCTCCCTTGTTGGGGATGACCTTAATCCTCACTATATGCCGATTATATAGATGTACAGAATTGGGATGTCATATGACAGCAGGGAAGAACGATACCGATCAGACGACTTGCATCATCCGCCGCTCGAACCGGCCGACGCGGACTCGTGTCCACCCCGTGAGTTCCTCGTCCAGTTCCGGGTCGTCGGTATCGACGTGTAGTTCGCCGACCCCGTCGAGTTTCGCCCGCGAAGCGATGATCTCCACGTCACACTGTCGGATCACGTCGGGCGACAGTTGGGGGTTCCCGCGCCCGAACACGAATCCCTGCCCGCCAATCGGTGAGACGACGATGACGTTCTCACCCTCTGAACCCAAGGCGTCTAGAATCTCTGACTCCGTCGCGTCCCGGACCACCACCTCGCCATCGCGCCATACGTCCACGCCGATGGGCGACCCCTCGAACCCGAGTTCGGCCTTCACCGCGCCGACGGTACTGCCCGGTCCGAGGACGAACGTCTTCTCGGAAGCGTCGCGGATATCGTCTGCGACGCCCGCGGCCAGAGCATCAACTGTGCCGCCGCCGAGTTGCTTCGACGACTGCATGTCGTCGGCGACGGGGACGGTGGCGACAGCGCGGAGTTCGGGGTGGACCTCACCCTCGCGGTAGTCGTCCTCGTCGATATCCATCACTTCCCGCCGTTCGGTCCGGTCGAACGTCGTCGCCACCGTCGCCGCGTCCTCGGGAGAGACTGCAAACACCGACGAGTAGACTTTCACACCCGCCGGCGCGCCGAGCATCGGCACCGTCTCGTCGGCCCCGGCGGCGGCCAGTGCCTCTGCAACGTCCGCGGCGGTGCCGTCGCCGCCGACGAACAAGACGAGATCAACAGCCGCATCGACGAACGCCTCAACGGCGCGGCGCGTGTCTTCGGCTGTCGTCTCCGCTGACTTCGGTGCCCCGAGAACCTCCGGGGAGAGACCGATATCTGTTGCCTCCGACTCGCCCATCTCGCCACCCCAGACGAAGACAGTCACCGCCTCGTTCGCGTCACGCAACGCCTCAAACATCCGACGCGCACGGTTCGGGGCGCGAGGGTCCGCACCGCGGGCACGTGCCTCCTCGACTTTCCCGTCGGTCCCCTTCAGTCCGACCCGACCGCCCATTCCCGCGATGGGGTTCACGACGACACCGATTCGCATACTCGAATCGAGTGACGGCCGCCTCAAAAGCGCGCCGGTGCAGGCAGCGGGTTCGCCGATGCCGGAAGTTCAACGTTTAAGAAAGGTGCCCAGTAAGGGTGAAGCAATGATGATTCCGCTCGAAGTCACCGGCGAACCGTTCCCTATCATGGAAACCGGCGCAGTGATTCTCATCCTGAGTCTCCTCGTGGCTGCCGGTTGGCTGTTCTACCTCTACCGGTAGCCTACTTCGCTTCGTCGGCGATTTCAACTCGCTCTTCCAGCCATCCGGCCGCATCTCGCAGTTCAGACTCGTCGTTCGCGGTCAGTTTCAGCCGAACGTCGTCGCCGGGATAACTCCCGACCGTTACGTCGAACATCTCTTGAACGTCGTGCAAACGCCCGACGAGTTCGCTCTCGGGTTCGACTGTCCGAACCGTCTCCGTGTACGTCGTCTCGCCGTTAAACTCGGATTCGATGCGTTCGAACATCGCCTTCATCTCCTCGGGGACGCCGGGGAGCACGTAGATATCTTCGACGACGGCACCGGGTGCGACCCCCACCTCGTTCGGGAGCATCCGCGCACGCGCCGGAAGGTCCGTTGTCCCCTCGGATAACTCCGCTGCGGCGTACCCGCCGTGTTCGGTCAGCCACTCTAAGGCCGCCTCGTGTTCGACCAGTTCGCGGCCGACGGCGGCGGCGACGCCAGCCATCGTCAGGTCGTCGTGCGTCGGTCCGAGTCCGCCCGTGACGATGACGGCGTCGTACTCGGCACGATACTCGTTGACGACGCGGGCGATTTCGGCGACCCGGTCCGGGACTGTCGTCACGCGTTCGACGCGGACGCCCCGTGCAGTCAACCGCTCTGCCAACCACGACGCGTTCGTGTTCACCGTGTCACCGGCGAGGAGTTCGTCCCCGACGGTCACGACTGCAATTCGCATACCGCCCTTAGGTACGAGGACTGCAAAAGCCCCGCGGCACACCTCGGTGGATGCCTCCGAACGATTCTGCTCGCCCGGGCTGTTCTACAGGCGGAGCAGGCCGAGTGCCTCGGGGTCTCGCAAATCGCTCTGCGATTTGCTGGATACACAGGAAATCGAAGATTTCCCTTGACTTGACCCCGAGGCGGTTCACTCGTTGTCACACGAGCCATATATAGGGCGCTTACCAGCATTTTTCTCCTCACCGGCAGAACTCGGCGGTAGTGTCATGGAAGGAATACAAACTCGACCGTCGGTCGTTCGTGGCGGGTGCGCTCACGGGAACCAGTACAGTTGCGGGAGTGTCGTCACTCACCTCCGTGGTTCCCCCCGAGACGAACACCGCGTCCTCACGGGAGAGTGAACGCATGAACGACGACGGAACGACTGACCCGGCGATAATCGCTCACCGCGGGTTCGCCGGTGTGTACCCCGAGAACACTGTCGGTGCGGTCGGTCGAGCAACGTGGGGTGACGACGCTGAGATGGTCGAGATAGATATTGTCCCGACGGCCGACGGGAAGGTAGTCGTCTTCCACGACTCGGAACTCAGCGGCCGGGATGGTGGCGAACGCGGCCCCACCGACCTTGATGGCTACGTTTGGGACCACTCGTGGGAGGAACTGCAAGAGACCGAAGTGCTACAGAGCGGTGAGACGATTCCGCGTCTCGAACAGGTGTTCGACGCCATCCCGGACGACGCGGGCGTCAACATCGAGTTCAAGAATCCGGGAACGACGAACGTCAGGTTCGCAGAGAAACTCTCTGCGGCGGAACTCGAATCGCAGATGGAAGTGTGGCGGCCGATGGCTGAAACAGCGCTCGAAATCGCCGCCGATGCAGAGAACGACGTTCTCGTCTCGTCGTTTCACGAGGCGGCGCTGGCCGTCGTCCGCGATATCGACCCCGACGTACCTATCGGGTGTCTGTTCTGGGACTCTATCGAGACGGGACTTGCGATAACACGCGAATACGACTGCGAGGCGATTCACCCGCCGTACAACATGATTCAGGGAACGCCGTTCTTCGAGGACGAGTACTACCTCTCGGGACCGTTCGCTGACGTTGACCTCGTCGAAGTCGCACACGAGGAGGGTCGTACGGTGAATACGTGGACCATCGGAACGTGGTATCAGGCAGAACGGCTCGCCGAAGCGGGTGTAGACGGTCTCATCGCCGACTATCCGAATCTGTTGTGGTCCGCTGAGAACACAGTAGACAACGACAACGACAGCGACGACACCAACGACAGCGACAACGACAAATAAGCGATTGTGTAGCCGGGGGTTTCAGCGCATTCCCGGTGGCGGTCCCTCGTCGAACTCGTCGTCGGTGTCAACGTCGAGGCCCATCTCCTCACGTTGGTCTTTCAGCTCCTCGATCTGGCGGCGATAGTAAAGAAGTCCGCCCAGACCGATGAGGCCGAAGAGGACGAAGACACCGCCAAAGATGTACAGGTCCCGCTCGAGGTAGAACTGCACGGAGACGGTGTCTGCGCTCATTTCGGACCATCTGAGGAGAATTTGCCCGTTGACGCGCGAGTAGTCGTACCCGGGCGGGCGGGCCTGTCCGATGATGGGTACATCGATGCTCCGGTCCGGCGGCAGGAGAATCTCGTAGGAGCCATCGACGTACGTCGGAAGCGAGAACCTCTTCGCCGACCCGCTTCCGGTGAAGGCGAGCTTTCCGCCGCCGTTCTCGGGCGCGTCCGAGGGGAGGGCGATGATAGTCACATCGCGGGTCTGTCGGATTTCACCGCCGCGCTCGCGTATCTCGCTGCCGTCGAGTTGCGTCCCGTTCGGGTAGCGGTACTGCACCGCTTCGACGGAGAGCGGATTCCGGCCGCCAAGCCCATCCCGGCGGTACAGCTCTATCTCCGTCTGGTTGAGTTCGTACACCGCGGTGTACTGCGTATTTGCCTGTATCTCGATGCGGACCGTCGTGTTGGCGTCCCACGTGTATCCGCCGTCCGGCGGTTCGGCGTTAACGCGCTCTTTCGAAACGTCACCCGTGCCGAAGCCGAGACAACCGGACGTGAGAACAAGGAGGGCAAGCGCCGCGAGTGCGAGGAGCAATCGTCGGTTCATCTCTCCTCAGGTCAAGACGCACTTGAGTTCAGCCGGGAGGTACGAACCGATGCTGGCGAGGAGTCCGGGCGGGTCGGTCCCCTCCGGACAGACGATGCTCTGTTCGAGGAGGCCGAGGCGTTCGACGGTGACGATGTCTTTGGCGTGTCCGGCGCGGTTGACCGTCGCGCGAACTTCACCGCGGGTCGCGCTGTTGACGTTGACCCGACCGCTTCCTTCCTCGCGTGTCCAGTCGTACAGTTTGTCGCGCGTCTCGTCGGACAGGCGCGACCCATCCTCGTCGTAGACGAACGACAATGGGGTGTGCTGGACGATGCCGAAACGGTCACGAATCTGCGTCGGTGACCCGGTACCGAGACCGATTTCGTCGGCGGGAATCCGGACGTAGTTGTGAAAGCCCACGTCGAGGATGAATCCGTCCTCGTCCCATTCGTCGAGCGTCCCGACGTACGTCTCACCCTCGGTCAGGTGCGGCGTCACTTCGCCCCACTCGTCTCCGAGGAGGTTCCGAGCGGCGGTTGCGTCGTCGCCCGACACGGTAACGGAGATGAAGTCGTCATCGCGGACGCCGATGTCCCACGACACGTCCAACTCGCCGATATCGTTGCGGATCAGGGAGTCGAGGCTATCTAATGCGCGTTCCCGCGCGTCGCCTTCGACGTAGCACTTGGTAGCGAGGACGACCATCAGTTCGTCGCCTCGACGTTGAGTTCGTCGCGCAACTCCTCGATGCGCCGTTCCATGGCGTCAACCATATCGTCGTTCTCCATCGGTTCGAGGGGTGCACCAGTCTCGGGGCATTGGAAGCCGAGTTCCATCGCCTCGGAGAACTCAAAGCGGATGCCCGCGGGTTCCGAAAGATAGAACTCGTGGGTCCGTTCGTACTCCAACCGTTCTTCGAGCGCGTCGAGGAGACGGTACATCTCCTCTTCGAGGTTCTCCGGGATGTTCTCGTAGTGGAACGTCCAGAGGTAGGTAAGCCACCCCGAATCTTCGTCGCGGACACGACGGTACGATGCGAGGTCGTTCTCATAGAGGATGAAGAGCGCCCGGCGAACGTCGTTCAGTTCGAGGCCCAACTCCTCGGCCAACTCTTCGTCGGTGACCTCGCCGTCCGGCGGCGCGGCCGCAACCGGCATCCCCGTCGGTCCAACCAGTTCGTGGAGGTACTTCTGGATGACAGGGTCGTTCAGCAGCCCTTCAAAAGCCATTGTGTTCTGTTCCGCCGCAAAGCCGTTTAAAATCTCCGGATGTGGCGTGGTTCGTTGGGACGATACTCTCGGGTGGCGATATAAATATAATTGACATGTATCTCGTGGCTGTCGTCGCTGGTGACATCCGCGAGCGAGAAGCGGCGAACGACACGACGCTGAACGCGTCGCCCCAAGCGTCGAATAGCAGATCGAACGGACAGTCAGGCGTCCTCGGTCGCGTCGGCGTCACTCGCTTCGCCGTCAGCACCGGGTTCGACCACCTTCTTTCCCGTCGCTTTCGGAATCACTTTCCGGTCGGCATTTTCCCACTCGCGGTCGAGTTCCCGGCCGTCGAACAGGCGGTCTAAGAACACCGCAAGGCCGGCGACTTCCGAGTGCGGTTGGTTCGTCACGCCGACGTTGTAGTCCGCGTGTTCGTACACCTCGAACGGAACCTTCTCGCCGCCGACGACGATGAGGATGGGCGTCTCCTCGTGGACTTCCCGTACGTCCTCCTCAACATCTTGGACGCGTTCGCCGTACATCGTCAGGTGGACGACGACGCCCTCCCAGTTGCGGATGACGGCGTTGAGGGCGTCCGTTAGTTCGACACCGAACGGGCCGCCGAACCGGCCGGTGATGTCCTCGACAGTCTCTTTCGACTGGCCGGCGTTGTCGGGCAAGATGACGCGGTCGGCACCGAGTGCGCGGGCCGTCAGGCCGACGTGCGTCGTCATCCGGTCGTCCCGCCCCGGTCTGTGTCCGTACCGGAGGACGGCGACTTCGGGTTCCTCGTGCATACGCCGAGCGAAGCGGTCCGCCCGCTAAGGCCCTTCGCTTCGTTTGCCTCTCCGACTGTCGATGGCCCCACAGACGCGACGATAACCCGCCTCGGGACCGAGAGTGCGCTTACAGCCGACGAGGAGATTCCGGCGAGGGCAGGGAATACGCGAGACAACAACAGAACGAATAGTGACGAACGGGACCAGAACGAACTTACTACAGGGTGGTGCAGTGACAGTATGCGACTTTCCGAAAAACGAGTCGTCGTCACCGGCGGGGCGGGACTCGTCGGTTCCCACCTCGCACAGTACCTCCGCGATGAGAACGATGTCGTCGTCGCCGACGACCTGTCGAAAGGGACGCGCGAACGCGTTCCCGACGGCGTCGAGTTCGTGAAGGCCGATCTGACTGACGCCAGCGACGTGGCCGAGGTCATCACCGAAGACGTGGACGTGGTTTTCCACTTCGCCGCTTACACGGACACGAACTACGCCGACCCCCGCAAACTGTTCGAGGAGAATACCGAGATGACGTACAACGTCCTCGAACGCATGGAGGAAGTCGGCGTCTCGAACATCGCTTTCACCTCCTCTTCGACCGTGTACGGCGAGGCACCGCGTCCGACGCCGGAAGACTACGCACCCCTCGAACCCATCAGTGTCTACGGCGCGTCGAAACTTGCAGACGAGGGACTGCTCTCCACGTACGCCCACTCGAAAGACGTCACTGTCTGGCTGTTCCGCTTTGCCAACATCGTCGGTCCGAAACAGCGCGGCAACGTCATCCCCGACTTCATCGAGAAACTGCTCGAAGATCCTGAAACGCTCACCATCCTCGGCAACGGCCGACAGGAGAAATCCTACCTCCACGTCGAAGACTGCGTGCGCGCCATCTCGCACGTTGTCGAGAACGCCGAGCAGTCGATGAACACGTACAACCTCGGGACGCGGACGACGACCTCCGTCACGACAATCGCAGACATCGTCTCGGACGTGATGGATCTGGACCCCGAGTACGAGTACACCGGCGGCGACCGCGGCTGGGAGGGTGACGTGCCGCGGATGCGCCTGTCTATCGAGAAACTCTCCGCACTCGGCTGGGAACCCGACGCCTCCAGCGACGACGCCGTGCGCCGCGCGACGCGCGAACTCGCGGCGGAACTGCGCGACGAGTACGGCGTCGAAGCCTGAGTCGGACGCGCGAACAGTACGCCTTTTATCGGGTCGGCCCCCAGCTTTCGTCGTGCAGTTCGTCGGGTATGATACGGCCGGACCGGGACTCTTTCTCGCCAGCGACGGCGATGTTGAACACGTCACACTCGACCCCGGAACGGAACTGACGTACACGCTCGGCGAACGCCACTGCGCGGGTGTCATGACCGACGACGAACACTGCGCGTGCGAAAACGACGCCGCGCCCTACTGCCGGGACCACCGGTCTACGTGGGTGTGCGCGAAGTGTACCGGTACCTGTCTGAAGGACGTGATGGACTGTCACGACTCGCACGCGATCTATCTCGCCGCGTTCGCGCCGGACGTGTTCAAAGTGGGCGTAACGAAGGAGTGGCGTCTTGAGACGCGCTTGCGCGAACAGGGCGCAGACCGCGGCGCACACATTCGAACGGTTGCCAACGGCCGCATCGCCCGCGAGATCGAGGCCGGACTGGCAGACGAGATTCCCGACCGGATTCGCGTTCCGACGAAACGCGATGGACTCCACCGCAAGGTGGACGAGGCGGCGTGGGAGTCACTGCTCTCGGAGTTCGACGTTCTCGACCGCTTTGACTTCGACTACGGACTGGAACTCGATGCCCGGCCGGTCGATGAAGTCATCGCCACCGGCACCGTCCGCGGTGTCCAAGGCCGCCTGCTCGTTCTCGACCACGCGGGCAGTACCTACGCCGTGGACCTGCGTGATCTCGTAGGCCACGAGGTGACCGCCGAAGCGACGACTCGTGACGTGCAGTCGAGTCTCGGTGCGTGGGGCTAACAGCCGGGACCAACAGTCCTTTCCAATCGGACCGAGAAGTCACCCACATGCCCGAAGATCCAGACGAACCCACGGACGAATCGGCCGAAGACGCCGGGGAACCCACCGAGGGAGCCGGTGCTGACGGTGACGACGAGGAGAAGTCGTTCCGCGAACGAGTCGAAGAAATCCGAAAGCGGCGCGAAGAGGAACGCGAAGAGGGCGAACGACCGTCGCCCGAAGAGATGATGGGCGGCGGTGGCGGCCCCGGCGGCGGCAACCCGTTCGCGCAAATGATGAGCGGTATGATGGGCGGCGGCGGCCCCGGTATGGGCGGCGGCATGGGCGGTGGACCCGGTGGCCCGCCAGGTGCCGCAGGCGGTCGCGGCGAATCCGAATCGGCCGGGAACGAAGAACTCGTCCGCGAGGTTCGCCAACTCCGCGACGAAGTCCGCGATGCAACGCGACAACTCCAGCGTATCGCGCAGGCCGTCGAAGACTTAGACGACTAATTCGTCACCCCGTCGCTTCGACGTTTCAGTATCCTTTTTCGGCACATACGCGGTCGTACAGCGTCGAGAGCTCGTCAACCGCGCGTTCGACACTCACCGCATCTCGACGTTCCAGACACGACTTCGAGAGCGTCTCGCGCTCGTCAAGGACACGTTCGATAGCCGCTCGGCAGGCATCTGTGTCGCCGAGGGAGTAATGATAGCCCGTCACGCCGTCCACGACGGTGTCCGAGAGGGCACCCTCGTTCACGCCGACGACCGGCGTCCCGCAGGCGTTGGCTTCGAGGGCGACCAACCCCTGCGTCTCGACGGGACTCGGGAAGACGAACGCGTCGAGTGCCGAGTAAAACGCCGGCAGTTCTTCCCGCGGGAGAAAGCCCAAGAAGTGCGCGTCAAGCCCCATCTTCGTCGCCAGCGACTCCAACTCCTCGCGCGCCGGGCCGTCACCACCGAAGACGACCGTCGCGTCAAGTCCGTCGGCGGCTTTGAGGAACTCGTCGAGATTCTTCTCGTAACCGTGGCGGCCGGTGTAGCCCACGAGTGGACCATCCGGGAGGTCGTATCGCTCGCGGAAGTCCGCGGCATCGGTGGGAACGAATCGGTCGGTATCGATGCCGTTCGAGAGAACGATCACCTCGCCTTCGACGCCGACCACGTTGTGAAGGTGGTCGCGGGTTGCCTGACTGGGGCAGACGACAGCGTCTGCGCGACCGAAGAACCACCGTTCGTAGCGTTCCGACAGCGACTCGATTCGTTGCTCGAACGAGTCGCGCGAGGTGAGGTAGTCGGCGTACTCGCCGGTCGGCGTGTGATACGAGGCGATGAACGGGAGATTCTTCTGCCGAGCCAAGCGCAACCCCGAAAGTCCCAGCGCGAACGGCGTGTGTGCGTGGACGAGATCTACGTCATCGACGCGACTGGGTACCCGAGGAACGCCGAGGCGATACCCCTCGTAGAACGGAAATGAGACGCTTCTGACGGGGTACTCCCCTGCGTCGGGGACGTAGTCGTCGGTCCCGGGATACACCACATCCATCCGGCCGTCGCGTTCTCGCCAGTGGTCGCGCCACGTCTGTACGGTGTACGAGACGCCGTTGACGGTCGGGAGATACGTATCAGTGAACGCCGCAACCGACTGCATTCGTTCTCCGGTGTGTGACCGGGACTGATAAACCGTTGTGACTTCCGTCCGCTCCGTCATGTAGCGACACACCCGCCAATGAGTGCATTGGACGCTGATTTTCGTCGTTTTCGACGCGACTCGGGCGATATGCGGAACCGTTCGGTTCGGAGCGGAACGACTTTCCCCGACGGTCTCACTCCTCCGAATATGAGTATCGCGGAGGAACGCATCGAGCGTCTGCACGGACTCGCACGGGAGGCGGCCACGGAGGGGGAGTTCGACCGCTCTCGTGAATACGTCCGCCTCGCGCGACGTATTGCGGAGCGAAACCGGTGCGGATTACCGAAATCGTTCCAGCGGTCCACGTGCGACGCCTGCGACGTCTACCTCCGTCCGGGACAGAACGCCCGCGTCCGCGTCCATCGCGGTCGGGTCATCGTCCGGTGTCACGACTGCGGGGCGACAGAGCGGTATCCGTTCGACTGAGCGCGTCATCCGTTCGAGCGCATCATCCGTTCGAGCGCATCATCCGTTCGAGCGCATCATCCGTTCAAGCGCATCATCCGTTCAAGCGCGTCATCCGTTCACAGCGACAGCGGCGACCCTTAACGTTGAAACTACTCGGCCTTCTAGAGGTGACGCATGGGAAAACAAGATCTCCGGAAAGAGGCACACGATATCGATGTAACCGTCTGGGTCGGCAAAAGCGGAATCAGTGCGGTCGAAGAAGAGCTATCGGATCAACTGGCGGACCGTGACTTGGTGAAAATCAAGTTCCTCCGGTCTGCGCGGGCAGGAACGACAGTCGAGGAACTGACCGAGGAACTCGCAGACCGGGTTAACGCGGAAGTCATCGAGACCCGCGGTAACACCGGAGTCGTTCATCGATGAGCGTCGGGCTGTTAGTACTGCAACAGAATACTGGGGGCGGACTGTACGACGCCATCGGCAGGGCTCTCGCTGGATTCGGGATTCCCGAGTCCGTTGCCGTCCCCCTCGGTCGCGTTATCGCCTTCGTTGCCGCCTTCGTGGCAGTGTATCTACTCGGTCGTATTGTGGTCTTTCCCGTCCTCAACCGCATGATGGACTCCCGAAGTCTGGAGGACCACGCGCAGAAACCACTCCGCCGCGTCACCAGTGTCGTCGTCGTCTTCGTCGGCATCACCGTCGCGTTCGGAGCAGCGGGCTTCGAGAACTTCTTGCAGTCGTTGGCCACGATTGCGGCCGCTGCGACGCTCGCTATCGGGTTCGCCATGCAGGACGTCCTCCAGAACTTTGTCGCCGGAATCTTCATCTTCACCGACAAACCGTTCCGAATCGGTGACTGGATCGAGTGGGACGGAAACTCCGGCGTCGTCGAGGATATCAGTTTCCGCGTCTCCCGTATTCGGACGTTCGACAACGAACTGCTTACCGTACCGAACTCGCAACTCACCGACGGCGTCATCAAAAACCCCGTCGCGAAGGACACCCTTCGGTTGCAGGTTCCGTTCGGCATCGGCTACGGCGACGACATCGATACGGCGGCAGACATTATTCTCGAAGAGGCACGGGCGCAGCCGGAGATTCTGGACGATCCCGGACCGACGGTCCGCCTGACGGAACTGGGCGGCTCTTCGGTGGTACTCACGTCGCGCTTTTGGATCTCGAACCCGAGTCGCGCTGACTTCGTGAAGACGAAAGCCGAGTACACTCAGCGAGTCAAAGAGCGGTTCGACGAGCAGGGAATCGATATCCCGTATCCGAACCGGACACTCAGCGGCGAACTCACCGTGGCCGGTCTCGAAGAGGTTGCCGGGCCTCTCGACGACTAACTCGACTCTCCCGCGGTTTTACAGTTCGATCCGCTCAACGAGTTGACTCTCCGCTTTCGTGTTGACTGCCACAATTCGAATGAGGTCTTCCAATCGGGAGTTGTGCAGTTTCGCTTTCAGAAGGTTATCGACCTGATAGACGCCAGCGGCGTTGACCATCTCTATCTCGACGAGGACTGGCTTGTCCGTGCCGGGTTTCAGCGACACGTTGTCGATAGCCTGACTCGATAGTGTGTTGATTCCCCGCCCGCCCTTCTCGTAGGGGATGCGCGACCGACCGCGTTCCATGTCGAGTGCGTCGGCGACGCGGATGACTCCCGCTTCGGTCGTCAGGGGATCTTCTTCGGTGTGGTGGCACAATATAGCATGGAGTACCTCCGCCTTCATGCGCACGACTTCCGACGTGTCGTAGAACTGCGGGAGGAACCGGTCTAAGAGGTCTGCGGCGAGCGGAATCGAGTAGTACGCGTGTTCGTCGCGATGGACGATGTGGCCGATGTCGTGTAGGGTCGCCGCGAGAGCGACGATGACGGCTTCGTCCTCCTCCGCTAATCCTTGTTGAGACGCACCGTTGAAATCGACATCACCGGCTTTCAGGAGATCGTACAGGCGGAGCGCTCGGTTCCGAACGATCTCGATGTGTTTCTCGCCGTGGTCGTTGTACCCTTTCCGGGTGACTGCGTTGACGTTCTGCGCCTTGAGATACGTCTTCACCTCGGGATCGTCGAGGAGCGTCGGGAGGACTTCGTTGAGTTTCTCGTCCGGAAAGTTGTGGCTCGCTTCGGGATCGTACTTTCGACCACCATCATCGGTTACTTCGGCCATTCCGTCCCGTAGTACGTCCGCGAGATGAAAGAATCTCCGGTCGGATTGGTCGCGTTACTGAATTTAGGCGCGCATCGTCTCGGCCGCCGCTGCGACTTCGTCGTAATCGGGTTCGGCACCCGGATCGTCGCTCACCCACGCATACGACACCGTTCCGTCGGTGTCCACGACAAACACCGCACGCTTTGCGACGTTGTGGACGCCGAGCGAATCGAAGTCCATGGCTACGTCGTACTCGTGGATGAGTTCGCGGTTCGTGTCGCTGATGAGGGCGAAGTTGAGGTCGTTCTGCTCGCGGAACTCGTTGAGCGTGAACGGTGTGTCGATGCTGGCGCCGTACACCGTCGCACCGATATCCTCGAAGTTCGCCATCCGGTCGCGGAACGTACACATCTCTGTCGTACAGGTACTCGTGAACGCGGCCGGGAAGAACGCGAGCACGATGGGCGCTTCGTCAAGATGCTCCGAGAGAGTGAACGATTCAACGTCGCCGTCTGCAAGCGGTGCAGTGAAATCCGGAGCGTCGTCTCCTACGTCTACCATATGGGTTGCTCGTCGGAACGCCGGTTGAAACTTCCCCTCTCGGTCAGTGTTTACGACGTTCGCGTATCGCCGCTGCGAACGCGACGGCCGCGCCGAAGAACGACGCGTTCCGGACGAACGCGTCGAACTCCTCGTCTCGTTCGTCGCCGCTCATATTCCAGAAGTCGTGCATCTGTGGCGTGACACCGAGCAGGAACGCGGCGATAGCGGCAGCCCCGAGGAGTGGCGCGAGGCCGAGTGCGAGGAGCACACCGCCGACGAAGAGCAGGAGGCTCGCGGCCGGGACGAGAACGTTCGGGAACGGTAGTCCGACACTCTCGGCGTAGCCGATCATATCGTCGATATTCGAGAGATTGTCGTAGCCGTCACGGGCGAATTTCGCACCGAACAGTACCCGTGCGAGAACGAACAGCAAGCGCTTGAGCATACATTCGAACTACGGTTAGCGGGCGATAAACGCTGACGGCCGAAGCAGTCCTCGCTGGTTTCGACACGCGCGAGCGGCGACCGAACGCCGGTCGGTGGATTAGCTAGTACTCGTGACTGACTCGGTTGCTTTCATTTTCATTCCCGAATATGGTAGTTTGAAGCCGTAACAAGGCAGTAAATTGTGTTTCGTGGTCGCTCGACCGTTGGAATGAGGGGCTATGTGAGACCGTGAAATGCAAAAAGCCTATAGTTACGAGTAGGTTAGGCTCAGTTAGCGATGTTCCAGATTACCCCTCTATTCCCGGGGATCCCGGGTGGGCCGGAGCTCCTCATCGTGCTGCTCGTCCTCGTGCTGCTGTTCGGGGCGAACAAGATTCCGAAGCTCGCTCGGTCTACGGGTCAGGCTATGGGCGAATTCCAGCGCGGACGAAACGAAATCGAGGAAGAGCTCAAGCAGATGGAGAACGACGACGACGAAGACGAAGACGAGGAGACGACGACGACCACGTCCACGTCCACCTCGACCTCGTCGGACTCGAACTAACCGACTTCCTCACTCCGGCTTTCTCGGGAAACAGACACCCGTCGTAGGAGCGTCTGCAATCCGTTTGCACGCCGGTCGAAGATTTTCCCGTACGAGCGTTGCAAGCGTCTCTCGGTGGGTCCTTTGGGCGTGTGGCCTAGCGGACTAGGGCGAGGGGTTCCTAACCCCTCGATCGCGGGTTCGAATCCCGCCACGCCCGTTATCGGTACGAGCGAAGCGAGTCCGATAACGAACCGTGCGGGATTCGAATCAGGGAGCAACTTGTTGCTGCGAGCCCCGTCGCCAAGCGAAGCACGGGGACAGTCGTGCGCTGGTTCGACCGTACGCCACGTCTCGTAACATATGTAAAATAAAACATATTTCTGGCCCACCAACCACACAAAAGACAATCAAGAATAACATTCGGATGTCACATATTCGGAGTGAATTCCACGACGGCGCGGAAAAATGACTGCTTAATGCTGTATGTGTTAATTCAAAGACCATTATAAATGTATTTAGATTGACTATTTATTTTCTAGGCGAAGGACATGGTATAAATGTGTCTTAAACAGCGTATAAAGAGCTACTGGAGTTTATTTCTATAGTATAAAATAAAATCATAACTTGTTTTTCCTCTGCAAACTCTTAGAATTCTCACTAAACAGGCCGTTAAATCCCCAGAAGCCTTTTTGATGGGGGGACTCCACCGAGGAACAATGGCTACCGACGACGGCGCGTCCTCGCCCGTCCGACAGGATTCGGACGGCGACGACGAGGGCGCGTTGGAGGGGGAGGTCGACGGTGACCGGGTAGCCCTCGAAGGTAACGTCGCACCGGGGGGCGCGACGGCCGAAGGGGGAGACGCGGACACGCCGAACGGTGACGCTAGCGGCGGCCCAACGGTCGCAGTTGGTGCGTACACGTGGGCACATTTCCTCGACGAATTCGGGGAAGACGGCGACGTCACGTCGCTCTACCGCGGTCACGATCCGCGGGAGACCCGCGAACGACCCGGCAGTTCCCGTTGGGACGACGCCGACGAGGACGAACCAACCACTCCAACGCGACCGACGCGCGACGATTGGCAAAACGTCAGTCTCGACCCGACGGACGAGCAGTATCTGGGCCACCACCCCGTCGAGACGGAGGACGAAATCGAAACGGCCGCGAGCGAAGCAAAGCGCATCCAGTCGGCCTTCGAGGAGTTCTGCGATCCCGAGACGACGCCCGTCGTCAAAGATGTCTGGATGTGGGAGCACTACAAGCGCGAGGACTACTACGAGGACGACGGCAGTCGTCCCCGCGACGAAGACGGTGAGATTGACCGCTTCGACGCCGAAGCGGCGCTCGGATTCGACCCGTCGGTCATCGAGAACGCGCTCGCGCGCGGTTCCCACCGTGCCGACGAGCTAGACGACGTTATCGAGGAACGCACCGTCAACGTCAACGAGGAGTTAGACGAGGATGCGTTCTTCTCCGACAGTCACGGCGCGACGACCGCGGCGAATCGCTACGACCTCGAAAAGGCCGTTCCGATGGAGAAGAAGACGCACTTCCGCGAAGTCGAGCGCTACTGGGTCAACAAACCCCACTCGTTCGTCGTCATCTTCCACTCTGACAAGGAAAACGAGAAGAAATACTACGTGGTCGAACCGTACCAGAACAGAATTGAACGGGATCTCGCGGAGTTCCTGACCGGAAAGCTGCGGACTGCGATCAAGTACAACGACGAGAGCACCATCGGAACGGGCGACGGAACGCGACGGCGTGTCATCGAACAGCAGTCGCTCGAACTTCTCGAACGGTACGACCTGTACGACCCCGGTCCCGACGGCTACAGCGACGCACTGTCACTTGCACCCGACCCTACTGAACCGACCGAAGAACCCGAACCCGGTGCCGTCGCCGGACTGTTCACCCGCCTTGGACTCGGCGGCGAGGATGCCGCGACAGACGGCGGGAAGGCTTCGCGCGACGGATCACTCGGCACGTTCGCACGTCGTCTAGGGCTGAGCGAGGAGTCGTTCGGCGGCCGACTCGGCAGTCTCTTCGCGGATCCGCCCCGTGATGACCCCGGACTCGACGGAATCGCCGCGCGTCCCGAACCCGCCGTTCTCGCGGACGACGATGCGACGCTGACGGAGTACCAAGTCGAGAAGTTACTCTACGTTCTCCGCCGAGACTTCATCGGCTACGAGCGAATCGACGGCATCAAACACGACATCAACGTCGAGGACATCTCCTGCGACGGCTACAACTCGCCGGTGTTCGTCTACCACTCCGATTACGAGCAGATCATCTCGAACGTCGTCCACGCGGAGACTGAACTGGACGACTTCGTCGTCAAACTCGCCCAACGCTCCGGAAAGGGAATCTCAAAGCGCCGCCCGCAGGTGGACGCGACGCTTCCCGACGGGTCGCGCGCGCAACTCACCCTCGGTCGAGAGGTGTCCGACCACGGAACGAACTACACCATCCGGCAGTTCAAAGACGTGCCGTTCACGCCCATCGACCTCGTGAACTGGAACACGTTCTCCTTAGAGGAGATGGCGTTCCTGTGGCTCTGCATCGAGAACCACAAGTCGCTCATCTTCGCGGGCGGGACGGCTTCGGGGAAAACCACGTCGCTGAACGCGGTGTCGCTTTTCATCCCGTCGAACTCGAAAATCGTCTCCATCGAGGACACCCGCGAGGTAGAACTCCCACAGCGGAACTGGATCGCCTCCGTCACTCGGCCGTCGTTCTCCGACGACGACAAGGGCGACGTGGACGAGTTCGACCTCCTTGAGGCGGCACTGCGGCAACGCCCCGACTACATCGTCATGGGCGAGATTCGCGGCGAGGAGGGCCGGACGCTGTTTCAGGTGATGTCCACCGGGCACACGACGTACACGACGTTCCACGCCGACAGCGTCGGTGAGGTGCTCAAGCGCTTTACGACGGATCCGATCAACGTCTCGAAGACGATGTTCACGGCGCTCGATCTGGTGTCCATCCAGACCTCCACGCGCGTGCAGGGCAACAAGGTCCGCCGGAACAAATCACTGACCGAGATAAACCACTACGACCCCGAGAACGACGAGATAAACGTCCAAGACATCTACCAGTGGCAGGCTGAGACCGACGAATTCCTACAGATGGGGTCGTCGAACACGCTGGAGGAGATCCGATTCGACCGCGGGTGGACCGAGGACCGTCTCCAACACGAACTGTTCGTGCGGCAGGTCGTCCTCGCATACCTCATCGACCGCGGCCTCAACACGTACACGCAGGTGGCCGCGACGCTACAGGCGTTCATCAACGATTCCGACACCATCCTGACGCTGATGGCCGAGGACGACCTCGAACGGAGCCTCGAAGATCTCCGGGAGATGGAATCGGTTCACATCAACGTTGACCCAGAGAAGGAAGACATGGTTCCGCGCCCCGATCCGCCGGAGGACGTTCTCAAACTCTGTCGAGACATTCTTGCCCGCGCCGAGGAGGAACTGTTCCCCGACTACCGCGGGAAGGACGCCGACGAGGTTGCGGACGCGCTCCGGCATATCGCCGACGAACCCGACGTGAGCGCACGATACGAGGACCACGCAGAACTCGATGCCTTGGACGAAGCGACGCGTGCGGGACCAGAACTCGACGCAGGTGAGGATGGCCCATCGGAACTTGACGCGGGCGATGATGGCCCATCGGAACTCGGCGCAGGCGTAGACGACGGGCCAGGTGAATTGGAGGGCAACGACACGCCCGCGTTAGATGCTGGGACGAGCGATGACGGCACGGAAGAAGACGAGACCACGGGCGAAGTTACAGACGGCAGTGACCCCGAAGCCGACCTCAGAGGCAGTGACGACGAGGATTTCGGCATCGAAGAGCTCCTCGGAGAAGATGTCTCCGAGGAGTTAGAAGAGGACGGGTGGGGATTCGGCGAGTTCGAGAACGCCGACCCCGAGGATACGGTAAATAACGACACAGTAAGCGAGGATACTGGCCGCGGCGACGCCGCGCGCGGCAAGGACGGTGAGAGCGACGCTGATCACGAAAGCGGCGACTACGAAGGCGACGAGCCATCCGAGGGAGGCGAGTAGATGAGCCTCGACTCGCCTACATCTGGGGGACTCGACCGCAGTTCCGACACACTCGGCGACGCGTTCTATCCCCTGTTCCGCCTGCTGTTCGACGAGGACGGCGACTTCGTGAGCGACGTCGAACGGAAACTCGAACAGGCGCGGATGCCCGCGACGGTGGAGTTGTATCTCTCGCACGCCCTCGCAGTCGGTGTCCTCGCTGGTGGATTGCTCTGGCTTCTCGGCTCACTCATCGGTTACGCGATGTTCGCATTCGGCCTCGTTTCGGCGGAGACGCTCAGTCTCGGCATTCCGACGCCGGATGCACAGACGGCCGCGTTCTTGGAGTCGCTGACGATGCCGTTCGGTGTTCTCGTCTCCGGACTCGTCTTCGGCAGTATCGGGTTCGCCCTCGGATTCGGGACGCTAGTCGCCGTTCCGTTCTCGAAAGCGTCGAGTCGCAAGCGGGAGATAAACATGCTTCTGCCCGACGCTATCTCGTTCATGTACGCCCTGTCGGTGGGCGGACTGAACCAACTTGAGATTCTGGAGGCGATGGGACGCGCCGAGGACACCTACGGCGAAGTCGCCCGCGAGTTCCAAAGTATCGTTCAAGAGACGGAGTATTTCGGGACCGACTACCGCAACGCCATCCGCGATCAAGCGATGGTGACGCCGTCGGACGAACTTTCGCAGTTCCTGACGGACATGCTCTCTATCGTTAACTCCGGCGGCAATATGGAGCAGTTCTTAGACGACAAGAAGGAGAAACACCTGCGAACCGCAAAGCAGGAACAGGAGATGACGTTGGAGACGCTGGAACTGTTCGGCGAGATGTACATGACGCTCTCGCTGTTTCCGCTGCTTCTCATCATCATCCTCGTCATCATGAGCATGCTCGGGCAGGCCCAGCAGTCACTGCTCTACGCGACGGTGTACGGCCTGATCCCACTCACCGGTGTCGGCTTTCTCGTCCTCGTTTCGACGGTGAAACAGGACGAACCCGGTGACGGCTATCTCCAACCAGCGGAGTCGCCTGATCGACTCGAGCAGAGCCACAGAGAGGGGCTGGTTCACATGGGGCTGATCGAGGATTTCACCGGCGAGTTCCGCCTCTTCGACCGTATCCACTCGCGCGAGGGGACGTACAAAACGAAGGAACTGCTCGAAAACCCGCACCTGTTCTTCCGAGATAACCCGCTTTACACGCTCGTTCTCACCGTCCCTGCGGCAACCGTGTTTGTCTTGACCGCCGTTATCGGCGGGGCCGCACCGCTCTCGTGGGACGCAATGTTGAACCAACCCATCTGGGGGACGTTCGTCTGGTGGTACATCCCCGCCTACGTGATCGGCATCCCGCTTGCGTTCTTCCACAGTTGGAACAACCGCTCTCGGCAAGCGGTCGTCGGCAAACTCTCGGAGAACCTCAGGAAGCTATCCAGTGCGAACGATACCGGCCAGACGCTATTGGAGTCGGTCAAAACAGTCTCCGATACGTCCTCTGGCAAACTCGCAGACGAGTTCGAGGTGATGCACGCGAAGGTTAACTACGGCATGAGCCTCCGCTCGGCGCTCGTTGAATTCAACAACAAGTACCACATCCCGCGACTGGCCCGGACGGTGAAACTCATCTCGAAAGCGCAGGAGGCATCGAGTCAGATTACGGACGTGCTATCGACGGCGGCGCAGGCATCCGAGAACCAAGACGACATCGAGCGCGAACGGAAGTCACGAACGCGGATGCAGGTCGCTATCATCCTGATGACGTATCTGACGCTGCTCGCCGTGATGGCCATCCTGAAGACGCAGTTCCTCGATGTGATGGCCGGTCTTACATCGCAGGCGAGTGCGAGCAGTTCGGGGTCGCAGGCCGTTCAAGGCGGACCGAGTTTCGGCGGGGCCGTGGATACGGCGATGCTCTCGCTTTTGTTCCTCCACGCGGTGACGCTGCAAGCCGCCCTCTCGGGGTTCATCAGCGGCTACATCCGCAGTGCCGACATCATCTCGGGCGTCAAGTTCGTCGTCATTCTCCAGACGATTGCACTCGCGGTGTGGGCGGTGGTTGGATGACCAGCGGGCGTGGGCGCGAAACCGAACGCGAATGCAGACACGAGCGCAAGCAGGAACACGAGCGAGCACAGACGACGATGGATTTCACCGTCGGCATCAGTATCTTTCTGCTCGTCGTCGTGTTCGTCGTGGCGTTCGTTCCCGGTATTTTCGAACCGTTCGAGGGAGCCGACCAAACGCAGACGGCAGACCGCCTCGGAACCAGTCTCGCAAGCGACGCCCTCGGTGAACCGGGGACGCCCGCCGCGTTGAACGCGACGTGTACATGGTCGTTCTTCAGACAGATGCAGACCGGAACCGACACGACCGCAGACTGTGGGTTCGATGCGACGACAGATACCGTCGCGGCGACGCTCGGAGTGACCGATGTAGCGGTGAACGTCACCGTCTTCGACGACGGGGCGGTGGCCGAACTCGACTCGCCGGACGGCATCGCGGGCACGAAGCGCGAACTCCGCGCTGGCCCGCCCGTCCCGACGAGTCGGGGCGTGGCGACGGCGCGCCGCGCTGTCCTGTTAGACGACCGGACGCGACAACTGGTGGTGAGAGTATGGTGAGTCCGGATCGACGCGGTGAGAGGAGAATGAAATCGGACCGACGCGCTGAGAGTCGGGCGAGGTCGGACAGACGGGGACAGGCCCACACGCTCGAAGCTATCGCCGCGAGTATCTTACTGCTTTCCAGCATCGCCTTCGCGTTGCAGGTGACCGCCGTCACGCCGTTGACCGGGAGTACGTCCAACCAGCGAATCGAGGATCATCAGTCCACTCTCGCGGAGGACGTTCTCGCCTCGCAGTCGGCCAACGAGACGCTCAAGGCAGGATTGCTGTACTGGAACGAGTCGGAACGAAACTGGCACGGCGCGCAGTGGGACGGGTACCACGACGGCGCACCGGAGAATATTTCACTCGGACAAGCGCTCAACGATGCCCTTCTCGACCGCGGGGTCGCGTACAACCTGAACGTCTACTTCTGGCGCAACGACCAGCGGATTCGAGAGCAGGTGGTCTATCTCGGAGAACCGAGCGACCACGCCTCGGTCGCGACGTGGACAGTCACACTGTACGACGACGATAGACTCAGAGACGCAGACGGCAATCTGACGGCGACGACGCTCTCGGACGCCGAAGATGCGTACTTCGCGCCGGACATCGAACCGGACGGCGCGGTGTACAACGTCGTGGTCGTGGAGGTGGTGACGTGGCGGATGTAAGGCGGGACGACCGGGGACAACTCCTGCTTGTCACCGCCTTGGCGATGGCGACGCTGTTCGTCGTCCTCGCGCTTCTCGTGAACACGACCATCTACACCGGCAACGTCGCCAGCAGGTCCGACGTGAGCGAGTCGGCGCACGTCATCAACTATCGCTCCGAAGCCGTCGAAGCCGCCGGGAGCGCCGTTGGATACGCCAACCGACACGATAACGAGTCGTCACCCGACGTAGACGCCGCGTACATCGCTCTAAACGATTCACTCCGGCGAAGCGTCGCCAACTGGAGCGATACCACCGCCGCTCACGGCGCACTTTCGGGAACCGCAACTGAGATGCAGGTCATCACGGTGCAGAACGGGACACGAATCGCACAGACGGACTCCTCGCGGAACCTGTCGAGTCCGACCGGGGCGACGACGTGGTCACCGGTGACGGACGCGGCAGGCATCCGCGGCCCGGAGATGCGGCTTGCGACGGCCGACCTCGCGGCGGTGAGCGACGACGGCGACGACGTGGGACAACTGGTCGCAGACGGCTCGTTCCGCGTGAATATCACTGAGACGGACGGCGAGGTCCGGTCACTGTTCGTGTACGAACGGAACGACGGCGACGTGGGCGTAACTGTCCGCTCTCCCGGCGGGACCGTACGAACGTGCCATGCGGCGGCCGATGGACTGACGACGCTGAATGCTCGGGCGGCGACGTTCGAGAACGAGTCGTGCCCGGCGCTCCGGGCGTTTGACAGAGCGGATGACGCGTTCGAGGTGTCGTTCGTCGCCGCGCAGAACGCCGTCGGCACGTACTCGTTCGCCGTAGATCAGCGAGCGGACGGCACGTCCGTCGCACCGTCGCTCTCGCTCGATTCCGGGATGCCGTTCTACACCGCGGCCATCTACACCGCGGACGTGAACGTCACGTATCGTAGTCCGGACACGTACTACAACGCCACGGTGGAGGTGCCGAATGCGAGCGTCTAAGAGGAACCGGGGTGTTTCAACGACGCTCGGATACGTCCTGACGCTGTCGATCACTGCTGTTCTCGTCTCGGGCCTGCTGATCGGGACGGGACAGTACGTTGACGACCAGCGACGACAGGTCGCAGACCGAGAGCTATCGGTTCTCTCGGAGCGAATCGCCGCCCGAACCGCCGACATCGACCGTATGGTCCGCGCCGGTGACGGAACGAACGAGGTTCGCGTCAGAATCGACTTACCGCGGACCGTCGCCGGGGAGTCGTATCGAATCGAGGTGAGCGAACCGACGGTGACGACGCCGCGGACGCACGATATCATGCTCACCACGGGGCAGACGGACCAGGCCGTAACCGTCTCGCTCCGAACCGGTCTCGATATCGAAGCGGCGAGCCTCTCCGGTGGGAATCTCGTCGTCGTCTACAATCCGGCGGACGGACGGCTCTCGTTCGAGTCCGGTGATACCGTTTCACCTGCAGTACTCGCACCGTCGCTCACACCGTCTCAGAGACCGTCGCTAACACGATCACTGACACCATCGCTGCCGGGTCGTTCAAGCGCCCCCGGAGGTGGCGTCTAATGCGCCTGTCCGAACCAGACCATCGAGCAGTCTCCTCTACCCTTGCGGTCGTCCTGCTTCTCGGGATGACGCTCCTCGGTACGGGTATTATCGTCGGCGTCGGGTCTTCCGCGTTGTCAACGACCCAGCAGTCGGTGGACGCCGAACGCGCAGAGCAGTCGATGACGCAGTTCGACGCGGTCACGGCGATGGTCGGATTGGGACAGACCGACCGCGAATCGCTCACGCTTCAGAGTTCATCTGACGGCGGATACACCGTCTCGCCGGACGACGGGTGGCTCCGAATCAAACACTGGAACTACTCGGAAGAGAAAGACGAAGTCGTCTACAACGCCTCATTAGGGTCGGTCACGTACCGAACCGAGACCTCGGCGGTAACGTACCAAGGCGGTGGCGTCTGGCAGCGGAGCGACGGGGGTACATCGATGGTGTCGCCACCGGAGTTCCACTACCGCGACGCGACACTCACGCTTCCCGTCGTCCGCGTCCGCAACACGGATTCGGCCTCGGGTCGCGTTCGGGCCATCGTCTCGCGCCGTGACGAGGTGGCACGCGTCTATCCGCACCCGAAAGAGCCCGGCCCGGGATGGAAGACGTACGACGATGGTGTCGCAACGTACCGCAATCCGGTTCGCAACGGGTCGGTGAACGTGACCGTCCACAGCGAGTTCTACCGCGGGTGGGCGGAGTACTTCCGCACGCGTACCACCGGAAACGTCACTGTAGACCACGACGCCCGAACGGCGACGTTGGAACTGGCGACGGTGGGGATGGTTGGGGCGTTCGAACTCCCAGCGAAGAACGAGGGGATCGAAATTCGCGGCATGGCTTCCGGTCATCCCATCCGAGAGTTCGAGGTGTCGCTTGCGAAGTCGAACGGCGGCAACAACAACATGGACTTCTCGTTCTACACGACGAAAGGTTCGAAGGCGTACGAGACGGTGGTCCACGTCCCGAAAGGAATCGGGAACTACTGTAAGAACGGCAAGGAGGCCGATATGACGATGGTCGTCTACTACCGCAACGGAACCGGTACGCAACACGTCTGGGCGAACGACAGCATCCCGGCGGGAACCGGTCCCGTCAGCATCGATTGTTCGACCGAAACCATCGCGGTGAACTACACGAGCGACATGCCGCTGACGTACGACGGGACCGGGACGACAGATGAAACGGCGTTAACGTGGGACGATCCGGTCGATTCGTCGCCCTCGTTCAACCACTCGGGCGAAGACGGCGAGAATACGACGTTCGTGCCGGGCGGCCAGACGACCAGTCGGCACCTGACCAGACACTATCTCAGCTTCTTCGCGCCGGAATTCGACCTGAACGCCTGGCACGGCCCCGGTAACAGCGGAAAAGCCCGCCTCGACGTGGACGAATCGACTGGGGAACTCCGGTACGACACCACAACGTCATCGCAGTACATCACGTTCCTCCACGTGACCGAAAACAACGTCACGGTCGAGTTGTCGTAGTCTGCCTTCCGTTTCAGAGATTTCCGGCCAGTCACTCGAACGTCGTTTCGACGGTGACGCGAACGATGGTGACGCGCGAGACATCGTCGAGACTACAGGAGATGTCCGTGGAGTCGTCCGTGTACGGGTCGCAGGTGAACCCTTCTGATTCGAGGTAGTCTCCCCACGCGGGAGCGTACGGCGAGGTGACGTTAAATCGGAGTGTTACCGGCGTCTCCGTGCGCGTCAGGAGTGTCGATCGCGACGTTTTGACGGTTCGGATGCGGGCGATTCGCTCGCCGCCCACCTGTGTCGTCCCGCGCGGAACCGACCGGACGAGTTGCACGACTGCTCGGTCTTTGTCGAAGATGAAGTCCGGTTCGTGAGTCATGCGCGGCGGTCCGTTACCGTCCGTCCGCATCACCGCGCCAGTGGCGTATCTGACCTCTCCGGCGTCCTGAAGCGACATCACGACGGGCGAAAGCGAGATACTGCCCGTCGAGTTGTTCATGTCCGAACCGGGTGTGGCTGGCGTCGTGTCCAGACTGACGTTCACCATCGTCTCGCCGTACCCGAGGGTCGAGTCGGACAGTTTGAGTTCGGTCCCGCGGCTGGGTGCGCCGCGCCGCGCCACGTCAGCGACGTTGTCGGCGAACACCTCGAACGCGCGTTCGGCGTTGTTCACCCGTTCGAAATCCCGCGTCTCCCGAAGCTCCCCCACTCCGAAAGCGTACACCGTTCCGACAGACGCGATGACGAGACCGAATACGAGGACGAACCCCAGTACCTCACTCACGCCGCGACTGTCTGCCTGCAGAGACACGCCGAATCCTTGGCCGAGGTGGTAATTAAGTGTAGTGTCGAAGGGGACAACCTTGATACTCTGTCGATTCAACAACGGGTCATGCCCACTCGGTCGTCCGTCTCCTCGAACGAGGCTCGAATCGTACTCGTGGCACTCTGTTTTGGGATCTTGTCGTACAGTGTCTTCGTTGAGACCGCGATTCTGCTCGGCGTCATGTTCTGCGGCGGAGTCTTCGGATTGTACCTCGCATACCAACTAGTCGGGGCGTTCGTTCGGCTCGTCGATTCCGTCGAACGTATCGCTGACGCGTTGGAAGGCTCAGACGGAGCAGATAGGTTGCGGACCGCCGTTCGAGACAGTCGGTCCCGAACCGACGACTCCCGAGACGACGGGTCTCGACCCGACAAGTCGCGGAGTCGCGTCGACGACCGCTGGTGACTCGCTTCAACTATTTTCCTTTCGGTGGGCGATACAGCGACCGTTTTCGGGATTTACTGCAGCGTTAATCACCGTTAGTTTCAATACCTGACATTATGGTGGAGTGACTGTGATAGTCCCCCTCTTCCCCGGCATTCCCGGCTTTCCAGAACTGATGATCATGCTGTTAATGTCGCTTCTCTACTTCGCTGTCCCTATCCTCATTATCGTCGCCGTCTACAACTATCTCGACGGAAAGCGCGCCTACGACGAACGAATAACCGAGTTAGAACAGCGCGTAGCGGAACTGGAAGACCGACAGTCCTGAGCGGATTCCTCCCGACGCCGAACTCTTTTCCCCCGGTTGAACGCTCCGGCGTAATCGTCTGTCTCGGAGACTAACGTCCGACTACTGGACAATTTACTAACTGCCGGTAACGGTGTACTCTCCCTATGGCACGTGAAAACTCACCATCACGACGTGACGTGTTGAAAGCGGGTGCTGCTGCGGCCGGACTCGCGGCATGGGGTTCGTTTCCGGCGGCGGCTGCGGACGCAACAGAGATTGACGGGGGAACAAGTATTACAGAACCCGGAAACTACGTCCTCACGGAGGATATCGACGTTTCCCGGGGACCAGCGGCCATCGACGTTTCGGCCAGTAACGTCACTATCGACGGACAGGGTCATACCGTCAGCAACGATGCCGGAGAATGCATCTCCATCTTCGTCGGCGCGGATAACGTGACGGTGAAGAACACTCGCGTATCGGGCGACCGGAACGGGTTCCTCGTCGCCGGAAACGACGCGACGCTGTTCAACAATCTCGTCTCGGGCAACGGGCGCAGTGGCATCCTGCTCTCCGCCGGAAAGCGCACGAAAATCGAAGCCTGCGTCGTTCGGGAGAACAGCCTCATCGGAATCTCTGGGAGCGACACCGAGGACCGCGGGAGCGCAGACGAGACGACCGTTTTCACGTCTGTCGTCGCCGACAACGGTCTGGAAGGAATCCTTCTCCGGCGGACCGACGACGCCGCCGTCGAGCGCTGTCTCGTCTCCGGAAACGGAACGGACGATGCGACACGCGGTCACGGAATCGGACTCATCGACCGAACGCGCGACCTCAGATTGGCGAACAATCAACTGCTGTCGAACGTCGCAGACGGCGTTTCGTTCCGGACGAGAGATGCAGAGCGGACGCTGTTCGGTCTCAACGCCGTCGGCAACGCCGTTGCGAACAACGGATCGGCCGGGTTCGGATTCCGCGACCTCGTCAACGCCGATGTCGAGCAAAACGTGTTCGCACGCAACGGCCGCGGGGTCGAAGGTCGGTTCGACCGGTCGCACATTCGGGGGAATCAGTTCGTCGATAACGACTTCTCGGGAGCGTGCGTCCACTCGCTCGTCCGCGAAAACGGGTTTGTCGGGGACGGTGTGGCACTCAACGCGTTCGCACACAGCGAATTCCTCGAAAACACGATTATCGGAAGTTCGCAACACGGGTTCTCTACGGCCTTCGTTGAAGAGAGTACGTTCTCCTCGAACACGATTGTCGGGAGTATGGGTGACGGCGTCTGGACCGACGAGTTCTTCGGGAATGACGTTCGGTGGAACAATCTCTCGGGCAACAGCGGCAACGGGTTCACCACCGAGCAAGGGGTTGGTTCGACGTTCAAATTCAACGCAGTGACCGGAAACGGCGGCGACGGCCTCTCGCTCTCGGGATTCGACAACGACGACCCGGGCACGTATCTTGTCCGGAAGAACACTACCAGCGCAAACGGCGGTGCTGGCATCCTCCTGATCGATACGGTAGACAGTCAAGTCACCCGAAACCGCGTCTGTGCGAACGCGGGCGGGAGTATCGAAACGCAAGGATTGGCGGATAACGTCATCGAGAACAATCAGATCTGTTAGTCGTCCACCGCAGTCTCTCGGACGTCTTTGGGTGCGGGTATCTTGAAGGGAGGTGGCTGAAGACGCTATCCCAGTGTACGACGAGAGATCAGTTGACTCGCCGGGAGTCCCGCGAGCGGAGCGAGTGGGACTACGGCGAGTCCATTGACTGACGGAACGAAGTGACGGAAGGAAATGGACTCGCCGGGATTTGAACCCGGAGTCAGACGTGCTCACTCACTTCGTTCGTTGCGCGCGACTGACAGGGCTTCAAATCCCGTCTCGGACAGTACACAGATACACTCGACATACGCGGCTCGCTTCGCTCGCCGGTAGTGTCGAGAGAAATTAGTGGACTCGCCGGGATTTGAACCCGGGGCCTCTCCCATGCCAAGGGAGTGATCTACCCCTGATCTACGAGCCCTCGAACGCATCCAATCGTTTCCCGGTGTTGGTATTAAGGCCTTCGACTCGGATTTCATACGGCCAGTGTCGCAACCCTTTTCAATCGGTCAAGGGTGGGTATACACGGGAACAGCACGGCCGCAAATCTGACTCGCCGCGCGGTTGCGCGGCTTGGGATTGCGGAAGTGCGCGACCATCACGGTCGCCAATCACGCCTTTCTGCGGTCTGTGCCGTTCCAATCTCTAACAATGGCACGAATGCACACCCGCCGCCGCGGGCAGTCCGGTTCGGACAAACCCGTGGCAGACGAACCCCCGGAGTGGAGCGACGTCGACGCTGAAGACATCGAGTCCCGCGTCGTCGAACTCGCGGAGCAGGGCCACGAGCCCAGTCAGATCGGTCTGAAGCTCCGTGACGAGGGCGTCAAAGGAACGCCGATCCCGGACGTCAAGCTGGCGACTGGGAAGAAGATTACCGCCATCCTCGAAGAGAACGACGCCGCGCCTGAGCTTCCGGAAGACCTCCGGAACCTCATGGAGCGCGCTGTCCGACTCCGCGAGCACATGGACGAGAACCCGCAGGACAAGCAGAACAAGCGGGCGCTCCAGAACACCGAGTCGAAGATTCGCCGCCTGGTGAGCTACTACCAGGGCGACGAACTCGACGAGGACTTCACCTACAGCTACGACGTCGCCGTCGAACTCCTCGACTAACGCAACCACTCGGCCGTAATGTCCGCACAAATCGACCCGACACAGGCCCCCGACGCCCCCGCAGAGAGCGTCGCGTCCGCGCTGGCCGACGCCGCGTTTGTTCGCGTTGTCTGCCGCGCTGACGGCGACGCACTCGCCGCTGGAGGGTTACTCGCCCGCGCGCTCAGACGCACGAGCGTACCGTTCCACGTGCGAGCCGGTTCCTTCGTTTCGATGCCGGACGCACCGGACGACGACGGGGTTCTGCTCGCGGTCGGAACTGACGTCTCGGATGCAGATGCAACCGTCGCCCCCGACGATGGGGCGACGAGTCGCCGCGCCTACGAGGTCGCAGCGGCGCTGACGCCAGCGGGCGAACCCGGACCCGATCCGGTGCTCGCACTCGCCGGTATTGTCGCGGCTGGAGAACATCCGGGTGCGACGGACGGCGGTTTGCTCTCCGTCGCAGAAGAGACGGGCGCAGTCGAACGACGCCCCGGAATCGCGGCACCCGTCGCCGACCTCGCGGATGGACTCGCACACACGACGCTCGCACACGCGTCGTTTTCGGGTGACCGGGAGGCGGTTACTGCCGTCCTCGCAGACCTCGATTTACCTGCGGAACCCGACGACGCGGCACACCGGACGCTCGCTTCATTGGTCGCACTCGACGTGGCCGGCGACGACGATGCGACCGTGCGCGCCGCCGAATCGGTCGAACGCGCGTTCAAGCCGTATGCGACGCCCGACGCGCCGTTTACGACGCTCGGCGGCTACGCCGACGTGTTGGACGCCGTCGCGCGGGAACGACCCGGAACCGGCGTCGCACTCGCACTCGGACACGAGACGCGCGTTCCGGCGCTAGAGGCGTGGCGCGATCACGCCGCCGCCGCACACCGCACGCTCAGCGAGGGACACACCGGGCGCTACGAAGGCGTTCACGTGGTCCGCGCTACCGACGCGGTGGCGACACATCCGGGTCGCCTCGCTACCGTCGCACGACTCGCACGCGACTTCCGCTCGCCCGAACCGATGGCACTCGTCATCGGCGACGGCGTCGCGGCGCTCGCGGCAGTCGAACACGGTGCAGCGAGAGCGGCCTCGGCCGTCGCCGACGAGTTCGGTGGCGTTGACGCGGGCGCGTGGTCGGGCGATGCACGTCGAGCGGTCGTCAGATTCGACGCGGACACACCGGAAGCCGAGATCATCGCAGCTGTCAGGGAGGCATCGACGTGACGAACGAGCGAGACGGAAGCGGGACCGACGAGTCCCCCTCTCGCACTGCCCGCCTGCGGACGACGCACGCCGACGCCGACGCGGTGGCGGCGGCGCTTCGTCCCGACAATACCGACTCCATCGAGATGGTCGTCGAGGGGAACACCCTCGTGACGACCATCACACGGGAGACGACCGGCGGGCTGCAGTCCACGGTGGACGACACCGTGGTCAACCTGACGGTGGCAGACGCCGTCATCGACACAGCACGAACCCACAACATATGAGCGAACGATCAGTCTCGAAGCAGAAACGCGGCAAGCGATGGTACACCCTGATCGCACCGGAGCAGTTCGACCGGGAAGAGCTGGGTGAGACCATGGCCGACGAACCGGAGAAAGTAGACGGTCGCACTATCGAGGTCACCCTCGGTGACCTGACCGGCGACCAAGGCGCAAACAACACGAAGCTCACCTTCAAGGTGAACGACGTGTCCAGCGACTCGGCGTACACCGAGTTCATCAAGCACGAACTCGCACGGGACTACCTCCGTAGTCTCGTCCGCCGTGGCGCATCAAAGATCTCCGCCAGCATCACGGTGCTGACGAAGGACGACTACCGCGTCCAGATTCAGCCCGTGGCGTTCACGACGAAGAAGGCCGACCGCAGTCAGGAACAGGCCATCCGTCGCGTGATGATCGACTTCGTCGAAGAGGCCGCACAGGAACGAACCTTCGAAGAACTCGTCGACAGCGCTGTTGTTGACGGGCGTCTCTCCTCCGCCATCTACGGCGAGGCCAAGACCATCTACCCGCTCCGCCGGGTCGAGGTCCAGAAGCTCACCCTCGAAGCGCGTCCCGAAGAGGTCGCCGCCGAGGAAGAGGCTGCCGTGGACGTGGACGAAGAAGACATCGCCGTCGACGAAGCGTAACTTCGACGCGACACTCCCATTTCGACTTTTCTCAGACTCGTGAGCCGCGGCGCTCGAAAAGCAACTACTCTTCGACGATGATTGTACCGACCATTCCCTGCGCTTCATGCGGGATACAGAGATACTGATACTCGCCGGGGATCTCGAACGTGTGCGAGAAAGACTGGCCGCTGTCGATGAGGCCGCCGATTTCGTTGTTGAAGGCGTCGCGGGCGGCTTTCGTACTTTCGTAGTCGCCGCTTGCGAAGAACTCGGCATCGTCGGGGATTCGGTCGTCGTAGGCGGTGACAGTGTGTCCACGGGAACTCGTATTCTGCCAAACGACCTCGTCACCGACCGAAACGGTGAGCGACGAGGGGTTGAACGCAACGGCAGTCATTCCCACGTCGTAGTCGCCTTGACCGGATGTCGAACAGCCGGCGAGTCCCGCGGCGGCGACAGATCCGATCCCGGCGAGAAATCGACGCCGCGACGATCCGTCGGCACGTTGCCGTTCCTGCATACTCACGAGTCAGGCGTCAAAGGGTAAATGCGGCGCGGTCGGCGCCTCGAAATCGACGTGCGGACCCGATCCGAGGCGTCGCCCCGACGGCAGTGGATATAAACACGTAAAGCGACGGTCGTCCACGCCGAGAGTATGAAGCCCCGGTTCGTCGGCAAGATGGGTTTAGCCGACGCGGTAACCGTTGCCAATGCCGCTCTCGGCTTTTTCGCGGCCGTCGCGGCGACGGTCAGCATCACGCTCGCGGCGCGACTCATCCTCCTCGCCGCCATCGCTGATGCCCTCGATGGCGTTATCGCCCGTCGGCGCGGCGGAACGGCCGTCGGTGAGTATCTCGATGCACTGGCTGACGTCGCTTCCTTTGGCGTCGCCCCTGCCCTCCTCGTCGCTATCGCAGTGCGGGAAGCGTGGTCGGACCCAGTTCGGGTTGGCATCGCACTCGTTGGAACAGCACTGTTTGTCGCCGCGGCGGTGACGCGACTGGGTCTCTACACCGCCTACGACAGCGACCTCGCTGAGACGGAAGGCGTCCAGACGACGCTGGCGGCGACCATTCTCTCGGCCGGCGTCCTCGCGGGATTCTCCGACCCAATCGTTCTCGTCCCGCTCGTCTACCTACTGGCCGTGTTGATGGTGACGACGATTACCTACCCCGATCTGCACGCACAGGACGCGCTCGTCATGGGTATCGTCCAAGCACTCGCTATTCTCCTGTCGGGACCGTACGGTCGCCGTCTGGTGGGTGACTTGGGCCGCGGGTTCGCGTTCGGACTGCTGTTTCTCGCACTCGCGTACCTGTTCTTCGGGCCGATGTTCTACTGGCGGCGGGACTGACGCTGCAACTCCGCGACTCGGCTACATCCCCATATCTTCGGCATCCTCGGGTACCGGCAGGTCGTGCGGCGAGACACCGAGGAGTTCCGCCGCGTGATCGAGCGCCATGTCGAACCCGTAGTACCGTTCGAGTTCGTCGCCGTCGGCGGTCGGACGGACTTTCAGCATCGCGTAGCCCTCGCGGTTCTGTGCGATGGCGGCGGTAGTTCTTCCGTTGTCGAACGTGAGAATGCGCTCGGACTCGGTTTCGTAGTACTTGGCAGTGATTCCGTTTGCCGTCGCCTCGGTTTCAGTCATAGGCGGGCCTAGGCAGGGCCGGTAATCGAAACTACCGGTTCCGGCGGCCGCCCGCGAACGAAAGTGACGTGTTCCCGTCGGCCGACCGACCGAGTATGTGGTTTCAGAGCGGTCGCCGGCGCGACCTCTGTGCGATTCTCTACGACGCGGGCGAACTTCGCGGACAGAAACTGAAGACGCGACTGGAAGCGTACTACGACACGCGAATCGATCCCCAATCGTTCTACGGCACACTCGACGCCCTCGTTTCGAAGGGTTACCTCGTCCGCCGAACCGAGGGGATTCACGACGTGTACGAACTCACCGACCCCGGTGTGCGAGGCGTCGAATCGTACTACGACTGGCTCACAAAACGCGTCGAACCGAAGGAACAAGAGCGTCGCAAGGACGACAGCAGAGCGGGAACTACCGATAGCAGGTAGCTATTGCTCCTGTCGGAGTCGGTCGCCGATGGTGTTCCGCAGAATCTCGCTCGTCCCTTCGTAAATCTCGTTGAGTTTGGCGTCGCGGTAGTAGCGTTCGGCCGGGAAGTCCTTCGTGTAGCCGTAGCCCCCGTGAATCTGGATGCCCTCGTTCGCAACCTCGCGGCTGATCTCGGAGGCGTACAGCTTCGCCTGCGCGGCCTCTTTGATGTATGATTCGCCACGGATCTTCAGATCGGCGGCTTTGTGCATCAGCATCTTCGCCGCCTGCACTTTGGTGTCCATGTCGGCGAGTTTGTGCTTTATCGCCTGGAACTCGGCGATAGGCTGGTCGAACTGCTCTCTGTCGTCGGCGTACGCCACCGCATCGTCCAACGCGGCGCGGGCGATGCCGATAGAGCGCGCAGCGATAGTGATACGACCGCCGTTCAGCGTCTTCAGCGCTTGCACGAAGCCCTCGCCTTCCTCACCGAGCAGTCGGTCTTCGGGGATGCGCATCTCGTCGAAACGAAGTTCGGCCGTCGGACAGCCTTTGTCGCCGAGTTTGTCCTCGGTTCCCTCGACGATGAAGCCGTCGTCCTCCTCGGGGCGAACGACGAACGAGGAGATGCCCTTGTTTCCGGCGTCAGGGTCGGTCTTGGCGAAAACAGTCACCGTGTCGGCGACGGAGCCGTTCGAAATCCAGAGTTTGCCGCCGTTGATAACGTACTCGTCATCGTCTTTCGTCGCCGTCGTGTCCATTGCAGGCACGTCGCTTCCCGCACCGGCCTCAGAGAGTGCGAACGCGCCGATATCTTCGCCCGTGTTCAGCGACGTCAGATACTCCTGCTTCTGTGCCTCGTCCCCGAACTCGTAGAGCATGTTGCCCGCAAGAGATGTGTGAGCGGCGACGACGGTCCCGAGTCCGCCGCTTCCGCGACTGATCTCTTCGAGACCGATAGCGTAGGAGTGGTAGTCGAGTCCAGCCCCGTCGTACTCTTCGGGGAACGGCATTCCCATCAGTCCCAACTCGGCCATCTCCGAGATGAGGTCGTCAGGGAACTCATCTGTCTCGTCAATCTCCGCCGCACGCGGACGTATCTCTTCGTCAACGAACTCGGACACCATGTCGCGTATCTGTCGCTGTTCTGCGGAGAGTGCGAAGTCCATACGATATTCTTTCATCGTTGTTACTTTACGTTATCTCTCTTGATTTGCGGACAGCCCCACGAGACTTTTTAATCCCCATTCCGTAGAGAGGTACACTCCGAATGTCTCAGCAGGATGAACGTCCCCAGGTCGACCGAACTGACCTCGAATGGTGTCACGAGGCGGTTCAGGGGGTCTCTCGCACTTTCGCACTGACCGTGGACGTCCTCGATGAACCCATGTCGTCTTACATCTGCGTCGGCTATCTCGTCTGCCGCATCGCGGACACGGTCGAGGACGCGTCTCGCATCTCGCCGCCCGAACAAGCAGACCTCCTTCGAACGTACGACGCCGTTCTCGACCCCGACAACGACACCACTGTCGAGGAGTTCGTGACCGCCGTCGAACCGCACCTCCCGGAGGAGATGAACGATGACTGGCGCGTCGTCCGCGACGCTCCACGCGTGATTCGAACGTTCGAGCATCTCCCCGAAGATGTCCGCAACGCAGTCACGCCGCCCGCCCGCGAACTCGTGCAGGGAATGGCCCTGTTCGTCGAACGCTACGACGATACCGGCGGCCTACGCATCCAGTCGCGTGAGGAACTCGAAGAGTACTGCTACTACGCGGCAGGCACCGTCGGGAATCTCATTACGAATCTCGTCACCCGCGGGGACATCTCCGCGGACCGCCGCCGCCAACTCTACGACACCGCAGAGCAGTTCGGTCTTCTCCTGCAACTCGTCAACATCTCGAAAGATGTCTACGACGACTACACCGCAGAAAACAACGTCTACCTCCCGGCCGAGTGGTTGGCCGCAGAGGGCGTTCCGCAGGACGAAGTCGTCGCCCCAGAACACGAGGAGGCGGCCTCCTCTGTCGTCCGCCGAACCGCCGAACACGCCGCGTCGTTCTTGGACGATGCACAGACGTATCTGGAGACGGTTCCCGCGACGGACGGCAACACGCTCGCGGCGTGGGCCGTCCCGTTTCTTCTGTCGGTCGGAACGCTCCGCGAACTGCTTGCGCGTCCCGAAGACGCCCTCTCGAAGACGGGCGTGAAAGTATCCAGAAAGGAAGTGTTCGCCGTCGTCGCGGAGATGTCCGGCGACACCAACCGTGACGCGCTCGCGGAGATACGAGAACAAATCGCCGCGCAACCGTACCACCGCGCGCCGACGAGCGCGGACTGAACACCTCGCCTTCTGGCCACAACTTGGGAGGATTTTTAGTAGTCCGCTGGTTACTGCCGCCCATGGGTACCGAAGAAGCACACGACGACCACGGACACCATCTCCCCGCCGTGGAGGACTGGCCACGCGGATTCGGCGAGGCGAGCTGGTGGCCGTTCGTCACTGCGGTCGGCGCGGCTGGCATCTACGCTGGTGCGGGCCTTTACATCCTCGGGCGCGGCGAGAACGCAATCGTCGGTCAGATGGTTGGTCCCGCGGCGTTCGCCGGGAGCGTCGCCATCTTCCTCGCCGGACTGTACGGTTGGGTGTACCACGCGTTCGTGAGTCACTTCTGGTCGCGCGACGCCTCCGAGAAGGGCGCGAACAAGCTTCGCTGGGGGATGATCGCATTCCTCGGCTCCGAACTCGGCACGTTCGGTGCGTTGTTCGGCTATTACTTCTACATCAGAGCGGGCGACTGGAACGAAATACTGGTCGGTGTACCCGAACTCACCGGGTCGTTAGTGCTCATTAACACCGCACTCCTGGTCGCATCATCGATCACCCTTCACTGGGCGCACGTCGCCATTCGGAACAACGACCGGGGTAAGTTCCTCTCCGGACTCGCGGTGACGCTGCTCCTCGGTATCATCTTCATCGGCGGGCAGGTGTACGAGTACTACGAGTTCATCGTCCACTCCGACTTCACGATCACCTCAGGTCTGTTCGGGTCGGCGTTCTTCGGCCTGACTGGCCTGCACGGCCTGCACGTCAGCCTCGGTGCGGTTCTTCTCGGCATCGTCTTCATCCGCGCACTCGCCGGTCAGTACTCCGCTGAACGCCACGTTTCGGTTAGTACGGCCTCGATGTACTGGCACTTCGTGGACGTGGTGTGGATCTTCCTCGTCGTCGTCCTGTACGTCGGCGCGGAACTCGGCACCGGCGCGTTCTAGCGAGTCACCGCGGACGCGGACGACTCATCCGACTTTTCCTGCGACTCTAACCCGTGACTGACGAGTTCTCTCCTCGTCGTATCGATACCAAACAAAGCGGAGATCAGCCGCAAACGACGTTGAACTGGTTAATGTCGTCGTCCGTTCCAGCGACGATAAGCGTGTCCTCAGACCGGATCGTGAAGTCGGGACCGACCTCGGTGAGGAGTTCGTCGTTCCGTTCGACGGCGATGACCGTGCAGTTCGTCCGCGCACGAACGTCGGCCTCGGCCAGCGTCTGGCCCGCAATCTGCGGTGCGGTAGTGCGGACGATTTCGACCTGTGACTCCGGTGCGATGACCTCTTCTTCCGTCAGATTCGACGCGAGGATTCGGCCGCTCACCGTGGAGAGCGCAAGGACGTACTCGGCACCCGCCCGGTAGAGTTTGGCGATGCTTTCGGCGTCGTTGGCGCGGGCGATGACCTCCGTTTCCGGCGACAGTTGCTTGATAACGAGAGTTGCGAAGATAGCCGTCGTGTCGTTGTCGAGCGCCAAAATAACGCTCTGGCCCTCGTCGATGTCGGCCGAGAGGAACGCCTGCTTGTTCGTCGCATCACCGATGACATCCACGCCGGGCTTGTCCACCTCGTCGAGAACGAGACTCGGCACGTTAGCCGAGACGAGCGCGTCCGCGGCCGTCGCACCCACTTCGCCGTACCCCGCGACGATGACTTTCCCCCGCCGGAACCGCCGCGTCTCCGACCGGGTGAGTTCCTTCAGCCGCTCTAACTGCTCCTCGCGGCCGGTGACGAGAAGAATCGTGTGTTCGTCAACGACGGCTTCGGGGTCCGGTGGCGTGACGAACTCGCCGCGGAACCACGCGCCGATGATGTTTACTCCCGTCCGCCGACCGATTGCGCTCTCCGCGATGGTGTCGCCTTCGAGCGCCGAGTCACGCTGGACCAACACCTCGGCCACCTCGAAGTCGTCACCGATTTCGATAGCGCCGTCGATGTCGGCGGCGATGGGCGAGGCGGCTTTCCGAGCCAGACTCTCCCCGAGAATACGGCGGGGAGAGACCACCTCGTCAGCACCGGCGTATTTGTGATAGTCCGACAACGTCCCATCCTCGATGAGGCTGATGACGTGCAGATCAGGGGCCGCCTGCTTCGCAGAGAGGATGATCGAAGCGTTCGTCTCGTCGTCGTCGTCAGCGACGAGTGCCATCGCGTCCTCGGCGTTTGCGGCCTCCAGCGTGTCCACCGATTCAGGATTGCCGTGGACCACCTCATACTCCTCGGCGTAGAGACGTTGGGCCGTCTCCCTATCCTCGTCAACGACGACGTACGGCACGCCACGCGACTCCAGTTCCTCGACCAGCGTATCGCCCCGCGAGGTGAACGAGCAGATGATGACGTGATCCGTCTGTTCTGTCGTCGCCGGTGGTGCGGTCCGTAACGCCTCTTCGACTAACGGGACGAGAAACAGCGGAAGCGTCAGAAAGATGACTGTCACGCCCGACACCATCATCGGAATCGTGATGAGTTTCATCGCGTCCGTCGTCCATCGCGCGGCGTCCTCACCGTACCCCGTCGTGGTGAACGTCTCCACGACCACGTGCAACGCATCGATATAGGAAACGGAAGTCCCCTCAAACGTCGCCATCCCCCACTGATACAACGCAGCGTATCCGAGCATCAGGACGGCCACGCCGGAGAGATACAACACGAGGCGGCGCTTCGCGCCGGACAGTGTCTCGGCAGGGCCATCGACCATATCCACCCGGTGGAACCCCGGGGGCTAAAAGGCCGCCGTCCGTCAGTGGCCCATGAGCCGCCGCCGTGACGCAATCGCCACGCTGGCCGTTCTGATCCCGACTCTCGCCACCGTGGTGGTCTGTAACTCCCCCGTGACTCCGTTCGCTGTCGGCGCTGGCGCGGCGGGCGCACTCGCCATCGAAGCGCTTCTATCGCTTCGTGCGACCCGCGTCCGGAGAGAATGGGAACGACCGGCCGTACAACTGGCGTCTGTCGCTGTCGGACTCGTCGTCGCTGCTGTCGGCGTCGCTGTTCTGGGACCGCTCGCCGCGACGGTCCTCGCCGCCGGACTCTGCACGTACCTCGGCTTCCTCGTGGCGCTGACGCTTCTCGGCCGGTGAGTTCCGACCGCAGTCTCGTCTGGCGACCACACGAGTGATCGCAGGCGGCGAAAACGAACAACCTGCACAATATTTATTCACGATTGTCACTTTGGTACGACGATGAATACCACACTCCGTGTCGTTGCAGCGACCACTTGTGCGACGCTTATCGTCGTCTCCGCTGTACTTGGTGGATCGTATCTCGGCCTTGCAGCACCGTTCTCCGGCGATGTGTACGAGAGCATCGCGCGGGGGCCGGTGACGGGAACCGAGCGGGTCGAGAATCCGTACGGCCGGGCGACAGTCCGCTACGACGAGTTCGGCGTCCCCCACGTCTCCGCAGCGAACGAGAAAGCGCTCTACTACGCCGTCGGGTACGTCCAAGCCCGCGATAGGCTGTTCCAGATGGACCTCCAGCGAAGACTCATCGGTGGCAACCTCTCGGCAGCGTTCGGCGAACGCGCGGTCGAGTCCGACCGGTTCTACCGCAAGATGGACTTCCGGTCGGCCGCCGACGCGTCGTGGCGCGAACTCGAAGGCACCGAGGCCGGAGCGGGTCTCAAAGCGTACACTGCGGGTGTCAACCGCTACATCGACACCGGGGCGCGACCCCCGGAGTTCGCCCTCCTCGGCTACGAACCGACGCGGTGGGAACCGGCTGACAGCCTCCTCATCGGCAAACTCATCGCGTGGCGACTCTCGGGGAACTTCGCCGACCTGCGCCGTGCGACGCTCAAGTCACGTCTCGGTCCCGAGGCGACGAGCGAACTGTACCCGGATTCGATGGCGCACGACACGCCCATCATCAGAAACGGCTCGGACGCCGCGTCGTTCGACCCGGCGGCCGTCGCAACGGATGCGTCGGCGGCGGGTGCAGATGGCGGGGAGACCGCAGGTGACTTCGCGGCGCTCTACGACGCCGTCGAACCGTTCGAATCGAGATCGGGAGTCGGGTCGAACAACTGGGTGGTGTCCGGCGAGAACACTGCGAGCGGAACGCCTATCCTCGCCAACGACCCGCACCTCTCGTTGAGTACGCCGGCCGTCTGGTACGAGATGCACACCACTGCGGGCGAATCGATGGATGCCCGTGGCGTCACGTTCCCGGGCGTCCCGTTCGTCATCATCGGTCGCACGGCAGACGTGGCATGGGGTGTAACGAACGTCGGCGGTGACTTCACCGACGAGTACACGTACGAGACGCGCAACGGCCGCTATCTGTACGACGGCGAGTACCGCAAGTTCGAGACGACGACCGAGACGATTCCCGTCGCCGACGCGCCGGACGCGACTGTCGAGGTCAGAAAGTCCGTCCACGGTCCAGTTATCGAACGCGGCGGGCGCACCGTCGGCGTCGCATGGCCGGGGTTCTCGGCGACGAACGAGTCCGTCGGCGTCTATCGGCTCAACCACGCCGAAACGATGGCAGACGTGCGCGACGCCCTCCGAATCTGGGACGTGCCTGCGCAGAACTTCGTCGCGGCGACGCGTGCCGGAGAGACGCTGTACTACCCCGCCGGACAGTATCCGATCCGGGTGACCGACGGCGAAGTCGTCCGCGGCGACCGGATATTCAACGGCTCCGCGGGCGAGGGCGAGTGGCCGGGATACACGCCGTACGGTACCTCGTCGTGGTCCGGATTCGTCCCGTTCGAATCCATCCCACACGTTGACGACCCCGACGTTCTCGCCACGGCGAATCAGCGGACGACGGACGATCCGCCGTTCTACATGGGGACCAGTCTGACCTACTCGGAGCCGTACCGCGGCGCACGCATCTACGAGATGCTCGACGCCCGGACAGCCGACGGAGCGACACCCGAGGACATGCTGGCTGTGCAACGCGACGTGCGGTCGCAGGCCGCCGTCTCCTATGCCACTATCGCGCGAAACGCCTCCGCCGGTCTGTCACCGGACGCCCGCGAACTCGCGGCCGAGTTGGAAGAGTGGGACGGCGAGATGCGTGCGGATTCTCGGGGCGCACTCGTCACTCACCTCTTCCGCGAGGAGTTCGTCAATGCGACCTTCGCAGACGAGTTTAGCGCCGCCGGGTTGGACGCCGAATACTACCCCAATCCGTACGTGACGGCAGGGCTTGCTGCGGACTCACAGTGGTTCGACGACGGCCGGACGGATGCGACGGAGACGCGTGCTGACGTAGCACGTGTCGCCCTCGAACGGACAGCCGACCGAATCGACAGACACGGATACGAGACGTACGGCGACGTAAACCGACTGGATCTGAACCACCCGTTCGACCGCGAGTTCCTCAACTGGCCGGAGCGTCCGATGAACGGGTCACAGTACACGGTGTCGAACTTCAGAAGCGGCGGCGACAACGTGGGGAGCAGTTGGCGGATGGTCGTCGCCTTCGGGGAGACGCCCGCCGAAGACACCGCGAAAGGAGTCATCCCCGGCGGACAGAGCGGCGTCTTCTGGTCGGACCACTACCACGATCAACTGGACGAGTGGGCGACGGGTGAGTACAAGCCGTTGACGCTCGACTCGCCGTCGGGTGACCCGGACATCGTCTTCGAGTCGGATCTCTCCGGGTCGGGAGGTGTCTCAGCATGAAAGCAGCCGTCAGGACAGGTCGCTACGGGGACGCCGCACTGCTCGCAGCGTTCGCTATCGGTCTCGCCGTGAGTTCGGTCCACTGGGTCGGTATCGTCGTCGCGGGTGTCCTCGTCGGACTCGCCGCCTCGTCGGTTCGACGCGCGTTCGTTCTCGGCCTGACGTTCGCGGGCCTCCTCGTCGCCGCCTTCGCGGGATGGATGGTGTGGAACGGCGCGTTCGGCGCGTGGGTCGGCGCAGGACCGATTCCGCTTCTCACAGCGGTCACGTCGTTGCTTGCGCCCGTCGCCGCCGTCGGGGCGCGCGTTCTCGGTTGAGGCGGCGGCGCTCACGCGGAGCGGTCGTCTTCCGCCTCCGAGTTCTCCTCGGCGTAGTTTCCGAGCGACAGCGACCAGTCGTACCCCCGGTACCGAAGTTTCGGTGCTGCGCCGTCCGGTATCTGCCCGTATTGCCGGAGTATCCGCCGAATACCCCGCCCGCCGCCGAAGTCACCACGATACCAGAGAAACAGGCGGGGAACGGTGACAGTTCCGGCCGACCGGTCGTACACGACTTCGGAGTCGAGATAGTCCTCTGTTATCCAGTCGAGGTCCGCATCGAGCGTTTCAGGGTCGTAGACAGCGACGGGAGGACAACTTGCCGCACCGCAGTTAAGCGCAAAGTGGATGCGGAAATCGCGCTCATCCACGCGGGCCGCCCGTTCGAACGCATTCGGGAACGGGCGCGGGAGGTAGCCGAGTCCCCACGAGAGCATCGATCGGCGCAGGATGCCGTGTTCGATGTCGTTGAGACTGAGGAGTTGCCCCGCCACGGGAACCTTCGCGCGCCGGAAGAAGCGAGTTCGGTCGAAAGACTCCGGGTCGTCACTGAGGCAGTCCTGCACGAACGCGTTATAGACGTTCAACCAGAACGCGATCCGCCGCGCGTCGTCTGAGAGACGGCGTGTGAGCGTGGTCGGATCGAGAGCCGAGAGCCGCTCGCGCGCATCGACAGTCGCCCCGCCAGTATCGGTTCGCACCGCGCGAAGATACTGTGCGGCGAGGGCAACTGGATCCGCGTCGGCAGTAGCCGACGGGAGTGAAACGGGCACGCGCGCTGGTTAGTCACCCCGGCGATTAAACTGTCCGCGCCCGTGTACGTCTGACGCACGTCACCCGTTATCGGCCGTTTATGAATTTAATCTGACCGTTTGAACGCCGAAACAGGGCGAATCCTCCGGAAAGTATTTGATCCGGATTCAGTGATATAGCGGCAAATGGATAGCCAGACTATCGACGCGGTATCTGAGTGGGACTCCGTCCCAGTCGAGTCGGGGTATGAGGGACTCCACCGACTCGCCGACGACGGATTCTCTGGGGCCGTCTCGACGGGGATGACGTGGGCATTCGTCCTCAACGGACGGTTTACTGGTGTCTTCGAGGGAGACATCGAGGACTTCGAAGACGCGGAGTTGACTGCGTATCGCGCACCAGACCCCGCGCTTCCCCTCCTTTTCACCATGCGAGAGATTGGGGGCGAGACGCGCGCGAGCTACTACACGAATAAGACGCCGTTGTCCGAGGCGGACTCGACGCTCTCCGCGGGTGGGTTCACCGGCTACGTCGAACTGTCGGAGAACGTTCTTTCGGGGGACTACTATGTCGTCTACTACGGCGGCAAGTCGATGAGTGCGGCGTTCGTCGGCAGTAGCGAACGACTTCTCACCGGCGACGAAGCGTTCGAGCGAGCCAACGACGAGGTAGGTATCTACGAGGTCAAAGAAGTAGATGTCTCCATCGTCGAGTTGCCCGAAATCGAAACGGACGACGAACCCGAGGCATCCGCGGCGGCGACGGAAACGTCTGCGGAGGCACCCGACGAGACGCCGACGGAACCGTCCGAGGAAGCGTCCGAAGCGTCGGCCGCGGAAGTAGAATCCTCCAGCGAGCCGTCGTCCACCGATTCAACTGCCGCCGATGCGGCCGAGGCAGCGTCCGAAGCCGAGTCTGCGCAGTCCGAACGCGCGGCGGACGACTCCTCGAAACCCGAGTCGGAAACTGCTGAACCAGCCGACACCGAAGGAGACGAGACTGAACCGCCCGAGGCCGACCCGGCAACGACGACGGAGCCGAAACAGGACGCGGGAGCGCCGGACGGTCAGACCGCGGAACCGACCGCGGCAGCCGCCGATCAGTCCGCCTCGGCTGATCAGTCCGCAGCGGAAAGCCCTGACGCGCTCGCGGACCCCCAAGCGGGAGACGGTGACGACCCCTTCTCCGCCGAGGAGAAATGGCGTGAGGCACGTTCGATTCCGTCCTTAGACCCCAGCGAGTCGAGTACGAAAAACGGGGAAGCGAACGGAAGCGTGAAGGGAGGTCAAAAGCAGAAAGAGCGTCCGTCGAAACGCCAGCGGAAACAACAGCGTCAGGAGGCCCGCCAACGCCGCCGCAAAGAAGAACAGCAAGCGAAGCGCCGCCGTGAGGCGGCCGCCGCCGCGGCCGCGGAGTCGGCGGAGGAAACGGGCGAATCCGCCGAAGCCATCGCCAAACTGAAAGACAAACTCGAGGAAGCTGAGGAGCGCCGAGAGAAACTCGCCGAAGAACGCGACGAACTCGAAGTCGAACGCGACGAGTATCGCCAACGCGCCGAGGAACTCAACGCACGCGTCGAGGAACTCGAATCCGAAGTCGAACGTCTCAAAACGGAGTTGGAGGCGTCAAACGGCGGGTTTGTCGCCGAAGAGTCGTTGCCGCCGGAGAAAGCGCTCTCGGGGACGAATCTGTTCGTTCGCTACCAGCGCAAAGGGCAAGCGACGCTCGAACACGCCCGCGACGGCGAGGCATCGCGTCAAGAGGTTATCGACAACCTCCGTCTCGAACACCACACGACGTTCGACACCGGTGGTCTCGCTGTGGATGGTGTGCCGTACGAGGAGTTCCTCCACGAGAGTACGGAGTACGCCTTCGCAAAGTGGGTCGTTACCGACCTCCTGTACGAAATCGGTGAGACGGGTAACCGGAGTACGCTCGCAGACCTGTTTGACGCGCTCCCGAGCGTTGACCGCATCGAACTCCACGGCGTCGTCGGCTTCGAGACCAACGAAGGTGTTGACGAACGCGAGTTCGACGTCATCTTCCGCGACCAGATGGGCGACCCGCTGTTTGTCGCCGACATGAACACCTCGCGTAACGCCGCGACGCAGGCGATGGTCTCCTCGCTTGTGAACAATGCCCGTTCGGTGGCCGAAAGCGACGACGCGCTGGCGACGGCATTCTACGTCACCGAGTCGTTCTTCGAACCCGAAGCGCTAGAGTCCGTCGCAGAAGAGACGAGCGGTGGGTTCCTCTCACGGTCGAAGAAGAAGTCGTTCGTGAAGCTCTCGCGTAAGCAGGGGTACCACGTCTGTCTCGTCGAGGCGCGGAACAACGAGTTCCACGTCAACGTCCCCGACCTCTAACGCGGTCGGTTTTGCGGCATGGTGAACGCCGCTGTGTTCTCTCGTAGCGTCTGCACGTCTTCGCTCACGTACCGCACGAGGTCGTGCGGTCGGATGTGTAACCGGTTGCGGACGCTACGATAGCCGTCGAGGGATGTCTCTCAGTTCAGAGAACAGTGAGGAGGGTCGCCGCGTGGTCAGTCCGGGGCCCGCGTTGTGTGCGCGATGGTACGCGGAGCGGACGTCGAAGAGAGATACCGACGTAGCTACACGCTCTGCGCAGTCCACGCGGGCTGTAGTTCGGGTCGGGACCAGCGGGCGAGTGTCTTAGTTTTCGACTTCGGCCGCTTCTTCGATCTTCATCGACTCAAGCTTGTCAACGATTTCGTCGAGCTTCTCGTCGAGTTCATCGACGAACTCGGCGGTTCGCTCGGTCGTAATCGCACCCTGGCTCGAAGGCTCGATGAGGTTTTCTTCTTCAAGAACGCGGAGAGAGTAGCGGACTTTGTGGTGTGGGTAGCCAGTCTCGTTGGACATCTTCACGATTCCGATCGGTTCGCTTTCGATGACCATTTTGAGCACCTGAAGGTGCCGCTCCAGCATATCCACTTCCTTCTCAAGTCGGTCTATCATGCCATTTGTTAACTCGTCTTTGCAGCCTTTAAAGGTTACTCTCTGTCTGTCTCATTCGAGTAAAAATTGAGTAGCTTGGATTTTGCCACACATGCTGATAACCGTTTTGGGTGCGAGTACGCGGCTGGATGCACGTCAGTGGGTAGCAATTCGTTTTACAGACACAACTAATACACGAACTTGGATATATAACGTTCGTGGACCGTAATCGGTTTGTGGGATGGACAAGAACCGCCGAGTATGACCGTCACAATCGTCGGTTCCCAGTTGGGTGACGAGGGGAAGGGTGCCCTCGTTGACCTGTGGGGAGGCGACGCGGACGTCGTCGCTCGATATCAGGGTGGCGACAACGCCGGGCACACCGTCGTCGAAGACGGCGACGAGTACAAACTTTCGCTGGTTCCGAGTGGGGCCGTTCGCGGCAAGATCGGTATCCTCGGTAACGGCTGTGTCATCAATCCGAAGACGCTGTTTTCGGAGATTGACGAACTGCGCGAGCGCGGACTCGACCCCGATGTACGGCTCGCCGAACGCGCGCACGTCATTATGCCGTACCACCGCCGCCTCGACAACATCGAGGAAGAGGCGAAGGCGGATTCCGAACTGACCGTCGGCACCACCGGCCGTGGGATCGGTCCCACATACGAGGACAAGGCTGGCCGCCGCGGTATTCGCGTCGGAGACCTCTTAGACCCCGAAGTACTCCGCCAGCGACTGGAGTACGTCGTCCCGAAGAAGCGTGCGCTCATCGAGAACGTCTACGGTCTCGAAGCGGGCGAGGAGTGCGATGTCGAGAAACTGTTCGAGCAGTACGCCGAGTACGGGCGTCGGCTCGAATCCGAGAACATGACCGTCAACTGCGGAAACTTCCTCGCCGAACGGCGTTCGGCGGGCGAGAACGTCATGTTCGAGGGCGCACAGGGGACGCTCATCGACATCGACCACGGGAGCTACCCGTACGTCACGTCGTCGAACCCGACGGCTGGCGGGGCCGCGACCGGGACCGGCGTCGGACCGACCGTCGTCGGTCAGGGTGAAGTCGTCGGCATCGTCAAGGCGTATCTCTCGCGCGTCGGCGAGGGGCCGATGCCGACCGAACTGAAAAACGACGAGCATCAAGAAGAACTCGCAGACTACATCCGCGAGAAAGGTGGCGAGTTCGGGACGGTCACCGGCCGACCGCGCCGTATCGGCTGGCTCGACATCCCGATGCTCCGCCACTCCGCACGAGTCAGCGGTCTCACCGGCCTCGCCGTCAACCACCTCGACGTTCTCGCCGGTCTGGACGAGGTGAAGGTGGGCCACTCCTACACGCTCGACGGCGAAGAGTACCTCACGATGCCCGCAACGACCGAACGATGGGCACAATGTGAACCGAACCTCCGTGAGTTCGAGACGTGGGACGACGTTGACTGGACCGAAGTGGCTGCGGAAGGCTACGACGCCATCCCCGCCGCTGCGCAGGACTATCTCGAATACATCTCGGAAGAAGTTGGCGCACCGATCTACGCCGTCGGCGTCGGGCCGGACCGCGCGGAGACGGTCGAAGTCGTCAACCCGTTCGAGCAGTAAGCACCGCTCCGCTTCGGTTTCGTTTTTCGCTCCGTTCGCACCGACAGTGGTTACGCCGGACTCGCGTCTATCGTGACGATATCATCGCGGAACGACTCCACCGCGGTAAGGACGGTCTCTCGGTCGTCGGCAGGAACGTCGTGAATTTCGAGGGCGGCATCGAGATGTGCCGCGATTGCGTCGTACTCTTCGTGGGTAATATCGAGATGCTCGTGTGCGGCGGCCATGTTCTCGCCGTCGTATTCGACGGGGCCACCCGCGACCGCGGACAGAAACTGTGTCTGGTGTGCGCGTTGTTTGGTCATGTCTACGTCCTCGAAGAACGGACGCAGTTCATCGTCTGCGAGGATACGGTCGTAAAACGTATCGACTACGGATGCGAGCGCATCGCGCCCACCGAGTCGTCGATAGAGCGTCTGATCAGACATACACAGCACCGTCGGAGGGAGTTAGAAAAAGCCACCACCCCGGTTCTCAGTTCGTTAGAACGGCGCTGCGAACCCGTAATCTTTTGTCGTATCGAGACTCACAGCGGAGTATGAAAGAATCTCTGATGGACATCCTCTGCGACCCGCTCGACAAGAGCGACCTCGAACTCAAAGTCACGGAGCGAGACGGTGACGAGATCATCACCGGCCGCCTCGTCGGTACTGTCACGGGCGAGGAGTACCCCATCGAGGATGGCATTCCGAACCTGCTTCCGCCGGACATGCGGGACGCCGAGTAGTTCCACCCCGACCTGAACGCTTTTTAATTGTCGGGTAGACTCAACCAGACGTGACTGAGTCGCTCCGAGTCGAGTTGAACGGAGATGGTCTGCACGCCATCGACGCACCGCCGTCGTTCTCGGTGGCCGGTGCGTTCGACGTACTGTTGGCGAATACCGGGCAGGCCGTTCACGTTCACCTCCACCTCGACGACGACTTATCCCGGGTTGCTCGCCTCGATGCGGGCAACCATTACGTCCAAGGAGACGAATCTCAGCGCGTCCACGTCAGCACGTCGCCCAAGTCAGAGCCAGTGTCGGGGAAACTCAAAATCGTCACCGGCTACGGTGCGGAAACGTCGTACATCGACGTAACTATCGAACCGACACCGGGGACGAAAGCCGGAGTTGACGTGGACGAGACGTTGAGTAAACCGCCAAAGCGAGAGCCAGAACCATCGCTTACCGAGGAACTCGCTGAAACAATCGATGGCGTTCTCCCATCGCGGGGGGCACTGCCTATCGTCGGCTTACTGCTCCTCGTCTTGGCCGTTGCGGGGGTTATCCTCAGCGCTGTCCAGAGTACCGCCGTCGTCCTCAGTGTTGGGGTTGTCCTCGGTGCCGCCACCGTCGGTGCCGTCTTCCTGCTGCGAAAGTAGGGCAGCGATGACGCGACTCGGGAGATAGCAGCGACGCCCGCGGCCTTTAGTCGTCGTGACCGGCGGCCTCCTCCTCGTCCGCTCGGTCTGTCGGCGTTCCCGAGAGGTTTCCGTCCTCGTCAAATCGCTTCGTGCGGAGGAATCGCGTCCGGTAGCGGTTCGCGCCTTCGTAAACGTCCGCCTCGCGGATGTCATCGATGCGGCCGTCCGCGACGGCGTCGATGATATCCTCGATCTGTTCTTTCTCCGAGGGCGTGAGTTCGAACTCGTACGTCTGCGTTTCCTCGCTCTCCAATCGAGTCCACTTGCGTGAGGCGGCGATGACGAGCGAACACGGCTCCCGGCATGGGAAGACGCCGTCGCCACCGTCCGCTTCGAGTTCCGTCTCCTCGTTGTACTGCCACTCTCGCCGTTTGAGACACTGCGAGTCGTCACAGCAGGTTTCGGCGACCCACTCGACGTGTTCGTGGCCGCCACCGCGGTTCCACGTCTCGATGACGCTGTAGATTCCAGTCTGTCGCTCGACGGTCTCTTCCCAGTGGGACACGTCGAGTTCACCCTCGCGTTCGAGGTTCCAGTTCGCAATTGTCGCCGGGTAGAACGCATCGACCGCTTCGATGAGGTCGCGGCCGTCTAATTCGGGAAACACCCACCCGGAGACGATCGTCGGCGCGGTTTTGAGCGGTCGGTATCGACCCCGGTCATCGAAGGTGGCGAGTTCGCGGGCGTCCAGCGGGTCGGTGTACTCGTCCAGTTTCGACCGGTCTGCGTCTGCGTCGTCCTCGTGTCGAATCTCGTACCGCCGTTCGCCCGCCGCATCCAACGTCGCGGTAATCCGGAGTTCGCCCCACTCAGTGTGGACGCCGTCCGCGAGTTCGGCGTAGCGTTCGGGGACAGACCACTCGTCGGCCGCCTCCAGTTTCCGAAGGAACGCGTGGCGATGTCGTCCGCGGTCACCGACCTCGACTTCCCAGTAGTACCAGTTCGTCACGTACGGTTCGGCATCCACCGCGATGTCACGAAGTCCGCTCTCCGAGAGAGCGTCCTGTGCCACCTCGGGCGTCTCGAACGCGTAGCTGTCTCCGTCGCGGGAGACGGACAGACCGTCGAAATCGATTGGCTGCTCGTCTACGTGCCGAACGAGCGCGTCGAGTTGTTCTTCGCGCACGTCAGTCACCTGCGGCCGGCGTTTCGCGCGTTTCCTCGCGGACCGTTGCGATGGCCTCGTCAATGTCCGCACCGGCATCGGCGGCACGTTCGAGAACAACGTCGGCCATCAGTCCCTCGGTGCCGACAGCACCGGCGTACCAGATGCGGTGGCCGTCTACCGCAGCGGGCACGTCGTAGCCCGTTCGGTAGTCGTCGGTGAGGCCCATGTCCTCCGGAATGTCCTCCTGTGTGTGGAACCCGTCGGCGATGAAGAGGGGGACGACGACGATGTCGTCGGACTCGAAGTAGTCGGTTACGTCGTCCACCTCGGGTTCTTCGTCCATGTACAGCGCCTGCACCTCATCGAAGCGATCCATCTGGCGGACGCGGTCGGCGTGATATTCGATAGCCTTCGCGGAGTTCTCGTTACGCTCGGTCCCGTGACCGACGACGGCGAAGCCGAACCCCTCGCCGACGTCCGGGTCGCCAGTCACTGTCTCTGCGCGACGAACGAGCACGTCCGTCATCGACTCGTGGGTACCGACTGGACCGCAGTAGTGGACAGTCTGACTCGTGTCCTCGGCGGTCAACGTCGCGGTATCGGCGCTCAGGCCGTCTGAGTCCCACTGGGAGACATCCCACCCGTCGAGACGGAGTTCACGGGGGATGACCTGTTCGGTGAAGTACCCCTCGCTGATGAACAGCGGGACGACGAACACCTCGTCTGATTCGACGGTCCGAAGCACCTCCCGAAGTGAGGGTTCTTCCTTCCAGAAGCCGGTCTTCACTTCGTCGAACGCGTCCGTCGCGCGGATGGTGTCCGCGTGACGCTGCGTCGGCGTACTCGAATCCGGGTTCAAATGCGACCCGTGCGCCACGATGACCAGCGCTTGCATGACCGGACGTTATGAGAGAACGACCTTAGGGACTTCGCATTCCGAAAAGGAATCTTGGCAATTTCTGAGTCCCAGTTCGTCTCTCACACCACTCGTTTACGGTCCGTGGAGGTGACCTTCCGTTCACGGCTGACAATATACTTTTGTGCCCCTCGTTCGACTCCCCGGTCATGTCACTTGCCGCTGCGACACGAGATGCAGTCCGGGCGCGCCCATCCCTTCTCTACGCGCTTCGCGCGGGGGTCGTAAACTACACCGCCGCCGCAGAAAGTCTTGATGTGGAAGGAGATACCGACTCTATCGCTACCGCTCTTCGCCGGTTCGCGGACGACCTTCCACCGGTTGAGATCGAACACCGAGAGGTGACCGTCCGGATGCGGAGCGGGGTCGGACTCGCGGGCGAAGACGTTGACGCCGACGCCGATGACGACCGCGTACTCACCGTCGGCGACGTCGATTTTGTCGCGTCCGGGGGCGGACTCACGGCGCTTGTCGTAACCGGTGAGGTTGATACTCGCGCCCTCTCGGTCGTCTGTGACCGACTGGATGCCGAGAATATCCTCGTAGATGCCGCGGGCGTTGCAGACGATGAACTCGTCGTCGTCGTTCCCCAGCGTCAGGGCGCGACGGCGCTTCGACACGTCGAATCAGTGTTCGAGTCGCTACCGGTGTGAGCGGTGGTCGCCACCGTGAGGGCTGTCGCCGTGGTAGCCGATTAATGACATAATGGTAACAATACCTATTTACTATCGCCACGATGGTCGAGACGCCCGGTATGGTTTGGAGTTGTTAACGGACACGGGCCAGCGAGAAGGAGACCCATGCTCCGGCTCGCTTCCCGAATGGGCAGTCCGTGGGCGAGTACCTCATCTCGCCCGCCGGGCTTTTTCCAACCGTACGGTGTGACCACGACTCGTTCAAGCAGAGACGCGACTGAGGAGGCAGCACTGCATTTTTAGACCGTCCGTTCCGACGGGTTGAAAAACACGTCCGGAGTACGTGCTGACGATGACGCTGTCCGTGACCAACACCCTGACGGGAGAACGCGAGGAGTTCGAGCCACAGGACGACGACGACGTGTTGCTCTACGTCTGTGGGCTGACGGTCTCGGACGACGCCCACCTCGGTCACGCCCGCCTGTGGATGCACGCCGACGTGATGCACCGGTGGTTAGAGCACGAGGGCTACACCGTCCACCACGTCGAGAACTTCACCGACGTAAACGAGAAGATTGCCGCACGCATCGGAGACGACGAACTGGGCCAAAGTGAACCCGACGTGGCGCGGCACTTCACCGACCACGTTATCCGCGACATGCGCGGTCTGAATCTCAAGCGTGCGGAGGTGTACCCTCGCGTCTCCGAACACGTCCCACAGATCATCGACCTCATCGAGACGCTAACTGAGAACGGATACGCCTACGAATCGAACGGGTCGGTCTACTTCGACGTGACCGCCTTCGAGGACTACGGGAAGCTCTCGAATCAGAAAATAGAGGAGATGGAGGCACAGGGCGAAGCGGACGAACGCGCCGAGAAGCGCCATCCTGCGGACTTCGCACTCTGGAAGGCGGGCGCGGTCTCGCCCGACGCCGTGGCCGAACATCGGCCCGAGGAACTGGACCCCATCGAGGACGCCTGCGGCGAGACGTGGGAGTCGCCGTGGGGTGAGGGCCGTCCGGGCTGGCATATCGAATGCTCGGCGATGTCGATGACGCATCTCGGAGACACCATCGACATCCACGTCGGCGGCCGCGACTTGGTGTTCCCGCACCACGAGAACGAAGTCGCCCAGAGCGAGGCGGCGACGGGCCAGACGTTCGCGCGCTACTGGCTTCACGTCGGTCTCCTCCAGATGGAAGACGACAAGATGTCCTCCAGTCTGGGCAACTTCTTCACCGTCTCGGACGCCTTAGACGAGTTCGGCGTGGACGTAATCCGGACGTTCTACCTCTCGACCGGATACGGCGCAGAGCAGACGTTCAGCGACTCAGCGATGGCAGAGGCCGAAGAGCGCTGGGACCGACTCGAACGCGCCTACGAGACGGCTATCGAGGCGTGCGACAGTCCCGACGCCTACGCTTCCGTTGAGGACGCCGACCTGCGCGAGGCCATCGAGACGACCCAAACGGACTTCCAGAAGGCGATGAACGACGACTTCAACGTCCGCGAGGCGATGGCCGCTCTCATCGAACTCGCCCGTGCGGTCAACACGCACGTCAACGACGCCGACGAGTACGATTACCGTGGCCTCCGCGAAGCTATCGAGACGTTCGAGGACCTCGGCGGCGACGTGTTCGGACTCAGCTTCGGTGACGCGGCCGACGGCGGCGACGTAGAAATTGCAGAAGACCTCGTGTCGCTTCTGTTGAACGTGCGCGAGGCCGAGCGCGAGGCGGGTAACTACGAACGGGCCGACGAACTTCGCGACGAACTCGACGCACTCGGCGTCGAAGTCCACGATTCCGAAGACGGCCCGTCGTTCCGCTTCGAGTAAGGTATCGGTCCGTTTCGAGCGAGACAGTATGCTCCCAATCTACGACGTACCAGTCACTCCATCGTGAACAAGTCAGTATCTTCCGGAACGTCGAAAAGACCCATTCTGACGCCCGCATCCAGCCAGCCGTAGCCGTACGAGAACGAAGCGAGCGCGTTCACCGGATCGTCATTCTCGCGGAAGTGATGACCGTCTTCGAGATAGGAGATTGCCATCTCCTCGATGTCTACCGCGGCGTCTCCGAGGGGCGTCTCCGGCGGGACCGCGATTGTCGCCGCCGCAAGTGCGTCTTCGAGCATTCGACCGTAGCGGTCGGTTTTCTCCGCTAACTCCGCAGGCATGGGGTCACTTCCGCGACGCGACCGTATGAAGGCCCGGCTTCGACTATCGTCTGACGGGTATTTTTGTTGGTCGAGATAGAACTGGAAGACATGTCCCTCCTATTCCGATCCATACTGGCGGGTGAAGACGTACGGGCAACCGCACGGTCTCTCGCCATCTCCGTCGGTCTCCTCCCGCTCGTCTTCCTCGCGTACGAGTACTACTCTCAGCAAACGCTCGTCGGCGCGGCGTTCTTCCCGTCTCCGCTCGGCGCACTCGTCGTCTTTGCCGCGGCAATCGCGGCGTACAGAAACCGCGGCGGGGTCGCAATCATCTCGTTCGGCGTGTTCCCGCCGCTCGGGTTCGCGTTGTTGTCTCATCTGCACGTTCTGCACCGTCCGCTGACGGAACGACTGACGCTCGCTGCCACGAGTTCGGCGCTCATCGTCGGCTTCGTGTTTGCCTGTTTCGGATGGGCATTCGGGGCGACAGCCCGGCGTCTCATCGGATCGATGTGGGAACCCCGCGACCAGATCTAACTCGGCCTCGCGTCGGGTGTGAAATACCACCACGGTAATTACTGTCGGTCACGACGACAATCGCGCACGACAGCGGAACCTAAAAGGCCGGGTCTAGCCAACGGGAGAGCATGACCGAGGACGATGATGCGTTCGTGGAACACCGGAAACTCATTATCGCCGGGTCCGGTATCTCCGGGCTCTCGGCGGCTATCTATGCGGGACGGTCGAACAACGAACCGCTCGTGTTCGAGGGGGACGAACCCGGCGGACAACTGACGCTGACGACCGAGGTGGAGAACTATCCGGGCTTCCCCGAAGGAATCTCCGGGCCTGAACTCATTCAGAACATGAAAGAGCAGGCCGAGCGGTTCGGCGCGGAGATCGATCACGGCATCGTCGAGTCTGTCAGCGCTGACGAACGCCCGTTCACGGTGACGATGAAGAACGGCGATGTGTACACCGCAGATGCGATCATCGCCGCATCGGGCGCATCAGCGCGGACACTGGGTATTCCCGGCGAAGACGAACTGATGGGCTACGGTCTCTCGACGTGTGCGACGTGCGACGGCGCATTCTTCCGTGGGGAGAAGATTCTCGTCATCGGTGGGGGCGACGCCGCGATGGAGGAGGCGAGTTTCCTCACGAAGTTCGCCTCGAAAGTGTACATCGCGCATCGCCGCGAGGAGTTCCGCGCGGAGGATTACTGGGTTGACCGCGTGATGGAGAAAGTCGAAGACGACGAGATCGAACTCATGCGCAACACCGAGGTGACGGAACTCCACGGAACGCCCGAAGACGGCGTTGACCACGTGACGATGGTTCGTCATCCGGAGGGTCACCCGACAGACAAACTCGACGACCCCGAAACGGAGGAGTTCGACTTCGACGTGGGCGCAGTGTTCTACGCCATCGGTCACACACCGAACGCGGACTATCTCGAAGGTACGGGCGTCGAACGCGACGATGACGGCTACGTGAAGGCGAAGGGCGGCACCGGCGGCGGACAGACGGCCACCGACGTGCCGGGTATCTTCGCTGCGGGCGACGTCGTGGACTACCACTATCAACAGGCCGCGACCGCGGGCGGCGACGGCGTGAAAGCGGCCCTCGATGCTGACGATTACCTCGAAAACCTCGAACGAGAGGCCGAGGCGACCGAAGTCGAACCTGCCGCCGCTGAATCGGACGACTGACGACAGTCGTTCGGGTTTTGCTTCGTTTGTATCGCGTTGCGGTTGCAGTTGCCACTCCATACCAGTGCGCTTCGACTACCACATTCCCACAGACCCTTAAGTCGAGAGGACGCAGAGTCGCCATGGTCGAAACCGAGACCTACACTATCGAAGGACCGGCAGGCGACACAGAAGACGTTGAACTTCCCGAAGGCCTCGTAGACATCTTCACAGAACAGGGCGAGGACCCGACTGCCGTTGTCGCGGATCTTGTTGTGCAGTCGTTCGCCCAGCAAGCGCACGTCGCCACGCACCACAGCGAGGGCGAGACGCCGGGCGACCTTACGGAACTCAACGAGAAGATGGAAGAACTGTTCGAGGATCGCTTCGGCATCTCGATGGACGAAGCGATGGGCCACAGTCACTGAACGACGCACACTGAGGCCGAACGCGGATCTTCTCTCTTACTCTCAGACGAACAGCAACGGCACCATCGCCAAGACACCGCAGGCGATACCCGCACACAGTTCGCGGCGGCCGCCGCGGGGCAGTTCCGCGCCGCGTTCGAGAGCTTCGGGGATGAACTCCGTGAGCACGAGGAAGATCATCGCCCCCGCGGCGAACCCGAACCCGACCGGAAGGAACTCCCGAGCGAGGCGGACGAAGTAGAAAGCGATGACCGCCCCGATTGGTTGCGGCAGACTGGAGAACACCGACCACCAGACGAGTCGCCAGTTCGGGACGCCCATCGACCGAAGGGGAATGGAGATAGCAACGCCCTCGGGAATGTTGTGGATTGAGATAGCGATAGTCATGAACACTGCGAGGAGCGGAACGACGACACCGAACAGTTGGAGACCGCCCTCTAGCCCCAGATCTGCGAACGCGACGCCGATAGCGACACCCTCGGGGAAACTGTGGATCGTGAGAATGCCGAGAATGAGTAGGAGTTTGCGGAAGTCAGCCTCTTCGTACCGCTTCGGGTGTACGTCCGCGCCGTCGATCACGTCGTGGGCGACGACGACGAGGACGATACCCGCGATGAGACCGGCACCGAGTAACAGAAACGTCCGTGTCGGGATCGGTGATACGGAAATGCCGGCTAGCGAGACCGAGATGTACTCCCCGAGCGCCTCCAGCACGAGGCCGAAGACGGACGCTGACAGCATGATTCCAGACGCGATCCCCCACAACGCAACATTCCATCGGTCGCTTATGTCTTGAACGAAAAAGAACGGTATCGCCCCAAGACCCGTCGCCAACGCTGTGATAAACCCCGCAACGAAGACAAAGGCGAAATTATCGAGGGCCATACGAACGCTTGGTTATGGACAGGGATAAACAGTATAGATTTTTGATGCTTTTGGCGTGCCTAAAACCCGATTCTCGGCGTTATATCGCGTTCTATGACGTTTTAGGTAAAAGTCCAATTGACAAGCTAGTGTGTGGTATATGACACTTTTCGGGCCTATCGTCATTCGATGGAATCATTACGGGCCGTCGTGCAGGAGGGGTGTGACAGACGAACAACAGCAACGCGTCGCTGCGTTCCTTGACGCGCACGAGTTGCACGCACCACCCGCGTACCGCCTTTTGGATCTTGCCGCCGAGGTCGGTGAACTCGCGGCCGACGCAGCGAAGTCCAGCGAGTACGGCGCAAGCCCCGACAAGTTGGACGTGAAACGGGACGAACTCGGGGATGCACTGTTCTGCCTGTACGCTCTCGCCGACGAACTTGATGTCGATGCCGCCGCCGCCCTCGACGAATCAGTGGCGAAGTACGAAGCGCGAATCGACGACGCTGGTGCGCCGGGATCCGACGCGAAGGAGTGACATTTTACTCGTTCGAGTGCATGCGGTTCGTCAGCATGCATCAGCGAGCGAGTGAATTTGCCGCGGCCGCGCGCGATAGATACGACTTCGAGGTGGATGTCGAGGAATTCCCCGAGGGGACGAAGACGGCGGCCGACGCCGCGTCGGCCATCGGTTGCGATGTTGGTCAGATCGCCAGCAGTCTGGTTTTCGAGGTTGACGGATCGCTCGTCGTCGTCATCACCAGCGGAGCGAACCGGGTGGACGAATCCCGCCTCGCAGACCACTTCGGCGTCTCTACGGGAACTGTCTCGATGGCCGACCCCGAAACGATTCGGGACGCCGTCGGGTGGTCAATCGGCGGCGTCCCGCCGTTCTGCCACGAGACCACCCTTCCCGTCCTGTTCGACAACTCACTCTCTCAGTACGACACTGTCTGGGCGGCCGCAGGGACACCCGAGGCGGTCTTCCCAATCGATCCGGCAGAACTCCGCCGGTTGGCCGACGCGGAGGCGATTTCGGTTACTAGCTGACCGGAAACGACATTCGTCCGTGTGAACCGCCGACCGAACTTTCCCGATCGACCGCGATGGTCACAGTATGAACTCGGTATCTGACGATTCGACCGGTGACGACGAGACGACGCGCGTCTGGTTGGTCGAACGCACCTATTCGGACGACGAACAGAACATCATCATCCTCGTCTACGCGACGCCCGATGGGTCTCAGTACCTCCGGAAAGAGCGTTCGCTCACGAGTTTCGACGACGTACGAGAGACGACGGCCGCCGTGGACACCGACGCGTCTCATCTCGGCACCGTGAACGACCCCGAACAGCGGGCGCAGTACGCTGAGGCGGCCCAGCGCATGCAAGACCAACACGATCCCGACGAGGCGGTGTGAACGTCGTCGCGGCAACTGTACCGACGTTCAGTCGCTATCTGTCGAGACACTGAGAACCGGACACCCATCCAGGAATTTCTCTCTAAACAAAAGATCGTGACAGAGACGTGGCCGCACGAATCATGGAAGACCAAACATACCCGGATTTAAACGGCGAGAGGGAGTAGCCACGGACGATGGGAGAGTTATCCGAGTTGTTCGCCCCGCGGCGTATCGCTGTCGTGGGCGCGACAGAGCGCGAAGGCTCCGTCGGCCGCGCCATCATGGAGAATCTCGTCGCGGATTTCGACGGGGATGTTGTCCCCGTGAATCCGAAGTACGACGAGGTGTTTGGCGTCCCGGCCGTAGCGGACGTCGGCGAGTCCGACGCCGACCTCGCGGTGATCGTTGTACCGCCGCATATCGCGGTGGACGCGGTCCGCGAGTCGGGCAAGGCGGGCATTCGTAACGTCGTCGTCGTCACCGCCGGATTCGGTGAGACGGGAAGCGAAGGCGCATCGCGTGAACAAGAACTTACGGAGGTTGCAGAAGAGTACGACCTCAACCTGGTCGGTCCGAACAGTCTCGGTCTGATGTCTACGCCGACGGGGTTGAACGCCACGTTCGGCCCCGATAACGCCCTTCCCGGCAATATGTCGTTCATGAGTCAGTCGGGAGCGTTCATCACGGCAGTTCTCGACTGGGCGAACGACCAGGGAATCGGCTTCAAAGACGTCGTTTCACTCGGGAACAAGGCCGTCCTCGACGAGGCGGACTTCGTTGACGCGTGGGGTGACGACGAAGACACCGAGGTCATCATCGGCTACCTCGAAGGTATTTCGGAGGGCCGCGAGTTCATCGATACGGCCCGCGAGGTGACTCAGGACACGCCGATTGTCCTCGTCAAGTCCGGCCGGACCGATGCAGGTGCGCAGGCGGCGTCCAGTCACACCGGCACTATCGCCGGTTCGGACCAAGCGTACGAGGCTGGTCTCGACCAAGCTGGCGTCATCCGCGCGGAGTCCGTCCAAGAACTGTTCGACGCCGCACGCGTGTTGGAGAGCCAACCGCTGCCGGCTACCGACGACGTTGCCGTCATCACGAACGCCGGTGGTCCCGGCGTCATGAGCACCGACGCAGTGGGTGACTCACGCCTCTCGATGGCCTCGTTCACCGACGAGACGCTCGATGCGTTCTCCGAGAAACTCCCCGCTGAGGGGAACATCTACAACCCCGTTGACATCGTCGGCGACGCCGACAACGAGCGGTTCCGCGACGCGCTCGATCTGGCCCTCGGTGACGAGAACGTCGGCTGTGCAGTTGTCCTCACAGCACCGACGGCGGTCCTCGACTACGAGCAACTGGCCGCCGACACCGTTGAACTGCAAGAGAAGTACGACAAGCCGGTCGCCGCCTGTTTCATGGGTGGCGAACGTGTGAAGCCGGCCGCAGAGGCCCTCTCGGACGCGGGTATTCCGAACTACTTCGACCCCGCCCGCGCCGTCAACGGTCTCGACGCGCTCTCGCGGTTCCGCGAGATTTCCGAACGCGAGTTCGACGAACCAACGACGTTCGATGTGGACCGCGAACGCGCCCGCGAGATTCTCTCCTCGGTGGAGGGACGGGACGACACGCGTCTCGGCGTCGAAGCGATGGACCTCCTCGACGCCTACGGCATCCAGACGCCTGACGGCGATATCGTGGATGCGCCCGCCGAGGCTCTCGAAGTCGCAGAAGATATCGAGGGCGACGTCGTGATGAAAATCGTCAGTCCCGACATCCTGCACAAATCCGACATCGGCGGCGTCAAAGTCGGCGTCCCGAACGAGGAAGTGTACGACGCGTACGAGGACCTCGTCACACGTGCGCGGAACTACCAACCCGACGCCAATATTATCGGCGTCCAGGTACAGGAGATGGTGGACCTCGATAGCGGCGTCGAGACCATCGTCGGCATGAATCGGGACCCGCAGTTCGGTCCCCTCCTCATGTTCGGTCTCGGCGGTATCTTCGTGGAAGTCCTCGAAGACACGACGTTCCGCGTCGCGCCCGTCTCCGAGTCCGAAGCGCACGAGATGACAGAAGAAATCGACTCCGCACCGCTTCTTCGCGGTGCGCGTGGCCGCGATCCGGTTGACGTTGCGGGCGTCACGGAGACGATCCAGCGCCTCTCGCAACTCGTCACGGATTTCCCGGCCATCCTCGAACTGGACATCAACCCCCTCGTCGCCACCCCCGACGGCGTCCAAGCGGTGGACGTACGATTAACGGTGGACCCCGACCAACTGTAATCCATGAACACGTTACTCGTCACCTCAACCCACGAAAGTACCGGCAAGACGGCAGTCACGCTCGCACTCGGCAAACTCGCCCAAGAACGCGGTCTCGACGTCGGTTACATGAAACCGAAGGGCACGCGCCTGCAGTCGAACGTCGGCAAGACGCTCGACGAAGACCCGATGCTCGCCCGCGAGATTCTCGACCTCGACGCCGAGATGCACCAGATGGAACCCGTCGTCTACTCGCCGACGTTCATCGACGGCGCGATTCGCGGACAGGAAGACGGCGACGAACTCGGCGAAATCATCGGCGAGTACTTCGAGCAACTCGCCAACCAGAAGGACCTGATGCTCATCGAGGGCGGCGGTGTCTGGAGTACGGGCGGCATCGTGGACCTGACCGACGTAGATGTCGCAGACCAACTCGGCGCTGACGTCCTTCTCGTCTCCACCTACGAGAAGCCCGGCGACATAGACGACGTACTCGCCGCCGCAGAACAGTTCGGCGACCGCCTCGCCGGCGTCCTGTTCAACAGCGTGACCGACGCCGTCTTCGACGAACTCGAACAGGAAGTCGTTCCGTTCCTCGAAGGCCGCGGCGTGCCCGTCGTCGGTGTCGTCCCGCGCGAACAGCAACTCGCGGGCGTCACTGTCGAAGGTCTCGCTGACGAACTCGGTGCAGACGTGGTCACCGACGGTGACGAGGACGCCTACGTCGAACGGTTCCTCGTCGGCGCAATGAGCGGCGATGCCGCACTGCGCTACTTCCGCCGCACGAAGGACGCCGCAGTCATCACCGGCGGCGACCGTTCAGAGATCATCACGGCCGCGCTCGAAGCACCGGGCGTGAAAACCATCATCCTCACCGGCGGCCACCGCCCGCCTGCGGCCGTCCTCGGCAAGGCAGAAGAGAAGGGCGTCCCCGTGATGCTGGTCAACGGCGACACGCTCTCGGTCGTTGACCGCGCCGAAGACGTGGTTCACTCGGGTCGTGCCCGCGACGAGAAAACGGTGTCGCTGATGCGTGATCTCCTCTTCGAGCACACGGACGTTGACTCACTCGTCGGACCCGCAGATGCGGGCGATGCAGGCGCAAGCGACGCAGACGACGAGTAAGCCTCCGCGGCGCTCCAATTTCGAGACGTCTTCTTTCTTCACCGGAACTGACTCCGTGAGCGTGCCGCCGATAGCGGCGTCGTCGCCGAACGAATCAGCACTCCCAGCCGTGATCGCTGTCGTTCAAGCGTTCGCATCCGTCCTCCGTAACGACGACCAAGTCCTCGATGCGCACGCCGAACTCGTCGGGCAGGTAGATACCGGGTTCGACGCTGAACACCATCCCCGGTTCGAGTTCGCGGTCGTTTCCTTCGACGATGTACGGTTCCTCGTGAACGTCTAAGCCGACACCGTGGCCCGTTCGGTGGACGAACCGGTCGCCGTAGCCCGCGGCTTCGATGACTTCCCGGGCCGCGCGGTCGATTGACTCAGCAGTGACACCGGGTTCAGCGGCGTCTACAGCCGCTTGTTGTGCCTCACGGACGACATCGTGGACCTCACGGAAGCGGTCCGATGGCTCGCCGTCGAAGACGACGGTCCGCGTCTGGTCGCTCGGATAGCCATCGACTCGCGTCCCGAAGTCGAGTACGACCGGGTCGCCCGGTTGGATGGTTCGGTCGCCATGGCGGTAGTGCGGCATCGCGCCGTGTGACCCCGCCCCGACGACCGTCTCGAAGGAGGTGCCATTGCCACCCGCTTCCGACAGTAACGACTCCACGCGGGCCGCGAGTTCGCTTTCCGTCATGCCGATTGCGTCGGATCCGAGGGCGCGGACGGCGTCCATCGCCTCGTCGGCCGTGTCCCCCGCTCGTCGGAGGGCGTCGAGTTCGGCGTCGTCCTTGCGAATACGAAGCGGAGAGACGACTTCGCTCGCCAGTCCGAACGTCGCATCAGAGAGCACCGCTCTGAGGTCCTGCGTGAACGCCGCCCACATGGTGTCGTCGAAGAGGACGTGCGGTTCGTCGGGAAGGTCGAGTGCTTCGACGGCCGCCGCAGTCGCGGTTACCGGGTCGTCGTCGTCGGCCCACGTACGCACGTCGTCGATCCACGTCGCCGCACGGACCTGCTCTTCGTACAGTTCGGGGACCAGAAAGATCGGGTCGCCGTCGGCAGGGACGAAGAAGAATAGGTGGCGCTCTCCTGGCTCTTCCGAGAAGCCTGAGAGGTACGAGAGGTTTCGGCTGGGAAAGCAGACGAGGGCGTCCGCAGCAGCGTCGTCAAGCGCGGCCTGGGCGTCGCGCGTCCGTCGTTCGAACGGTGTAGTCGCCATGGTTGACGTTTTGCGTCTCGCCACAAGAACGTGCGGAAGTCGGCCGTCCGTTCGTTTCTCCAACCGGAGGGTCCGGCCCAGCGTTTTATCCTACCACACGACGGAGAGACTGGTATGTCGTGGCACGCGATTGACTCCTTAGACGACGCTCGCGCGGCGGCGACGGACCTCCTCTTCCCGTTCGACATCGGGACGTGGCTTCGCCTCGCCCTCATCGTTATCTTCGTCGGAACCGGTGCGAGCAACGCCTCGGTGAACGCTAATTTCGGCGGAACAGTCTCCTCCGGAGCCCCAACGACTGGACTGTCGGCCGTCCCGTTCGACGAGTTGCCGCCGTTGGACCCGAGCGCTCTCTCTGACGGTCAGGCGATTCTCATGGGTATCGCGGCGCTCACCGCCGTACTCCTTCTTTGTATACTCACCTTTTCCTTCGTTGGCGCGGTAATGGAGTTTGTCCTTATTACCGCACTGTCGGACCGAACGGTCCGAATTCGGGGACCGTTCCGGAAACACATCTGGAAGGGCGCACGCCTGTTCGGGTTCCAACTCGGCGTCATCTTCCTCGCGCTACTCGTGGTCGGCGTCCCGATTGTCCTTCTCGTCTTCGGCGGGGCCACCATCGGTCCGGAACTCCTCCTCGCCGTGGTCCCGGTTCTCCTTCTCGGCGTTGCTCTCGCCCTCGTCGTTTCCCTCCTCTTCCGTTTAACGATGGATTTCGTCGTGCCAACTATGCTCGTCGAGGAGTGCGGCGTCCTCGACGGATGGCGGCGGTTGTTCCCGACGCTCCGTGCCGAGTGGGAGGAGTTTGCGCTGTACGTCGTGATTCGGATCGCTCTCGGCGTCCTCATCGGCGCACTGTTCGCCGCAGGGGCGTTGTTCGTCGCCGTTCTCGTTGCGTTTCCGTTCGTCGTCGTCGGTGGCGTAGCGTTCGTCGCGTTCACTGCGAGTGGGCCGATTCCGCTCGTCGGATGGGCGCTTCTCGGCCTCGTCGTCGTCCTCTACGTCGTCGCCATCGCTATCGCCAGTGCGTTCCTCCTCGTCCCCGTCGTCACGTTCCTCCGGTACTACGCGCTGTACGTTCTCGGACGTGTGGATGACGGACTGGACCTCGTGGGCGCATCACCGCAAGAGACAGGGGACGACCAACCGGACGATTCCGTGGCTGCGTGAGGACACGGGAGCGCGTGAGAGTTCGAGACCTGCAAGGGAGTAGTTCTGCCTCAGAAGGCTCACTCGGGCGTCTCGGTGCGAGGTGATTCACTCGTGCCCGCTACCAGCGACACGTCAAGTCGCGCGAGGAGAACGACGATGGGAATCATCAACGCCCCGCCGAGGACGAACGGTGCCCAGTAATCGATGGCAGTGTAGAGAAACCCCGCGAGGGCAGGGCCGAACGTCCGCGCGAGACTGCCCGCACTCTGCGTGAGTCCGAACGCGCCGCCCTGTTCGTCGGCGGTCGCGGATCGGGAAACCAGCGTGTTCAACGAGACGTTCGTGATGGCGTTGCCGAACGCCAACGGTGTCACGATGACGCCGAGAGCGATAACCGCCGACGGAAGCGTCGGTCCCACCGGAAGCAACGGCTCGACAGATGGGATGTAGGAGCCAAAGTACGGAGCGAAGGGAACGGCCGCGAGCGTGAACACCTGTATTGCTGCCCCTGCGATAGCGACGCGGTACTCACCGTAACGGTCTGTCAGCGGTCCGATGAGTCCGCCCTGTACGATGGCGATAATGACCCCGAAATACGTCAACAGGATGGCGTTCTCCGTCGCTCCGTAGCCGTACTGATCGTTCGTGAGAAAGATGAACTGGCTCTCTAAGGCCGAGAACGCAAAGGAGACGAGGAAAAAGGCGACGACGAGCGTTCCGAGACCGTGCGTACGCAGGGCATCGGCTAGCTCGGTGAGACGCGACTCGCGGTCGCGCTCCCGCGACGCCACACGTTCTTCCGGCGGGCGCGATTCGGGCAACAGGACGTACGCGGCTACTAGGTTCGTCCCCGTGATGGCAGCAGCAGCGAAGCTCGGCAACGAGAACTCCGTTGCCGGAAGCCACGCCGGGAACACCGACTGTGCGGCGGAGACGACGAACTCGCTGGCGAAGAAGCCGCCCAACGCGGGACCGAAAATAAAACCCAGACCGAACGCCGCGCCGAGGAGTCCGAGGCCGCGGGCGCGGTCCTCCGGGGGCGTCACGTCGGCGATGTACGCCTGCGCGGTGGCGATGTTGCCGCCCATCACGCCTGCGAGCATCCGCGCGGCAAAGAGAACTGCCAACGACCCGGCAAGACCGAATAACGTCCACGCGATGACCGACCCGGTCAGCGAAAGCAAGAGAACCGGACGGCGACCGCGCGTGTCCGACAGTCGGCCGAGGAACGGCGCGGCGAGAAACTGCATCGCAGAATAGGAGGCAATGAGGAGGCTCCCGACGAACTCCGTCGCCCCGAACGAGAGCGCGTACAGGGGAATGACCGGAATGAGAATACCGAATCCCAGCAGATCGACGAAAACGATAACGAAGACGACAGCGAGGGCACGCCGGGAGTTGTCTACGCTCATAGCTTCTCGTTCGGTTCGAATCGAGGATGAAATTATCGGTACACTGACTCAACTGCTGGACGACCCCGTAAGCAGTTATTAACAAATACTCTCGGGAGTTATGTCATACCATGGCATTCGAATGGGTTTCGTACTTCGAGTGTACGGCGTGTGGTGGGCTTGAACGTGCGGACGCGGTCGGCTACGACTCGCTCGGCTATCCGGAGTGTCCGAACTGTGGCACGCGGACCGGTCCGCTCGCGGGTTCGGGACACGGCACGTGGACGGGATCAGAAGCACTCGACTGAGGCGAACCCACTGTAGAGAGTAAGGCACAGGTGGATCCGCAGCGGACACTCCCCACATGAGTTGGCACAACGTCCGCGCGGACGACCGAATCACCGAGTGGGAGCGGAGCGACGGCACTGTGACAATCCGACTCCGTCACAGTCCGAACGGCACGTGGACGGTCCGATTGGACCGCCTTCACCAGTCCGACGAGGGGCGTGGCTACCGGAGAGAACGTCTGGATACCGAAGAAGCGGCGCGGGAAGTCGTCGCCGCGTGGCAGGACGAGTACGACCTCGAAGACGAGTAAGCTGACCATACCGCCGTCGAGACGCCGAGAGTTACGTCTTAGTCGCGTTGTAACCGGTGCGTCGTCTCTACGAGCGGATGTCGCGCGTAGTCAACCACGTCGATATCTTCGATCGAGTTTAACCCCTCTTTTTCCGCTGTCCGTTGCATCCCGAGTTCGATGGGGTCGTCAACGACGATGATATACGCGTCCATCTGACCGGTACCAAGTTGGTGAGCGGCCATCACCCGATGGTGGCCGTCAGCGAGAATGTACGTCCCGTTGTTGTTGATGACGACGAGCGGTTCAGCGAGTCCGCGTTCGAGTTCGTACTTCCGCCCTTCGAGTTCGTCGGCGTACACGCGTCCCTGCGTCGGAATGAGGGCGTCGAGTTCGACCGAATCGTGCTCTTGGTGGATGGTGATCCCGTGTATCTGTTCGAGCGTCCGCATTAGCTTCCCCACCTTCTCGGGCGTCGCGCGCTCGATCTGTGACCGGATGACATCTGTGTTGGAGATAATGCCGACGAGGTTACCGGCGTCGTCCACGACCGGGAGTTTCTGGATCCCCGAGCGGAGGATCACACGCGCGGCGTCGTTGACCGCCATATCCGGATGTGCGACGATGATGTCTTCGGTCATGACTGTGAAAATCGGTGCCTCATCGTTCTCGAGAAGGAGGTCGCGGGCTGTCACGAATCCCTCGACTTTCCGACCCTCGCACACCGGAAACCCGTTGTGTCCGTCGCTTTCGACAATGCGCTTTGCAACGTCCGCGACGGAGTCTGCGGGGGATACCGTCTGCACTTCTCGGGTCATATATTCCTTGACGGCTGCCTTCCCGTTCATCGTCGTCGGTACGTGAGGCGACGGCAAAAGGATGGCCCCACGACGCTGTCACCACTCGTCGGGCGGGAACTCGAAGGCGAGGTCGCGTTCGGACTCGCTCGCTCCGAACGTCCGCGTGGCGTCTTCGAGCGTCTCAAACAACCGTCCGGAGATCACGTCCGTAACGACCCGCGACAGTGATTCGCGGGACTCAGGGCCGACATCGGCGAGAATGCCCAATGGAATCTGCGCACCCGCCATATCCGCGTGCCCACCGGCGCTCCCGATGGGGCTGAGCGCGTCTCTGAGCGTCTCACCGAGGTCTACATCTGTTCCGCGCGCTCGACCGGAGACGTAGACCGTTCCGTCTTTGAAGCCGTATACGACCGTGAGGCGGATTCCCTCCATATTGAGGAGATGGTCGGACGCCTGTGCGAGTGCATCCCGGTTCCGAATCTCACCGACGTTCGTCGCCAGTACGTCACCGCGCACGTCGCGGTTCTGAATGGCTCGTGCCAACGTATCTAATACCTCCGGTCCCATGCTCGGAGACTCCACGCGTTGGAGCGTCGATAGATCGGCGTACGACACCAACCACGCCGCCGCCTCGAAGTCGTCCGACGATACCTCGCGGGTGAAATCGCGCGTGTCGATACGGATACCGAACAAAAGCGCCGTCGCAACTGTCGCATCCGGTTCGATACCCAGTCGGCGGAGGTAGTTCGTCATCAGCGTACTCGTTGCACCGAGTTCCCGGCGCAGGTCGAGATAGCGCGCCTCGACGGGTGCCCGTGGTGGATGGTGGTCCACCACGATATCTACCTCAGTGTCCTTCGGCAGGCCATCGTTCACCCCCGGTCGAGAGTGATCCACGAGGGCGATTCCACCGTAGTCATCAGTGTCCTCCCCGCGTTCGAGATTCACCAGATCGATATCGAGTAAATTGACCAGTGCGCGGTTCTCCTGATGGGAGATATCTCCGAAGTAGCAGGGATCAGCGTCGAGACCGACGCTCTCTGCAATACGAACCAGCGCCAGTGCGCTGGCGATGGCGTCTGGGTCCGGGTTGTCGTGCATGACGACCGCGAGGGGACCGCTGAGGCTCTTGAGGACCCGGAACAGTCGGTGGAGTCTGTCTGCGGCCGCTCCCTCGGTCAGTTCGGTGAGCCGATCCGTGAGTATACGTCGCCCGTCCACGAGTCGGTCCGCCAGTTCATCAAGTGCCTCGCGCGTGTCGTGGTCGGCGTCGCTGCCTACGTAGGCGAGGAGATACGCGTCGGGGAAGCGTTCGCGCGCCGTAAGGGCCACATCGAGGTTGGCTGCGGCGTCGTCGCTGGCGACGAACACTACATCCACCTCCTCGGGGAACGCCTCGTGATCGGTCGGTGCGCACCGTTCCGCTGAGACGCCGTCGTCGCGGAACGAATCAACGACACCAGAACGCTGTGATAGCACGGTCAACGTTCCGGGCCACTCGGCCAACCGTTCGACGGCCCGTTGCGCGGCCGACCCACAGCCGAGGACCAACCGCCGTTGCATGTTTCGTCTGTTGTTCCGGCCGGGCAAAACCCTACCGTCCCGCGATTCAGTTCCAGTCGGAAGTGGCGATGGAATTATCACCAACGAATGTGTGGTAACTAACGTCATGGACGCCGACCCTGACCTCGTAGCGGCTGACTTGTCGGAGTCGATTCGTGCCGCGTGCCGAACTGCTGTCGGAGACACTCTCAGGAGCATCACCTACTTCACTCCGACAAGCTTTCAACAGCTCTACCTTCGCTCAGATCTCGAATCTGACGCCGACCTGGCAGGGTTCGTCGAACACGAAACCGACGGATTCCACGCAACGCGCGCGTACCGGGGTTCCGAACTCGGTGACTACCAATACACGATTCGTGCGTTCGAGAACGGGTACATGACGCGCGTCACGCGCAACGACCACGGCGTCTTCGTCACCACGGATCGTCTGACGGAGCGACGCTCGAAAGAAGTCGCTAGCGCACTGCACGAAATCCTCTCAGAACAGGTCTCCGAAGCGGCGTAAGTCGAAGTTACGAACGAAGCCAAAAACGAACGACCGAACCGAATTTTTGCCGACCGCTCAGAAGAGAGCGGTGGCGACCGTCTGTGCCGTCTCGATGACGGGTCGGAAGCCGGGCAGCAGCAGCAGCGTCCCGACGGCGGCGAAGATGACGGCCGTGTACAGACCGACCGGCTTCGAGCCGATTTCCAGCGACGGCGAGGCGTCCTCGATCCATATCGCCTTGACGACGCGGCTGTAGTAGAACAGCGACAGCGCGCTGTTGACCGCGCCGACGGCGGCCAACCACCAGAAGCCGGACTCGATGGCCGACATGAACAGGACGTACTTCGAGAAGAAGCCGCCGAACGGTGGTAGACCGGCGAGGCTGAACATGAAGACACTCATGGCGACGCACGCCATCGGCGCCTTCGAACCGAGGCCGTTGTAGTCCTCGAACGTCCGGCCGACGCCCCAGTGTTCGGCCAGAGCGATGAACAGGAACGCACCGGTGTTCATGAAGCCGTACACCATGAGGTGCGCCATCGACGCGCCGAGGACGTTCGCGTTCGGTCCGTTAGCGGTGATTGCCGCGAGTCCGATGAGCGCGTACCCCGCGTGACCGATGGAGGAGTACGCCAGCATCCGCTTGACGTTCTCCTGCGTGGCCGCGGCGAAGTTACCGAGCGTCATCGTGACGACGGCCAGCACCTGGAACGCGAGCACCCAATCGACACCCGTGGGGAGTTTGGCCAGCGGGAACGCTTCAAAGAAGACACGGAACGCGATTGCGAACCCGGCGGCCTTCGATGCCGACGAGAGGAACGCCGAGATCGGTGCGGGTGCGCCCTCGTACGCCTCCGGCGCCCAGAAGTGGAACGGGACGGAGGCCGTCTTGAACGCGAATCCACCGAGAATCATCAGGACGCCGATACCGAGGACGCCCACCATCTCGGTGCTTCCGCCGAGCGCACTCGCCACGTCGGCGAGGAGCAGCGATCCGGTGACAGCGTACACGAGGCTGATACCGAACGCGAACACCGCAGACGAGACTGCGCCGATAAGGAAGTACTTCAGCGCCGCCTCGACGCTTCCCTTGTTATCCTTGAGGAATCCAACGAGGGCATACGACGGGAGCGACGCGAGTTCGAGGCTGACGAATGCCGTCGCCAGCGAGTTCGACATCGACATGAGCGTCATGCCGGTGGTGGCGAACAGCACGAGCGAGTAGAACTCGGCTTGGTAGCGCTGTTCGGCCACGTAGTCGAGCGAGGCAATACAGACCATCGCCGCGACGATAGTGAAGATGAGCGTGAAGAACAGGCTCATCCCGTCAACGACGAGCGCATCACCGTACAGGGTGATTGCGCCGCCGGTCTGACTCTGTCCGGTCCCCTCGACGAGGAACCAGCCCGCAACGGCGAACGCGAACAGCGCACCCACCGTCGAAATCGACGCCAAGAGTGCGCTGTTTTCTTCTCCGGTGTTGATACTGTCGATAACGAGGAGCAGCAGTCCCGTCAGGCCAAGGATAATGGCCGGAGCGACTGCCGTCCATTCTGGCGGTGCGGCCTGAAGTGCGATTGGCTCGAACATCAGACGCCACCTCCCGTTTCGAGGATCGGATTAACCGCTTGTTGAATCATCTGGAAGAAGAGGTCCGGCTCCACACCGAGGATGATGACGAGGAGGAGAAGCACCGCAAGCGGCGCGATATCCTGAATCGGCGCTTTGGTGATCTCGTAGTCGCCGTCGAACCGGAACGGACCGAACAGCGTGCGCTGCATCGCGAACAGCAGGTAGCCCGCGACGATGACGATACCGAACATCGCCGCCGCCGTGAACAACGGCATCGCGGAGTGGACTGTGGAGGCGAACGCGCCTTGGAAGATGAAGAACTCCCCGGCGAAGCCAGCCATCAGCGGCAGTCCCATGTAGCCGAACGCGCCCGCAACGAAGATACCCGAGGCGACGGGCATCCGGTCGGCCATTCCGGACATGTCGCCGACCATGCGCGTGTGCGTCGTGTTGTAGATGACGCCGACGACCATGAACATCAGACCGGAGATGAGGCCGTGTGCGATCATCTGGAACGTCGCGCCGCCGACGCCGTACGTCGTGTACGCGACGAGACCGAGGATGACGTACCCCATCGACGACACGGACGAGTAAGCGACGATGCGCTTCAAGTCCTGCTGGGCTAACGCAAGTATCGCGCCGTAAATGACGCTGATGACGGCGATAGCCGCGATGGGGACGACGAGTGCCTTCGCCACGTCGGGCATCATCGTGAAGTTGAACCGGAGCAGCGCGTACGTCCCCATCTTCAGGAGGACACCAGCCAGCATCACCGACGCTGGCGTGGGCGCTTCAACGTGAGCGTCCGGCAGCCACGTGTGCAGGGGTGCAACGGGCACCTTGACCGCGAATCCGAAGAACATCGCCACGAACGCGACGAGCTTCAGCGTCTCCGCGTTCAAGCCCGCGAATCCGCCGAGTTCGTTCGCCCTGAGCGCCATCGCAATCTCCGGCAGGCGCATCGACGACACTGAGTCACCGAGGCCGAACACGAGAGCGATGAAGCCGATGAACATCACAAGCGACGCGATGTTCGTGTAGACGAAGAACTTGATTGCCGCGTACTTGCGGCGAGGACCGCCCCAGATACCGATGAGGAAGTACATCGGGACGAGGACGGCTTCCCAGAAGATGAACCAGACGAAGAAGTCAAGCGCAGTGAACACGCCGAGGAGGTTCGCCTCCATGAACAGCATCAGTCCGTAGAACTGTGACTGACGCATGTCGATTGGCGTCCACGCGCTGACGATTGCCAGCGTCGTCAGGATGGTCGTCAGGACGATGAGCGGCAGACTGATACCGTCAACGCCGACGAACCAGTGAACGTCTAAGTTGCCCAGCGAGAGCCAGACGAAATCCGTCTCGAACGCGATGGACCCGCCGAGGAGGGCGTTCCCGCTCGCGTCGTACTGTGCCCACATAAACAGACTCCCGACGACGGGGAGCAGACTGAGCGCGGCCGCCAGCCGTCCGGCGTACTCGTCGGGTGCGACGAACACGACCAGCGCGGCGACGAACGCGACTGCGATGAGCGCTTCTATTATCATGCGAACCACCCTCCTGCCAGACCGAATCCGAGAAGCAGGACCGTCAGACCCAGCGTCAGAAGCATCGCGTAGTTGCTCACGACGCCCGACTGGATCCGGCGGATACGGCTCCCGGAGAACAGGCTGACACTGGAGATGCCGTTGACGACACCGTCAACGACGCCCTGATCGAACTTGTCCGCGCCACGCGAGATGGGGCGAACGACGCTGTTTGCCAGCCAGACCTGATACTCGTCCTGGTAGTAGTTGTTGTAGAGGAGCGTCTTGATGCCGCCGAGCTTTGCGGTGTGCTCCTTCGGCTCGGGGACGTTGTACAGCATGTGCGCGAGGCCCGCACCGGCGAGTGCGAGTGCGAGCGAGACAGCGCCGGGTGCCAGCGGGTTCAGCTCGGCCGCGTGGTAGCCGGCGACGTTTTCGAGCAGTTCGTGGTAGTGATGGTTAGTCAGGCCCTCGACTCCGTGGTTGAGCCACTGGTGAAGGAACTCGATGTGAAGACCAGTGAATTCCGCCACGGGCGTCATGTTGACCAGACCGGCCGTCGCGGCGAGAATGCCGAGGACGACCAGCGGGAACTTCACGTTCCAGCGGACGCCGTGCGGGTCACGGGCCGTCTGCGTACGCGGCTTCCCGTGGAAGGTGAGGAACACCATACGGAAGGTGTAGAAGCCGGTGAAGAACACGGCGAGGAGGCCCATCGCGTACGCGGCGAGCAGAATCGGGTTGCCACCGAGTCCGTGGATGAGCGTCTCGTACAGCACCTCGTCCTTCGACCAGAAGCCTGCGAAGGGGACGATGCCCGCGAGTGCGAGCGATCCCGAGAGGAACGTGTAGTAGGTCACGGGCATGCGGTCCTTCAGACCGCCCATGTCCCACATGTCCTCGTTGTGGTGCATGGCGATAATGACTGATCCTGCACCGAGGAACAGGAGCGCCTTGAAGAACGCGTGCGTCATCAGGTGGAAGGTCGCGGCGATGTACCCGCCACCGCCGAGTCCCAGCATCATGTACCCGTACTGGGAGATGGTCGAGTACGCGAGCACCTGCTTTATCTCGCGCTTGACGACGCCCATCGTCGCCGCGAACAGGGCCGTGAAGCCACCGATCAGGGCGATGATGGCGAGGGCGTTCGGCGAGAGCGCGTAGAAGCCGTACATCCGCGCGACGAGGTACACACCAGCGGCGACCATCGTCGCGGCGTGGATAAGAGCGGAGACGGGCGTCGGACCTTCCATGGCGTCCGGCAGCCACGTGTGCAGGGGGAACTGCGCGGACTTCCCGACGACACCACCGAGGACGAGGAGTCCGACGATGGTGAACCACGTCTGCGGCTCGAAGCCGAACGTGTTCACCGCGTGTTCGCCGTGGAGTGCCTGCTCGGCGAGGTGCGGGAACGACTCTCCGCCGGCGAATGCCGCCGTGCCGAACGTGGCGAAGACGGCGACGACGCCGATGAGGAAGAAGTAGTCACCGAAGCGGGTGACGAGGAATGCCTTCTTCGCTGCCGACGGCGGGCCGGGTTCGCGGAACCAGAAGCCGATGAGCAAGTACGAGCACAGGCCCACCAGCTCGAAGAACATGAACGCCATGAGCAGGTTGTCGGCGACGACGAACCCGAGCATGGAGGCGGAGAACAGGCCGAGACCGGCGTAGTATCGCGGGAGGCCCGTTTCGCCCTCGTCGTTCATGTATCCGAGACTGAACACGTGGACCAAGAAGGCGATGAGCGTCACGATGACGAGCATCATCGCCGACAGTGGGTCGATGAGAAGGCCGAATTCTAAGGTGACGGCCCCGTCGAGCCCGTTGGCCCACGTGTAGATTGTCTGGTTGTACGTCTGTCCCTGGCTGACCGTGAAGAACGTCGCAATCGAGAGCAGGAACGAGCCTGCCGTTGCGACGATACCGGCGAACGCGCCGCCCTTGGGCATATACTTGCCCGCAAAGAGGGCCACGAGGAACGAGACGAACGGTAACAGCACGATCGCCGGAACGAATTCAAATATCCCTGCCATCTTACCACCTCATCGTCGTCGCTTCGGTCACATCGACGTCGCCGAAGTCGCGGTACAGTACCAGGATGATCCCGATACCGACTGCGACTTCCGCGGCGGCGAGTGCCATGGTGAACAGCCCGAACGTCTGGCCCGTGACGTTCCCCCAGAAGTAGGAGAACGCAACGAGATTGATGTTCGCGGCGTTCAGCATCAGTTCGACCGACATCAAGAACAGCAGCGCGTTGCGCCGTGTCAGGATGCCGAACAGGCCGATACAGAAGACGGCTGCCGAGAGGACGAGATAGTAGTGCGGAGGAAGCATTAGTTCTCACCCTCCGTCTCATCGTCTCGCGTCCCGGTGAGCGTCTGTTTCAGTCGCTGACCGCCGTCCGCGAGGACTTGCCCCGCGGAGTCGCCGGTTTCGCGCCGTGCCAGCATGACCGCGCCGACGAGGGCGGCTACGAGCACGATGTCGATAATCTCGAACGCGACGAGGAAGCTCTCCGAAGCCACCTCTCCGAAGCCGAGATTGAACATCGCGTACCCGATGCTGGCGGTGATATTCACGTCGCCACCGAACCCTTGCGGCTCCGGGAACGACGCGGTGACGAACGCCGCCACCATCACGACGAACAGTGCGACGGCCGCGAGTCCCGGTACGAGGTGCGAACCGAGCTTGAGTCGTGGTCTGGTCGTCATGTGCTACTCGCCTCCAATCGTGTACGCGTCAACATCACGGCGAACGTGACGAGAATCAACACCCCGCCTACATAGACGAGGATCTGCATCGCGGCGAGGAATTCCGCTTGCAGCATCACGTAATGCACCGCGACGCTCAAGAGCGCGCCCCCGAGCAGGAGTGCGGAATGCCAAATGTCCCGCACGAGGACGACGCCCAGGCTGCAGCCCACGGTAATGAGGGCGAACAGCGCGAACGCGATGGTTTCATAAACCATTGTGTGTGTCTCCTTGAGGTATCCCTTTGAACATTTCGAGAACGTCCGGGTGGCCGGGCCGAATCATCCCGACTCGGCCGACGGACGAACGAACCTTCCGTCGCTACCGTGAGTCACCTCACTGGTAGTCGACTTCGCCGTCTCCCTCTCCGATCCACGCGTTGCGGTCGGGTTCGCGGGAGTTCAGCGGGTCGATGTCTTTGTACCACGGAACGTTCTTCAACTGCTCTTTGTTGTAGACGAACTCGTCTTTCGTGTCGGCGGTGAACTCGAAGTTCTGCGTGAGCAGAATCGCGTCCACCGGACACACTTCCTCGCACAGACGGCAGTAGATGCACTGCCCGATGTGGAGGTTGTACTGTTCGCCGTTGCGCTGGTCGTCCTGTACGATCTGAATCGTATCGTTCGGACAGACGTTCTCACACTGGCGGCACCAGATGCAGCGCTCCTGACTGAACTTGTGAACCCCACGGAATCGGGGACTCACTTCGGGCGCGACGTCGGGATATTCGACCGTGAACGTCTCGCCGTCCAGTGCGTGCTTCATCGTCGTTGCCATGGATTTGAGCAGTCCAATCATGCTATCACTCCCACGATGATGGCCGTGAGAACCAAGTTAGCGAACGAAAGGACGAGCATGCCCTTCCAGCCGACGTCGAGGAACTGATCGACCCGCAGACGCGGAATCGCAGAGCGCATCCACTGGGTGAAGAGATAGAACGCCCAGATCTTGATGATGAACCAGACGAATCCCGGCAGGAACGGACCTGCGGGACCGCCGAGGAACAGCGTCGCCGCGATGGCGCCGCCGAGGAAGATGTGGATGAACTCTCCGAGGTAGATAAGGACGAAGTAGACAGACGAGTACTCCGTCTGGTACCCGGCGACAATTTCGGTCGGTGCTTCGGGAATGTCGAACGGGTTCCGGCCGACTTCTGCGAGGTTCGCCAGGACAAACAGCACGAACGCGAACGGGTTAACGAACGCGAACCACTGCGGAATCGTCACGCCCGCGACGGTGAGAAGCGGGTTTGCCTGCTCGGCGACGATGTGGCTCATCTGGAGCGAACCGGTGAAGATGACCACCGATGCGCCGGTGATGACGAGCGGAATCTCGTAGGCGAGGTTCGCCGCGATGGCACGAAGTCCGCCGAGAAGTGAGTATTTGTTGTTCGATCCGTAGCCCATCATCACCAGTCCGATCGAGGCGATGGAAGACGCCGCGAAGGCGAATGCCAGCCCCGTTTCGGGGTCGGCGAGATGGATGCCGTTACCCATCGGGATGACGGCGAATCCGAGCAGTGCCGAGAACGGGATGACGAGGGGGCCGATGTCCCACGCCGGACGGTCTACACCCTCGGGAACGACGAGTTCCTTCGAGAGCAGTCGTACTGCGTCGGCCACGATAACGAGGAGACCGAACGGTCCGACACGGTTGACGGCGATACGGTCCGTGAACGCGGCGGTGATTTTCCGCTTTGCCCACGGTCCGGCGACTGCCGTCTGGATCAGCAGCAGGTTGGCGATGAGGAACGCACCGATGAGGCCACCGACAATCTGCCCGACCGTTCCCGACAGGCCAAGGAGGTTGGCGATGGTCTCCGGAAGCAGCACCTTGCCAGACTGTAGCGGTAGCATTACCGGTCCACCTCGCCGAGAACGATGTCCAGACTGCCGAGGGAAGCGATCATGTCCGGGATGTACTCACCGTTGGACATCTCACCGAGCGTCTGGAGGTTCGAGAAGCACGGACTCCGGATCTTGAATCGTCCGGGCTTGTCCGTTCCGTCGCCACGGATGTAGATGCCGAGTTCTCCCTTTGCGGCCTCGACAGCGCGGTAGATCTCTTTGTCGTCCTCGGGACGCAGGGTCCGCGGGACGTTCGACTGGATGGTTCGTTCGTCTTCGGGCCAGTCTTCGAGGAGATCCACGCACTGCTGGATGATCTTTGCGGACTCTTCGACTTCGCGCATTCGCACGAGGAGACGACTGTAGTTGTCACAGCCGTCTTCGGTCACGACGTCCCAGTCGAGTTCGTCGTAGTAGCCGTAGGGGTCGTCACGACGAAGGTCGTAGTCGATTCCCGACCCGCGCGCAACGGGACCGGTCGCACCGTACGACTTGGCGACCTCCGGCGGCAGGACGCCCGTATCGATGGTCCGGACCTGTAGAATCTCGTTCGAGGAGATGAGGTCGTGGTACTCCTCCAGCGCGGTCGGCAGGTCGTCGAGGAAGTCTCGAATCTTCTCGAAGAACTCCTCGCGGGGTTCCGGCAGGTCCCAGACGACGCCGCCGAGGCGGAAGTAGTTGAACATCATGCGCTGCCCCGTCAAGTCCTCCAGAATGTTCTGGATGATCTCGCGGTCGCGCATCGCGTACATGAAGATTGCCGTGAAGTCGCCGTACACGTCGAGTGCGAACGTCCCGACAGCCAGCATGTGCGAGGCGATGCGGCACAGTTCCGCGCCCATCGTCCGGATGATCTGGGCGTACTCTGGCACGTCGATGTCGTTGAGGTCCTCTGCCGCGCGGGCGTACGCCCACTCGTTCAGCAGACCCGACGACGCGTAGTCCCAGCGGTCGGGGTACGGCATGATCTGGTGCCGGTACGTCTTCGTCTGGCACATCTGCTCCTCACAGCGGTGGAGGTAGCCGATGTCGGGTTCCACGTGGGCGACCTGCTCGCCGTCGAGAACCGTCTTCACGTGCAGGACACCGTGCGTTGCGGGGTGGTGCGGCCCGATGTTGAGGTACATCGTGTCGCCCTCCGAGTCACGGTGGTCATCCTTCAGGGGGTTAGCCCACTCTTTGAGCGTGACGACCTGCGGCCGGTCCTGATCGAAGTCCATCGACAGCGGGTGCCCCTGCCACGTCTCCGGCAGGAGGATGCGACGGAGGTCCGGGTGGTCGTCGTACTCGATACCAACGAGGTCGTATGCCTCCCGTTCGTGCCAGTCTGCCGTCCGGAACACGGCGTTCCCGGACTGACTGTGCGGGTTGTCTTTCGCCGCAGGAACGACGACGCTGACCTCTCGGGTTCGGTCGTCGTAGCTCGTGAGGTGGTAGATGGACTCGTACCGGTCCTCACGCTCTTCAGCCGTCACACACGAGAGGTGATCGAATCCGGCCTCGTCGCGCAGACGGAACAGCGTCTCCTGTACGTCGTCCGGACGAATGACGAAGCCGGGCGCGTTGACGTGCTCTTCGCGCCCGATGACGAGATCACCGAGCAACTCGGCGATTTCGTCGCCCGTCGTCGGCTTTGCCGCGAGTGCCTCTGACTGTGTCCGGTCTTGTGGTTTTTCCAAGCTCATGGCGAATCAGCCCAGTTGTACCGCATGACCAGGTCTTCCTCGTCGATCTGGTCTGCAAGGTGATCGATGAGTTCGTCCTGCTCTAGATCCCCGAACTGTTCGAGTTCGTACGGCTTGACCGTCACCGGACTGGACTCTCCCTCGGCGATGCGCTGCTGGAGCTTTGCAACACCGTAGATGAGTGCCTCGGGACGAGGTGGGCAACCCGGGACGTGGATGTCCACGGGAATGACCTCTTCTGCGCCCTTGATAACGTTGTAGCCCTCCTGGAACGGGCCGCCCGAGACGGTGCAAGACCCCATACCGACGACGAACTTCGGTTCGGGCATCTGGTCGTACACGCGCTTCATGCGCGGTGCGAACTTCGAGACGATGGTCCCCGGGACGATGATAACGTCCGCCTGTCTCGGTGACGCCCGTGGGACCCCGGCCGCGAATCGGTCGAGGTCGTGTTTCACCGAGTAGGTGTGCATCATCTCAATGCTGCAGCATGCGATACCGAACTGCAGCATGAACATCGAGGACCCCCGCACCCAGTTCATGAAGTTATCGAACTTCGTGAGGATGAACGGCGAGGAGCCGAACGCCTCGCGGAGTTTGGAGTTGAACCGGTTGTCCGCTCCAGACCCCGTCATCCGGGCGTCGCGGGTCTCGGTCTGTACCTGTGTGTCGTCCGTGACAAACGGTTGGTTCTGGTCGCTACTCATGCGTCTTGTCTCTCTGTCTTCCGACGTTTTGCCAGCGGGCTTTTGACCCACTCGACTGCGCCGTTGCGCCACGCCCAGGCAAGACCGACGACCAGCACGCCGATGAATATGAGCATCGGCAGCAGTACGGTCGCCAGGTCTGCACCCTGGCTCAACGCGGAGCGGTAGATTACCGTCCACGGGAAGATCAGAACGGTTTCGATGTCGAACACGACGAACAGCAGCGCGACCATGTAGTACTGTATATTGAATTGGACGCGCGCTGTACCCGTCGGTATCTCACCGCTCTCGTACGTAGCGCTTTTTCCCTGTTCCGGCACGCTTGGCCGCAGAATCGCCGAAACCGCCATCATCCCCAGCGGGATGCCGACTGCGACGAGGGCCAACGCACCGATTGCGATCCATTCGCTCATTCCGTAGTCTCCCTGACGTTCCTCGGTTAGAAGCCGCCCCCTATAAGCGTTGATTTGTGCGCGTCGGGCCGCGTTGCCGGGTAACTATACAGAAATCACGAGAGAACGCAAGATTCTTGTTTCAGTGACTGAGGGGCCTTCTAACTACTCTTTTCGTGACTCCACGTACTCGGTGAGACCCATGTCGTGGAGGTCACGCGAATCCCGTGCCACACCACCTGTCAGAGATTCGTGATATTCGAGGAGACGGTCCTCCAACACATCGTGTTCACGCGCGAGCATCTGGACCGCAGAGAGTGCGGCGTTGAACGACTTGCCCGCATCCACTGCGACGATGGGCGCGCCCGTCGGCATGCCGATGACCGAATCGACGGACTTCTCTTGGACGGGAACCCCGACGACCGGAAGCGGGTACGCAATCGAGGCGGTCATGTTCGGCAGATCGGCGGACTTGCCGCCTGCACCCGCGATGATCACGTCTAGCCCGCGGTCCATCGCCGTTTGGCCGTAGGCGTACATCAGGTCCGGCGTTCGGTGCGCGGAGACGACGTACGTTTCGTACGTAAAGCGCGCGTCGGGCGCGTCGGTGAAGTCAGTCTGTTCTTCGAAGCCGAGTTCGTCGAGCGCCTCGTGCGCGCCGCACATTACATCGAGGTCCGAGTCCGATCCCATGATGATGCCCACGTCGGGCGTCGTCTCGGGGTCCGCGTCGGCATCGGCTTCCGCGCGGAGTCGGTCGATGAGCGATTCGACGGTCACGTCGTCTGTGTCGGCTGTCATAGCTGTGTTCTCAGTTGGAAGTCACTCGTTATCTCACTCGAACGTCAGTCCGTCGCGGAGGTCACGCGCGCGAGTAAGCATGTTATCGATGTCAGCACCGTCGTCGCCAATGACGGTCAAGTGCCCCATCTTCCGCAGGGGGCGAGCCTCGTCTTTTCCGTACCAGTGAAGGGACGCACCCTCGGCGGCAAGGACGGATTCGACGTGTCCGAGCGTCGCCGGGCGGGATTCATCGACGGTGCCGAGGACGTTCGCCATCACGGTCGGTGACCGGCGCGCCGTCGATCCGAGCGGCCACCCGAGGACCGCGCGGACGTGTTGTTCGAACTGTGAGGTGCGTGCGCCCTCGATGGTCCAGTGACCGGAGTTGTGCGGGCGCGGAGCGATCTCGTTCACCGAGATATCCCCATCTTGCGTCTCGAACAGTTCGATACCGAAGACGCCGCGGCCGTCGAGAACGGAGAGGACGTCGCGGGCGACTTCGTCAGCGCGTGCGAGAACCTCGTCTGTCGTCCGGGCCGGAACGACCGTTTCGCGGAGAATCTCCGCTTCGTGGATGTTCTCTCCGACGGGGAACGTCCGCACTTCGTCGTCTCCCTGCACGGCGATGACGGAGAGTTCGCGTGCGAAGTCGACGAACGCCTCTGCCATTGCGGGACCGCCGACAGCGTCGAGAGCGTCTTCGACCTCGCTCTCGTCGCGGACGGGGACGTTCCCGCGGCCGTCGTAGCCGCCGGTTCGCGCTTTCAGCATCACGGAGCCGAACTCATCGAGGGCCGCCCGCAGGTCTTCGGCGTCGTCCACGCGGCGGAACGGCGGGACGGGGACGCCCGCATCATCGAGTGCGCGCTTTTGGACGAGTTTGTCCTCGATGAGCGAGAGCGTGTCGGGCGACGGGTGAACAGCCAGGTCGTACTCGTCGGAAACCTCGTCGAGAAGTTCCGAATCAGCGAGTTCGATCTCGAACGTGAGCACGTCCGCGCGCGAGGCGAGTTCGCGGAACGCCTCGGGGTCGTCGAAGTCACCGACGATTTGGTCGCGCACGACGGGTGCGGCGGGGCAGTCGGGCGTCGGATCGAGAACGACGACCTCGACGCCGAGTGGCGCGGCCGCCTCGGCCAGCATCCGTCCGAGTTGGCCGCCACCGACGATGCCGAGCGTAGAGCCGGGAACGGTAACAGTCACGGTCGGCGCTTATGGATATGACTGCATAAACGTTACCGATACGGGTCGGAGAATACGCACGAACGTGTATTGGATACGGCGGTTCGCGTCGAGTGCTGGTTTCGATTCAGGCTTCGACGCCAGCGCGGTCGAGCGCGTCCTTGTCGATGAAGACGGTGACGTGTTCGCTCCGGAGTCGCCAGTCGTGTTCGTAGGCGACGTAGCCGTCGAGTTGTTCTTCGGCTTCGTCGCGGCTGAACTCGCGGACGATGACGACCGGCGGCGCGTCAGCGAGCGCGTCTGCGGGCGGTGCGTCCGGCGACGTACTCGACACGTTCGCGTCGTACTTCTCGAGGTACCACGGAAGCGGGAGTCTGTCGTGCCAGTGCGTCCCGCCCGGCGGCGGCGGCGTCTGCATCTCTGACTCGTTCTGGACGTAGAACACCTCTCTGTTGGAGTCGTTCGGATCGGGCCTGCTGAAGAACAGCACATCCGTCCCTTCGTGGCTCTGTGCAACCGCCTCGACCTTCTGCATGGTGGGCTTGAGGTCGTTGCTCGGTTGTGCCCACTGGAGTACCTGTCTGTCCTCGTTCGATGCGGAGTTGAAGTACTCGGCATTCGCCACCGCGACGCCGCCGACGGATGCGAGGACGACGATAGCGGCGAGGCCGACACTCACCGCGTCGTCAGTGGAGAGTGCATCGCGGGCGGATTCGACGATGAACGCGATGCCCACGGCGGCGGGGATAGCCAGCGGGACGACGACGTGAATCGCGGCCCACGGCGCTTCGATGTCCGTCGCGATGGGGTAGCCCGCAAGCGAGGCGAGGCCCCAATAGGTGCCGAACGCGACGAGTTCGCGGTACGTTCCGCCGGTCCGGAAGCCGTACCGGTCCACGAGTACGCCGACGAGCGTGAATCCGAGGACGGCCGGCGCACCGTACACCAGCGTCTCCAGTAAGTCGTGAAGGAACGGGAGATACGCGTGATCCTGATGCCCCCCGCCAGCCCAGGTGTCGAGGAACTTCTCTACTGCGCCGAGAGACCCGGCTTCGAGGACGCTCGGAAGTTTAGTCGGGTCGCCGAACGCCTGCCAGAGGTCCGGGCGTGGCGCGTAGAAGAAGATGAACACGGCCCAAAAGAGGGCGAACGCGCCGACGAGCGTGCCGAAGACCCGGACCCATCCCTGCGAGGTCGAGGTCCCGTGGTTTCGGACGCGCCGCCGAATCGCGGCGGGCCACTGGCCGAATACAACGTCGCGCGCCGACTCGCCGCGAGCGCTGGCCTTGAGCAGGCGGTGATCAGCCAGCAGCGCGCCCGCGCCGAGGAAACAGAGGACGTAGACGAGCGCGTTCTCTTTCGTCGTGAACGCCAGTCCAAGCGACGCTGCGGCCGGGAAGGCATAGCGGAGTTTGCCAGTATCGAACCCGCGGACGATGAAACCGAGCGCGAACAGCGAGAACGCCGCGACGAGTACGTCGTTGCGCATGAACCGCGAGTAGTAGACCATAAGCGGGTTGAGTGCGAGAACGCCGGCGAGCGCGACGACTTCAACGTTCGAGAGTCGTTCGCGGAACAACCACGCACAGAGTGGGAAGAGGCCACCGATGAGGGCGACGGGGAAGCGTGCGAGGAAGTCCGACACCGGTGCGATGGCGAACAGCCAGTCGTTCACGACGGGGAGGAACGGCCCGTGGACGATGGGGCGGTAGACGTGGTAGCCCGAGTCATGATAGCGAAGTATCCAGTAGCCGACTCGACCTTCGTCCCAGTGGAAGATACGGCCGCCGAGAGCGACGAGGCGCATCCCGAGGGCGAGAACTGAGAGGGCGAGGACGCCGAGGAGGGTACGTCGGTAATCGACGGTAGTGCGCGTCGGGGTTCGCGTCGCTGCGTCCACACCCGAACGGGTGGCGACGGATCCATCCGTCGCTGCGGACGCGGACGGCGGCCCTGACGCGGCGTCGTCCGAACTCATGTGATTTCCATCCGCCCCCGTAGTTAGAACGGTTACGGTCTCTCATACGCGTACTTTACATACCAGACCGTCGGCTCGCGGCCGGTACTGCGTGTGTCGGTAGTTCTTTTATGAGTGCGAGGAACCGAACCGGTATGGTCACTCTCGGACTGGTGGTCGCCGAGTTCAACTCCTCGGTCACCGAGCAGATGGCGGACGCCGCCCGCGACGCCGCCGCCGAACGCGACGCCGACGTATCGGATGTACTTCACGTACCGGGCGTCTACGATTCGCCGCTCGCGGCGGACCGCCTCGCACGCAGACAAGATATCGACGCGGTCGCCGTCGTCGGCGCGATCGTCACCGGCGACACGTCGCACGACAGAGTCATCGGAGATGCTACCGCGCAGGCACTCACCGATATAAGCCTCGAACGGGACAAACCGGTCACGTTCGGCGTTTCCGGCCCCGGACAGAGCGGTGCCGAAGCACGAGAACGTGTTAGCAAAGGTGCGGAAGCGGTAAACGCCGCGGTCGATATGGTGGAGGTGTTAGCATGAGCTTCGACTTTGCCGCCCGCGTCGAGCGGGTCGAACCCAGCGCGACCCTTGCCATCAGCAACAAGGCGAGCGAACTGGAGGCACAGGGCGTAGACGTAGTGGACCTCTCCGTCGGTGAACCGGACTTCCCGACGCCGCAGAACATCATCGACGCCGGACAGGACGCGATGGACGCCGGACACACCGGCTACACCTCCTCGAACGGCATTCGAGAACTCCGCGAGGCTATCGCGGAGAAACTCCGCGCCGACGGCGTAGACGCCGATGCGGACGAAGTCATCGTCACGCCGGGCGGCAAACAGGCGCTGTTCGAGACGTTCCAGACGCTCATCGACGACGGGGACGAAGTCGTCCTTCTCGACCCCGCGTGGGTGTCCTACGAGGCGATGACGAAGCTTTCGGGTGGCTCTCTCAACCGCGTTGACCTCGCACCCTACGACTTCCAACTCGAACCTGCTCTCGATGACCTCGCGGAAGCGGTCTCCAACGACACCGAACTGCTCGTCGTCAACTCCCCGTCGAACCCGACGGGCGCGGTGTACTCCGATGCCGCCCTCGAAGGCGTCCGTGACCTCGCGGTCGAACACGACATCACGGTCATCTCCGACGAGATGTACGAACAGATCACGTACGGCGTCGAACCGACGAGTCTCGGCTCCCTCGACGGGATGGCAGACCGGACGGTCACGGTCAACGGCTTCTCGAAGGCGTACTCGATGACCGGATGGCGTCTCGGCTACGTCCACGCGCCCGAGGAACTCATCTCGCAGGCGGCGAAGCTCCACTCGCACTCCGTCTCGTGTGCGGTCAACTTCGTCCAGCGCGCGGGAATCGAGGCCATCACGAACACCGACGATGCCGTCACGGAGATGCGCGATGCGTTCCGCGAACGCCGCGACATGCTCGTTGACTTATTCGCAGAACACGGTGTGGACGTGCCCGTCGGCGACGGCGCGTTCTACATGATGCTTCCCGTGGACGAGGACGACGCCGCATGGTGTGAGGGCGCTATCGAGGATGCCCACGTCGCCACTGTCCCCGGATCGGCGTTCGGGTCGCCGGGTTATGCCCGTATCTCCTACGCCGCCAGCGAGGAACGTCTTCGCGAGGCCGTCGAACGCCTCGCCGAACACGACTACATCTAACGTCACGTCGCCACACTCGAATTTTTTCCGCGCTGCATCCACTGCGAAGTGGTTATACCCCGCAAGCGACGTCGTGGTCAGTGCCCTGCGAGCGATAGGAGAAAATTAACACTGCACTGAGCGCAGTGGAGAAGATGTTACTTCCGTAGCGCTTCGACTGGCCGTTCCGTCGCGGCTTTCCACGCGGGATAGAGACCGCTCAGAACGCTCGTGACGATACCGAAGCCCACAGCGAGACCGATGTAGAGCAGGTTCTGTGGCGCGAACGTCAACCACGGGTTAGAGATGACGACCTGATTGAGGATGAGGCCGGCGAACACGGCGAGGATAGCGCCGAAGAACCCGCCGACGAGCCCCAACAGCCCCGCTTCGGCAAGGATCATCCGAACCACGTCGAGTTTCTGCACGCCGACGGCGCGGAGGACGCCGATTTCCTGTCGGCGTTCGATGGTACTCATCAACATCACGTTCAGGATGCTGACGCCCGCGACGACGAGCGAGATGGAACCGACGCCGATCAGGAAGGCGTTGAGGATGCCGAAGAACTGGTTGATTCCGTCCGTTATCGACCCCAGCTCGAACACCGTCACTTTCTCCTCGCGGTCGTTCAGTTCCTGACGAACCGCTACTGCCGTCTCGTTCGCCGCCTCGCTGGACGGTGTTTGGACGACCACTTGCGAGTAGCCCGACCCGTAGTTGTACCCACTGAATGACTTAACGGGAATCATGACCGCGCCGTTCGGGTTCAGAAGCGAGAATCCGTCCTGCTCTTCGAGGACACCGATGACGCGGAACGACTGGTTGCCGACGGTTATTCTGTTACCCGACTCTATTTCTAACTGGTCTGCGACCCGAGAGCCAACGAGTGCGCCCCGATGCAGACGTCCCGGGGCACGGCCGTCCGTCGCTTCGTACATCTCCCCCGGATTATCGATACCGTACACCGTCGATACCGTCTTCTTATCCCCGTAACTAAGCTCAGAATGCCGGGTTCTGACGGGGACGACGGTCCCTTCGTCGGCAACGCGACGGATGTCAACGACATCCCGTTCCGTGAGGCGCTCGTATCCCTCTTGAGCGTTCGGAGAGATTCGTATCCCGTTACCGATGTCGCCGAGTTGGTCGGTCGCACCCGCACGGAGTGTCGTCCCGAACATCCCCAACGAGGCGATAGCGAGGACGCCGATGATGATGCCGAGAGCGGCGAGCGCAGAGCGCAAGCGGTTCCGCGAGAGATTCCGTCGCGCCATGACGAGGGCGGGGAACCGGCGATACAGTCGTTCGAGGAGACTCACGTCCCGTACCCCTCTATGACCTGTTTTTCTTCTGTCAGCACGCCATCGACGAGGTTGACAACCCGGTCGGCGTACTCGCGGAGTTGGTCGTCGTGCGTGACGGCGATGATCGCCACGTCTGCCTCGGTTTTGAGCTCCGTGAACAGTTCGAGTACGTCACGACCAGTCTCGCGGTCGAGATTCCCAGTCGGTTCGTCCGCCAGCAGGATACGCGGTTCGTTGATAAGCGAACGCGCGATAGCGACGCGCTGTTTCTGTCCGCCGGAGAGCTGATCCGGTCGGTGGGTGAGTCTGTCGCCGAGGCCGACGCGTTCGAGCAGTTCCGTCCCCCGCTCGCGGGCCTCAGGGTCGTTTTCGAACAGTGTCGGCATCTCGACGTTCTCCAAGGCCGACAGCGTCGGGATGAGAAAGAAGTTCTGGAAGACGAACCCGATAGCCCGCTTTCGCTGGGTCGTCATCTCCTCATCTGTGAGATCGGTTACGTCGCGCCCGTCGAGACGGATGACTCCTTCACTGGGAGCATCGAGGAGACCGATGACGTTCAGCATCGTGGACTTACCACTCCCGGACGGACCCATGATGGCGACGAATTCGCCGGGTTGAGCTGTGAAGTTTACATCTTTCAGGGCCTCGACAGTCTCGGTACCGCTTTCGTACCGCTTCCACACGTTTTCCAGTTCGATGATGGACATCGTAGTCACCGCTGCTTGTAGGCGTAGACACTGACACCGACGACGAGGAGCATCGCCACCACTCCGCCGATGAGGAGGGGTATGGAGGGGAGTCCACCTCCGCTGCCGCCGTCGCTGCCACTATCCTGTTTGTTCTCCACTGGTCGCCTGATGAGGTCGCTTACGTCAACGTTCTTTCTCACCGTTCGCTCCGTGCCGTTCGAGAGGTACGTGACCGTAATCGGGACTGTTTCCGTTCCCGGCGTCACTTGAGCGGTGAGGTCGAATGTGGCGAAGTCGCTCGACGGGATGCTACCGACGAAGTACTCGGAGTTCGGGCGAACGGGCGTTACTGTCTCCGTCTTGATTGTCCGGATGGTAACACTATCGACCGTTTCAAGTCCGACGTTGCTGGCACTCCCCGTGATGTGCAGTTTTCCGCGCTGCATATTGTAATCGAGGCTGGTGAGTGCGACTCGGCCAGGGTTCGCGGAGTACTGGAACGTCGTCGTCGATTCGCTCGCTTGATCGCCCATGTGGTAGCCGACGCGAACGTCCAACGGTCCGCTTTCGATATCGGTGACGTTGAGTTTCACTGTCCGCGTCTGGTCAGAGGCGACTTCCTTCGCCGGGCGGCGCAACAGCACAGTATCATTACGCGACAGCTCGATAACCGGGTTCTCGAGCGGGGCGTTCCCGAGGTTCGAGATGTCTACTGCAACTGCGGGCTGGGCACCACTGCCGGCGGTCGTCGCATCGACTTCCACGCTCTCGCGGAGTGGTTCCGTGTCCAGCGCCACCTTGTCATTGACCACTCGGGTGTTTCCGGTCGATGTCGTGTACTGGAGTTCCGCGTCCAGTTCGGCATCGGCTGACTGCGGCGTCACGGAGAAGTTGAACGTCCGCGACTCGTTTAGCTTCGCCAGCAAGCGCGTGTCATCTTCGACTTGGACGTCAGTTCCCGAGAGGGAGACGCGAACGCTTCTGGCTGGACTGTTCTCGCCGTTGACAGCCGTCACCTTCACCGTGTTCTCGGCGCCGACGACGACATCGCCGGTGGAAAGACTGACTTGCGGCCCGCTTTGTCGGACAGTGACGACAGCGGGATACTGCAGTTTGACGAGTTCGCCGCTGGCTCTGCGACCAACGACGTGAACACGCAGTTCGCGCGTGCCGGGATTCTCAAACGAGGCCGTCAGCGGAACCTTGATACTGGCACCCGGCGGGATGTTTCCGGGATTTTCCACGCGGCCGATTTCGTCTGTGGAACCCGGTCGCCGGATGTACACGTCCGTAATTTGGAAGCCACCGCTGCTCTGCTCACTGTTCTTGATCGTTGTTTGGATAGTAAACCGTTCACCGGGAACGGGATTCTTGGGCGAGACAGTCACGTCGGAGATATGCCCCGTCGTCGCGGCATCGACTAAGCCGACACCGGCAACGCTCGAGAGGACGATGAGGAGGGCAAGGGCACCTGCGCGTTTCATGTAATCCAGATCAGATTTCCGCCTGGCAAGCAAAAAAAGTGCTGTATGTATTGTGTCTCTATCACATAGTATTGTTATATTACAAACAGAAATGTTCCGGATACCAACGCGGAGGTGCAATCACTGAAGCGGCCGCGAGTTTTTATACGGATACGGTACCAGCAAGGGATAATGCACGTCCGGGACCTGCCACTCCCCGGCCGAATACTGGAGCACTACGAGTCACAGGGTATCGAGACGTTGTACCCACCCCAAGTCGCCGCCGTCGAAGCCGGGGTTACCGAGGGAGAACGTCTCGTCGCCGCGATCCCCACCGCCTCGGGGAAGACCTTCATCGCCGAACTCGCCATGCTCACGGCCGAGGGGCCTGCCCTCTACATCGTTCCGCTCCGCGCGCTCGCCCGCGAGAAGTACGAAACGTTCGCCGAATTACCGGGTGTCAGCGTCGGCATCTCGACGGGCGACTTCGACTCGACGGACGAGGATCTGGCCGACAACGACATCGTCGTCGCCACCGCAGAGAAAGTCGATTCCGCCATCCGAACCGGCGCGCCGTGGATCGAATCGCTGGCTTGCGTCGTCGTTGATGAGGTCCACCTTCTCGGGTCCGACGGGCGCGGACCGACACTCGAAGTGACGCTTGCGACGCTCCAACGGCGCGCCCCAGGTCTCCAGATCGTTGCGCTCTCAGCGACGGTTGACAACCCCGAGGACATCGCCGACTGGCTAGATGCGGACTTGGTCGAGACGACGTGGCGGCCCGTCTCCCTCCGGACGGGTGTCTACGCCGACGGTTCCGTGACGTTCGACGACGATTCCGCGCTCGGGATCGATGTCGAGCCCACAGGGCCGGACGACGACGACGCGACAGAGGCAACGGCGGCCCTCATCGCTGATGCCGTGGCCGATGGCGGGCAGTGTCTCGCCTTCGTTCGCTCCCGCCGGGAAGCGGAGTCGCTGGCGACCAGACTCGCCGATGAATCGCTCGCAGACGACTCGCTCGCCGGAGCGTCGCCGAACGACTGTGCCGAACTCGCCGACGAGGTGAGCGAAATCGGTGCAACGGAGACCGGATCACGACTGGCTGACGTCGTTGAATCCGGCGTCGCGTTCCACCATGCGGGAGTCCGAAGCGGGCACCGCGCCCTCGTGGAATCGGCGTTCCGTGAAAAGCGGCTGAAGGTCATCTGTGCGACGCCCACGCTGGCGGCGGGGGTGAACGTCCCGGCCCGCCGCGTAGTTATCCGCGATCTGAAGCGCTACACCGGCGAGAAGATGACGTGGCTCCCGGTCCTCGAAGTCCATCAAATGTGCGGCCGCGCGGGGCGACCGCATCTCGACCCCTACGGCGAAGCCATTCTCGTGAACGACGGCGACGAGAGCGACACCGAGGAACTCTGGGAGCGGTACGTCACCGCCGAAGCGGAAGCCGTCGAGTCGAAACTCGCCGCGCGCGACGCTCTCCGGACGCACGTCCTCTCGGTGGTCGCATCCGGGTTTGCCGACTCCCGCGACGGCGTCGTTGACCTGTTGGACGCGACGTTCTTCGCCCACCAGTCGCCGGACGTAAACCGCGCCCGCCTCGTCGATTCCGTGGTCGAAGAACTCGCGGAGATGGAGATGCTCGACGACGGCGACGGGAACGGCCGAAAAGACAGACTCACCGCGACAGAGCTCGGCAGTGCTGTCTCCCGACAGTACGTCACACCCGTAACAGGCGCGCGACTGGTCGAAGGCGTACAAACGGCGGCTAGGATGGCAGACGAAAACGTCACCGAACTCACCGCCCTCGAAATCATCTGCGATACGCCGGACATGCACGGAACGTACCTCGGCAACCGTGAACGCGCGGCGATGTACCGATTCGCGAGCACGCACGCCGCGGAGTTCACGACGGACCTCGGTGCTGCTGAGAACTTCGAGGAGTGGCTCTGTGCTGTTAAACTCGCGCGCATCTTCGCAGACTGGACCGCGGGAGAATCCGTCGAAGCTATCGTAGAGAACTACCGCATCGGGCCGGGCGACCTGGAGGCCCGTCTGGAACGCGTCGAGTGGTTACTCGGTGCAGCGGACGCCATCGCCGACGTTGTCAACGCCGATTTGCCGGTGTTCAGAGAGGTCCGCGACCGTCTGTGAATCCGGGCGGATTTTCGAGCGCAAGCGGACGGCTGTGGGGGTACGGCGGTGTCGGATCGGATGGCTGTGAGGATACGGCGGTGTCGGATCGGATGGCTGTGAGGGTACGGCGTTGTGGGGACTGAATCGGGCGTCCGTACCGCGATTCGCCCCCGTTTCCCCGCCCGCTTTTATTATCCCTCCGTTCGTACTTCGTTGGCATGGCTGGAATCACCTACGAGGACTTCCTTGACCTATCGTACGAACCAGACGAGTCGGACCTCGTGTGTACGTTCCGCATCGCCCCCGCCGAGGGAATGGACGTGGAGGCGGCCGCCTCCCGTGTCGCAAGCGAATCCTCAAACGGGACGTGGGCCGCCCTTCCGACCGGCGAAGGCTTCACCGACATGGGGGCGACGACGTTCGATATCCGCGGGTCGGACGACAGCGCCGAAGTGGATGTTGCCTACCCAGCAGGCCTGTTCGAACCGGGGAGCATGCCCCAGATCCTCTCCTGCATCGCGGGGAACATCATGGGCATGAAGGCCGTCGATACGATCCGGCTGGCCGACTGTCAGTGGCCCGAAGCACTCGTCAGCTCCTTTGCTGGCCCGCAGTTTGGATCGTCGGTCCGCGAAGAGATATTCGGCATCGAGGAAGATCGACCTATCCTCGCAACCGTCCCCAAGCCGAAAGTCGGCCTCTCCACTGACCGCCACGCGGAAGTCGGCTACGAGGCGTGGCTCGGCGGCGTGGACCTCCTAAAAGACGACGAGAACCTCACCGATCAGTCGTTCAACCCCTACCACGACCGCCTAGTCGAGAGCCTCGCCCTGCGAGACGACGCCGAAGACGAGACCGGCGAGAAGAAATCCTATCTCATCAACGTCACCGCCGACACGAACACGATGCTCGAACGTGTCGATCTGGCGGCCGAGGAAGGCTGTGAGTACGTGATGGTTGACGTGATAACGACCGGCTGGGCCGCTGTCCAGACGGTCCGCGAACGCTGTGAAGACCACGGCATCGCCATCCACGCCCACCGCGCGATGCACGCCGCTTTCGACCGACTGGAAAACCACGGCGTCTCGATGCGCGTCCTCGCCCAGATTTCGCGCCTCTGCGGCGTTGACCAACTGCACACCGGAACGGCAGGCCTCGGCAAACTCGCAAACGAAGACACCGTCGGCATCAACGACTGGATGCGCTCGGAGCTGTACGGCCTGAACGACGTGCTTCCGGTCGCCTCCGGCGGCCTGCACCCCGGTCTGATTCCGGATCTGCTCGACGCGACGGGGACGAACGTCTGCGTGCAGGCGGGCGGCGGCATCCACGGTCATCCGGACGGGACGCGAGCGGGTGCGGCGGCCCTCCGCGCGGCCGTCGATGGCTACGCCGCGGGCAAGAGCCTCGAAGAGTCGGCCGACGACAGTCCGGAACTGGCTACCGCTATCGACGAGTGGGGGACGGAGACGCCGCGGTAGGCGATTCAACCACCGGAATCGACGAACTACTTCGGGAATTCGGTGCCCGCCGTCGCGTCGTCCGCGGCCGTCACCCCGGTCAGACTTCGATAGCCAGCGAGGGCGACGGCGACGACGACAGCACCGGACGTGTTGATAATGAGGTCGATGATCGTGTCCACGACGTAGAAGCGGAGCGTCCAGTTGTACCAGAACGTCTTGAACACGAACTCGTACACCTCGAACCCGGAACCGATAGCGAGGACGGCGGGGATCAGCCACCACGTGGACTGTCCGGCGGCGACCGACCGGCGGTGCGTCATCGCCAGTATCGCGGCGACGCCGACGCCGCCCATCGCATGCGTGAGGAGGTCCCACCACGGCCGCGTCGTGTAGACACGGTAGTGGAGGCCGCCGAAGTGAAGGCCCGTGACGAGGACGGACCAAAGTGCGACGCCACACCACGCGGCTGTCGCCCGGTCACCGCGCGGGAGGTCACGTCGCAGTCGTCCGGCGAGTGCTCGCGGCCACGACAGGAGATTCCCGGGGAACCCGGGTGCTGTCACGGTGACGTACGTCGCCACGAAAGCGAGAAGAAGCGACCCGACGCCGACGACGAGTCGCGGAGAGGTGTGCGGGAGCGAGGACATCTCATCGAAACGAAATCTGACTCCGAATAAATCTCTTGTGTTACTCCACCACCCACGGTTCCGTCGTCCCTTCACCGAACAGATCACGCATCAGCGTGACGATGCTTTCGGGCGGGTACTGACCGCGTTCGGTCACGATGGCGTCTACGTACCGCGGCGGCGTCACATCGAACGCCGGGTTCTTTACCGTTATATCGCCGATTTCGTCCGCCTCGTCGGGGTCGATCACCTCGCTTTCTTCGCGCATCTCGATATCAACCGTGTGGCCGGTGAGTGTGTCGGGATGGAGTTTGATCGTCTGGGCGGCACAGACGATGGGTGTCCCTCTGTCGCGGGCGGTGACGGCCAATCCGCTGGTTCCGATTTTGTTGATGACGGAGCCATCGGCGGCGATGCTGTCCGCACCGACGAGTACGTGATCTACGTCGTTCATATAGCGTCGCGCCGCCGAATCGACGATGAGCGTCACGTCCACACCCATCTCGACGAGTTCGCGCGCGGTGATGTGTCCCTGCAATCTAGGGCGCGTTTCCTTGACGATAGCCGTGAGGTCTTTGCCCTGTTCGACGGCCGCCTCGACGCACGCGAGTACGTCCGTCGAGTGGCAGTGCGTCATGATGGTGTCGCCGTCGCGGAGGCGGTTCGCACCGACGCGTCCGAGGTCGGTCTGTGCGTTTTCGAGACGGTCACAGAACTCCACGACGCTAGTGACGACAGACGCCCGAACGTCTTCGACCGTGGCTCCGTCAGCGTCGAACAGCACATAGCGGAGCGCGTTCGGGAGACTCACCGCTGTTGGGCGGGTGTCGTGGAGGACGCGCGCGGCGGCACGGAGTTCCGCGCGGAGTTCGTCTGCCGTCTCGGCCGAACTCTGCTCGGCCTGCGTGCGGAGGGCTTTCGCCGCGGCGTCGGCGATGGTCGCCGCGCCGCGAATCTCCATCGTCCCGATTGCGTCTGCTGTCTGCCGGACCTCGTCGGTGACGCGGGATTCCGGGTTGTCCATAGCTTATACTTGGAACCCAGTGAACAAAAGATTCGGCCGCACAAGGCGGATGCGTCGAGGACTATTCAGAGTTGTTCGACCAGCGTCTCGTCCGGTGGGCGGATACGGACGGCTTCGGCGTCTTCAGCGTAGGTGGCCGCCTCTGAGAGTCGTTCGCTCGCCTCGGCGTGAATCGTATAGAGTGGGTCACCCTGTGCGACGGCGTCACCGACGCTGTGGTGGAGTTCTAATCCCGAACCGGGTGCTCGCGGCGCGCCTGCCCGACGCGCCACATCGTTGACCAGACGGTTGTTTATGTGTGTTACAACCCCGTCACGTCCCGCAGTCACCGTCTGTTCGTAGCGGCCGGGGACGAGTTCAGACGGCAATACGTCCGGGTCGCCGCCCTGTGCCGCTACGATGGCGCTGAACCGGTCGAGCGCGCGCCCGGACTCCAGTATCTCGCTCGCATCCGCATCCGCCCCGACACAGTCGAGAAGAATCTGCGCGAGACGAACGCTCTTGCGTCTGAGATCACCGGGACCGCTGCCAGTGAGAACCGACAGTACGTCCCGGGCTTCCAGCACCGGACCGACACCGCGACCGATCGGTGCGCTCCCGCCGGTGATCGTGCAGTCGATGGTCATCCCGAGGTGGTCACCGACGCGGCCGAAGTCGTGCGCGAGTTCGCGCGCCTCGTCCAAACTCCCCACTTTCGCACCCTCGCCGTAGGGGATGTCCACGAGGACGTGCGTCGAACCTGCGCTCTGTTTTTTCGAGAGGACCGACGCGACGAGTTGGCCGTGCGGGTCCAGCGAAAGCGGTGTTTCTGCGCGGATGATCTTGTCGTCCACGGGCGAGAGGTTGACCGCGCCACCCCATGCGATACATCCGTTCGTCTCTGCGACGACGGTCCGAATCTCCTTGGCGGAAAGGTCTACGGGACAGAATACTTCCATCGTGTCCGCCGTGCCCGCCGCGGACGTAACCGCACGCGAGGATGTTTTTGGAATCGTAACGCCCGCCGCCGCGACGATAGAGACGATAATCGGCGTGGTTCGGTTGCCGCTGACGCCGCCGACGCAGTGTTTGTCGGCAACGATGTCCGCCTCCCACGAGAGCTTCTCCCCCGCGTCAGCCATCGACTCTGAGAGATGCATCGTCTCCGACAGCGACGTGCCGTTGATGTACATCGCACAGACGTACGCGCCGAGTTCGACGTCCGAAAGGCGGTCGTCGCGGATGTCGCGGACGATTCGGTCGAGTTCGTCGTATTCGAGTTCGTCGTCATCCAGTTTCTTGCGGATGAACTCCACCGACGAGGGTCGCGGAGCCGGTGTCACCTCGACGGTGCCGTCGATATGTCCGAGTCGTCGCGTGACAGCTAACTCGCCAGTATCTACGAGTTCGTTGCTCAGTTCGACAATCCCAACTACCGTCTCCGACTCCGTCTCGATCTGAACCCGATCCAGCGGATGCAGTCCGAGCGTGGCGGCGTCGTCACCATGCATCAGGACCGTCGGCGCGCGCGTCCCGATATCGATATCGACGGTAGTGAGTTGCATACAAGAACTATGGCTCGGTGTGAGTTAAGCTACCGTGGCACGACTGACACACCGCGGTATCACGTCTCAGTCGCTACGTGTACTGTTCGATGAGTCCGCGAAGTGTTGATTTGTCGCGGACGCCGACGACCTGTTCGACAGGGTCGCCGTCGCTGAACAACAGGAGCGTCGGGACGCCACGGACATTGTACTGTGAGGCGAGCGTTTGGTTCTGGTCGATGTCAACTTTCGCAACAGTCGCGGTCGTCTCCGCGGCGAGTGAGTTGACGGTTGGCGCAATCATCTTGCACGGTCCGCACCAATCTGCATAGAAATCGACGAGTACCACACTTGTACTAGCGACGAGCGACTCGAACTCGTCTCCACCGTTCACGTCGATCGGGTCAGCCGGAGATTCTGCGCTCATACGGTCGGTTTCGGGGCTAGTGCCATCCTCAAGCTTCGATTCGAGTTGCTTCCGCTTCCGGCGACGTATCTCGTCGAGTTCGTCAGCGTCGGATGACTTCTCACTCATCATCCGAATTTGGGTCCGAGTAGCAATAACAGTTGTGTGTATTTAGAGCACTACTACACGTCAGTTCAGTGCTTACTCGACATAGAGCGAGTACATGATAATGGCGAACCCGATGAGTGTAAGGACGGAGTCAACGAGAACACCTTTGACGAGGTTCACGTTGAGGACGATGTCCAGTGCGCCAGCGATAATCGCACCGAAGGTGATGATTCCGAATCCGAGCGTCAACGCGTAGAGCGATGACTCGCCGGTTCGGCGGTACGCCTTGTAGCTGAAGTACGTAATGAGTCCGCCAATGATCAGGATGCCCGTCTGGACGACGATGAGGGCAGTAGCGAGAATCGGAGCGTCGGGGAAGTGGGTCATTTCGTCTCCCTCCGGACGGCAGACCAGATGTCTGCAAGCTGTTGGTCGGGTGCCTGTTCGGGACGGACGACGTTGACGTCGAGCCTGCGCTCGTCGGTGAGTTCGATTCGCACCTCGTCGAACGTCACCTCGTACGTCGTCGTGTGGTGTCCGTCTGCGCGTATCTCTGTTCCCTCGACGAGCAAGTCCGCCTCCGTCAGGAGGTCCAACTTACGATAGGTCGTCGAGAGCGGGATATCACACTCATCGGAGAGTTCGCTTGCCGTCATGGGTTCTACCAGTGCTCTAATGATGGCTCGGGCGTCCGCATCGTCCAACGCATCGAGGACGGAGAGGAGTTCTGACGGCTCCTCGGCGGACTGGTCGCGTGCCATTAGCCGTACTCTTCGGCGAGAGACAATAATCCCCGCGGAAATATCGCGGGGAGTTTCCCCCGCGACAGGCACGCTGTCGTGTGATTTGTGGTTTGTTCGTCGAATGCTCACACAATTCGGACCGGTTCGACAAAAACAGTCCAACCCGATTCACCCGGTTCGCTCATCTCACCCGGACCGCTCGAACGTCGCCGTAATCCGCGCCTGTGCCAGATTCGATTCGTCGAGAGCGCGTTGGAGTTGCGAGCGCTCTGCGGCCGCCTTGACATCCAGCATCTGGTCTACCGCGTACAGCGTAAACCGGTACGTGTGCGTTCCGTGCCCCTTGGGCGGACACGCCGGGAAGTAGCCGACGTTACCGCCGCCGTTCGTTCCCTGCCGTGCGCCGTCGAGAACTGTCGTCTTGTCGGGAACGTCCTCCGGAATCGTCGCCGTATCGGGTACGAGATTCCACAGTAACCAGTGCACGAACGGGTCGCTTCCGGGTGCATCCGGGTCGTCTACGACGAGTGCAAGCGATTCGGTCTCGTCGGGAACACCCGCAATGGAGAGCGGCGGCGAGACGCCTTTCCCCTCGCACGTGAATCGGTTCGGGAGTGTCTCCCCGTCCTCGAACGCCGACGAGGAGAGCGTCAGAGACCCGTCGCCCGATGTGTCCGTTCCACCGTCCGTTGCCAGCGTACGGTTCGTCTCGCCGTCGGTAGTTGGTTCCGCTCCGGTCAACTCCCCTGTCTCGTCTGTTGTCACGTCGGACTCCCGCCCGACACACCCGACCAGCGAAGCGCTGGAAAGGGCGAGTACATCGCGTCGGTGCATGCGTGCCAGTACGACCTCCTCCCAGAAAGAATTGCCCCGAAATTCAGGATATCTGTGCAAGACGGAAGCGAACAGAGAACGACAGTGCCCGGAGAACAGCGACTATGAACGGTCTACATCGGATGCAGCTAAATCGACCGATTCGGACGTATCTCGCTCGTACGCGCCCGCCTTCCGCAGTCGTCCTGCCTCTTGAAGCACCGCAGGCGTGCGACAGACGCCGTTCGCACCCGCGGCTTGCGGGACAGCACAGTTATTGCAACTCTCGCAGACGACGCGCGTCTCTCTGTCGCCATCAAGCACCCGAGCGGGCAGTCGCGGTTCGGCGTAGAAGGGACGGCCGAGTCCGACAGCGTCGCAAGCATCGCCGAGAAGTCGGTCCATCTCATCGCGGCCGCGAATCCCGCCTTCACAGAGGACGGGCACCTCAACGACACGCCGGACGCGACGACACAGATCGGCGTTCCACGCCGGTTCGAAGTCGTACACCTTCGACTCGATCCAGTTGCCGACAGCGACGAGACGCGCTCGAAGTTGCCCGCCGAACGCCTCGGCGTACCCCGACTGGTAACGGTCGTCGGTCCACGCGCGTTTCGGGAACTGCCCTTTCACGATACTCGCATCCCAGAACACAGACCCCTCGACGGGGACGAGGGCGTCGTAGCCGTAGTCAGCGAGTCGGGCACAGATACCCACTGCTTCGTCAGCGGAGAGGTGACGGCGGACGACCGGTGGGGCCGCTGTCTCGGCCGGAACTTTGGTCATCACCGGGACGTCGCCCGCACGCGAACGAATCTCGTCTAAGATGACTTCGAGAAAGCGGACACCATCACCAAACTCGTCGTTTCGGCGGTTGTAGAACGGCGAGAGAAACTGGTGAATCAAGCCCATGTTCGCGCCCGCGAGGTGGATCACGTCGTAGCCCGCATCGGCACACCACGCCGCGGACCGGCCGAAATCGGCCGCCAGTTCGTACACTTCGTCGGTGGTGAGGACGTGTGCATCGTAGTCGAGAAAGCCCGTCGCGGCCATCGCGCGGAGGAGTCTCGGGGGCGAGGAAACGGCGAGTTGTTCGAGTTCGGGGTTCGCTCGCCGGTACCCGGCGTGCCACGTCTCCATGCTCCGCAGGCCGCCGTGTTCCAGTTGGACGGCGATTTTCCCGCCGTGGTCGTGAATCGCGTCCGTGAGACGGGACAGTTCGGAGACGAACGCGCGGTCGTGGACGCGAGTCATCCCCGGCGCGGCGCATCCGCCCTCGCCGCGGACGAGCGTCGCCCCCTGACAAATGAGCCCTGCACCGGCCTCGGCGGCGGGTTCCAACTCCGAGATGAGACAGTCTACGGCGTCAGAGCCGTTCCCCGCACACTCCAGCAACGGCGACCGGTAGAGCCGGTTCGGCACCGTCACGCCGCCGATCTGGAATGGGGATTCGAGACGGGGCATACGCCATCACAGGGGGCGAGCGAGTATAGTTTCTCGGCCGATTCGACGCCGCTACTGGTCGGTAGCGTGCGCTAGTCGGCCGACTCGCCACGGACCTCGCTCGCGGCGCGACGAATCGTCTCGGCCTCGTCCTCGCTGTAGGCGATGAAACGAACGTCTGAGAGCGAGTTGGGGTCGTGGCCGTCGATGACCTCACAAATAATGCGCGCGCCGTCTTCGAGGGCGAACCCGGCGACGCCGCATCCGAGAGCGGGCATCACCAGCGATTCACAGCCGAGTTCGTCGGCGCGCTCCAGCGAGTTGCGCGCGGCGTCGCGGATACTCTCGGCCGTCGCCTGCCCGTCGCCGTAGTGTGGCATCGCGGCGGCGTGAATCACCCAGTCGGCGTCGAGTTCGAAGGCGTCCGTGACGGCAACCGCGCCGAGGTCAACCGGTCCCTCGGCCATCGCCGCCTCGTTCAACTCCGACCCACCGCCGCGTCTGAGCGCGCCCGCAACGCCCGACCCCATCCGAAGGCTCGTTCCGGCGGCGTTCACGAGTACGTCTGCGGATTGCTGTGCGATGTCTCCGTGGACGACGCGAAACTCCATACTTCGAGATTGCGTGCGAAGGGCAAAAATTCGGGTGCGGTCAGGTGGTGGGTTATCCGCTCGTGTCGCCGTCTTGATTACTCGTGGGTCTCGTTTTCGGCTTTGTCGTCCGTCTCCACCGCCGGGTCGTGCCGTTCGTACCACGAGGTGATCTCGTCAAGCCGGTGGATGGCTCGGTCGGGGTCGCCGACGTTGTGATGTTCGTCGGGGTAGATGACGAGGCGCGCCTCGACGCCCTGCTTCTTGGCGCTGACGTACAACTGCTCGGACTGCGACGGTGGACACCGCCAGTCCTCGCCGCCCGCGATCACGAGAAGCGGCGTTCGAACGTTCCCGATATCGGTGATAGACGACGACGCCTCGAACCTCTCGGGGTTCTCCCACGGGACGCCGAACTCGTTGTCGGTCCAGATGTGACTGTCGTCGGTGCCGTACGCCGACCGCAGGTCGTAAATGCCGTGTTCCGGTGCGGCCGCGGTGAAGAGGTCGGGTTCCTGCGTAACGAGAAAGCCCTGTGCGATGCCGCCGTAGGAGAAGCCGTGACCGAAGATGCGATCCTCGGCGGCCCATCCGCGGGAGACAAGTTCGCGCACGCCGGCGGCGATATCCGTCACTTCAACGGTTCCCCACTGTCCGCGGAGTGCCTCCGCAAACTCGCGTCCGTACGATGATCCACCGCGGTAGTTCGGCCGGAACACGAGGTAATCACGGGAGGTGAACACCGCGTGGGTGAATCTGAATACCGGTTCGTCGTAGTTGACCGGACCGCCGTGGATGGCGACGACCAACGGATGCGGATCTGGATCGTCGAAGTCGAACGACGGCGGCGCGTAGACGATGCCCTCGATTTCCTCGCCGTCGCTCTCGTAGGTGACCCGCCGAACTTTCGGCAGTTCGTACGTCTCGCGTAGTTCGGCGTTCAGGTCGGTCAGACGCGTCAGATCCGGAGTCGCGTCTATCGAGTCGAGATCGAATGCGTACAGATCCGATCCTTCGCTCGGATGCGACAGGTGGACGAGGGCGGTTCCGTTGGCCGTCTCGAGCGCTCGGCAGGCCCTGTCGTCGCCCTGCGCCGTGAACGTCCGTTCCGGCGCGTCCTCGTCCGCAGCGAATCGCACCGGGCGCGTCTTACCTTCGTCACCGATGAGAGCATAGAGCGTCTCGTTGTCCACCCAGTTCGGTTCCGAAAAGGAGAGGGTGCGGTCGAGCGACGCTGAAACACTCTCGTAGGCGTCATCTGCGGCGTCGGCGTCGGTGACGTACAGTTGGTCGGGGAGATGCCAGTTCTCGGCGTCGCCGCCGTTGAACGCGAGTCGGCTTCCGTCGGGGGACCACTGAGGGAGGAGTGTGACACGCTCGCCGTCGGTGTGGCGTCGTTTCTCCGACCCATCCGGTCGGATGGAGTAGACGTCGCGGATAAACGTATCATCACTTCTCTCGCCCTCGTAGGCGGTGTAGGCGATGCGGTCGTTCGGCCCCCACGTAGGCATCATCCCGAACTGGTCATCGGACGCGCCGCCCCCTCGTGCGTCGTCGAGGCGTCCCGTGTCGCCCGACTCCGCATCCACGACGAACAGATACGTCGTGACGGTGTCGAGATAGCCTGCGCCGTCGAATTTGTGCTGGAGTCGCTCCGTCTCGATAGGGCCTCCCTCGCGCCGTTCGTCCAGATACTCGCGTTCCTCCTCAGTCGGGTCGCGCGCCGAGACGACCATTCGGTCGCCATCGGGCGACCAGTCGAACGCTTTCACACCGTCATCGAAGTCAGTCACCTGCCGGGCGTCGCCACCGAGTGCGAGATCGAACACCCAGACTTGTGGTTTGGGTTCGTCGTCGCCGGCGGACTGGTGTTCGTCTTCGGACGCACCGTCGGACTCGCCGTCTTCGGACGTACCGTCAAGCTCATCCGCTTCGATGTCGGCTTCGTCCCGGTCGCCGCTCGTTGCCTCGATATCGTCGTCCGCTGTTTCCTCGTCGCGGCTTCGGCCGACTCGTCGTGCAGTGTCCTCTGTCCGGGCGGCGACGAAGGCGAGTCGATCACCGTCGGGACTCCACGTCGGACTGGCGGCGGTGGAGACGCGCGTCAGCCGATGTGGCTCACGGCTTCCATCGGTCGGGACGACGAACAACGAGGCGAGCCGTTCGTCCTCGTCGGGATCAGACTCGCTTGCGACGAATGCGGCGCGGTCTCCTGTCGGTGAGAGGGCAACCGCTGAGAGGCTGGTCAGGTCGTAGAACGTCTCGGTTGGAACGGGGTCCATGCCATGTCACGCGCCTGCACGTGGCAAATGTATTAGGGAACCGGAAGGTGGAGTGAACCGAACGGCTCTTTCCCTCCGACCTCGGACCCGACGACATGGATGACTTCGTCACTGCCGACGGCCCGGACCTCGACTCGTTGGCAGCCGTCGCCACTCGCGCTGTCCGCGCTGGAGGCGACTACCTCGAAGACGCCTTCCGAGACGGGTCGGTTCCGGGTGACTACGGCACCGACGACGTGAAAACCGCCGCAGACCGCGCCGCCGAAGAACGAGTTCTCGACGTTATCCGAGAGTCGTTCCCCGACCACGCCCTGCACGGCGAGGAGTCCGGCCGAAACGGAGACCACCACTACGAGTGGGTCGTTGACCCGCTCGACGGGACGAACAACTTCGCGGCTGGACTGCCGGCGTTCGCCACCGCGGCGTGCGTCCTACGCGACGGCGACCCCGTCGTCTCGGCAATCTACGAACCGCTTCCCGATTCAACCTACGTCGCCCGACGCGGCGCGGGTGCGACGGTAGACGGCGAACCGGTGTCGGCAGAGAGCGATGTCTCTCTCGAACACGGGACTGTCTCGTTCGTCGTCGGCCTCCCTGCCATCCGCGACGAAGAGCTTGCAGCGACGGCGGACCGAATCGAATCGGCCGTCGAAGACCGATGCAAGCGCGTCGTTTCGACGTGGTCTCCGTGCGTCGATTGGGGACTGCTCGCCCGCGGCGGGTTGGAAGGTATCGTCTGCTTCTACCCGGACGTGTACGAACAACACGCGGGCGAACTTCTCGCCGCCGAAAGCGGCGTCTACTCGCACGGAACCGGCACTGACGGCCTCTACGTCGGCGCGACGGACGAGGAGACGGCCGCGGAACTCCATACTGTCACCGAATCTGTTCTCGACTGACACAGAGCTAGTGTTCAAATACGGTCAAAAGGTGGTTCACGGACGTTTGTTGGTTGAATACGTGCGGGAAGCTATCGCATGTATGCTAGATTGATGTTCCCTCATTGCCGTACCGTCTATTCACAGTCTTCGATAGCGGCATCCAACTCTGCCAAGGACTGTTCAAACTCCTCAAGCAACTCCATACCCCATTCGACAGGCATTGAGCGGACATCGTTGACGTACTCGTGCGCTGCTTCGCTTACCGCTCGGCAGAACTCACACCGCTTAACAACGTAACCACAGGCGCTTTCTGGATCAGCTGATGGCGTCTTCGAAGTTGAGTGATCTCTCGACTCGCGTATCCGATATGCAACGCGCAACGCTCCCTCTGAAAGCGGTTCCAAGAGTAGATATGATTTGCTGGGAGGGAATGTTATTTCTTTAGTTTGGTATATATCTAACTCATTCCTTGCTAGCATACTACTTGCATCGATCAATCTTTGGAAATCTGTCTGAATATATTGTCCCATATAGGTGGGCTTCCACTCATATCTTGACTCAAAATTGTCTTCATTGACCACTCGGGCAATCGAATCGTCATTTACTGTTACTGCGATTCCGCCCAAGAGATCGTTTATATCTATTACTTCCTCTTTTATCGAATAGTCTACTGACACATTCATTGATTCTCACCACTAGCAAACGCTGTTTGTACTATGCCTGAGTCAGAATTCCGTCTGACATGGATCTGACTAATATCATATTTGTCCAACTTATGACCGTCATAGACTAGCTCTCCAGAATTTCCTCCAACTTCACCCTCTTCGATAGCTGTTTCAATGACTTGTTTGATATCTGCTGGACCCATGGTTTCGGGAAACGCCTCCTCTACACTTTCCATTGCGGTCCCGGGTGAGATAGGCCAATCACCACCAGCAGCAGGATGTCCATGCCTTGCGACAATGTGTTTAAAATCGTGCATACTATCCCCGGTTAGATCAATATCCTCATCCCATTTATCGGAATCCAGCACATAATGAGGACGATCTCCGTCGCGGTGTGAAATAATCTCGATATCTTCAAGTCCGATTTCAGCGCCGCTTTTCAATTTTCCTTTTCTCGATAATTTGTGATTCAACCCCGTAAGCTGTCCTGCAAGTTGTGATAGGAATTCGTTGATATTCGAAAAATCATCTGTTCTTTCAACTATCGAACTAATTCTGATTTCTGTTCGGAATCGAGTTCCCCCTGTAATTGATCAGCGGACTTCATCCGCTGGACGTGTACTTCAGCCTTGGACACCCGATGTACACCAATCTTCCAACCCTCTACCACGCGTTGGGCAGTGTCCTCGGCTTCGCGTTCGAGACGCTCATCGGGGTCAATCTCTAACTCGCCCGCTTGGGGGAGCATCGACACCGCGCCACCAGTCTGCTGGCGCACGTGCGCGAGTTCGTGGGCGAGAATATGCTGACCTTCAGCACTCGATGGATCGTATTCGCCGTGGTTGAACGCGATGTGATTGCCGACAGTAAAGGCACGAGCGTTGATGTCTTCACAGGCTTTCGCGGCCGATGGACCCGTGTGAATACGCACGTCACCGAGCGAGCCACCTATCCGATAACCCGTTATTTGTTGTCTGCGACTGCGCCTGCAATTTTGGCCATTTCTTTCCCCTGTTCGCCGAAGCCATAATCGAATTCGAGCGAATAGCCCGGGATGTCCGCGTGCAGTTTATGATATGGCCGATACGGACGATCCTCGTAGAGATATCGTGTCGCAGCGTCGTAGAGCCCCGGACCGATCACTCGGTACTGTTCTGGTGGCTCTTCCCCTCGAAGGAGATAGCAGTCTCGGATTTGGCAGCGGAGATGATAGACGAAAAACTCCTGAGCAACCTCCAGTGATGGCAAGTAGTTGGGTTTCAGTTGTAATCGGGCGTCAGGATCTCGATTGAGGGGCTGATCGCCGAGAACCACCTGCCTCTCCCGGTTGTCATCCAGATAGAGGAAATGAATGTCCGACACCGCTTCGATCCGGCCAGCTTCATCCAGATAGACATCGAGCAGATACAGAACGAACTCGTCGTCACCGACGGCATCGGGCTCCGGAACTGGCGCGGTCACGTTCGGGAGCCGACTGTTGATCTGATCGAAGTACGTCCCGAAGTACTTCTCGAAGTCCTCGTCCGAGAGCGACTCGATGGCTGTTTGGACCCGCTGCATCGCCGCAGTGTCTCGGTCCCACGGAAGCACGTCGTATCCCTTCTCTTTGGCGACGTAGTACTTGGCATACCGGCGCGCCTGGCTCACGTACTCGTTTTCTTTCCCAGTACGTTTGGCTGGGTCGTCCGGGTAGCCGTCTTGGGAATGGCCCTGGATTTCTCCATCGAACCCAACTGCAACGGTATGTTCCGTCTCATCGTTATCATGGACTCTCACCCCAATTCCTTTATTATCTTGGTCGATGATTTTTGCATTCATATTCATTTGTCGTCGAAGCGGGTATCGCCAGTCTCGTCGTGACTGGTGAGTTTGTCCTTGCCGTAACTTAGTGCTATACCAGTCAATAATGCTCCGAACGCGACAGTGATATTCTCGAAGAGACCAGCCCCTTGTGGGCCGACCATGTCGAGTTCGGATTGCAACATCGACGCAAGCGTCGCGTGATCGGTTTGGGACTCGATTGCCTTGTATACCACTGCTGCGACACCAGTGCTGATCCCTACGTCAGTTAGAAAATCTCGAAATGTGCTTTCCTCGGGGAGTTCCCCCTGTTGGAGTTCCGAAAGGATATCGTTACTGAGAGTCTCGAATTCGGAGACGAGTTGTTTGTGCTTTTCGACTAACTTCTGCTGGTCCTGTGAGAGGCCCATCTCGGAGAGATCGTGGTCATGTGAGACCGTCACGGCCAATCCGTCTCGAAGTGGAGTCGGTGTCTCCTCTCTCAGCGTCGTCTCACCAGCCGCTGGTTCCACGGTTACTCCCGTCGCTGCGCTGAGCTCGTTGATCTCCGTCGCTAACTCTTCAAGATCCGCAACAGCAGACTGCAGTTGTTCTAACTTCTCGGGGTCGATATCTAATAGGACACCTTGGGTAGCTTCCTCTTCGATGATTGCCTGCTCCGTGTCGCCCATCGAGGGAATATACTCCGAGACGTCTTTCGGTGAGCGCTGAACGTGCACGTCGGAGTGCTCCATGCGATGTACGCCGATTTTCCCACCTTGCATCACGCGCTGGGCGGTTTCTTCGGCTTCCCGCTCTAAGCGTGGGTCAGGATCAATTTCTAACGAACCCTCTTGGGGGAGCATCGACACCGCGCCACCAGTTTGTTGGCGCACGTGTGCGAGTTCGTGGGCGAGAATATGCTGGCCTTCAGCACTTGATGGATCGTATTCGCCGTGGTTGAACGCGATGTGATTCCCCACAGTAAACGCGCGGGCGTTGATGTCTTCGCAGGCTTTCGCGGCGGATGGATCCGTGTGGATTCGAACGTCGCTCAGATTGTCGCCCATTCGGTCTTCCATCGCGCGCTGAATCGAGGTGTCGAGTTGTTGGCCCGGCGAGGAAATAACGTCTCGTACGGAGTCGGGCACGTTCGCGTCGCCAGCCTTTGACGCCTCATGATGCGCGCCACGACTGCGCTGGACAGATTTAGCGTTCCGGCGCTCGATGTCTTTGGGAACTTCGGCAGGGCGCTCCTGCTGACGCTGGCGGAACGCGCGCATGTCGCGTGGCTTGCCCATCGTATCGACGGTCATGCCTTCGTCGGCCCATTCTCGGACTTGGTCTGCGCCGTGTTTCTTGGCCAGTCGCTGAATCTTCGTATCCAGCCCGTCCATGTATATTTCGACGCCGAATCGTGATTCACACTCTTGGGGTGTTAGCGATCCACCGCCACCACGACTCTGATTTCGATTCGAGCCTCCCGTCAGCTCTTGAATAGACGGAACGGACGAGGACTCTTTGCTCGGAGTCGTCCGCTCGTTTGCAGACCGAAATCCCATTCTTACTGCAAACTTGATAGCTATCCTATATAATTGTTCGTTCCTCGGCTTCGTGGTGTGCAGATATGGGGGACGGATCGGCGTATGTGCCAATTACTTCGGAGATATTCGACCAAAAACCGCCGAAATATGGGATCAAGTGTTTGCGTTTTGCTCGAATCAGATACGCTGAACAATACTGCCAGACGGCAGCAAAGTGCAAGTACGCGCGGTACTGATTGTCAAGATATGCGTTCCGGAGATGCCGCGTTCGGGGACGAGGCACTGGTCCAGATGCGGTGGCGCGACGCGCTGTTCGCCCACTGGGAGACTGACCCGGAAACGGTAGCCGGACGCCTCCCGCCGGGTGTCGAGGTTGCCACGTTCGACGGTCACGCGTGGCTCGGCGTCGTCGCGTTCGTTATGGAGGATATCCGCCCGTGCGGTGTCCCGTTCGGTCTCTCTTTTCCTGAGTTGAACCTTCGGACGTACGTTACACGCTCAGTGGACGACGCTGAACGTTCTGAAGACGATACCGAACGGTCAGGAGACGGCGCTGAAGCGAGTTCGACCGGCCACCGAACGCAGTCCGGAGACAGCGCCCGCGCGGTGTACTTTTTCAATCTCGATGCCGACGACAGACTCGGCGTCGCCCTCGCACGGTTGCTGTACTCGCTTCCGTACTACCGAGCAGATATGCGCGTCCGAAGCGGTGCGGACGAATCTATCGAATTCGCCAGTCAGCGCACCCACTGGAACGCGCCCCCTGCGCACTTCGATGCGACCTACGAACCCGTCGGTGACGACTTCACACCGGAACCCGGTACGCTTGAACACTTCTTTGTCGAGAACTATCGGTTCTACACGGTCGGGCGGCGACTCTACTACGGTGACATTTCGCATCCCCCGTGGCCGCTTTATGAAGCAAACGCCGAGATTCGGTCGAACACGCTATTCGCAGCCAACGGGTTCGAGACGCCGACCGACGAACCAGTGGTACACTACTCACCGGGAATCGAAGTGACGGCCGGACGTATCCACCGGGCCTGAGGCTCCCATCGCTGTCGGCCAAGTAATCGATAGAAATCGACGGGTTTCAAGCGGTGAAAGACACAGTAGCTGATATGATACTCGACACTGTGATGACCACGGCTCACGTCCTCACGGGCGCGCTCTGGGTCGGAAGCGTCGTGTTCGTCGCTGGCGTGGTGCTGCCTACCGCTCTCGACGGGTCGCTCGACGCCGAACCGTTGGAAACGTTCGCCGACAAACTCGTCTTCGGGTCGCGCGCCGCGTCGGTGATCATGTTCTTCACTGGCGGACATCTCGCCGGTACAAGATACACGTTCGACCTCCTCATGAACGAGAGTCGCGGTCACCTGGTCCTCGCTATGTTGGTCCTCTGGCTCGTCCTTACCGCGCTCGTCGAAATCGGCCGGAGCCGACTCGTCGATGGCCTCAGAGAGAAACGCGTCCGCACGCCGGCAGAGAACGCCGCAGATATCTTCCGCGCGGCGGCAGTCGTCGGCATCCTCCTCCTCGTCGATGCCGGACTCTTGGCTTCCGGTATCACGCTCTATTGAGACTCCGGAGCGATATTGAGATAGTATAGACATATACTACAGAATATATATTATATCCGATATTTTTATCATTCGAGCGGTCGGACCGCCGAACGAGATGCAAGGGGACGACCACTCCGCCGACGAAACCGCCCCGCTGACCATCGAACTTTGTAGACAGGACGGACGCATCGTCGTTCGTCGGGATACCGCGCTGGGCACGTTCTCCCGCACAATCGAGCGATGAGGGATGGTTCCACCGGTGTTTCAGCGGACCAGCGAACGCCGCCCGCAGCAGACGCCGGACCGCTTCTCGCTCGCCTCCGACAGCCAACCTCCCACACGCGAACGCGAATCGCTGTCGTCTCTGACCCCCACCTCACACCGACGGCGACCGGAACATGGAAAGTGTATCACCGAACCGAGACGCGCCTCCGCGCCGCCATCGCCGCCATCAACGACCTGAACGTCGATGCGACACTCAGCCTCGGCGATCTGACGAGAGATGGCCATCCCGAAGAGTTCGACTGCGTGGACGAACTGCTTGCCGACCTCGATACACCGTTCGTCTCCGTCCCCGGCAATCACGACGTCCCGAAACAGTGGGACGACTACGAGGCACCGACGGTAGACGAATTCGGGGCTCGATACGCCCGCGGCGCGTTCCCATTCCACGTGAGCGTCGGCGGCGTCGATCTCATCGGCTTGGATACCGCCAGCGGCGACGGCACACTGTATGATTCCCATGAAGGTCTCGTCCCGTCCGAACACGTGGCGTGGTTGGACGAGACGCTGTCCGAGGTGGAGTCACCGATCGTCGCGTCCCATCACAACGTGTTCCACCCGCGCGAACACACCGGGCAGTTCGCTGACGAGGATTTCTATCAACTCCGAAACGCCGACGAGGTGGTCGAGGTGCTGTCGAGCGGAGGGGATCCGCTCGTCCTCTCGGGACACATCCACTGGCCTGCGACGGCCCGACGAGGCGGCGTCCGGGAGATCATCGCCCCCGCAACGTGTTCGTTCCCGCAGGCTGCGATACTTCTCGATGTCGGTCCGCTCGGAACCGAGGTTCGGATGGTCCCGCTCGCCGGGCCGAACGGGGTGGCCGAGGCGTACTCGCTCGCACAAACTGGGAACGCGCACGGACAAAGCATCGTGTCACACGCCGACAGAGGCGTCCTCACGGATTTCCCACTCGTTGACGAATTCGAGTGGACAGCAAACACGCGCGCTGATGTTGCTGCGGACGTTCCGGGGGCGGTCCGATGGCGATGATCGAGACACACCTCGAAGAGGCGACACAGTTGATACGACGTGAACGTCGCCGCTCAGTAGACGAACGCCAAGCGTTCCGGGCGTTCCGGTCAGCCGTCGCCGACGTTCGACCCACCGCTACGGCGGGCAAAACTGGCGGCCCGTTGACAACGAAGTCGCTCACATATGGGTCGGCGTCCCCCTCGTTGGACACGATTCGACGTGAATACGAACGAACCGTGATGGCGGTCCCCCACTACGAGGACGAGTACGGCGATACCTACACCGAGAGCGTCACTGCCGAGTTCGGAGAAGACGTTGCCGCCGCGATAACCCAGGGAAGCACCCTCACGCCGAACCTCCGACAGGCCGTTGTCGCCGGTGCAACGGCCGCGATGGAGGAACGAACTGAGTTCGTCTCGTTGCTCGATACAGAGTCCGATTCCGTCGAGGCGGTTCGAACGACGGTTCACTCAGCGGTGGAGACGCTTCGAGCGCTAGATGACGAACCGCTTTCAAAGCGGTCGTTCGAGAATCTCACTCGCCTCCGCGAATCTGTCGTCTCCGTTCGGGACCGACTGGACGAGGCGGCGGTGCGTCGGCAGACCACGCTGCGTTCACACCGCAGGAACCTCTCGAATCGCGTTCCGGACGTGACGATGTATCTGTACGAACCGCTCGCAGTCGAGTACCCCGCACTGAACGCGCTCGCCAGCGCCCGAGAGATCGTTGAGGCGGCACTCCGGCGGCTTGACCGGCAGTTGATCGCCGCGCTCTGACGCTTTCATCGCTACAGGTTGTCTCCACCGACACGTTTCGCCCGCCCGTGGAGATAGCCGACAGTATATTTTATCACCGCGGCGGAACGTCTTCCAACATGAAGCCGACAGGCTCTGCCACGGCGTCACGTTCTTCGAACGCTCTCGTCTACGCCAACCGATGAATCGACTCGATCCGCGCGTCCGACTGCTCTGGGTCGGGAGTGCGGCGCTCACCGCACTCGTCATCGGCGCACTGCTGTTTGCGGTCGTCCAGTTCGTCTCACCACCGTTTCTCCCCTCGTGGAGTCCGTACGCCGCCACTGCGGTTGTGTTCGTCCTCGGGGCGAGTCTGGCAATCGCCCGGTATCGGTCGTGGGGATACGAGGTGCGCGAGGACTCGCTGTACCTCGAACGCGGCGTCTTCACGCGCGTACGGACAGTCGTCCCGTTCGTCCGTATCCAACACGTCGATTCCTCCCGTGGCCCGGTAGAACGGGTCATCGGCTTGGCGAGTACTGTCGTCTACACCGCCGGATCACGTGGTGCAGACGTGTCGGTTCCGGGACTTACCGCAGACAGCGCGGACGAGTTGCGGGAGCGGTTGAAACGCCTCGCCATCCGGTCTGAAGGTGAAGACGCCGTCTGATGGTCACCCAACATCTCTCCCCCCTGTCGGTTCCCTATCGCGTCCTCCAACGTGGCGGGAGCATCGTCGCCGCCCTCGGGTTTGCTCTCGCTACGGGGGGGTTCAGCCTTCCGTTCGCCGGCATCACCGGTCCACTCGTCCTCGTCGGACTGGCGAGTCTCTTCGCTATTGCTCTCGTGGCCTACGAGTTCGCCTACTACCGACGGTTTACCTACGAACTCACCGCAGATACGTTCGATATCGAGTCCGGCGTGTTCGCCCGTCGAAACCGCGAGATTCCGCTCGGGCGCATTCAGAACGTGGATATCTCGCGTAACGTGATCCAGCGAGCGATGGGCATTGCCGCCGTCTCGTTCGAGACGGCCGGCGGGACGGAAACAGAGGCAAAACTTCGGTTCGTGTCCTTCGAGGAAGCAAAACGACTCCAGCGGGAACTGGGCCGTCTGAAGCGCGGCGAGTCGGCCGACGAGGATGCCGACACGCCCGTCGCGGAGGAACTCTTCAAACTCGAAGGCCGCGAACTCGGAATCCTCGGTGCGCTCTCGTTCGACTTCCGCGTGCCCGGTATTATTTTCCTCTTTTTCTCGGGGTCGCTCACGGTCGTCACGTCCTTGTTCCCCAGCGATCTGGGACCTGTCGTGGTCGTCCTCGGGACGTTCGTGCTCCTCCTCCTCGTGATTCTGGCGTCGTGGATAACCGGCGCAGCCATCGCCATCGTGAACTACTACGGGTTCCGTCTCGTCCAGTCGGCGGACGAACTTCAGTACGAACGCGGGTTGCTCCAGCGATACGATGGATCGATCCCCTTCGATAAGGTGCAAACGCTGACGATAGCGGACAACCCGCTGAAGCGCTGGGCGGGGTACGCTACACTGTTGGTCGAGACGGCAGGATACGCGCCCGGACAGGGCGACTCCGGGTCGTCACGTGGATCGGAGGCTGCCGTCCCAATCGCCAGCCGTGAGCGCATCGAGGACCTCGTCAACGATATCGAACCGGTCGGATCACCCGACTTCCGTCGCCCGCCGAAACGAACCCGCCGACGCTACTTCGGGCGGTACAGCATCGTCATCGGAGCGGCGACGGCGGTACTGTCCGTCGCAGGCTCTGTCGCCAGTCTCGGACTCCCGTGGTACGCACCGCTGGCGCTCATCCCCGTCGCGGCCGTCGCCGCACACTACAAGTGGAAACACCGCGGCCTGTGGCTGGGTGAGAACCACGTCGTCACCCGAAACGGCGTCCTGAAGCGCGAGACGAAAATCGTCCCCTACTACCGCATCCAGACGGTGATCGACTCGCGAACCATCTTCCAGCGCCGTCTTCGACTCGCGACCGTCACTATCGACACCGCTGGGTCGCTTTCACTCGGGGGACAGGACGTCGCTGCTGTAGACATCGACACCGACTACGCCGACGAACTCCGCGACGAACTGGAGTCGCGTCTCCGTGTCGCCGTCGCCGCACACCGACAGGGCCGCGTCGGCATCGGTGCCGACGACGAACTGTCCGTCACGGAATCGGTCGAACAGTCGAAATCCGAACAGGATGGAACTGCTGACACGGCGCATTCGGATCCCGATGACGCCGTAGACAATGCCGCAGATGGGGCCACAGACGGTCCCTCAGATGACGCGACAGATGACGCCGATCCGTTCGTCTGGGATACAGCGAGCGATGACAACAGTAAATAGCCGCTCTTGACGACACAGAACCGACGGCGAGGTTAGAGCGGGGCCGAAACCTCGTGCCGGAACGTCTGGAACTCCACGGTTCGGCCGTCGGGGTCCGCAGCGAAGAACTGGTAGATATCGTACTGTTCGTTCTCGTGCGGGGCTTCTCGGGCTGCATCCCCGACGCGCTCGTGCATCTCGTCTACCTCGTCTGCGGTATCGTAGACGAACGTGACGATGCCGTCCGTTTCCGTCTCATCGCCGTCACAGAAGCCGAACAGCATGTTTCCGTGGCGGAGGATGGTACACCCGGACTGCTCTAGCCACACCTCCGCACCGACGGTGTCGGTGTAGAACGCCGTCGTCGTTTCGCGGTTCGTGGTTCGGAAAAAGAGGATGCCACCTGCGGTCATGTCTCGGCCGTCGGTCGCGGGGACGAAAGATGTGCCGGGTCCCGGCCAATTGATACGCTAGAGGCGTCTTCCGACTCTCATGGAGGTACTCGAACGGTTACTCGACGGCAACGACGAACACGTTGCACAGGTTGACGACGGCCACTTCGAGGGCGTGCGCGACGGACAGGATCCGCCCGTCGTCTCTGTGTCGTGTTCGGACTCGCGCGTCCCGGCGGAAGGCGTCTGGGACGCCAACGCGGACGGGGACCTATTTACGAGCGTCAACGTCGGCGATCAGGCGTGGACGGACGTAGACGGCGAACTCGTCGTCAACGACGCGGTCGGTTACGCGGTGTCCGCACTGGACGTGGAACTCATCGCAGTCCTAGGACACACCGGCTGTGGTGCCGTCACTGCGGCGTACGAGTCGGTAACCGGCGAATCTGAGACCTCGCTTCTCCCTGCGGTTGAGGCGGCCGTCGCCCGACTCACACCGATAGTCGAGTCGGCCCGGGAAGACGGCGTTTTCGACGACGATACGCCGCGCGGTGAGGCCGTCAACAAACTGGTTGAGCGGGCAGTGCAGGAGCAGGTCGATTTCCTCGTCGAAACCGACGCGGTGCCGGACGACGTGGCCGTCGCCGGATTCGTCTACGACTTCCAGCACGCCTACGGCGACGACGACGGCGCGGCGTATCTCGTCTCGCTCGACGGCGAAACCGAATGCGAAACGCTTCGAGAACGGGTTTCGCCCTCGTACCACGAACACGTCGCATCGCTTCGCTGAACGGACGTGTCGGATTCCGTTCTATTCGCGGGCGTCTTCGATAACCTGTGTGAACTCGCGGGCCGTCTCGGTGATGGCCTCGAAGTCGCCCGCTTCGATGGCGTCGGCGTCCATGATGGCGCTTCCAGCGCCGACGACGACGGCACCAGCTTCGATGTAGTCGGCTACGTTGTCGATGCCGATGCCACCCGTCGGCATGAGCGGAATCTGCGGAAGCGGACCTTTGATGCTAGCGAGGTGTTTTGGCCCCATCACTGACGCCGGGAACACTTTGACCAGATCCGCGCCCGCCTCGTAGGCGTCCACGGCTTCCGTCGGCGTGAGGATGCCCGGTGCGACGATAGTGCCGTAGCGGTTGCATGTCTCTACGACGCCCTCGTCGAAGCTCGGGCCGACGACGAACTCCGCGCCGTTCATGATGGATGCACGGGCTGTCTCACTGTCGAGGACGGTGCCCGCGCCGACGATTGCCTCCGTCTCGGAGAACGACGCCGACACCTCGCTGATGAGGTCCATCGCGTCGGGGTTGTCCGCGGTAATCTCGTAGGCTGTGACGCCGCCGTCGTGCAACGCCTGTGCCACCTCAAGAATGGTGTCAGCGTCTGCGCCTCGCATCACCGCGACGACGCCGCTGTCTACCAGTCGCTGCATGTCCTCGTGAGAGTCGAGCGTAACCATCTTCGTGCGCGACTCCGCCGCGACGGCTAATAAACTCCCGCGACACTGACACCGTTCGCGCGAATACTTGTCGCGATAACGTACAGCACGGAAGAGACCAGACAGAAGAGACGACAGTCGTCCGTATCAGTCCGTCCGCGGGATGGCGTACGCGCCCGCCGCGAAGAACACGACAGAGAGCACGGCGAGGATGGCGAGATTCGACCACGGATCGCCCGACCCCGTCGTCACCGCGCGGACGCCGCGAGCGAAGTAAGTTAGCGGCGAGAGGTTCATCGCCGGACGGAACCACGCGGGCAGCAGGTCCGGCGTGACGAACGTCTCAGAGAGGAACAGCAGTGGAAGCGCAATGGCGTTCGACGCCGCGATGACACCGTCTTGGGAGTCGGCGACGCGACCGAGAATCGCGCCGAGTCCACAGAACAGCGTGACGCCGAGTGCCACGAACGCGACGATGCTGAGCGTCGCCGGACGGAGCGGAATGGACACGCCGGTCACGACGACCGTGAGGACCAACAGGGCTAACGCGGCCAGTCCGATGACGACGACGTTCACGAGCGTCTGGCTCAGCAACCACTCGGCCCGCGAGAGCGGCGTCGTCGCCAGCTTCTCGAATCGGTTGCCCTCGCGGTGGCGGGCGATTGTGGACCCGACGCGCGAAAGCGGCGTGAAGAGGACGACAACTGCGAGGTAGCCGGGCACGTAGTATGCTGGTGGTTCGGCGAACAGGCCGCCGCCGGTCGGTTGCGTCTGCACTAACGCCCCGAAGATGAGGACGATGATGACCGGGAAGAAGAACGTGAAGAACACCGCCGTCCGGCGACGGAGGAACGAGTGCCACGAGGCGGTGAACTCCGCGCGGACGCGGCCGAGCGAACTCACTGTTCGTCACCTCCGCGACTGCCTCCGTGACCACCGCGAGCCGACTGACCGACGTTCCCGCCGCCGTCAGCCATCGGTGCGTCCGCGAAACTTGGATTATCCTCGAACGCTTCGCCCGTCAGCGAGAGATACACGTCTTCGAGGTCCGGTTGCGTCCACGTCAGCGTGTCGTATGCGATGCCCGCGTCGTCGAGTGCGTCCACGGCGTCGCCGATGTCGCGCGGCGTCAGTCCCTCGAAGACGAGTCGGCCGTCGCGCGCGGCGGCATCGAAATGTCCGTTCAGTGCCTCCGTGGCCGATTCCGGCAGCGATTCCGTCTCGACTTCGAGTCTGCTGTCGCCGCCGTGGGCCGCGACGAGTTCGCTCGGCGAGCCGACGGCGACGAGTTCGCCCGCGTTCAGCAATCCCACGCGGTCCGCGAGTCGTTCGACTTCGGCCATCGAGTGACTCGTGAGAAACACCGTCGTCCCGCCCGCAGCGAGGTCATCGAGCAGGTTCCACAGCGACCGACGACCCGCGGGGTCGATGCCGGTGGTCGGTTCGTCCAAGAACAGCACGTCCGGGTCGTTCACCAATGCGGCGGCGACGCACGCCCGGCGTTGCTGGCCGCCCGAAAGGTCCTCGTACCACGTGTTGGCATCGTCCCCCGCGAGTCCCACGTCCGCGAGAACTGACTCGGGGTCGCGTGCCTCGTCGTACAGCCCCGCGTAGTAGGAAACGAGTTCGCGGGCGGTGAGACGAGCGGCCGGGGAGAACGACTGGGGGAGCAGGCCAATGCGAGAACGTTCGACCGCCGTCGGTGATGTGCCGAGGACGCTGACGTGTCCTTCCACAGGCGTCGTCCCGGTGAGCGCACGGACCAACGTCGTCTTTCCCGCGCCGTTCGGGCCGATGAGTCCGAACACCTCGCCCGCCGATACCGAGAGCGAGACTCCCGAGAGAGCGTCTCTGTCGCCGTACGATTTCCGCACGTCGTCGGCGACGAGTACCTCGTCCATACGCAGATTTCGTCGCGGTTCGGTGGTAAGGATTCGGATTCGGGCACGGGATTCGACGCGGCTTCTACGCGAACGGATCACGCTTCCGACGCCGCGATAACGCTTATTCTCCCCGCGGCCCGTGAATGACACATGTCCCCACTCCCCCGCCGCCGCGTCCTCGCGTCCGGGTTTGCAACTGTCCTCGCAGGTATCGCCGGGTGCAGTTCAGCCCCGACCAGTGGGGAAGACAGCGGCGACCGAACACCGACAACGAATCCGGATCCGACCGACAGCGGATCGTCCGGCAGCTCCGAACTGGACGACGCCCGTGTTGCCGTCGAACGTGTCGCCTCGGGATTCGTCTCACCTATCGATTTCTACGCGCCGGCGGGAACCGACCGACAGTTCGTCGTAGACCAGCCCGGAACCATCTACGAAGTGACGGAGAACGGTCGCCGTGATGAGCCGTATCTGGACATCAGAGACCGCGTAGTAGATCTCGGCGGCTACTCCGAGCAAGGACTTCTCGGCGTCGCGCCACATCCCGACTTTGCCGAGAACGGCCGTCTGTTCGTCCGGTACAGCGCACCGCGTCGAGACGGCACACCGCAAAACTACAGTCACACGTTCGTCCTCAGCGAGTTCACCGTGGACCCGACGGCGCGAACGGCAACTCCTGACGAAGAACGGACACTCCTCGAACTCCCGCAACCGCAGTCGAACCACAACGCCGGTGCCGTCGGCTTCGGTCCGGACGGCTACCTCTACGTCGGCACTGGTGACGGCGGCGCTGGCGGCGACAGGGGAACCGGCCACGTCGAGGACTGGTACGACGCCATCGCGGGCGGCAATGGACAGGACGTGACCGAAAACCTGCTCGGGAGTATCCTCCGCATCGACGTGGACGACGAGGGCGAAACCCGACCGTACGGCATTCCCGACGACAACCCGCTCGTCGGCTCCGACGGGTTAAATGAACATTACGCGTGGGGCCTTCGGAATCCGTGGCGGTTTTCGTTCGACATCCGCGGCGGAGAAGGGGGCGGTGGGGATGGGAAGGACAGCGACGACAGTACGGACAGAGGCGACGGCGACTGGGATCTCTACGTCGCGGACGTAGGACAGAACCGATATGAGGAGGTCAACCGCGTCGAGAAGGGCGGCAACTACGGCTGGAACGTCCGCGAGGGGATGCACTGTTTCGGCGCGAACGACTGTCCGACGACGACACCTGACGACAACTCGCTCGTTGACCCGGTCATCGAGTACCCACACTCTGGCGACGGCGTCTCGGGAATCGCCGTCATCGGCGGCTACGTCGTCCGCGGCGGGTCGCTACCGGAACTTGAGGGCGCGTACGTCTTCGCTGACTGGCGGGCGAACGGACGGTTATTCGCTGCCGACCCTTCGTCGGAGACGGCACCGTGGCCTCCCGTCGAAGTCTCCATTACGGGCGATACTTCCCCCGGGTCGTTCGTGACGGCGTTCGGTCGCGACGACGGGGAGATATACCTGCTTACGACCAATGTCGGGAGAGTCAGCGGGCAGACAGGCGAACTGTTCCGACTGACTGCGCCGTAGCCCCGTCTCTCGAACCGACGGTAATCGTGCCGGCGGAACACGAATGACCGGAAGTCACACACTTTTGCGCGCAGCACCCGTCGATTAGCACATGACACTCGACTCCCGACGACTGGGCAGTACCGGAACGAAGGTCTCGGAACTTTGCTTCGGCACGTGGCGCTTCGGCCGCGAGACGAACGGCGTGCTGGAAACGTCGAAAGAGGAAGCACACGACCTTCTCGACGCGTTCGCAGACCGCGGCGGCAACTTCATCGATAGCGCGAACGTCTACGGCACGCCCAACGGCCGGTCGGAGTCGTGGATCGGTGACTGGCTCGCAGAACGGGACCGCGAGAACTACGTCATCACCTCGAAAGTGTACTTCCCCTTCGACGAGGAGAACCCGAACGGGTCGGGTCTCTCACGAACCCACATTCGAGATCAGATCGAGGGCACGCTGGACCGCCTCGGCACGGAGTATCTCGATCTCTACTACATCCACCGTTGGGACGAGGAGACGCCTATCGAGGAGACGCTTTCGACGCTGAACCGCCTCGTCGAAGAGGGTAAAGTGAACTACCTCGGTGCGTCTACGATGGCGGCGTGGCAACTGACGAAGGCGCTCTGGAAGTCCGAGGTCCACGAGTGGGAGCGCTTCGAGGTCACTCAACCGCTGTTCCATGCGGGCTACTACGAGGACGTGAAAGACTATCTCGACGTGTGCGGCGATCAAGAACTCGCGGTCTGTCCGTATTCGCCGCTTGCAGGCGGTTTCCTGACCGGTAAGTACGAACGCGCCGACCCGGACGACCCGACGCAGGTGATCGCACCCGACGGGTCTCGCGCGTCGTTCGACGACCGGTTCGAACAGTTCTATCTCTCCGAGCGCGGGTGGAACGTGCTCGACACGATTCGCACGGTCGCCGACGAGGTGGACGCTTCGCCCGCGCAAGTCGCACTTCGCTGGCTGATGGACTACCCCGAGGCGACGGTGATCCCCATCGTGGGTGCGCGAACCGAGGAGCAACTGGATGAGAACGTCGAAGCCGCCGACGTGAGTCTCTCCGAGGACCAGTGGGAACGAATCATGAACGCCCGGTACGACGACGAAGGGCGTCTGTGGGGGCACTGAACTGAGTCCAGCGACTCCACTCCTGTTCGTGCTGCATCACGCGTAGTCGAGGTCCCTGAGGTAGTCGCAGACGATGTGAGCATAGAGGACGATAGCGACGAAAGCGGCCAGCGTCGGTCGGCCAACGAGGACGACCGCAAACGTAACGACGCCGCCGATGAGGTGGTGACTCAACAGACGGCGGGGGGTCAGCCCCTCGCCGTCCATATCGGCGAACACTTTCTCCTGTTCGATCAGCCCGACGCGTGGGTTTTTCACGGCGCGTTCGAGATGCCGCCAGTCGCCCGTCAGCCAGCGAGCGATGACAAAGTGGTCTAAATCGATGAGAACGCTGACCACGATACCAGCGCCGACGAGCGCGAGGTGTGCCATCCCCGTCGAACCCGGAAAGAGGACGAACGCCGCGACAACCGAGACGACACCGCCGACGGCGGCGTGTTCACCGGATTTCACCGTTCAGAGAGCTGACCGGACGCGCCGTGTGATTTCGTCAACATCGTACTCGTCGTCCGCTTTGTCCCAGACGATTTCGTCATCGACGGCGACCGTGAGGACGCCGTGGTCACCCGTTACGAGCGAGACGCGATTGACGCGTTCACCGAACTGTTGAAGAACAGCGTGTTGGATGGTCTCGGCTCTGTCGAGGAACCCACACGGAACGCAGTACTCTATCTCGATCTCGGTCATATCAGACCGTTTTCCGTCCGGCGAGTTAAATGTGAACGAAGGACATTCGATGAGTTCCACCGAACGCCAGCCAAAACGAACGCGAGACTCACTCTCCGCGGCCGAATCCGAACGGCCGCCAGTAGAGAAGCACGACGGTGACGACGAAGACGAGCGTCGAGATATCGTACGAGAGATCGAACGTCGCGGCGACGAGTGCAGAGCTGCTTCCGAACACACCCGTGAGGAGAGACGCGAGGATGGGCCACGAGCATGAGACACACGAGAGTAAGCCGAGAATACCGGAGACGGCCGACCCGGAGGCGTCGATCACTGTCGCGTAGACGAGATAGCCGAGCGCGAGATAGCCGACAACGCGCGCGGGCATGAACACGAGAGCGAAGAACGGCGTCGTGAACACGGGTGCGGGACCCCATCCGGGCGCAAGCGTTGCGAGTCGGACACCCCAGCCGGCAGTGCTGGGCAGCGAGGAGACGACGATACCGCCTGCAAACGCGAGTGCGACGACGTAACCGACGGCGATGAGTCTCGCGCGCTGGCGCGTCTTCTCGTCCGTCGGGGCGGGTCTCGTCTTCCAGATGGCGATAACGCCGACAGCTATCCAGAGAAGTCCGTAGAAGGCGTATCGGGGTTGCGTAACCGTGATCTCGGCGACGAGAACGTAGACAAGTGCGAGCATTCCGAGCGTGTTCGCCAACAGGGCGGCGTAGAGAACATCACGGTCGAACGCGACGCGGAGAGTATCTGTAACGCTCATCAGACTGCGAGCGTATCTACGACGACGGCCAACAACAACATTCCGAGGTAGGCGTTCGAGGCGTGGAACGCGCGGAACGCCGCGGACTCGGTCTGTTCGTAGTGAAGTTGCACGACGAAGTAGAGGAACACCGCGCCGAAGACGACGCTCGTGAGGGCGTAAACGACCCCGAGAGCTTCCATCGCCGCTAGTGCGCCCGCGGCGATGAGCGTCGCACCGAGATACCAAAGCGTGTGCTTTCGCGTCTCCGTCTCACCGCGGACGACGGGCATCATCGGGAAGCCACCGCGAGCGTAGTCGTCCTTGTACGCCAGCGCGAGGTTGTAAAAGTGCGCGGGCGTCCACAGGAAGATGACCGCCGCCAGCAGGAGGCCGCCGAAGCCGATTTCACCGGTGACAGCGACCCAACCGATGAGTGCGGGAAGCGCCCCCGCCGCGCCGCCGATAACGGTGTTCTGCACCGTGTTCGGCTTCAGGATGAGCGTGTAGACGACGCTGTAGAACAGAATCGCGCCGACGCCGAGGACGGCCGCGAGCGTGTTCACCCACGCGAACAGTGCGACAGACGCCGCTGCTAAGACCAGCCCGAACGCAACAGCGTGCCGAACAGGAACGAGGTCGACTGCGAGCGGCCGGTCGCTCGTTCGCTCCATTCGCCGGTCGATGTCGCGTTCGAGGACGTGGTTGAACGTCCCTGACGCACCGATAGAGAGGACACCGCCACCGAGCGTCGCAAGGACGATTTCGGGAGTCAGACCGGTGCTCGTCGTCGCGGCAAGCGCCATGCCAGCAGAGGCGACGAGACAAAGGAGCCACATCAGCCGCGGCTTCATCAGACGGAAATACGCGGCCGCAGTCGCTTTCGCCCGCTCGAACGGATCGGTCGGAATCGTCGGGTCGTGTTCTCCCTCGGGCGGAAGATCCGGTTCGGGGACGCCCTGTGGTTCGTCCGTCGGGTCGCCCGTTTCTGTCTCAAGCACCCACGCGAGTGCGAGAACGAGACTGCCGAAGATGCCCATCCCGACGACAAGGTGGAGCGTCGAGAGTGTTGCGTCGGCACCGCCGACAGCGACGAACGCCCCCAGTGCAGCCTGAACGGGATAGAGCACTCCCGCAACCACCATCGAGCCGAGAACCCGGCGTTCAACGCCGGAACGGACAGCCATGACGAGTGTCACAACCCCGAGGAGGCCAACGAGGACAGCGGCCAGTCGGTGGCCGACTGCCAGCCAGCCCGCCGCCGTGGTCGGTGCGGTGAAGCCGTCACCGCAGACCGGCCACGCGGTACACGCCGCGGCGGCGTCTGTGAGAGCTGTCGTTGCGCCGACGAGAAGCAAGAGATAGACGCCCATCGCGGTCGCGGCGAGCAGGGCGTGAAAACGGTCATGTGTACGGTTCGATCCCACGTATAGTCACCTACGGCTCGTTCGTACGCGCCGTATTTAGGACCCGCGCTTTCACGATTCAATTCGGGATTTCACGACCGCGCGACGAAAAGACAGCAACTATTTAGGGACATGTTCCTAACCGTGCGATAAGATGCGAAAGACGCGTTTAGCACTCGTTTCGGTGTTCTCGGTGCTGATTCTCGCGCTATTTGCTGACCCTGTGGCCGCGCAGGCGTCCGCGAGCGCCGAGCTCATCAACGATCTGAACAGTAGGCTGCTGTACGTGGCCTTCCCCATCACCCTACTCGTAGAGTTCATCCTCCTCTACGCGGTGGTGAAGTTCCGTAACAACGACAACCCGCTGCCAACCAAGGAGAACCGCCGTCTCGAAATCACGTGGACCGTTGCAACGGCCATTATCCTTCTGTTCGTCGGCGTCGCCTCCTACGGCGTCCTCGCTGACGACAACGTCACCCACCAGCCAGAAGAAGAGTTGCAGGGCGACCCTGTCGTCGTCCACGCCGAAGCGTACCAGTGGGGTTGGGAGATGTCCTACCCCGAAGACGGTAACTTCACGACCGGAACCGAAATTGTCGTCCCGAAGGACCGGCCGGTCGTCTTCGAGGTGACTTCCAGGGACGTGATACACGGCTTCCACGTTCCTAAGATGGGGATGAAGACCGACGCGATGCCGGGACAGATTAACACCGTCAAGACTGTCCCTTACGAGGAAGATACCTACCAGGGCTACTGTACCGAGTACTGCGGTGTCGCTCACTCGCAGATGTACTTCAGCGTCGAAGTAGTCTCACAAGAAGAGTACCAAACGTGGCTCTCCGAACAGCAGAACAGTAGCAGTAGCGGCAACAGTGCCAGCGTCGAAGGCACCGTCGAAGCGTCCGCGCTCGCTCAGTAACTACCGCGGCGCGTTTCGCAACCGAGTCGTCTCTCCTTCGGTCACTTCCACCGTGCGTTCGTCAGTCTCAACGAGCAGTCCGCCCCGCGGCGATACATCTCGTGCGATGCCGGTAACATCGGCGTTGCCTCGTCGTCGAACCGTCACGCGCGACCCGAGCGTCTCGGCGCGTTCGCGCCAGTCATCCAGGAGTGCCGCGAATCCCTCGTCAGATTCGGCGGCGGCACATCGCGCGACCAACGACTCACGATAGCGTTCTGCGACGCGTTCGCGGTCTACAGACCCGACTTCCGCCCGGAGCGTCGTCACTGGCCTGTCGAGCGACACCTCCGCAGGGTCGAAGTCGGCGTTGATTCCCGTCCCGACGAGGACGTACTCGACCGACACGTTGTCGTCGCCAAACACCTCGTCTACGGGTTTTCCAGGAACAGTGACGCCGTCCACTACGGGTTCGGTGAGGATACCGGCGAGCTTCTTCGGTACGGCGTCTGCGGCGTCCTCGGCAGACGGGCTGGCTACGACCACGTCGTTCGGCCACTTCAGACGCGCATCGACGCCGAGTGGTTCGACGGCATCGACGACGGCCATCGCCCCGGCGAAGGTGAGGCGCCCGACGTGTTCCGTGGATAGATCGGGTCGGAGAAGCGTGCTCGACCAGATACCGCCGGGCGGGGCGGCCCACTCGTTACCCGTCCGTCCGCGGGCAGCGGTGAGTTCGTTCGCCACGACCATCGTCCCGTGGGGCGCGCCGTCATCGGCCAACTGCCGGACGCGGAGGCTCGTGTTGCCCAGCGACTCGTGAAACTCTACCGGCGGGTCGTCGGTCATAGTCACTCGTTCGACGGCGGACCCAACAAAGTTCGCGGTGCGCCGGAACGGACGGACGCGCCACCGACTCGATAACTCGCGTTAGGATATTCGACGCTTCGGACGATTCAGTCGTCGCCGCGGCGGTCGAGAATCCGGTCGATGATGCGGCCGGTCGAGAGGAGTTCGTCCTCGTACCGCGGTTCGCGCGCGGAGGCGCGGGTGACTTCACAGTCGATGCCGCGCGAGTCCAGAGCCGCGCGGATACCGTCTGCGTCGTGGTGTTGGTCGTGACCGAGAACGATAACGTCGGGACGGATGCGCTCGATAGGAACGAAAATATCCTCAGTGTGGCCGAGGTGGGCTTCCGTTACCACGTCGATGGCGGCAACCATGTCGCGGCGCTGGCGGTCCGAGAGGATGGGTTTGGCCTTGTGAGTGACGTTTTCGCGGCGGGCGACGATGACGTGGAGTTCATCACCGAGTTCGGCGGCGTCTCGCAGGTAATGCACGTGGCCGGGATGAAGGATGTCGAACGTCCCTTGGGCGATAACTCGTCTCGTCATTGATCAAGGTCATCGAGGTCCAGATCGAGATCTGCCTCGTCGAAGTCGAAGAACGATTCGGGGTCCGGGAGGTCCACGTCGAGGACATCCAGCGTCGTGGGTTTGCCCTCTTGGTCGAACGCACGCCAGTCGCTTCTGCGATAGGGATGTCCGAGGATGATATGGACCTGCCCCTGTCCGAACGTGTCCAAGTCAGCGTCACTCGGCCGGAGGACGCCGTTCGGGTGAGAGTGAATCGAACCCACCGCGCGCATGTCGTTCGGAATCATGTTCGAATCCACCGTTGCACTCGTGGGGTCTGACTTCGTCCCCGGGATGATCAGCACGTCCGTGATGACCGTCCCCGAGCGGTCGAGGCCGAGCTGTCGTGCGTCCTCACCGCGGAGAAATCCCATGTACTCGTTGGGGTGCGTCTCTTTGGACGCCTCCAACGCGAATTCGAGTGCCTCCTCGGCGATTCCGAGAATCTCTTTCGACCGGAAGAGGCGCATACGTTCAGTTCCGGTGCGTCGGCATCTAAGAGTTCCGGTCCGGGAGCCGAAGAAACCGCAAGACTGCGATACGATGCCGGAAGCGACACGCTCAGGGAACGGGCCTTCGATGTCGTTCGTGTGGCCGACAAGACACCACCTGCATCCGAGAGACAACAGTCTCTGGAGACGGTTTGTGCCCGTGCGGAGTCGCAGTTCGGTTCGGCCGTGACAAACGCCGCTGAACTCGACGGTGGGAAGGTGGGGTCTGTCTCCCGACTCGACTTCGCCGACCGCGATGCCGTCGTCGCCAAAGTCAGTGACACACCGCTGACCGTCGAAGCCGAGATGCTCCGGTATCTCGACCGTGAGTCGGCGCTTCCGGTCCCCGAAGTGTATCACGCGACAACTGGCTGCCTTCTCATGGAGTACGTCGAGGGAGATGGAAAATTCACTGAGGCAGTCGAACGAGATGCTGCGGACTGCCTCGCCGAACTCCACGAAGTGACCGCCGAGCAGTCAGGATTCCCGTTCGATACGCTAAGTGGCCCGTACAGTCTCCCGAACCCGTGGACTGAGTCGTGGATCGACTTCTTCCGCGAGTTCCGACTGCGCGACGTAGCCGACGCGGCGGCCGAGGCGGGAACGCTGCCATCCGCAGACCGAGAACGCGTCGCGGCCCTCACATCAGACCTCGACAGTTTGCTCACCGAACCGGCTGCGCCCGCCCTGCTCCACGGCGACGTCTGGTCCGAGAACGTCGTCGTCCGCGACGGCCACGTACGGGCATTTTTGGACCCTGCGATGTACTACGGCCACCCAGAGATCGAACTCGCCTACATCCTCGCCTTCGACACGTTCGGTGACGCGTTCTTCGAGCGGTACGACGACCGGCGAGGCATCGAAGACGGGTTCTTCGAGACGCGTGCGGCGGTGTATACCGTCTTCTCCTCGCTCGAACTGGTTCGATACTCCGGCTGCGACAAACTCTCGTCACTCCGCGGCGCGTTGACGGAACTGGGGTACTGAACTACCTCGAATCGGACGATTCAGTCGCGGGCGCGCATGTAAAGTCTTAACCGGCGGCCACCATTTCAACCGACTATGACTGTCGAAAACGCCGGGGATTCCGGCGGCGAGTCCGGTTCGAATTCGGACGGGGACTCGCGTCCTGTCGTCTACGATTTAGCACCGAACTGCACGCTCGAAGACACTGAAGTTGGCGCGAACTACCACGCTGTCGTCAACGGCGTCGTCGAGTACGGCGTCTTCGTGGATATCTCCGATGAAGTTTCGGGTCTCGTCCACGAGTCGAATCTCGACCGCACGTACGAAGTTGGTGACCGTCTCATCGTCTCCTTAGACGAAGTCCGAGAGAACGGCGACCTCGCATTCGATGCGGTGAGTCTCAGCGACTACCGCACCGTCACCGTCGATTACGAACCCGATATCACGCCAATCGCAGAGGTTGAGGCGGGGATGGACGTGTTCGTCGAAGGCGTCGTCGCGCAGATCAAACAGACCGGTGGTCCCACCGTCTTCCGCATCGCCGACGACACCGGCATCGTCTCGGCCGCCGCATTCGAGGACGCCGGTGTCCGCGCACACCCCGAAGTCGAACTGGACGACGCGGTCCGCGTCAGCGGAACCGCCGAGAGCCACGAAGGCGCGCTGCAACTCGAAGTCAACTCGATGACGCGGCTGACCGACGAGGCCGCCGAATCGACCCGCGAACGGCTTGAAAACGCCCTCAGCGAGCGCGCCGAACCCAACGAAGTCGAACCACTCGTGGAGTGGCCGGCATTCGAGAAACTCCGCGACGACCTGCGTGACGTCGCTCGCCTGCTCCGCCGAACCGTATTGGAGGGCCGCCCCATCCGCGTCCGCCACCACGCCGATGGCGACGGCATGTGCGCGTCTGTCCCGGTTCAACTCGCACTGGAGAACTTCATCAGCGAGGTCCACGACGACGAGGACGCCCCGCGTCACCTGTTCAAGCGTCTCCCATCGAAAGCGCCGTTCTACGAGATGGAGGACGTGACGCGCGATCTGAACTTCGCCTTGGAGGGTCGTTCGCGCCACGGTCAGCGGCTTCCGCTTCTCCTCATGCTGGACAACGGGTCCACTGAGGAAGACGTGCCTGCCTACGAGAATCTCGCACACTACGACGTGCCAATCGCCGTCGTTGACCACCACCACCCCGACCCCGAGGCGGTCGAACCGCTTCTTGACGCACACGTCAATCCCTACCTGTACGACGAAGACTACCGCATCACCACCGGGATGATGTGCGTCGAACTCGCGCGGATGATCGACCCCTCGGTCACCGACGACCTGAAGCACGTCCCCGCCGTCGCCGGTCTCTCCGACCGGTCGAAGGCCACGGTGATGGACGACTTCGTCGAACTCGCCGAAGAGCAGGGCTACGACCGCGAGGGACTTCTCGACATCGGCGAAGCGCTCGACTACGCGGCCCACTGGCTTCGCTACAGCGACGGGCAGTCCATCGTCAACGACGTGCTGAACGTCGGTTGCGACGACGAAGCGCGCCACGAGGAACTGGTCGAATTCCTCGCCACGCGCGCCGAACGCGACGTGAACCGCCAACTGGACGCAGCAGAGTCACACGTCGAGCACGAGACGCTTAGTTCGGGCGCGCACCTCTACACCATCGACCTGGACGAGTGGGCGCACCGCTTTACCTACCCCGCACCCGGGAAGACGACGGGCAAACTGCACGACCAGAAGGTCCAAGAACGACAGGAACCCGTCATCACCATCGGCTACGGTCCGGACTTCGCCGTCCTCCGCTCGGACGGTGTCCGCCTCGACATCCCGCAGATGGTTGCTGAACTCAACGAGGAAGTCGTCGGCGGCGGCGTCTCCGGCGGTGGCCACCTCGTCGTCGGGTCGATCAAGTTCGTGAAGGGAATGCGAAGCGAAGTCATCGACAGCCTCGTCGAGAAGATGGCCGAAGCGGAACTCGACGCCGAACTCTCCTCGCAGGCACCCGTTGACGACCTGTAACGGTCAATAGACGACCCGCCCACACCGACCTTCCGAAACCGTCGCTCGGCGCGACATCACCGCTCGAATCGAACCGTCTTTTTCAGTATCAGTCCCGCCAGCGACGCAGAGGCGAGGGCACCCGCTACGAGGACCCACATCGTCCCGCTGTCGTCGCCACCACCCGCCGACTGCCAGTCACTGTCGAACGCGCGCTGATAGTACGACGCCGGCTCCGGCCCGTCCAATTCGAGAACGACCTCGCGGTTTTCCGTCGCGGCGTGGTCATTCCAGTTGAGACTGCCGACCAGTACCGACTCACCGTCAACGACGGCCCCCTTTGCGTGGACTTTTCCGAACTGGCCTCGCGGCTCTGCGATGCGTGCCTCGATAGGGACTCCCGAATCGCGGAGTGCCTGCGTCCGTGTAACCACGCGCTCGTTTTCGTCGGCATCGTACCACGCGTTCGAGAGGAGAATGCGAACGGTGACGCCGCGGCGTGCCGCACGAACGAGGGCGGCAAAGAATCGACCGTCAGGGTCGAGACGTGGGTTCACGACTGCGATTTGGTTCTCCGCCTCGTCCAATCGCCGAATCACCGCTTTGCCAGCGTTACCGGGCGTCGTCAGGACGCGCACGTTGGTCGCGTGGACGGACTCTGGGGGAATCGTCGTCGGGTAGGTGGCGTTCGGCGGAGGGTCGGTAACAAACGCCCGTCCTCGGCGGTACGACTTCCACGAGACGGTACCGCAGCCCGTCGAATCCTGTTCGAACACCGTCGCCAACTCCTCGGCCGTCCGCATCGACTCCACGCGGACACCCCATCCGCGACTGTCGCGGCCGCCAGTCCCCGCTGGTTTCCAGTTTTCCGTCAGGACGAGCGCGCGGTCGTCTACAACGGCGTACTTTGCATGGTGAAACGAGAACTTCGCTCCCGGACCGGCGACGACGGCAACGGGGACGCCTGCGCGAACGAGTCGGTCCAACGTCTCGGCCTGCCGCCGTGAGACACCGCCGACAGGGCCGCCCTCGACAAGGACACGAACTCTCACACCGCGATGATGGGCGGCGACGAGTGCGTCCGCAACGCGCGCAGAGGAAAGTGTGTATCCTGCGAGGAAGAGCCGTTCGTCCGCCGAGCGAAGCGTCTCGACGGTGATTGTCGATGCGTCGGGGAGAACAAACGCTGTTGCGTCCGCCGGGCCGGTGGCGACCGGTTCACGCAGGTCGAGTCCCAGCGGTATCCACCGGCCAGTCGAGGCGTTCCAGCGTTCGCCCGCTGGAGCGTCTTCGTAGCGTATCTTGTGGACAGTCGTGCCGTTGCGACGGAGGACGAGACGCTCACCCGCGTTCGAGAGCGAGAGAGCCGTGGAGACGACGGGGGAGGGTGTCAGCGACCGCGTGGTGTTCGGATCCGAGGAGAGAACGACGACACCGCTCCGGGGCGGGATCGAGAACGACTGTTCTCCGTCAGAGAGCGTGAGATTCGATACGCCGCCGACGCGAACGACGACGAACTCGCCTGTGTCGCCCGCGGTGAGTGGGTTCGGATAGGTGGCGAGAATTTGTGGTGATGCCGCGTTCGATCCGGACTCAGCAGTGGTACTGGCAGCGCTCGTACGTCCAGTAGCGCTAACGGCTCTCGACGGGTCGGGATCCGAAACGGCGACAGCGGCACCGACGGCGACGCCGCAGGACTGTCCGAGCAACGTACAGACGAGGGCGACGGCGATGAGTCGGCGGGCGTTCGACACGGGGTCGTTGGCCGCCTCTCCCTACTTGAACCTCAGGAGTGCCGCCCCTCGAATCACAACCAGCAAGAAACACGAGACCTGCAAGAAACGAGCGCGTGCCGGGTTAGGCGTTCTGTGTATTCAGCTTAGGCCGTCGGCGCGTCGGCGTCCGCGTCGCCGAGACGTTCGCGTGCGAGTTCAGCCTCGTGCTGAACGAGGTATGACTGTTCGTCGGTGTAGTCGGCAGCAGTTTCGAGCGCCTCTTCGGTTCCGATCTGGCGGAGTGCCCACGCGGCAGCGGCGCGGACCGTGTTGTCCTCGTCGTCCGCGAGGGTATCGGCGAGCGGGTCGATAGCGCGCGTGTCGCCGAGGAGACCGAGCGCACGTGCTGCGAACGGACGCACGTTCTCGTTGTCCATCACGAGTTTGTCGGCAATTGCCTGTGTTGCCTCTGCGGAGCCGATTTCGCCGAGAGCTTTGAACGTCACCTTCTGGAGTGCCGGGTCGGAGTCGGTGTCAACGTACTCCACCAGCGTCTCGACAGCCTCCGCCGCGTCGGCTCCCATCTTTCCGAGAGCCTTGATGGCCGTCTTGTCACGGCGCTGAGCGAGTTGGTGCATCTCGTCGAACACCGCCGGGTCGCCCATCCGGACGAACGCCTCCATGCAGTACTCCTGCATGAACTCCGATTGGAGGTTGTCCTTCGCAAGGAGAATCATATCCGCACGGCCGCGTTTCTCCCACTCTTTGAGAGCGGAGAGTTCCGGCGGGTAGTCTTTGTAGTGACCGAGAACGTCGTAGAACCCCTGTGCTTGGAGTTTCTCGTTCGTCTCGAGGTCATCCCATTCTTCGGCGTCTTCGAGACCGGCTTCCAACTCGTCGGTTGCCTCAAGCAGGGAATCGATGGTCTCTGCGTCCTCGTCGGCGTCCAGTCCGGCGGACTCGACAGCCGAAATGGCGTCATCAAGGGCCGCGGTCAGGGCCGCTTCGTCGTCGCCGGAAACCGACACGGAGGCGTCGAGCGTGTCGTTTACGTCGTCCGCAAACGACTCGACAACGTCCACGATTTCACCTTCCCCGCGGTCGGTCCATTGGGTGTCTGAAATCTTCGACTGTGCCGATTCGATATCGTCCACGACATCCTCGGCGTACGGACCGCGCTGGGATTCGAGGTCGTCTCGAAGGTCCGAAAGACGCGATTCGAGGTCCGCGCGCGGATCTTCGGCGTCCTCGTCGTCTTCGTCCGGTTCGGGTAGGTCCGCCGCGTCGAGGTCGGATTCGACTGCGTCGAGCGTCGATTCGACCTCGTCCAAGTCGGATTCGGTCTCCGCGGCGTCAAGGTCCTCCTCGGCGCTATCTAAGCGTTCGTCCAAGCTCTCGGCCGTGATTTCGTCTGACTCGGACGCCGCGGCGGTCTCCGATTTCTCGGAAGTCTCGTCCGGCGTCTCGTCGTCCCCGTCGCTCATATACTCTGAGTCGGACCGTATACGAAAAGAGCGTTTCCCTTCGGTTCTGTGGTGACGTCTACGAGTCATCGCTCGTTCGGTTGCACGACATCGTACAGTGCAGTGGATCACAGTTGCAACATACGCACATCGAACGGAGTACTGGCAGCACAACAACTGACCCGGAGGAAATACCGCGCGGTCGGCTCCCTACCCGCGCTGCGGACCATGACACGAAACCGCAGCGCCGAACACCGACCGCACGCTGGTCATCGGAGTTGACTGACGACTGACGACCAGTGTTTGTACTTGCCGCGGCACGCACTTTACCTTGGTGTATGTTTGCATACTCCGCGCAATGTAGTCAGTCTGCGCGACTCTCACAGCAGGCAGAGCGCTGGAAGGGGAGGACTTTTCATCGCGCGCGCCGCGCCGTTCGACGTGACAGGTCCAACAGTCGCCGTTCCGCAACTGGCCGTCGCGGATCTCCGACCGGAGCGAAACGTTGCGTCGGTTCGGGAGCGAACCGCCGCTCTCGACGATGCGGTGTGCGTTGCTCTGTTTCCGGAGTATGCACTGACCGGATTCGTCGCCGACGAGCGCCTCGGTGATGCGGCACTTACGCGGGCGGAGGCGGTCGAGTATCTCACACCAATTGCCGACGAAAACGATATCGACCTCCTTGCGGGATACGTCGAGCGCGACGGTGCGGCGCTGTACAACGCCGCTGCGTACGTCCGGCCGGACGGATCCCATCGAATCTACCGAAAACGTCACCTGTGGGGCGGTGAGGAAGCGATGCTCGATACCGGAACCGAATGCGTCGTCGTGGACACGCCTGCCGGCAAAACTGGGCTTTTGACCTGCTACGATCTGAACTTCGTTGCTGAGAGCGCAGAGATGACCGAGAAACGCGTGGATGCGTTGTTCGTCATCGGCGCGTGGCCCGCAGCGCACTCGGAGAACTGGCGGTTGCTCTGTCGCGCTCGCGCCCTCGACGGCGTCCGGTGGGTTGTCGGGGCGGGACGAACTGGCCAACGAGACGTAGCGGGAACCCGAACTACCCAGTATGCAGGCCGCTCGCTCGTCGTCCGGCCAGACGGTGCTGTCGCGGCGGCGCTCGGACGGGACGAACGCGACCTGGTGTACACGCTCGACCGGTCGATTCTCGAAGAACAGCGGGCGTTCGTCGGCGCGGTCGATTAGGGAGGGACGGCACCGACGCGACGAACTACGGCTGGCGCGGGCGCTTCGAATCGGTCCGGGTGAATACACGAGGCAAACAGTTCCAGCGAGTCAACGAGTCGCGGGCCCGGTCGGTTCACGTAGCCGTTGCCGTCAACGACGTAGACGTTCCCATCTTGCACCGCTGTCAGATTCGCCCAGCCGTCCTTCGAGCGCAGGTCCGAGATGGCGTCAGTGCCCCGTTCGACGTCGAACCCGCACGGTGCGACGATGAGCACTTCGGGGTCGAACGCGCGAACGTCGTCCCAGTGCTGGGGCGTCGAGGGACCGTCAGTTACCAGTCCGGGCGTTCCACCCGCTCGTTCGATCATCTCTGGCACCCAGTGGCCGCCCGCGATGACCGGGTCCGTCCAGTCGAGGACGGCCGTTCGTGGCCGGTCCATCGCCGCGGCCGCCCGGTCGGTAACACGTTCGATCCGGGCCTCCAGCTCCGCTCGGAGCGACGCGGCCGTGTCAGACGCGCCGATAGCCTCGCCTACGCGCGTTAGATCATCCAATATGTCCGAAAGCGAGTGCGGGTCGAGCGTCAACACGTCGGCGTCGATTCCGCGTCGCTCGACGGCCTCGAACACGTCTGAAGCGTCCACCGCGCATACCTCACAGGTCGCCTGCGTCACGACGAGGTCAGGGTCGAGATCCGCGAGCAGGTCCACGTCGATGTCGTAGGTACTCCCCTCTACGTTTCTGGTCTGTCGGTCGATGTCTGCTGGCGGCCGGTCGTCGCCGTACTCGATGACAGTACTCGTGAGAACCGGCTTCGCCCGGGCGGCCGGCGGATAGTCGCAACTGTGTGAAACGCCGAGGGGTTCGGCCCCGAGGCCGTACAGCAGTTCTGTGGCTGAAGGGAGGAGTGAGACGACGCGCATACACGTCTGTCTCCGGCAAGTGCAAAAATGGGTTCGAAACTGAGGTCAGTATACGATAGTTCCAGAATATTATTTTGAGAATACCATTGCAGAGTTCTCGATACAGAAAAATATCTTCCTATATGGGAAGGATTAAGTCGGTGGCGAATTAACAGAGAGTTGTAATGAGTACCCAGGAAAACGTCCGCAAGCGAGCGGGTGAAGTGGAAGGTAGTGAGGCGCTTCGGATTGACGCAGACCGTGCAGAGCAGATTGTCAACGCGCTCAACACGGATCTCGCTGCGACGTACGTGCTGTACCATCAGTTGAAAAAGCACCACTGGAACGTCGAGGGCGCGGAGTTCCGCGACCTTCACCTGTTCTTCGAGGAGGCGTACGAAAACGCCGAGGAGTTCGCCGACGAACTCGCCGAGCGGGTGCAGGCGCTTGGCGGTGTCCCCATCGCCGGCGGGAAGGCCCTCGAAGAACACGCACCCGTCGAACCCGAAGGGGAGGACGTGTACGACATCCGAACCTCACTCCGAAATGACATGGAGATGTACGGTGACATTATCGAGAACCTCCGCGAACACGTCGAACTCGCAGATAGCCTCGGTGACCACGCGACGTCGTACATGCTCCGTGAGAACTTAGAGGATGTCGAAGACGACGCACACCACATCGAACACTACCTCGAAGACGACACGCTCGTCACCGAGAGCGCAGTCAACAACGAGTAACCCGTCTAGGGAACATACCGGTCACTAACGCTTTTCGGTCGGTTCGAGAGTAAGAGCCTGTCGGCCGTTCGATTACGGTTCGAGTTCGACCGTCGCGTCGGTCTCGATTGAAATCCACGCGTCGGTGTTACCGCGTTCAGTAAAGACGGTCCGGTCGGGAGAGGACCGGTGCGCCGCAACCGTCGATTCGGGTTCGTCAGGCCCGTCCAGTTCTTCGCCGTCGAGATGTTCCATATCACCCTGTGATAGGTCCGAGGATAAGTCTGTTTTGGTCGGCCTAAAATACAGATACCCCACGTTGTGTTCCGGGGCCGGAGGGGGTTTTTCTATGCCGACAAAACAAGGAGGTGATGACGACCTCGTTGTTCAGTTCTCTCACCCTTCGAGGGACGGAACTCCCGAATCGCGTGATGCTCTCTCCGATGTGTCAGTACTCCGCTGAGGATGGGATGGCGACCGACTGGCATCTCGTCCATCTTGGCAGTCGCGCCGTCGGTGGAGCAGGCGTCGTGATGACGGAGGCAACCGCCGTCACGCCCGAAGGGCGAATCTCGCCGCGTGACCTCGGTATCTGGTCGGATACGCACGGCCACGCACTCGAAGATGTCGCATCGTTCATCCGCGAACAGGGGAGCGTACCGGCTATCCAACTCGCTCACGCCGGACGGAAGGGCAGCAAGACTCCCCCACAGGAGGGCTCCGAACCGATCCCGGAGTCCGAGGGCGGCTGGGAAACTGTCGCGCCAAGTGCGGATCCGTACCCCTACGCCGACGGTGCAACGGCGGCAACGCGCAAGATGACCGTAGACGACATCGAAGACCTCATCGATGCCTTCCGCGCCGCCGCGAAACGCTCTCTCGACGCTGGATTCGAGATTGCGGAAGTTCACGCCGCGCACGGCTACCTGCTGCACGAGTTCCTCTCGCCCGTGACGAACCACCGCGACGACGACTACGGCGGGTCGTTCGAGAACCGGACGCGACTCGTCCGCGAAATCACTGCCGCCGTCCGCGAGGTGTGGCCCGAGGACAACCCCGTGTTCGTTCGTCTCTCGGCAACCGACTGGCTTCCGGACCGCGAGTCGTGGGACCTCGACCAGTCGGCCCGTCTCGCCCCGCTTCTCGCGGACGCGGGCGCGGACCTCATCGACGTGAGTGCAGGTGGTATCCATCCAGATCAGCAGGTCCCCGATACCGGGCCGGGGTATCAGGTCCCCTACGCTGAACACGTGAACGAAGCGACCGAACTCGCCGTCGGCACGGTGGGGAAGATAACCGAACCCGAACAGGCCGACCAGATAATCCGCAACGGATCGGCCGATATAGCCGCGGTCGGCCGCGAACACCTGCGCAATCCGTACTTCTCACTCGAAGCCGCCCACGAACTCGACGAAGACGTGTCGTGGCCGGTTCAGTACCGCCGCGGACGGTTCGAGTAGCGAGATCCCACACAGGCCGACGGGGCAGTGTAACGACGCCGCGACGGCGACAGTTTTTCTCTCCGGGCCTCGAAGGAGGGGGTATGAGCGAGCGACGTGACCCTGACGACGACCTCGCAGACCTCCTTGCGGATCTCGACAGAACGCTCGGCGACCTCCGCCACGAACTCCGCGACCGAGAACGCGGCCGCGGCAGCAGGAGCGAGAGCGAAGACGACCGGCGGGAGCGACGGCGACGAGGCCGTGGCGACCGCCGGCGGCGAGACGAACCGAGCGAACGCGAGGCCGACCGCTACGGCTACCGCCGTCGAGATGATTCTGATCGGTCGCGCGGCCGTGACCGTCCCCTACCGCGTCCGCCGTCGTTCAGCGAGGTGCTGCGATTCACTGAAGAGTACACCATCCCGACGGTCATCTCGGTGTTAGAGACGACAATCCGCTCGCTCGAACTGCTCCAGAGCGTCCTCCGGTTGGCCGACCCCGAGCGGTCGGTGTTCGACGCCGACGACCGGCGACGCTCGACGGCCGAACGGCTCGGGATGACGCGGATGGGCCGAGAAGCCCTCTCAGGCGTGGACCGAGCGCTCGACGACCTCGGTGACGCGCTCTCCGACCTCCCACCGGACGCGGAATCGCGTGACATCGTGACTGACGCCCGCGACCTGATGGGCGAGATCGAGGACCGCATCGAGGAAGCCGAACGCCAGCGAGAACGCTCGCGGTATGGCTACCGTGAAGACCGCGGTGAGTCGGGCGACCGCACGGACGAGCGCAGCGGAGGACAAGACGGACGAGATAGCGGCCGCCGCGACCGCGACAGTTCCCGACGCGACTCGGCAACGAACGCGCCGGTGACTATCGACGTGTCGGACGAACGCGGCGACGGTCGAACGGAGGATCCGGAAGACGAAACGCCACAGGTGGACGTAGACGCCGAGTTGGAGTCGATACGGAAGGAAGTCCGGGGTGAAGGTGCAGACGATACTGAAGACGCAGACGTGGATGGCGAAGACGAGGAGACGAGCGACGACAACACGACCGACAACAACTGACCTGCAAGAAAGTAGCTGCGAAGCTCCGCTAATCCGTGAAATTACGCCGTCGCGGCGTTAGACTGGTTCGAAGCGGAACCCGTCCCACTCCTGACTCTCTTTCTCCCGAATGCCAGCGTCGGGGTCGCGGAGTTCGTCGCAGTAGACCGCGCGAACCTCGTCACCGATTTCTACATCGCCGCTCGTGAGTTGGCCGATGGCGCGTACGGGTTCGCCGTCCACGTCGAACTCAACGATGGCGAGGTGGTTGGGCTGGCGAACACCCGGCGGTGTCGCCGTTGCGGTCGTCCACGTCACGACTTCGGCCGTGTACTCGCTCAGATCGACCGTTCCGATGGGTTCCTCGCCGCCGGGGCCGAGCGGATGACCGGGATAGGTGATGCTCCCGTCGGGGTAGCGGTACGCCTCCATTTCGTGCTCTGCTGTCATCGTCGTGCCTCCATGATGGTCGTCGTTACGCAGTTGCCGAACCCGCCGACGTTGCAGGCCAGTCCCGTCTGTGCCTCAACCTGCCGGTCGCCGGCTTCGCCCATCAACTGCGCGTAAATCTCGTACGCCTGTGCCACGCCGGATGCGCCTAAGGGATGTCCCTTCGACTTCAACCCACCCGAGGTGTTTATCGGCAGGTCGCCGTCGCGGTCGGTAACACCCTCCTCGACAGCCTTCCAGCCCTCTCCTTTCTCGAAGAAGCCGAGATCTTCTGACTGGAGGAATTCGAGAATCGTAAACATGTCGTGCAGTTCCGCCACGTCGATGTCGTCGGGTTCGAGGTCGGCCATCTCGTACGCCTGCTCGGAGGAGTTGACGACGCCGCCCATCGTTGTCGGGTCGGCGCGTTCGTGGACGACGTGCGTATCCGTCGCGCCGCCGATTCCCGAGATGACGACGTACTCGTCGGTATACTCGCGGGCGACCGATTCCGGACAGAGCATCAGGGCCGCAGAGCCGTCAGTGATGGGACAGAAGTCGTACAGACGAAGCGGGTCCGCGACGATTGGCGAGTCGAGGACGGTGTCCAGATCGACTTCCTTCCGGAACTGCGCGTGAGGGTTGTCCACGCCGTTTTTGTGGTTCTTGACCGCCACTTTCCCGAGTGACTCCCGCGGCGCGTCGTACGTGTCGAGGTACAGACGCGCCGTCAGACCCGCAAACGAGGGCAGCGTGACGCCGTGTTTGTACTCGGCGGGATGGGTGAGCGAGGCGATAACGTCCGTGGCTTCCGCCGTGGTTCGGTGCGTCATCTTCTCGCCGCCGACGAGGAGCGTCATCTCCGATGCGCCGGAGGCGACGGACTGCCACGCGGCGTAGATACCCGCGCCGCCGGACGACGACGTTTGGTCGATGCGCGCGGTGTAGGCCGGAAGCGCCGAGAGGTCGTGGGCGAGCGCGTTCGGAACGCCCGTTTGCCCCTCGAACTCGCCGCTGGCCATGTTCGAGACATAGAGGTGATCGATGGCGTCGGGCGAGACGCCAGCGTCGTCGAGACAGGCTTGACCGGCCTCAGCGAGCAATTCGCGTATCCACGCGTCGCGTTGCCCGAACTGGGTCATCGACGCGCCGATGACTGCTACGCTTTCCATACCTATCGACTCGGATCCGTCGGTTTACTCGTTTCCCTTCCTCACGGAAATCGTGTGCGGCCGCAACGTATCTCGAACCTTTTACTTCTCGGGCGCTCGGACGCCCGATATGGCAAACGACACCGTCGCTCCGACCGTGGGTGCTGTTGCGTCGCTCCTCCTCGCACTCGTGGTTTTCGCCCCCGCACTGCTCATCTCGGGGTCGAACGCCAGCGTTGCCGACTACTATGCCGCTGGACCCGTCGGCATCTCCGTCGTTGGGTTCTTTGCTCTCCTCGGAATCATCATCTTCCTCGCGGGGGCACAAGAGCGGACAGAACCCGCTATCATCGCGGGATTAACGCTTGTCCTCGGCGTGGCGATGCTTGCGTTCGCCGTGATCTGGGCGTTCTCCCTCGACCAAACGCTGCTGTTCAGTTTCCCGTCGCAGTACGCGTGGATTGCAAACCATCGGTGGGCTGTTATCGCGCTCACCGCCGTTGTTCCCGTCGCCGCCGGGGTCTACTCACGGCGCGTCCTCTCTTGAGGCCGGACGCAAGCGTTCTACAACCGCAATCACGGCGCTGTCTTCCGATTTTGTGGAGATACGAGTCGAAAGTCCCTTATGCACCGCCGGCTAATCGGTTGATGGACTAGGTCGGGCAGCTAGGCCCTGCCCTTTACCCGCAACTTCGGCCTTTAGCGGGGACCGAACCCGGGTGCGTCCGGTCAGACCGGTACGGGCCCCGGGAGCCAACGCAGAAGCCTCGTCCGTCGGGGACAGCGGTCCGTGGAAGTCGTCCGCAGGGTCGGCTGAACCGCGGTTCGTCGGTGACACTCCGCCAGGCGCGGAAGCGAGCAGCGGATCACCGGACGTATGTCGCTCGAGGGATTGCGGGGTGGAGGAGGCAACCGGGATTCCCCGCACCGGAACGCCGGGCAACCCCGTCGTCCACCATTCATACCGCATTCTACTTCGACAGCCGTGCCGCTGTCCTCCGGTCGATCTCGTCGAATACGGAGCACCGTCGCTATTCCGGGTTATAGCCGCCAGAACCCCTGTTACGCGTTTATCTCGTACTGGGACTACCCCGCATAGGCTTCCCAGATACTGTGATTTAACTCCGCGTACCATTTCGATTCGAATACCGATGGCACGGAGCGTCGGGGGATCGTTGGGACTCCTCAAGGACAGAGAATTCGCCGCGCTGGCGGGCACCGCGTTCGCCCGGAGTCAGGCGTACTCGACGATTCTCATCGCCCTCGCGCTCTACGCCGATCAGTTCGGAACGACGGGCTTCGTGGAGGGTCTGTTCGGCACCGCATTCGCCGTGGTCCAACTGCTTATCGTCCTCCCGCTCGGTCGCAAAGTGGACACCGGCAACGCCAAGCACTACCTTCTCGCCGGACTCGTGGTCAACGTCGCCGTCTTCATCGGGTTCACGCAAGTTCAAAACTCGACGCACGTCGTCCTCATGCGAATGGTGCAGGGACTCGGGGCAAGCCTCCTCTGGATAACCGGTTCGACCGTCGTCGGCGAGATCAGCCCCGACGACTCCAGCGGTCGGTGGTTGGGCGCGTACAACCAAGTCGCCGCGTTCTCTAGTCTCGCGGGCGACGTGATCGGCGGGTACCTGTTGTACGCTTACCAGACGTACGTCGTCTATATGGCACTCAGCGCCGTCACTATCGCGGCGTTCCTGCTCGTTTGGCGCTACCTGCGTGAGAACCCCGGCGGTCGAAAAGACCCTGAGGAAGCGACGGGGACAGAGACACTGCGTGCCCTCCTTGATCGGCCGATGATTCGCTCGTTGGTCTTCTTCCGCCTCGCGTTCAGCGTCGGCAAGATGGCGGTTATCATCTTTCTACCCATCTTCGCGCACAAGCAGTTCGGGATCAACGCCTTCGCTATCGGCTGGATTCTGGCCGGAGGCAAGTTGACGAAGACGGTCGCGCAGGGCTACATGGGCGATCTGACCGACAGGTTAGGCTCGAAACACTGGTTCGTCGCCGTCGGCGCGGCGCTCTACGGTATCGGGACGGCGCTCATTCCCCTTGCACTCTATTTTGAGGGCGTCGTAACTCCTATCGAGTTCAGCGCCTTCGGAAAAACGCAGGCCTTGGGCGGGGCGTTCTTCGCGCTGTTCGCCGCCTACGGCGTCCTCGGCGTCGCAGACAGTATTCGCCTCCCCGCGAGCATGGCGTTGTTCGTCGAAGAGGGCGAGCGATTCGACTCCGTAGCGTCGAGTATGTCGCTTCGCTCCATCTCGTGGAAAATCGGGCAGGTCGCGGGACCGGCGCTCGTCGGGACGATCAAAGATGTCGTTTCGACCACGGCCGCCTTCCTCACGGCGGCGGCGTTCATCATCGTCGCGACCGGTATTTTTCTCGTGACGTACTATCTCACGTCGCGGGTAGAGAGTCCGAGACCGGTGACAAGCGATTGAAATAGTGTGCAGCAAAAATACGCCGGCCGGGAGTTCACCGAACGTCGGCCGGCAAACGACCGTAGGGAATGCGCCGGCCGGGATTTGAACCCGGGCCATGAGCTTGGAAGGCTCAGGTCCTGCCACTAGACCACCGGCGCTCACTTCGTTCGCACCGAGCATCGACAGACTGCGTCTGTCTCAACACCGGCGCTGACTCACGCTGTTCATTCGCGCCCCGAGCCGCCACCCACTTCGTCGGTGGCGACATCGACGCTTACCCCCGTCCCGTAGACGGGGGCGAACAACGTTCACTCTCTTGTTTTCGACGCCGGAATAAGGATGTTACTTTTTCGATCCGTGAATCAGTCGTCGTCAACTGCCGATTCGACTTCCGGGGACTGGATGGGTGGCGCGCGTGCCTCCTCGAACTCGTCGGCGGCGGCGTGGATTCTGTCACCCAACCCCGGCACTTCATCACGCGTCACAGCGCCGTTCTCACGCACATCGTCCAGACTCCGTGGGAACTCGCGCAGTTCGTAGTGGATGGCGAGACCGGCCTGTGCGCCCTTCCCCATGGCGACGGGAATCTGGTTGTGGCCGGGCGTGATATCGCCGACGGCGTAGACGCCTTCGACGCTCGTCTCGCCGTCTTCGGAGACGGCAACGGTGCCGTCCTCGTTGAGGTCGCACCCCAACTGTTCTGCGAGGTCGGTGCTGTAGTTCGACCCGTACATCGGGAACCCGCCGCGGTAGTTGCGGACGGTGCCGTCCTCGAACTCGAACGCTTCCAACCACCCGTTATCGGACTTCCGCATTCCGGAGATTTCAGTCTCGATGATGTCAATCGGATGCGCACGGAGTCGTTCGTCCGTCTCCTCGCTCCACGCCGGTTCCTCACCGCGAAGCAGAATATCCACCTCGTCGGTGAAGTTGAGCATAATCATCGCCACGTGGGCCGCCGACTCGCCGGTTCCCATCACGAACACCGGGCGGTCGATGAACATGTAGGCGTCGCAGTGCAGACAGTAGTGCAGGCCTTTGCCCGTCCGCGGCACCGGCGGCTCCGGCCGTTCGTCGTTGAACCCCATCCCGAGGACGATTCTGTCGGCGACGAACTCGCTGTTGTTGCCAACGAGGTGGAACCGACCGTCGTCCAGCCGCGTCGCCTCCGTCACGAGGTCACGGTGAAAGTCTGCACCGTACGATTCGACCTGCTCTCGGGCCGTCTGGAGGAGTTCGTTACCCGAAACCTCCTCGGTAACGCCGATCACGTTGTGCGTGTCGAGCATCATCGCGGCGCGGCCACCACCCCGGTCTACGACTGCCGTATCGTGCCCGAGTCGGGCCGTGTAGAGCGCGGTCTGTAGTCCCGCCGGACCCCCACCAATCACCACAACGTCGTACGACTCCGCATCACCCATCTCTGTCATGCTGTCGTACAGTTACTGCCGAATATTCTTAAACGCAAAGCACGAATGCGGACAATCCGACCACCCGGTTCATGTTAGCACGAATCAGTGATTGCAGGGTCATCCGCCGGGGCGACGACGGCATAGCAGTTGCCGCTAGAGACGAACGACTCGACCACCGAGAGCGTTGAATCTTCGAGGTCAGCCGCGAACTCGTCAGTGTCGTAGATGTGGTAGTAGCGCGGGACTGGTTCGCCGCCGGGGAGCGTCCAATCTACGGTCGTGTCGAATCCGTCCGTAGCATCGAATCGGTCGTGTTCCACGGACCACGCGCTGACGAGGGCGCGACCACCCGGCGCAAGGACGCGCGCGAGTTCCGAGAGGCTCGCTACGCGCGCCGAACGCGGTCTGAGGTGGTGCAACGTCGCTACGTAGACGGCAAGAGAAACACTGTCGTCACGGAGGGGGAGCGACGCGGCGTCTCCCTGTACGAGATTCGCCGAGAATCCTCGTTCTGCGGACCGTTCGCGGGCCTGGTCGAGGAGTCCCCGACTCGCGTCGAGCGCGACGACCGATTCGACGTGTTCGGCCATCACCTCGGCGTGGCGGCCGTTGCCGCATCCGAGGTCAAGCCCCCGCGCTGGCGGCGTCTCGACCTCGGAATCAGCTTCCGCGGAACCCATCGTTACAGAAGCCGCGTCCGTCGCATCCGCGGCGTAGTCATCGAGGAACGACTCCACTTCGGGCCACGGGTACTCGCGCGTCGAGGAGAAATGTTCGGCGATGCGGTCGTACGTCTCGTGCGGCGTCTCGGCGTCGTCGGGGAGCGACCGGTCGTCGCGGACCATAGTGGCGGAACGTGGGGCGTCTACTAAGCGTCCACGACTCCGGAGCGGTGAATAGAGAAAAGCGGTGTCAGAGGAATACAAAGAGAGCGTAGGAAACTGTGAGGAGGACGACGGCGTGTTTCAGGCCGTCGAACACGCGCCCTTCACCGAGTTGTCCGGCGATGAGACCCGAGCAAATCGCCTGAATCGTCGCCGCGTGGAAGAACAGCAGTTCGTACGCGGTCGTATCAACGTCGCTGAGTCCGGAGAATACACCGGTCGAGACACCCTGTACCTCACCGCTACTGATGGCTGACGACTGACTCGCCGCTTCGACAGATGGAATGAACGCCAGCGTCAACGCGACGACGATGCCGAGGAAGACGAAAAACGAGATATAGATGACGACGAGGTAGGTCATCATCTCCTGTCGGCGCTCGCGGAGCAGACGGCGACTGTCCTGCGCTTCGTTCGCGGCGATACGGAGAACCGGCGCGACCTCACCGCTGGCGGCGACGGCGTTCATGATGAGCGTCACCGCGCGAGAAACCATCGGAACTTGCGCTCGACGGTCGAACCCACGGAGGGCGTTCCGGAGTGACGCACCCCACTGGATGTCGCGCCACGTCCGCCGGAGTTCCTCGCTGATGGGACCGAGGTCGCTCTGTGCGAGTCGGTGCAGGCTTTTGACGACGGTGACGCCCGCCTCGTTGACGCTCGCCATCCGGTCGAGGAAATCCGGCATTTCCCGCTCTATCGCCTTCAGGCGACGCTTCCGAAGCTCATAGGCGAGCGTGATTCCGCCCATGGACAGAAGCGTCAGTTCGACAAGCGGGCCGTCCACGACGGCGGCAAACGCCGTCCATTCCCCTTCGAGGCCCGGGAGGACGGCGGCCCGGAGCGTCTGGACTGCCGACCGAACATCTAGGGTTAGCGCAATCCAGATGAGGCCGAGCGGGAGCGTCACTGCCAGCGTGTATAGCGGATTTTCGAGCATGCTCTGTCCGGGTTGGGAAAGAGCACGCGTTGCCACCGACAGTCGGTCGTACACCGCCAGTCGCTCTCGGTTCGCCCGCCACCTGTCGTTTTCGAGGACGCCACCGTCGGCGGTGACTATCTCGGCCTCGGCGTCCGTGACAGCGACGGGAGCGTTCGATTCTCCCGAAGCGTCGTCCGCATCGGCGACGGAACCGGTCCGTCCGGGGGCGCGAAGCGACTCGGTGACGCTGTCAACGTAGACGACGAACGCGACGCTAGCCAGCGGGAGGCCGAGATAGATGATGACTCGGAGAAGCGGAAGGGTATCTTGCATGACCAATCCGACGACAACAAGAATCGTGATCAAAAACAGCGGTCCCGCCACGAGGACAGTGACGTACACTTCCGCGAACGTCGCCAGCAGTTCGAGGTACTGTTGCTGTTGGGCCTCCGATTCGGCTTGGAACCGGTCGTACTGCTCGTGGAGGAACGCCGAGAGGCTCTGTCCGCTGGTGAGAACGCTCGTGAGGTTTTCGGTGAAATCATCGAGTCGCTGACTCGGTGTCCGTTCGGCCATTCGCCGGAGCGCAGTCGGTAAGTCGGTCCCGAACGTTTGCACGTCGTTAACGGCGACGCCGAACT